>NZ_JBPEHG010000002.1:0-689060 GCF_054177585.1 Haladaptatus rarus | reverse complement strand
TCCGTCCGCTCACGCTCCCAACATTCAAGCGTAGCCGTCTCTAAACTCTTTTTGAGCAGGTTCGAGAGTAGCATGAATCACTAGCTCTTCGACCTGCTCGTCCTTATCTAGACAGTGCCTTATAAATCATAATTTACTCACACAAGGCATTTAGCAAACAAACAATAATGTTGAGCATGGTTCGTCAGACCGTCCCCCGCCGTGCCGTCCTCGCGCTGACTGGAAGTGCCCTCTTCAGCGGTTGTCTCACCACGTCAAGGGAGTCGACGAAACCAACACAGTCGATGACGAAGACGGACTCCCGGCCAGCTGTCGAGGGTTCGTGGCCGCAACTCGGTCAAAACGCGGGTCACAGCGGATATAATCCGACGGTTCCTGCAACCTACTCGGACCTTCGATGGAAAACTGAGACGGAAGGACCGTTGACAACCCCGACCGTCGTGAACGACCGCGTGTATATAACTCGGGGGAAACCAACCGATAGCGGACCAGAAGCCACGCTGGAAGCGTACAACTTGAACACTGGAAAACGAGAATGGGTCACATCACTAGACACGTCGTTCGTCTTTCACGCGCCACTCTCGGATCTTCGTCCTATCTATCACGATGGGGTACTGTATCTCAACATCGACGAGAAATTCGTCGCGATCGATGCAGACACACGGGAGACGCTCTGGAGAACGTCGGCGTTCAAGACATTCATCAACGACCCCCCGGTCGTTACGGACGACGCTATTTACGGTGCTGGATTTGAAGGCCTCTCATGCTTCGAACACGACGGAAGCAAGCGGTGGACGTTCACGCCCAACGGTCGGACACTTCATCTGGGCGTTCCATCGATTCTCGACGATACCGTGTACACGACAGTGAACGGGGATCTGACCGCGCTCGAAACTACTACCGGCAAGGTGAAGTGGCGAAAACCGAGCAAAAACACCTTCTTTTCGGTTATCGTGACCGAGAACGAGATAATTCAAGCGGGAGACGACGTTCTGGTGAGCGAACTAGATGGAACCAAACGCTGGCAAGCGCCCAATGTACCGAAGGCCAGTATCCGCCCGGCAGTAGGCGAAAGCGGCGTGTTTCTCGCAGATCACTTTAGAAACGTAGTCGCACGGGAGTTGGACTCTGGCGATGCTCGATGGAAGACAGTGTTGAAGGGAGATAGGGCTCAGGGAACAATGCCGACGGTTACCGACGGTGCCGTGAATCTCCTCCGCTCTGACGAAGAGAACATCACGATGTACTCCCTGAATGCGGTAGATGGAAAGACGACATGGCAGATTTCGAGGAAGGGGAACCGTGGCCGCGGTCCGATTCCCGCCCGTGACACCATCGTGTTCACGACACAGTACACTTCAGGAAATCAGGGTGGGGCGATCACCGTCTCGAAAGGGGTAAAGACGACCAGTCAGCTCTGGGCGTTCAACGTCTGAGGTTCGACACTAGTCCCCACGGGTACCGTGTCGGACAACAAAATTAATCCACAGTTACCTTCGTTAGAGTGTATATTTCTCTGAGATCCAAGCAGAGCCCCACTCGGCACTATGGAGGGCCCGTCATTTGTCTGTAGAGCTAGACAGAATCAAGACTTCATTCCTGTCGCTCTGGCCAAAAGCAACGATTTTTCATTGACCGACTATTCCTCCGGAATCCACCAGATGACAACCCGTGAACTCAATTTCCCACGTTCTAATTCACCCTGTTCATGCAACTCCTCGAGCCGCTGGGGCACTGGCTGCGTTTCATCCCAATTGTATCCGTCACTCCACAACTAACATCTGATCAGCACCGCGCTGAAACTCAAAGGGTACCGTTTCCAATCGGACCTCATATCCATCTGCTCCCGAGAACTGTAGCTACGACGTTTCCTCTAATACGATTCGCGAGATTGGTGGCCTCCGTTCCAGGACAATAGTGCCGCCTCCATTCAGACTACGGTGCCGAAGTTCTGTGAGGATCGTTTCTTTTTCTATCTTTCTTCGAGGAGAGAATCCCGCCGTTTACGGCGGGAGTGAATCCGACAACTCCTTCACAGTCCACAGCCGATGGCAGGCCGGATATTCAACGTCAATCCACACTATTAAGTTGATTTATCTAGATAGGCTATGTATGGCGATTGAGGTCACTCGGACTTACGTTGGTTCCATCCAGAATCACCGACAGGTCTGCGATGGCCTCGATTCGCTCGGTGATTCCGCCTCGAAAATCTGGAACGTCGCACGATGGACAGCAGACCGCGTTTGGGACGCCATCGGTGAAATCCCCGACGAGGGTGTGCTGAAATCGTATATGAAGAACCAGTCGTGCTGGAAAGACTTGAACGCACAATCCAGTCAGAAAGTCATCGAAGAACTTTCCGACGCTTTCCAGTCATGGTTCGACCTGCGACAGAAAGACGACACGGCAAATCCGCCCGGCTACCGTAAACACGGCGACACCCGACCGCGAAGCACGGTCACGTTCAAAGAAGATGGGTTCAAACACGACCCCGAACACAATCGCGTCCGACTTAGCAAGGGGTCAAACCTCAAGGAGTATTGGTCTGACTTCTTGCTCTGCGAGTACCAGACTCGTCCCGATGTTGACCTCTCGGAAGTCAACTCAGTGCAGAACGTTCGGGCGGTCTGGAAAGGTGATGAATGGGAACTGCACTTCGTCTGCAAGGTCAGTCTCGAAACCGCCGATTCAGCAGGCGACGGTGTTGCTGGAATCGACCTTGGCATCACAAACATTGCCACGGTCGCGTTCCCCAACGAGTACGTTCTGTACCCCGGCAACTCGCTCAAACAAGACAAGCACTACTTCAAACGTGCAGAGTACGGCACTCAGGGCGAGAACGGCCCGTCTGAGAAGTCGATGTGGGCACGTTGGAAACTCGCTGGCCGTGAAACCCACTTCTACCACGTCCTCACAGACGCCATAATTACGGAGTGTGTCGAACGTGGTGTTGGAACGCTCGCGGTAAGTTGGCCCGAGAACGTCCGCGACTCGGACTGGGGCAAGACCGGCAACAAGAAGTTGCATACGTGGGCGTTCGACCGCATCTACCAGTACCTCGAGTACAAAGGCGAGATACGTGGCGTCGAGGTACTGAAAGAGAACGAGTGGAACACCTCGAAGACATGTTCGGCGTGTGGTGACGACACAAAGTCGAATCGGAAGCACCGTGGGTTGTACGTCTGCTCGTCGTGTGAGTTGGTAGCCAACGCGGATTGCAACGGAGCGGAGAATATGCGGCAGAAGATAACTCCGAGTCCTCACGGTGAGGATAGGAGTAACGGCTGTGTGGCACAGCCATCGACACACTTGTTCGATTCAGAGAGTGGGATTTTCGCCCCGCGAGAACTCGTTGTGTCGTAGACCGGCAAATATCCCAACTGCGGTACGGGAAGCCCCGTCGTTTACGACGGGGAGGATGTCACACGGGTTCGACCGCTATGGGAGTCGTAGCGTCTCCCCCACTTCGTAGAGGTAGCCCTTGTCTAAGAGTTCGTCAAGGGTGGTGTGAGCGTGTTCTGCATCGAAATCGAATTGCCGAAGGTGAGATAGTGCTTCCTTCCGGGAGAGGGACTCGTCACTGTCCTCGATGATCGGCGTAAGCCGGTCGAGGGCATCCTGTGCGGAAGGGCTGAGCGGCGTTCCAGGGTTGTCGTTTGCTCCCATCGTTAGGGGTGTATGAATGACATGGATGTGGTTGCTGGGGCGGTGGCAATTGCTACGTGAATCCTCGGTATCCTCGGCCTTTAGGTTTGGGTGAGCGTTCTCAGTTGAGCTGTTGGCATAGATATGTTGGCTATCCACACAAATAGTCAGTTCTCACCGAATGCGTCAGACTTGGTTCCACAGACGGAGTAGGTCGAATGCCTCCGTGCTTTGCATCGAGGCGGTGCACGAGTCCGAGACAGCAGCGAAACAGTGTGCTAATTATCGTCTTTTAGTTCTTTGTATCGGGAGAGGAGCGCGTCGATCGAGTCGTCAGTGTACTCGACATGACCTTCGAAAATCGTTCGCCGGTCATCCGAGTCAATACCGACGGAGCTAATCTTCTTTTCACGACGTTCGTACTCCTCTGCATCGAACCTTCCCATCGACATAGAATACCTCCGTGATGAATATTGGTACCAGACGAATATAGCCTCATCGGACGAATATCAGCAATTTACCCGGTCGAGAAGGCGGAATTCTCAACACCATGAGATACTGACTGAGTCCTTTGAACACGGCATCGAGATTCGGCTTCTGGACAGAGCTGTGATTCAAAAACTGCCTTTCCAACGTGACTTCTCCCACGACTAAAGTCGTGGGCTTTCTCCTCGATTTCTGTAAGCGAGGTCGTGGCTGCGCGCGCAGCGTAGCGAGCACGGAATGGAGGGTGGGGCAGAAGGGTTTGGGTCGGTTCGACACGGAGCAAAAAAGAACGCTGCGACGACCGGCTACTCTCCCCACCGACCCCGCTCAGGGAAATACTCGATCCTTCTGCCGATTACCGCCACCGAGAAACGCCCATTGTACCAGTTCTTGGCTACACTCCAGAACTCGATCGTCTCTCCTTCTTGAGCCCTAGGCACTGCATCGTATCTTCGATCAGCCTCACTTGTATGACTCTAAATTGACTCTTTCTTCGCTAGTATCGCAGCAATAGGGCCATTGGTGAGGATTTCACGGGGCCTTGTCGGTACTGTATTCCGAGGTTCATTGCCTATCTTCGTTTAAAACTTCTCTTCCAACAATTATACAATGTTTAAAGGTATCTAGCCAAGAACTGGAATCTACTCCCGAATATCGGGGCGAAGTGGCGATAGTTGCTCCCAGAACCGATGATGGATGACACAGAGCGTCACTAAATTATCGACATGATTCATCGCTTTGTAGTCTGGGTCATCCGACGCCATGGATGCGCTTATTGGAACGATATGGTGGATATGTGGGTCATTCTCGTACTGTCCGTAGTGTTCTTCTCGTGTCATCTCGCACCCAGGCATTTGGCATCTGAAGTTATCCCGTTGGAGCGTGCGGTAACGCTGAGTGCCCCAGTTTGAGCCATAATAGTTAGACGTGCCACCACCATTCCATCTCGGACTGTCCGATCCAGACGGCCACCCGCGTGGTTCATAGCCCGCAGCGTGAAGAGCAGACTCCCAGTCATCGAAACGACGAAAGTACGGTCGGTGAGTGAACTTTCCATCACGTTTCAAATCATTGGTTGACGGTGAATGTCCGAGTTTCTCTGCGAGGCGGTGAATCTCATCAAGAAGCCGCTCGTCCGAGATGTGTGGCTCGTGATTCGGGTCGAAACCTGCCGCACGGATGGCATTATTTCACGAACCATATCTTGCTTGAGCCGTTTTCGGCGAGTACGACCCGTGCGACTTCATCTCTACTACTGTTGGAACGTGTCCAAGTCGATCGGCCAACTCACGAATACTTTCTTTGATATCCTGCTTGCAGATCTGTATTTCACTCCCAGCACTACTTGGCTCTAACTCTAGTTCTCCAAGAGAGTTCGTCCACGAGCCGAATCGGTTGCAGAATGTCTTTGCCGAATACGTACCTTCTTCGTTCATCTCACGCACTGTCGGCGCACGCCCCTTTTCATCGGCAAGATGTTGCAATTCGGACAGTAGCCGACTCGTCGGAATTCGTGTCGAGTGTCCCGGTAACAGGTCTACACCGTCTTTTCGTTCAGTTGCGTCTGTCTCTTCGGTCGTGAGAGATTGTGGAGTTTGGTCATCCATTGCGTTCGCGCTCCACTCCCTGGAGCGCGCGAAAAATAGCGGACGCAAAAAGAGAGGAATTAGTGGCGATTAGGTCTCCCAACCCCACTCGCCGTTCTTGAAGGTTATTTCAGTCCACCCTGTCGCTGCGATACTTGGCCGCCCCTGGTAGAAGCTTCGTGCTGCGTGGCGCACTTCGATTCGGTCGCCTTCACGGACGCAAGGCTGGTAGCTTCGCTTCCACGTTGTCACCTTGATCGTTCCCGTATCGTCTTCAAGTATCCCGACCCACGCGATACTCGGATGGCTTGGCTCCCACAACTGAGTAATCGTTCCCTGAATGCTCACCTCCTTTCGATTGACATCCTGCACGTCCGCAATCGGAATCACCTGTCCGGGTGCCGTCCGTAACTCCTCGCACACCCCGACGACCGCACTCATCATCCCCGCACCATCCGCGACTCGCTCGGCCAACCGCCGACTGATCGCCGCTCGCGACCATCCATCGAGCTTCATTTCCAACCGCATTGCCTGCTTGTTCACCGCCGCCAACTGCTCCTGCGTCAACTCCTCACGCGGATCTCGACGCTCCGGGTCACACCACGCATCCACACTTGCAGCGCGCTCATGGAACGCACGACGCCGCTTCTTGCTCCCCTGTGCTACCACCGTCTGACACTGTGCTTCCCGATTCGACTCCTGTGACCGATCCCACCGCACTCGCGTTCGTTCAATCTCCATCTCTCGCGCCACCAACCGCTCTTCTGCCGCCAACGTCAGTCCTTGTCCAACTCCATCGGGATGATTCGTATCGACCCTCGCCTGGATCGTCTGCTCGACCGACGGCCGTAGCTCAAGTTCTTCTTCGGCGACCTCGAATCGCTCCTCGTCTTCCTGTTCGAGTGCCTGTTCATCGACCGAAACTACTTGTCCGAGAGTGCGTTTACTACTCATTGGAATCCACCAGATTCCGAAGGCGCGTCCTCTACCGCGTCTTTTCCAACACTCACCTCTACATGAGTCACATCTCTCTACCGACTCATCCGGCTCCTGCGCGCGCTCGCTTGCGCCTTCGCGAGCGCCTCTTGGGCGCGAAGCGAGCGCGCGTTTTTGAAGGACGACCAGCACTGCGCGTCGATCCGCCCAACGCGAGCGTCCAGCACACAAGCCGGTTTCGTGTCCGTCGACCACCGGGAGACGCAACCGAACGCGCGCTTGGTGCTGGCGTCGAAACCAGATGCCCGGAACGGCCGGAGGCCGCACGCCCGGACTGGTCGGTCGCGAGCGACGCGTCGGGCGGCAGCGGCGAGCGGAGCGGGCCATTCACGAACACCAGGAATGGTAGATCACTGGTAACGACCAACATGATTGATGGTTTCGTAGAACACCTTAGAGAACGTATGTCAGACGTTCCACCGAACATTCAGCCACCGACACCCGAGGAAATCCGCGAAAAAGCAGCCAAACACCACATCGATCTCACTGACGAGGAAGTCGAAGACTTCCGCACAGCGATTCCCGAGACGCTCAAAGCCTACGAACGCCTCGACGAACTCGTTGAGCCCCGCCCGAATCTAAAGTACACCAACCGTGAACCAGGATATCAGCCAAGTGACGAGGAAGACCCATTAAATGCGTTTGTGACGAAATGCGAGGTCCGCGGCGCCGATTCAGGGCCACTCTTCGATTACGAAATCGGGGTGAAGGACAATGTCGCAGTTGCTGGTATCGAGATGACGTGCGGTTCGAAGCTCTTTGCTGGCTATGTTCCTTCGAGGGATGCCACAATCGTCACACGCCTCCTTGATGCCGGCGGCACCATCACGGGAAAAATGAACATGGAGGACATGGCGTTCTCTGGGAGCGGTGAATTGTCGGCGACGGGGCCCGTGTTGAATCCTCGTAACTCAGAGTATATCGCTGGTGGCTCTTCAAGCGGATCGATAGCAGCAGTCGTTAACGGCGACGTGGATGTGGCCATTGGCGGTGATCAGGGTGGTTCAATCCGTATCCCAGCAGCGTGGAGCGGCGGCGTCGGCCACAAACCGACGCACGGCCTCGTTCCCTATACGGGCATCGCAGGCCTTGGTCGCTCATTCGATCATGTTGGACCGATGGCCACCACTGTCGAAGACTGTGCTCGTGTCCTCGATGTAATCGCTGGCGACGATTCACTGGATCCGCGGCAAGGGAATGTCCCAACTGACGAATACACTGAAGCACTCTCGAACGACCCCGAAGACCTGACGATTGGTATCGTCGAAGAAGGGTTCGGCCATGAACAGAGCGAGCCAGGAGTGGACGAGACGGTTCGCGACGCGCTGGATCACTTCGCCGATGCCGGTGTCGAAGTGACTGACGTCTCGATCCCGATGCACAATGACGGCTTGGCGATTTGGAACGGTATCGTTATTGAGGAGACGACGGCCACCGTCAACGGCGAGGGCGTCGGACACTTTGGCGATGGATACTATGATACGCAATTCATGGACGCCTTCGGCAAGGCACGCCGAGTGCAGGCCGATGACTACCTCACGACGCTCAAGTTGACGCTCGTACTGGGTCAATATCTCGCTGATGAGTACCGTAGTCACTACTATGCGAAAGCGCAAAATCTCAGCCACGCGTTGGCCCACGAATATGACGATGCACTCGCCGACGTTGACGTATTGGCGATGCCAACCACCCCACAAACCGCCCACCAACAGGACGACGACTTGAGTCGGCTCGAGGTTATCGACCGTGCGCTTAACATGCTCTCTAACACGGCACCGTTCGATGTTACGGGCCATCCGGCGCTCTCTGTTCCCTGTGGAAAGTCCGATGGCCTCCCTGTTGGTCTTATGTTCGTCGGTGAGCGATTCGACGATGATACCGTTCTCCACGTCGGCCACACATTCGAACAACAACATGACTGGGAGGTATTCTGATAGGAATCAGTGAGTGATGTAAGGTGGTTTATTAACATTGTCACCGAATCGAGACGTATCCGTCGTCTTAGAATATTACACAACCAAGCACGCGCGCCGTCCCGGCCGGGTCGAGTGGCCAGCGGAGTTAGTCTGTCGCCGAACGGAGTGAGGGGAGTTCCGAGCACCCGCGGCGCGCAGGAACCGACTGACTAACCCGCTGGCGTTCCGGGAGGGTGCGAACGACGGGCCGGCCGAAATGGACGGCGAGCGGGCGTCCCGTCAGCAACCACCAGCCAAACAGATGCCTGTCGCAGTCTTCACAGTCCACAGGATGGGACTGAAAGGGGGCCGTCGACATAGCATACCTCAACGATGGTCTCGTGAGGGACGACGGAAAGCGATAGCTTCGCTCTCGCCTGAAGCACTTGGAGCGATGCAGGAGAAGCATGCAGCGAGGCGTGGGTGTCGATCAGCTGGGGGCATTCGAGGCAAAATAACGCTCACAGCACTGGACGGTGCACTGTTATACCCTCTCACTCGCCGAGTGCACCAATCGAATCCAGATGATCGCGAATCTCGATGACAAACGTGCGATACCGTTCGAGATCTTGCAACGTATTGTAGACCACGTCGTGATCGATGATGTGGCCATACGTATGCGAGAGCACATTCCGAAATCGGGCACCTTGTGCCATCTGCTCGGCCGTCGATGAAGAAAGGATGCTAATCTCGCCAAGCGCTCGCATCGACTCCGGATTACTCGCTGGCGGTTGTCCCCGCTCGTGTTTGACGAGTTCTTCACCGATGTCAATCGATGCCTCAGTCATCTTCACGAACCGCCGCTCGACGATATCACGGGTATCCGAGTCCGTCTTGTACTCCTCCCGACTTACCCGTTGTTTACGAGCGAGGACGCCGAGGCTTTCCTCGATGGTTTCGACTGCGGTTAGAATGCGGTTGAGTCGATCCGCTGGAAATTCGTCGGTCGTCATCGCTCAGTACTCGACCTATCGGGCGCTGTCACAGCGGAACCGCCGAGATGCTCGTCGATCTTTGCAAGTGCAATATCGAAGCGATCACGCGGGGATTGTGTTTCTGAACTCGAATTCGTCAGCTGGCGGCGAAGCTCATTGGCGTGTGACTGGTCGCCGACGAGTAGCACACCCTGGTCGAAGACGACCGTTGCAATATCCGGTGAGAGGGTGTGAATGTCGACTAAATCCACATCGTCAGTACCGAGTGCTTCACTCAGATCGGCACTCACGCTGAAAAACGTCTCATTGTACGCCGGGTCGTCGCGCTGTGTTGTTTCGAGTTCGACCGCGATGTCGATGTCGCTCCCGGTGTGCGGTGCTCCTGACGCATGTGAACCGAAGAGGATCGCGAGCTGCACTGAATGCTCTCCGAGCACAGACTGAAGCGTCTCGATTGGGAGAGAGTCATCGAGGGCAGCCGACTCAACGGTTCTCATTGGCTGATGATACGTGGTCGTGGCATATAAAAACCAAGCTACCACGAAACAACAGTCGGTATGGAGGTGGGTCATCTGGTATCACAGGTACGCACGGCAATGTTTTGCGCGCCTCATTGCTTGTGGCGCAGATAAATCCGTATTTCACTCACAACGGATTTCAGATAGTACTAAAACTGACCGACGAACCCGCTGGCGTTCCGGGAGGGTGCGAACACCGGCCCGGTCGAGGGGGACGGCGAGCGAGCCGATGGAAGCACCCCAACGAAGTGAGGAGCGCAGCGAGACAGAGCCGTCGGGCGCCCGGGGGACTTTCGGAGCGTCCACTTCCCACACAGGTGAAGACAGATCAGTTCAAGCACTCGCATCCCCGGATGTTCAACAGAATCCACCGGACTTCTTTCACTCCGTGACTGAGGTCACCTGCTGCAACAGTCAGCGTTCGTGAACAGGCCACTCGTCAGATCGGTCGAATCCCTGAATTCTGGCCAGGCATCGTGGAGGGAGAGGCCGAACGGCAGCCATTTTACTGCGTGGTCAGTAGTTATATTGCGTATTCACTTGTATTTGTGCGTATGACTGCCGAAGACGATGACCACGGCCCACCCGAATCGGATTTTTCGGAAGGACTGGCCGATCGGCTGGAGAACGCGCCAGCCGATGAACGGGTGTATCGAATCGCACTCGAGTTGACCGACCCAACCCGAGTGACCGATGTTGCTGAGCGTGCCGATTGTTCAAAGAATGCCGCACGCCGGCATCTCAAGCGCCTTGTCGAAATTGGTGTGTTGACGCAGGTAACGAAGAATCCAGCGACATTCGAGCGGAACGAAGCGTACTTCGAATGGCGACGTCTCAATCGATTATCGGAGCTGAGCGAACAAGAGTACAAGGAGCGACTTGGAAATCTGCTCGCCGAAAATGAAGCGTACAAAGAGACGTATGATGTCTCGAACCCGGATGCCATCGACCCGTTAGAGTACGGTGAATACGGGGATCCGGAACAGGTCTGGTTGGACGTGAACAATTGGGAGGCAATCAGACGGGAAATCCGCGATCTTCGTCGTGCCAACCAAGAGAATGCGACTGATGAAGGAGTCATCTAGTCGTGGAAGACGGCGATACAAAACGAACCCCTCGTCGTGAGTTGCTACGCGAGCTCGCATCCCTGCTTGGGTCCGAAGCGTGGGTCGAGACGATTTCTGTCTTCCCGTCAAACCGTCCGGATTCGATCGTCGTCTCACTCGAACAACAGCACTATCCACGCGATCTCGTTTCAGACGTCTATATCGAAGTCCAATCCTACACAAACGGCGACTTCCATATCACGTACCTCGAAGACCATCACGGCGAGCAGTGGCTGTGCCGATGGGATCGGCATGCGAGCGATGACTATTCTCAAGATCATTTCCACATGCCACCCGATGCACGACACGAGGACGGTGTTAACCGAAACTACCCCCCGGATCTTACTGCGATGCTATCCCAAGAAGTTGTGCCGTGGATCTACGAACGGATGGGTAACGTGTGGACAGAATACGAGTCATCGACCCTCGACTGAAGTCGTGGGCTTGTCCGTGGACTCCCGGTCTGACGACGAACTGTCGTAGGCGGTGTAATCGCCATTCCCGTTCAGCATCCCAGACTTGAGGGCGAGATGACCGTCGCCCAACCCAGAGGGACGTTTGCCCTCTGGTAAAGTTAGCAATTTCAAACCGATGTTCTTCGAGGCGTTGTAATCGCCGTCAACCGAGTACCCACACTCGTTGCACTCGAACCAGCCAGTCTTCGAGTCACGATTCGTGCTGGACTGATGCCCGCACGTCGAGCAGGTCTGACTCGTAAACGCAGGCGGTATCTGTGCCACGCGAATCCCGTACTCGCTGGCCTTGTACGCGAGCATTTCTTGCAGTTCGCGGAACGCCCAGTTGTGCATCTGGCGCTTCACTTGGTCGTTCCGATTGTCCATTCGCTCGCGGATGTAGGTCAAGCGTTCGACGGCGATGTACGAACAGTCGTGGGCGTCGGCGTCCTCCACGATACGTCGAGAAATTGTGTGCAGGCGATTCAGCACGAAGCGGTTTTCTCGCCCCGACAGTCGCCGGAGTACCTGCTTGGCGGAGCGAGTGCCTTTGTGCTGAAGGCTTCGACGCACGCGGAAGTAGTGGTTCTGACCCCACAACAGTTCACCACCATCGTAGAACGACCCCGTGCTGGTCACGGCGACGTTCTTCAAGTTCAAGTCCATGCCCAGTACCTTGTCACCGTCTCGTTCTTCGACCTCTTTCTTGATGACGATGTGGAGGTAGAACGCTTCCTCGTCTTCGCGGTAGTGGAGCGTCCCCATTCGTTTCTCGTAGTCGTCATCATCGAGGTAGGACTTCTGGAAGTCACCGAGAACGTAGTCCACGGCGACCCGACCGTTGATGGTGGAGAGAGTGGCCGACCTATCTTTGATGGTCAACGTCCGTTTGTCGTACACTGCGGACGGCTCGTTGAATCGCGGGAGTGGTCGGTTGTTGCCCTTCTTCCAGTCAGCAACCGTTGATTTCATCGCTTCGACGGCTTTCGAGTAGGCCCGCACACAGAGGTTCGCGGGTAGGTCTGTCTCGTCTCGCAAGTCGTGGTACACTTGGTCGTGTATCGTGGACTTATTGAGGATGAGGTATCCGTCGTCGTTCCTGCCGTTCTGGACGGTGTAGTTGCAGGCGTGGTTGAACTGTTCGATGGTCTGATGGAGGTCGTCCTGTCGGTCATCTGGAACCGAGAGTTTGACCGGAATGGTTCGTTTGACCTCCATCTGTAACCTCACATACGAAGTAGTGTTTTATAAATCCACGAGTAGCGTGGGGGAGTCAGCCTGCTATCGCTCGTGGTTTGTTTCGAGGCGTGTCGGATTCCTCCCACGGCTAAAGCCGTGGGCTTCCTCCTTGCATCACTGTGAGCGTCGGGAGCGTGATCGTCCGCTGCCCTGACGCTGGGCCACGACCCGCCAGCAACGAAACATTCCCAGGGGCGTCTGGAAGCTGAACACGAAGGCGGCCATGTGCGTCAGTCCGACCGACCGTTCGGTTGTCGAGTTGCACACGCGCGTTGCTGACGGGTACGTCTTCGATCGTCGCCGTCACCACGACCGTGTTTCCGGTGACGGTATCGCCGGAGACGGTGAGCGTGATGTTCGTCGCAAGCGAGTACGACTGTGAGCTATTGACCGTTTCGTTCGTCTGCGTATCCTGCGTGAACGGTGACGGTGCGGACGAATCGGCTGAAACGAGGGCCGCGCTCAGGTGGGGGAGCCCACCGCGTGCGTTCGTCGATGAGGCAGTGGTCTCGTTTACGGTGATCGTAAGGGATCGCGCGTACGGGACACGCGCAGTGACCGCTCCATGCTCGTCAGTCGTCCCCACCCGTTTCCCGTTGAATCGGACGATCTTGCCTGGCAGGGGGTGCTCGCCACGAGTGACCGTCACGGTCACCATCGCACCGGGGACAGGCGTTCGGTCGAGTTCGATAGTGGCCGTCGGCGTCGATGGGTCACTCGTCTCGTTCTGCGACGTATCCGAATCACCTGGCTCGGTTTGTGACGCGTTCGAGTCGGTCGTCGTGGTCGTCGGGGTTGTCGTTCGTGCCGTGCCCGAACTGGTGGTCGGTGGTTTCGTGTGTGACTGGGTCGTTCCACTGCTCGTCATCCCGGTCGTGGTGCGTGTTCCTATGTCCGACTGAGATTGGGTTGCCCCCGTCTGTCCGCCAGTGGTGCCGGTTCCGGTGGTCGATTGGCCGTCTGTCTGTGACGACGATTGGACTTCTCCATTGGGCGTAAAGCGCTCCGCTGGACTCCCCTGTTCAGTCGGCGAGTACGTGCCGCTCTCGCCTTGCTGTTCGAAGGCTTGTTGTTCGGCTTGGAGGCGGGCTGCGCCAGGTGTCGGATCGAATCGCACCCAGCCCACGTCAGGGAAGTAGACTTCGACCCAGGCGTGAGCGTTCATCCCGCGAACGCGATACGTGTTCTCCCCGACTTGCTGACCCGTCGAGTAGCCGACGACGTAGCGAGCAGGAATGTCTTGTGACCGAAGCATGACGGTCATCGTGGTCGCAAAGTACTCACAGTACCCAGCGTCCATGTCGAACATGAACTGCGACGCAACGTCGTCGTCTGGGGGCGTACTAACGTTCAACGAATAGGTTTTGTTCGATTCAAGCCACGACTCGATTTGTGTGGCCGTCTCGTACGGAGAGGACGCGTCACGAGTGAGATTCTGGGTGAACTGACTGACACGCGGGTCGATATCGGCTGGCAGTTGCGTATACTCGGAGTGGATTCGCTCTGGATACTGCTGGCCCGCCGTCCGCAGGACGGTCGGGTCGCGGGGTGGCAGGTAGCTGACGCCCGTATAGGTCGTGCCAGGTGGGATCGATCTATCGGTGACGAACGCTCGTTCGTCGGTGACGGACACCGAGGTAGAATCGAGTTGGGAGAGGCTCGTCGGTTGCCAGACACTGGGGAGCGATGTGGCAGGCCGATCGAGCGTGATCTGATATTGGACACGCTGACCCTGGATCCCGTTCTGTTTCAGTTCCCCGTCGTACGGTTTTCGGTCACCAATCTGTTCCCAGCCACTGCCGGTGTACGTGTCGTATGCACCAGTCCGCCAGTACGAGGCGGTCGAACTTTGGACGGTGAAATGTGTCTCAGCGTTTTGTGACCGAAACGCGGATGAACCGGTTTCACTGGTAAGTGACCCGCCGACCGACGTTCGATCTCCTGCGTTTAATGCACCGAGTTGGCCGCTCCCGCTGAGGCTACCACCACCACCGCCACCGCCCCCACCACCACTCGCCTGCTGGCCATATGGAGTGGCGTTCGGTTGGGGAACGACAGAGCCGATCGGCGAGTTACCGAGGCCTGCTGTCTCGACGGCAGGGACGACCGTCGCCGCGATGACGATCGCAAGGGCACAGCAGACAGTGAGAAGGAGCCGGAGGCGGTCGCGAGACTGTTCTTCGGGCGAGACGAGTGACGGTGATTTCTCGGACATCGATAGTGTGGTCGTGGATTGGAGGTGCTACGTTGGACGGCGAATGTATCTGCAGGTTGTATGACTGATAACTGATAAGACACCTATAAAAAGATTGGTATGCGTAAACCACGGCCGAGGATGTTCGTCTGTCCGCGTTGTTCTCACATACAGCATATTCTCTCACAGGGAGTGGGACTTCAATGACAGGTCGCCAGAAATCAGTGCGACAGTGGCCGAGATAGTCTCCGATCCGAGAAAGCGCCGGCTACGGTTTTCTATCGTTGTTTTCTGCACGCCATTTTCAGGCATCAGAGAACAATTTCTGTTACAAACGGATAATTATACAGTTATTTAGCGATAGTATTATTCTTCTATAGACAATTATATTGGGTGGTCAAGAACCATAATCAAAAATCATGGCAGTTAATACAGACATGTATCGTAGAAATTATCTTCGAGGAATCGGTGCGGTCGGAACGGCAGGTGGGCTCGCCACGCTTGGGATTCCAACAGCAACAGCAACAGCAACGACGTTGCCGGACGCCACGGTCAGTATTGATCCATCTCCTGCAAACGTCCACGACTGGCCGATCGATGATCGCATTTTCGGGAAGTTCATCGAGCACAACGGACGAGATGTCTACCCCGGTTTCTACGCCGACCACATCGCAAACGGCTCGTTCGAGGTGTGGAATGAGCCGACGGCGGGCGACCGGACGGCTGTCTTGTATCGAGACACACCTGTCTTCGCCGGTGTCGCCTATCCATGGGAGCCGTTCGAAGAGACGGGGACGATCGAGTTCAGTCAGCAATCCGGTGGGAGACACGGACGAGAAGCCGAACCCGATCTCGAAAGCGGGGCCGGTGTCCCAGCCGACAAGCGACCGGTTCCGGCTGGAATAACGACGCCGCGATTCCAGCGTGTGTCCGTCAAAGGGAAAGGAAAAGACGGTGGGTACGGCGGCGTTCGGCAACGAACCGCGCTCCCAGACCACCGCACACTCGAATATGATGTCTCGGTCTCCGTTCGTGGGAAGGGCTCGGTCGCCGCAGAGGTGTGCCTCGAGGCCCCGGATGGAACCGTCCTCGCACATGCATCGGTTCCCGTGTCGAACGACTGGGAACGACACGAGGTCGGTCTTCAACTCAGTGACAGAAGCGGCCAGCAGTACCAGGGGTCACCATTCGGTGAGTACGTCCTTTCGTTCGTTATCTCGGGCCATGGCGACGTTGACCTCGATTGGGTGATGCTGATGGCCGGTGATGCGGTCAACGGCAAGTTCAATCCGACCACGATCGACCTCCTCAAGGAGTTCAACGTGACGAGTCTCCGATGGCCGGGTGGGAACTTTGCGAGCCAGTACCACTGGCGAGACGGTGTCGGGCCACTCCAGGAACGGCCAATCGTCCCGAACGTGAACTGGGGCGGGCTCGAACGCAACTATTTCGGGACGAACGAGTTCCTCGAGTTCTGTGAGATAGCGGGGATCAAACCCCTCATCAACGTCGGGTTCTGGTCACAGATTCCTCCCGTGGAGGCGGCAGAGTGGGTCGAATATGTCAATGGTGACCAGTCGACCGAACTGGGTCAATTGCGGGCAGACCATGGCTATCCGACGCCGTGGAACGTCACTGCCTGGCAAGTCGGGAACGAGGTCTACGGCACGTACCAGATCGGTAACAAAGTCATCGACGAGTATGCAGCAGAGTTCCAGGACTACGATACGGCGATGAAAGCCGTGGACGACAGTATCGAAATCGACGCGGTGGGAATCGACCCGATGTACACGGATTTCCACGACGGATCAGGCGTCCGTAACATCGGTGACCCACCGATTTGGAATACACGACTGTTCGATATCGCGAACGGGGCAGTCGAAGGTGTCGATATCCATCGCTATACGCGTGGGATCGTCAATACCAACGTCCGTCAACGCTGGCTCGAAACGAACGAAACAGATCCGGTCGGCTACAACGAAGTACTGGTAAACTTTCCCAAGCAGTTCGACGTTCTCATCGAAGAGCTGCGTAGTGACGCTGACGAGCGAGGGATCCACGACCTTCGAATTGACGTGGGGGAATGGAATCTTCAACCAGTCGTCAGTCCTGGGTGGCCACGAGCGGGCTATCCGACGATGGCACATGCGACGTTTATGGCTGGGATGTTTAACACGATGTTGCGTCAGGGTGAGACGGTCACGATGAGCCACATGCGGGATAACTCATTGTTCTGGCGACCGTATCCGATCGACTTCCGTCCAGCGCCGCCGGGCGATTACACGGCTCGCTTCTATGCCGAACCATTCGAACGTGAGACCGTCGACTGGAAACTCGTGCCAGTGGCCGTTACGAGTCCCACATTCACGATGCCGAAGACAGGGATCAGAATTCGACGGATGGAAAACGTCCCCTTTGTCGATGCGACGGCAATCATCGGACACACCGGTCAGTCGGACGACGAGGTCATCGTGTACGTCACGAACGGAAGCCTGACCGAAACGTTCACCGTCGAATTGGTTGTTGCGGGCTGGCCGGGTTCCACCCAAGAGATTCCCACCGTCCCTGCCACACTGCAAGTCGGGGCAGGGGGCGATCCATTCGCCAGACAGACGAGTTGGTCGTCACTCGATGGCTTCACCCTCGAGAACCTCCAACTCGAACCGAACGCGGACGGAAATATCGAAGTGACCATGCCGCCTGCCTCGGTCGGCAAGCTTTCGTTCACGCTGGCATCGAGCTAACGAAGATACCTGACGGAGATGGCGAACTGTCTCGCCATCAGCATTGGTCTCACGCTGATGCCGAACGGACTGCAGGTGCGGAACGTGAGGGATACCGAGCGACCCGATTCCTGCGCCAAACCCCTTGTCGCACCACAATTTCTACCGGAATTACACAGGAAGCTATGTACCGATAGTCCCCACGTGTGGTAGTCACGCACATGGCCACCCCCTCAGAACCACCCCTGGCCACTCGCACCGTCCTCCGAATCCAGCCGACGACAGACCCACTCACCCCCGACGCGCTCACGTCCCAGTTTCGCCGTCTGCACAGCATCACCAAAAGCGACGACCGTTCGATCACACGTCAGTTGCTCTCGCGGACAGCCTCCGTTCCACACACTGTCGAATGGTTACTCATCGCCCAGCCCGATGGCACACTCGATTACAGCGTCGACCTGCCGATGAACACTGACGCCGATGCGGACGATTATAGCCCACTGAACGCGGTCGAGGGCACGCTCCGAACCCTGTTTCCCGACTCATACGAACTCGACCGCGAGACCATCTCGCTCGCGTCTGCGCTGGGCGTCGCCACAGACACCGATTCGGACACACCTCCAACCGACGAGCCACACATCGCGGCCGTCGAATTCGCTGGCACGGGTGACCGTCGCAATGACTGGCAAACAGCACTCACGCCTTTTGATGCCCTCGCCGATGACGACAACGCCAGACCGCCACTCGCGGCGATCACGGAGACGCTTGCAACCGCATCGGTTCCCGTCGTCTTTCAGGTCCTCCTCCGGCCGAAACCCGACTGGACGACCGAAGCGGGCGTCTGGCAGCGGAAACTCGAGAAAGGCGAGACCTCAGTCATCGGCAAACTCGTCGAAGCGTGGTTCGTCCCTACCGAGACGCGACGCGACACGACGACCACGCCGGGAGATACCCTATCAGACGGCACCCAGCGTCGTCTCGACAGCATCGACGAGCGCGACACTCGCCACTCCTTCGAGCTAAACGTGCGTGCGGTCGCGGTCGCCGAAGACGACCCGTCCGAGGCGACACAGACCGTCGAAGCATTGGCGACGACGCTGACACCGATCGACGGCGCGGAGTATCGACTCACCGCAGAGACGCATCCAGCGACCGATACAGGAGGTTCGACAAGTGCGACCGACGTGCTCGATGACCTCCTCACCGCCGCGTTTCACGACGACCCTACGGGCCTTCGCACCCGTCTTCCCGGTGGGGGGACGACGAGTCCGGTTATCGTCGCTGACCCGACCGAGGTGGGGAGTTTTTGTGCACTCGATGGCAGTGCCGTGACTGCGGCAGGGTCGCGCGCACTCGCACTGACGCCGAGTGAGCGAACCGCAGTCCCCAGACCACCGATCGACCAGCTCGATGCCTACTACGGAGACGGATTCCTGCTGGGATATCCACTCACGCAGGACGGGACGCCACACGCGAAACCGATCTCGCTCCCAGCTGAATTCCAACCGCTTCATTCGGTGCTTTTGGGGAAGACGGGCTCTGGAAAGACAACACTCGCCATTAACGCCTTACTCAAGAATCACGGCACAACCGACGGTGCAACGATTATCGTCGAACCGAAGGGCGACGGGATGACAACCGACTACCTCCGAGCACATTACGCCCGCTTTGGCCACCTCGACGACATCCTCTACTTCGATTGTTCGAGCGTTCTCCCCGCCTTTTCGTTTTTCAATATCGAGGATGAGATAGCTGCAGGCGTCTCGCGGACGACCGCCGTCGAGGATCGCGTCGACCACTATCTCGAAATGCTGGCCCAAATCATGGGCCCCGACCGCTTCTATCAGGCCGTTCGCTCGCCCGACATCATCCGCTATCTCGTCAAGGCAATGTTCGACCCTGTCCATGGAAGTGATGCCTTTTCCCATCGGTCGTTGCACGGGGCTGCGCGGCGCATGCACGAACGCAAGTCCGCACCCGCCGTCTCTGATCCGGATTTAGAGCGGATGCTCGGTGGCGTTGTCGCCAACCGTGCTCGCTCGTTCGACGAGGTGATGCAAGGGGTTGCAAACCGTCTCGAAAAGATTCCCGTTGACCGCCGATTGGCGCGGATGTTCGATCACGTGCCCGAAGCGGAGGACCCACAGTTTGACCTCGCGGACTATCTGGACGAAAACGTCGTCATCATCTTCGATACTGGTGACCTCCGTACCGAGGCCCAGCGCGTGCTCGCACTGGTCGTCCTCTCAAATCTTTGGACAGCACTGCGCCGTCGCACCCGTCGGACTCCCGATACCGACCGTCCACTCGTCAACCTGTATCTGGAGGAGGCTGCAAGCCTCGCGGTGACGGACATCGTGAACGACCTGTTGGCACAATCCCGAAGTTTCGACTGTGCGGTGACGCTCGCGATGCAGTTTCCCGCCCAACTGCGAGCACTCGACGAACGGGCGTACGACGAATTGTTGAACAACGCCTCGACGTTCATTACGGGTAATGTCGCCATCGACCGGCCGCTTGCCGAACGGCTTTCGACTGACGCAATGGACACAGAACAGGTTGGCAATCGACTGCGCGCGCTTCGACGTGGGCAATGGTTCGTGAAACTACCTGCAGCGTTCGATACCCCGGAACCACGGCCGTTTCTCGTTCGGTCTGCACCACTGCCCCCCGGAGATCCAACTGGAGATGCACCACTCTCGGAAACCGATGCCGCACTGTTCCAATCGGCGATGTTTCGTGCGTCCGAGCGAACCCGCCGTGACGCAGGACTCACGATTGGATCGCCAACGACGGTTGAGTCTGACGGGAAGGAGGCAGAACCAGCAGAAGAACCAGAGCCGTCACAAATACGCGTCGAGACCGCTCTTGCGCATACGAAGCGGCTGCCCTCGTGTGTCGAATACGATGCGAATCTCAATGCACTCCGCTGTACGGGGTGTGACAATCGCTATGATCCGAGTATCGAGGGCATGAAGCGCGTCATTGCCTGCTGTTCGTCGCTCGATGCTGTTGACCGCGACGACGTGCCGATCTGTGATTTGAACCTCAAACTCACGCCCGAAGAGCGCGCTGATTCCGAGTGGTCGGGACACCAGCTTATGTTTCTGCAGGCAGTGTACAACGCCCAACAGCTGCGCTACGACCCGCTGGAATACGATCTGTTATTCGATTCGATGCTCCGCTTACAAGAGTATGTCAGTATCGACAGCGACGCTGTACAGGATCTCATCGATGCCGACGTGCTTCGCCACGATACTGACCATCCCCATCGGTTGTTCACGGTGACGCCCGATGGGCGGACGGCGATCGGTGAGAGTTACCGGCAAGGTGTGGATTATGGCCACGGACAGGGTGATCTCGAAGAGTCCAGCCAGCACGTTTTCGCGGTGGAAGTCGCGCGGCAGTATCTCGAAGCCGAGTATGTGGACAATCCGGAGTCATCGGTTACTGACGTCATCCCGTACTACGATATCGACGACCAGCGCCGTCTCGACATCGCGGGGCTCGATGCAGACGAGAATATCGTTGTCGCTGTCGAGGCCGAGCGGGTCAATAACGATGTCAGGAGAGCAGTGCTCGATGATTTCGATAAGATCGCCGACTGTACGGTCGAAGAAGCGATCTGGGTGGTTATGACCCAGTCGGACGGTCATGCTGTTCTCGGTGCGTTGAACGATCCGCTCGAAGGTGAGCCGCGAGTTGAGAAGACCTATAGCAAGACAACGCCTCCCCAACAGTTCCGTATCGATTCACCTGGAATGACCGCGATGTATCCCGCCGAATGGTTGCGCGACCAGTTCGACGCGGGACGAGACTCATAATCGGGACGGCGCTTACTCTGGTGTCGAACGGTCGAATTCAGAGACGAGAGGCACTCGTCGGGCGTTCATAATCGGCTCAAACGCCCGGAAGCGGTGTATTGTGGCGATTCTGGGAGGGAACTAGGACAGAAACTGGGCGAGATGGCGATTGGGTTGAAATCAGAGAACAGTACGAACGTGGTGATTGCAGTTGCGTCGCTCGGTTTTACTGATCGGCTTCTGTACTCCGAATCACCATCCTAGTTGCCCAAAACCAGGCGACGGAACCCAATTATGAAAATTTTGACCGGTTGATCTGCATCTCACGTCTCGCAGGGGCTCATCAGTCCATCCCGTGCGGAGTCTTCTTATCGGTGTTTACAGCCGTCTTGGTCGATTTCGACGGCTGTCTCCAGTAGTTCCTAGTTCACTTTCCAGTCATCTTCACAGGTTATTACCGGACGTTTAGGCCGATTATGAATCCAATTCGCGGTTTTGATGAGAGCGTAGAACTCTCATAACCAGTTCTCGTGTCCCGGTTTCGATTATGGAAAAGTACGGTGACCGCGTCAGATACTGACCGATTTTCAGTGTCACCGAGTTACGAGTTGCTTGAGGCGTTCCCAGATACTGGTTGTGGTACTAATCGTTTCCCCCGCTCGCTCAAGGGTCTCGCGTTTCATTCGCTCCTCTTTGAGCTCGTCTCGTAGACGGTCGTTTTCACCTTCGAGTTCTCGAAGCCGGGTCTCCAGTAACGATGTGGTTTCATCACGCATTCGTTTGTGCTGTTCGGCACTGTGAGTTGGCTTTGACGGGGGCTTTGTCTGCTGTCGCGTGCGCTGAGCAGTCGCTGAATCGTCCTGTGCGGCTTCCTGATCTCCCGGAGTGTAATAGTCTGTCGTCACGTTCGAAGCCCGCTTGAGCGTCTTTTCACCGTAGGTCGAGCCGTCAGCGTAGTGAACGTCGTCCCATTTCTCACGGAGGAGGCCAGACTGCCGAAATAAGGAGTCCATTCGCCCTGTGTCGCCACCGGTCCAGAATGCAAGCAGACAGCAGAGTGCCATGTCCGCCTCCGAGTGGCTCTCATAGCCTGAAGTGTCCCCGCGCCAGAGTCGGTCGAACTTCTCACCGTTCGTCGCTCCTTTCGCTCGTTCGAGGAGTTCCTCGTCTTCCAACGTGATTTCTGTGTCAACCTGTGCGTTGGTTGTGACGGTGGTATTTGACTCCCCATCGGCTTCGTCTGCAACGTGGTTTCGATAGACCGACGTAAGCCCCTCGGTGCGCTCGTGGATGGTCGTGGGTGTTTCATCAACGTGGTCGCCGGTGACAGTGAAAAAACGTGCCGTCTCATACAGTTCGACGGTCCCACGCCGGTTCCGTCCCGGTGGAAGCGAGCCTGTGACGAGGACGTGATAGCCCGTTCCTGACGGGCTGATTTCCGTGTAGGAATTCAATCGCTCGATGATCGTTGCGGCCCATTCGGTTGGCGATTGCGTGTCCGGGTCACGTGCACTGTCGAGGTCGATGCCGACGAGAGGGTCATCCTCTGTGAACACGAAGCCAATGCCATCGACTGAGCCGCCAGTAGCATACGAACGGGCGTCGTCGAAACTTGCCCACGTATCAGGATCGTTCGTCAATGCGTATCGACCAGTCGATGGATTCACAGGCACCTTCGTCGGTTTTTCGCCGCGTGTTTGTTCACGCCAGCAGACCCACTGGTCATGTTCGAGAAGGAGCGACGGGATCGTGGTCGCTGGTGGGATACTCATGTCGTATCGGGGGAACCCAATCCAAGCTGAATGGAGATGGTTACTCCCGCAGACGAACTCCTACTATTTGGGCGTATTTTCGGTTGGACGAAGGCTCTTTTCGGTTGAATTGTCCTATCTGGTGGTGTTCCTCATCCGCCAAGATATACCCGGCACAGCCCCCGGAATCCCCGGTTCTCCTGTGATCTGGATATCGATCACGATGGCTCTGCTGAAATAGTCAAAAACGCGTCAGGAATAGGATACTGAAGTGAAAGGATGTATCCAGATGCTTCGCTGATCACTGTCTGCCGACTAGTCCCACGAAGAATAGCGGAGTAGAGTTATGAGAGGTGCGCAGTGACGTCGGTCGAAGAGACCATCCCGACGTATTCATCGTCGACGACCGGGAGGTGTTTGATACCGTAGGTGGTCATCATGGCGGCGACCTCCTCCATATAGAGATCCGGTGTGGCGGTCTCGACGCCGGTCGTCATTACGTCGGCCACCTGTAATTCCGAGGTCTCGCGTCCGTCGGCGACGGCGTCGATCACGTCCGTACTGCTGATGATCGCCCGGGGGGTGTTTGGAACGACCAACGCACTAATGTCCTTCTCTCGCATCCGCTGTGTGGCTTCCATTAGCGTCGCATCCTTTGCAATAGTCTCTAGTGGCGTTGACATCATGTCTTCCACGGTTGTTCTGTCATCAGAACTCATACCACAGTAAACGGATTCAAACGTTATGCATGTTCCCCCGACCCCTCGCTCCGTGCTCGCTCTCTCCGCCGTGGCTTTTCTCAAACGAGTATGCTGCGTGCGGAGGGCACCACTATGGCTGAAGGCAAACGTGAGAGATGCGGTGTGTATGCAGCACGAGTACAGAGACTTCCCAGTTCCTGTCAGAAGCGGCGTGCTGCATAGAGAGGATACATTCAGCAGGATTACGGCGGTTTCAGAATAAAACACGGATATCTGTTTATACTAAGCCAGCGTATCCATCTTATGGTGCGGAATAGTTCTCAGCCAGATGAATCGAGAGTGATTACTAGACCTGGTATCAAAATGTCACTGCTCGCCACCAGTGACGATACCGACGGTGCGTGGAGTCTCATCGAAAACGAGGTCAATCCCGGCCAAGGTCCCGCACCCCATTGGCACAAGGAGATGATTGAGGGATTCTACATTCTAGAGGGGGAGGTCGATTTCGAAATCGATGGCGAAGACCGGCGGGCAGGGCCAGACGAATTCGTCTTAGTGCCACCTAGGAGGGTCCACACGTTCACCGTCGTTTCGGACGAACCGGCGAGGTATCTGATCCTGGTCTCGCCTGGTGGACTCGAAGAATACTTCCAGGAAATGCAGGAGTTGAGAGCCGGAGTAGATGAGTGGCCCCCGTCTGATATGGCCCCCGTCATTGAGGTGATGGAACACTACGACACCTACCTCCCACCCGTTGAGTAATACGTGCCAATCGCCAATCCCGCATTCCAGTGTCTCGGTTGGTGACCGAGTCGCGCCCTGTATCTTGCAGTGGCTCAGCGAACTACTGAGTAGCAGTCACAAACGCTGTGCTGAATAGAGAGTATGTCTCGCCAAGGGCTCGTCTCTGCACCGGCTGCCTTGTGACTCGAATCGCTTATCCGTCCCGATTGAGGCGACGAAACTGGATGTCTTAGAGTAGCGGTGATTGGGCGACGATCGCGCCGAGCGTCCCGAACACCAGCGGGTAGCCGACGACGACGAACGGCCAAAACTCCACGGAGAAATAGGTGCCCGGATTCATCCTCATTCCTCCACCGGCTTTGCTGGTGTTGATTGCGAAGAGGGATGCTGAGAGGATTGCGGTCGGGACGTAGCCGACGGCGAGATAGCTGCCGACGGCCAGCGCGACGGGGGAGGAGTCGGCCGACAGGACAACGATGGCCGCACCACCCAAGAGACACGCAACGACAGGGACGAGATAGAGCCACTCGTAGCCACCGACGACACCGACTGTGGTACCACCCGACAGACCCGCCCCGCGGAAATGGGCGTTCACCGGCATAAAGTGAGCGTTCAGCAGAACCCAGCCGACTGCTTTCCAGACGGGCTGGCCGGCGTCCGTGTACGCCAGCCATAACATCCGCGCTTCTCCGGAAGGGTCGCGACTTGGTTGCAGTATCCGTGACAGTAACGGGATGGTGGCGAGGCCGACGAGGAGATACGAGAGTAGGTACGTCCCGATACCAGCACCGATACGGCGAAGACCACGGCTCATAGTTGCATCATCGGAATAAACTACAATAAATATCAGACAAATAATTGACTGGATGCCGGGGAGAAAGGAGAACCTGACACAGTCGACCGTGGTGAACCCCACTGCTACCACTATCAATTCCGCTACGACGAACTGTGGCCTGCTCGCCCAATTAATCCACGCCCTGTTGGTAGCATAGCCACCGCAAACCATTCTAAGGTTGACAGAACCCACGCGATACATTCGCGCTGTGTATTCAGCACGGGTACGATGACCTTTCCGGTCGCTGGCAGAAAAGCCGTGCTAAATACAGAAGATGCATGCAGCAGAGCGGTATCTACAGATGAAATAAACCTGGTTCACGTAGCGGCGGTCCCATCCGGAGTCGTGGCTGCCTTCGAAAAGGTGCGCAACGGAGATACAGACCGTCTAATCAGTTTCCGTCCACTCTGGCGTCCATATTGATTAGACGCGACGATCAAGAGGATTCCATGGCCAACCTCATCTACGCCATCAACCCATCACTCGACGGCTACATTGCCGACGAGAACGGCAACTTCGACTGGGCAGAGCCATCTGAAGACGCGCATGCCTTCTTCAACGACCTCCAACAATCGGTCGGCACCTTCCTTTGTGGCCGTCGCATGTATGAGACGATGCGGGTGTGGGACACCTTTGACCTCGATGACCTCTCCGAGGTACAACACGAGTTCGCCGAGGCGTGGCGGGATACCGACAAGGTCGTCTACTCAACCACCCTGGACACCGTGCCGGAACCGCGGACTCGCCTGGAGCGGACGTTCGACCCCGAAGTGGTACAGACCATGAAAGACCAAGCCGACCGCGACCTGCAAATCGGTGGTGCCGGCCTCGCTGCCGAGGCAATCCGGGCAGGTCTGGTCGACCGATATCTACTGCGCTTGATCCCGACGATTGTCGGTGGGGGAACCCGAGCCCTCCCCGACGCAGCGCGGGTCGACCTCGCTCTCAACACGACACGTCGTTTCGACGACGGCTCCGTCCTCGTCGACTATAGCCTCCGATGACCAAACCAACCCCTAAAAGGCAGCGGGAGAGACCACCAGTCACGGTGGCAGATCACGCACGTCGGTTTATCACTCGTGACAAAGTATTAATAGCTCTCTTTCATCTCACCAGTTAATGCAGAATAAGAAATTACCACAGATATTCATGAATCCCCTCGTCGGGGCGTCCTTCCTCGTCCTCATGGGCGGATTCGTCGCCACAATCGTTCTCTGGAACAATCCCTACCGCTGGCCCTTTATCGAATTGGGACGGCAAACGGTGTTTCTCTTCGACTGTCGAACCCTCAGTTGCGCTCCACTCGCCTTCGGCGCGGGAATTATCTACACGTACTTGTGCGCGGTCGGCGTGGGAAACGCAGTCAGCAAGCTACCACGCCCTTCAGGGCGTGGCATTCAGCGTGGACTCCCGTTCTAACCGCTGAGGGCGGTCGGCGAGTACTCGCCGTTCACGGTCATCATCTCGCTGTTCAAGCGCACGCCTACGGGTGCGCCTCCGCGACCAGACGTTTGCTGGTCGCGGAGATACTTCAGACCGATATTCTTCGCCGCGTTATAATCCGCGTGAACCTCGTAGCCGTACCTCAAACACTCGAACTCATCCTGTCCATTGTTGTGTGGCCGATTGTCTTCGTGGGAGAATCCACATTTTGAGCACCGCTGACTCGTGTACGCCGGGTTAATCTGCTCCACCACAAGCCCTTCTGACTCGGCTTTGTACGTGACGTACTCGAACAAGCGGTGAAACGCCCATTTGTGAACCGCTTTCGCGTGCGGCAGGCGCTCTCGGATGCCTTTCAATTGCTCGAACACGATGTGCGTACACTCGTTCTCAAGGGCCTCCTCAACCAGTTTATTCGACACCATGTGTAAGAGGGTACTGTCTAGTTAAGCGATTCTGGTGTAGAGTGGCGTTTCAACGTCTCTCCCGTGAGTGGTTAACGAATCCCTCTCGTCTCATTATGACGAGGTTTTCGGCGAAGCAATTGAATTCAGTCTTCTCACGGTGCAGCCGATCTCACCCTCAAAAATCAGTTACTACGAACAGTGCATAAAATCCCCTCCATC
Source organism: Haladaptatus rarus (assembly GCF_054177585.1). Lineage (NCBI taxonomy): Archaea > Methanobacteriati > Methanobacteriota > Halobacteria > Halobacteriales > Haladaptataceae > Haladaptatus > Haladaptatus rarus. The sequence continues at coordinate 661,319 of NZ_JBPEHG010000002.1, read as the reverse complement.
TTACCGCTGTCGCTTGGTTTTCCCTATCTAGACAGTGCCTGTAAGAGTTGCTCGAAGCGGCCAGTTTGCTTTCGACCGACTCGCTGGACGTTCTCGTGTGCCCAGCGAGTTCCGACTTGTTGCAGGTCGCCACGACGCTTTTCGTATTCTCGATGCCAGTGGTTGAGGTCGCCGCCACTCCAGAACGTGCCGGTTGAGGATGTTGCGATGTTTGCAATGCCGAGGTCAACACCAAGGACGGAGACGTGCTTGGCATTGCCTTGTCCGGCATCATCGTTCTCCACGACGGGCTTTGTCCGCACGTGAAGGTAGAAGCAGTCCTCAATCGTCTCGTAATGCAGCGTCGCCCCTTTCACCTCGTAGTCATCGTTGAACAGGTACGCCGAGTGCGGTGTGTCACGAGACGCATCTGGCAAGATGAATTCAGCGGTCACTCGTCCATCGATCGTGGCGAGTGTCACGTGGTCGTCGTTGACCGTGACGGTTCTCGCGTCGTAGCTGGCGAACCGTGCGGTGAACTCGGGCTTGGACGCTTTCTTCCCTTGTTTCCAGCGTTGGACGACACCATCGACGGCTTCTGCGGCGCGATTGCGTGCCGTTTGCACGAGGTTGGCTGGAAGCGGCGAGTTTTCGCGCACGGCGTAGTAGGTGCGGTCGTGGAGTTTGGCTTTGCTGGTGAGTTTCCACTCTGGTTCCCACGCGACGTCGACGACGTAGTTGGCAGCGTCGAGGAAGTGGTCGGTGGTCTGGTGGAGGAGGGCAGCGGCACGCTCGGCCAACTCGAGTTTGATGGGCACGGTGCGAGTGGTTGAATCCTCCACCATCTGTGTTTCATATATGAAAGGATGTATTTATTATAATTCTGGCTGACGTGGGGGAGTCAGCCTGCCAGCGAGGAGTGATAGTGCCAATCGTGTCGGCTTCCTCCCGCGCCTGAAGACGCGGGTTTCCGCCTTGCAGTCAGTGAATAATTCGACACGATCGCCTTTGATTACAGTTCGTTCTCCCTCCTGTTCGGATTTTTGATACCCTCGGAGTGATTGGGGCTGAAAGCTTCTACGAACCAGTGGTCTCGTGTGGGTGACGCTATGGGTTTTGGAAGAGATTGTCAGTGGAGTGTGGGCTGCAACCGGGCCAGAAATCGTCCAGCAAGCCAGCGACGGGGTTGGAGGAAACCTCCTCCGGATTCTCGTCGCTGGAGTCCTTTTTTACTATCTGTGGACTGTTGGGGCGGCCTACGTCGACGACGAACGAACTCGTCATCGACCGTTACCCACTAGTAACTCGTTTGGTGTTAAGTTCCCACCACGAATCAAGCAGTTCTTCCGCCAAGATGCTTATTGAGGAGAGGGGATCTACATGTGTCCTCCCACAACAGAGGGATCGTGGAGGACATGAGCCGCTTTACTCGCCCGTCAGAGTAGGTCTTCTCTCCCCAACCATCCGTGCACGAGAACAAGACCGACGAAGAGGAGTCCGGATGTCTCTGCGATTGGGAGCCACCACGGAACTGCTACTTTCTCCAGGAGTTGAACGCCTTGACCAGACTCAACGGTTTTCCAACCGGTTTAGCGTGTTCATCAGGGGCCATCTGGAGCCCATGGCGGCAGCTCAAGTGCTCGTTCGTAGGCAGCCCGGTCGTGTACCGGCTCTCCGTGCGAGATGATTACGTACTGGAATGGAAGGTCGAGCAGCGACCGAAGCGCGGGAAGCGCGCGCTCATCATGCCAGGGTGTCCACCAGACTCGCAACTCACCGTCTCGTTCGGTCAGCGCATCGGCAACAACCAGCGTGCGCCGTTCCGGCACCCAGAGTGGTGTTTCTTTCCGCCACCGACCGTCATACTGAGCGAGAAGCCCACCAGGGAGCTCACTGTTGGGATAGACCGGCTCGAGGTCAGTCTCCGGAATATTGTCGCGCCAGAAGAGCTCTGGACCGAACGCTCGAACATCATAGCGGCGCTTGAAGAGGTCGACATCGCGGACGTGATCCGGTTTGAGGACAGCGAGAAGAGTCGGTGGGTGGGCGTCGAGCCTGTCCCAAAAGGTGGTTGTATCGTCGGGCGGGGCGATTGGGTCAAGCAACGCAACCTCTCCTTGTGACTCCACGCACGTCGAAGTCACCACCGGCTCCCAATCACACTCAGAATTCCAATCAGGATGCTGGACTCGCCATATCCAGAGACCCTCAGTGACGTCTCGTATCTCTACAAGCTTGCCACGCGCGGGGCTCATAGCTCCTCTTCGGACGGGATTTTATTCATCTGTTGAAGATTATCCTCCGGAATGCTAATAATGACTGCTTCACACGGCTGATACTGCCAGAAAGCGGTAGGCCCATGATGACCGAGGTAGGCGATCTCACTGCCAGGATATGGGCACTTGCCTACACCCCCGACTATAAATTCTCGCTGTGCTGGCTGACGGCCAGCAATCTTCTTCTGTGTGCTGGGTTTTGCCATTCCAAGCATCTGTACGTACGGTATCCATATAGTTTGGTGCTTGTACTATTACAAACTGAATGGATAGAGACTTACACCGACAAGATGAACTCCCTCGTCAAACTTTCCTCTGTGCCCTGACAGTACAGCCAACGAGCAAAAGAACAATTGATTCAATAATGATCGGGGGACGACTTGATAGTTTCAGTGACAGATTAGTCTTCATTGGACAGCCTGTCTGACAGGTCTGTCACAGCTTGATTGTCAGCGATTTGCTCGTCGGGGAGTGTAACGTCTTGAGCAACCACGACTGCCCACGCTTCGGCGCGTCGAAGCCGATAGCGAAGCGTCGTCAGGGGCATCTCAAGCTCGGCAGCGATGTCTTCAAGTGACGCCTCACGGGGATACTCGTAATAACCAAGCCGCATGGCAGTTTCGAGCGGTTTGCGCTGCTTGCAGGGAATGTCGGTCTTGCAGGACTGATGACCGTACCGCCATTTTTCAGGTGCCCCGACGCGACGGACTGTGAAGGAAACATCGGCTGGGAGGTCGCTCTGGATTGTGTCCTGGAACGCTCCGAGATCTCGATTAGCAGGGACGAGGACGCGCCACTTGTAGTGCGGCCCATGCTGCGTTGCATGGAACACGAGCCCGTCACCGAGGATTGATACTGCGAGTGCGGAGACTGAGTAACAAAAACTCTCTTCAGCCGTTGACCGGTAGATGGTGCAAGCGGTCGGTTCACGTTCGAGTACTTCGTACTCGTGCTGAGCGTCACATGCCGGGTGAGGATAAATGCACTCGTTGCAGATGTCTGGGTCAAGATAAACGGTTTCGAGTGCATTGAGCGCGTCTTCAGGACCCGTTACGCGCTCAACTCGCCAACTGGTGTCAGGAGATACCGAAATGGCAAGGGAGGTCGCCACCAGATCTGGGTAGTCGATGAAGATATCTCTCAACGGATAGATACCTCGTTTATGGGTGAAGCGGACGACGTATTCGCGCATGCCTGTAACAACCTACCTTGTTTTCTCGTACGTCGCCGGTTCACGAAGGAACTCTTTGATGATCGCGCCTTCAGCCCGGTGGAGAATCCCACTTGCTGTTGCTTTGTTGACTCCGAATGCGTTCGCAAGGTCTGTGAGCGAACATCGTCGTGGGTTGTCGTAGTAACCCCGTTCGAGCGCTTCGGTCATGAACTCACGTTGCCGCTCCGTGAGCAGCTCGGTAGGATCATGTGATTGGGTTACTGACAGGAGTTCATAGTTGACGTCGGTGGCATCTAACTGTGCTCTGAACTGTGACAGGCGGTCATGTGTCGTGGTGGACTCGGCGTGTATCCATCCGTTCCGAAGAATCAACGGATAGGGGGGTGGATTTCCTGACTCTCTGCCAGCCTGGCCTGCTTCCGGTTCCGAGTCCTGTAAAAACTGAACTACTGACGTACGGTCATCGGTGTGGAGCACTTCGTAGGTGAGCACCTCTGGGTCGTTTGCAAGAAATTCGTCGACGGTTTCCGGATCAAGCTTCTCAACCTCCACGAGCGTCATGTGTCCTGCGTCCGTTGAAAGAGATGTTAGTATCCGGAATGTGACGTCCGGATGTTCCTTCGATAAGTCGGCGAAACTTCCGTCCGCTTCGACCTTCATTCGTACCTTGGGCATATAGGAGAGGAGGTCGGCAAACTATTCAGTGATGACGCAAACATGTTTGCGTCTTCGACGGACTCTTCATTTCGATCAGTCCCTATGGATTCGCTCAGACTTCCTTCCAGCGGCTCACTTCACCTGCAACGATGAACCCAATACCCCAGAGGATAGCCAGCCCTCCCCATAACAGTCCGGCACTCGATGGGAGCGTAGGGTACACTGCTGATGAGAGCCCAAGGACGACGGCGAGTCCAGCAGCGCTCCAGAGCGGCACCCGCCACCCAGTCGGTTGCAAACCGGCGAGCAGTCCTAACAACAGGATGAGGCCAGTGTACGTGACCATATCAGCGTAATGTCCAAGTTGGGCGTGGACATTTCCCGACGCTTGGAGCAGGTACTGATTCGCCGCATAGACCGCGAGCGGAATCCCAGCAAGGGCAACCATACCGACGAGGAGTGGACTTACCGATCCAGCGGTTCGGACGCGGAGAACATCTCGCCCTGCTGGGTGTAGCAGGACTGCAGTGACCAGCAAGCCACCCAGGAGTAGCGCAGGTGGGAAAAAGAACCCCGTGAGGACGTTGGCTCCGGTGATCACGATGTTGACGAGGAGGGCTTGCTGCATCGCTGCAACTCTCTTCTCGGGTTTGTAGATTTGCATCACTAATCCGATGAGAACCGACCAGAGCATCGTTACGAAAATAAGTTCGTGGAGGTGGTGGACGCCTGGATTGGTGTCGAACCAGCCGGTGAAGAAAAACACGAGTGTATCACCGAGGAATGCAGCCATTAGGCCAATAACCATCACCACGATCGCATAGAACGCGACGGTTCGAAGACCGCCAACCTGGCGTAACAGAGTCTTTGGGTTCGTCGATTCCGTATCGATTGACATCGTAACTACTCGCCCCCCGACTGCGATTCTGACGTCTCTTCGACCACAACCACACCAGTCATCGCTGCCTGCTCGTGTGGAATGCAAAAGTACGCGTACGTCCCGGACATCTCCAACGTGTGTTCGTACTCATCACCACCGTCGAGTATGCCGGCACCAGTTGAAGCGCCGTTTCGTGCGGCGGACTCGCTCGTGAAGCCACCGCTTGCAAAGTACGTCGAACCGGTGGGAAGCTTGTCTTCATATGCGGTCACCGTGTGAGGAGCATATCCCGTGTTCCGCCAGACCACGGTGTCGCCGACATGCACCGTCACAGTTTCCGGCTTGAAGCGGTTGGCGTCGGTCATCTTGACGAGCTCTCCATCACCGTCCTCGGGGTCAGTACCCGTTGTACCCTGTCCGACGCATCCAGCGACCGTGAGCCCGATGGCGATGGCGCCTCCGGCGCTCAGTTCTCGGAGAAATAGTCGCCGATTCATGATTCACTCCCCGAGAACGTGATGAGTTGGTTCCGTCTGAGACACTGTCGTGCAGAGCGTCGGTACTGTCGGTCAGCTGGTCGCTTATCTCGGACCATATGAGGGAAGAAGAGTACTTACGCCGTGGCCGTTCGCGCAAACATGTTTGCATCTCCTCGGCTCCTTCAACATGGGCGCTAGGTGCCGACCGCTCGGGATTTTCCGGGATAATTCGTCGTAGCAAGAGTTGAGACTCAGTCACTGATCTGAGTTGATATCTCGCTGTCTGGATAATCATATAAAGTAGTACAGCTCTACGACCGATTCCCCACCGAGAACAACCCCGTCAAACAGAGCCCAGTTGACGGAACAATGAGACTATTGGAGGGCAACATGTATGTGAGAATCACCATGTGACATGGCGCCTATGGAAGAACTGTAGATCCATGCCCGACGAAAATTCAGCTGAAACGGTTTTTAACCCCGCTGCCCATGAGGGGTCGAACGTTAATTGGACCAGGATAGAAGGGGTAGTGGGCGTCGGTGCCCTCCTCACCTCGTTCCTTTGGTTCCTCGGTATGCCCACTGGTATGGCCATCGGAATCGGATTTGGAACCATCCTCTTACTGGATTTTATTCGCCAACTACTATTCGGGTCGTCACGAGCAGAACACACCCACCTCAGTACGCCTGAAAGACCACGCACCTAGCGTTCTACGACGTATCGCGGTTGGTTTGTAACCCGAGCGAGAGCAGGATCAGCCCAAGACCGAGTGCGCCGAGCACCTTCGGCAGGGGCGAATCGTAGAGATACGGCAGTACTGGAACGCTCAGCAGAACGACCGTGAACGCGACGAGAACGACACCAACGTGCAAGACACCTCTCGGTTCGACCATCGTGAACGATAGTTCACGCAGAATGGATAGTGGTTGTTTCGCTCGTAGTGAATAGCGGTTTATATCGAGGGAATCCTGACGCCCACTACTTGGATGGTTTCCGGCAGGGGGCGCGTATCACTCGTCGGCCGAGTTCGACTCGTCACCCGATTCCTCGTCTGGAACGTCGAACAGTCCTCGGTAGACGAACGCCCACGCTTCCGCCCGTTTCGATCTGGGGTGTGGTATTGGCATAGTGTCTCTGCTCGTGTGGTCACGAGCTTTAGGCTAGCCTAAATCGTCCAGCAGCAAAAAGATTTGGTCGGCCACGAGACTTATCGATGCATCAGTTGACGTTCTACTGCTCACGAACGTCTATCTGGTGGATAGTTCGATCGGAGACAGTTCGTGGGGAAAGGGGGAACCCCGTCTTTACCGACAGATGGTTACAGATGTGTTGTTCGTCTCGGCGTCGATCATCTTCCTCGGAGCCGTCTCACGGCTACTCGCAGACCGGTACGGCGTCCCGAACGTCGTGTTTCTCCTCGGTTTCGGTATCCTGTTCGGCCCGGAAGGAGTCGGGGTGATCGACCCGGCTCTGTTCGACGACGCACTCGATACCATCGTCTCACTCGCGGTGGCGGTCATCGTCTTCGAAGGGGCGTTTCGACTCACCCTCGGCGAGATACGCTACGCTCCGCGGTCGGCACACCGGCTGGTGACGATCGGCTCTGCGATCACGCTCGTCGGACTGGGTGTCACGGCACACTATCTGCTCGACCTCCAGTGGAGTCTCTCGTTTCTCATCGCCGCGCTGCTGGTGGCGACCGGGCCGACGGTCGTCGAGCCGATACTGGAGCAGATCGAGGTCCGAGACCGTATCGAGACGACGCTTCAAACCGAAGGCATCGTCAACGACGTGGTCGCGTCGGTGCTGGGCGCAGTCATCTTCAGCGCGGCGGCACTGGGCCGAGAACCGGTTACGCGCGGCGGGCCAGTCGGACAAGAAGTCATCATCGAGTTCGTCATCCAGCTCGGTGTTGGCGTCCTCATCGGGATCGTTACGGCAGTCGCGGCGAGCTACGTGCTTCGGTATCTGAGCCGGACACCACAGGATTCGCGCATCACCGTGATCGCCATCGCGTTGCTCTCGTTCGCCATCGCCGATCTCTTCGCCTCCGAAGCGGGCGTCGTGACGGTCGCTGTCGCAGGGCTACTGCTGGGGAATGCGGAGATACCGTACAAGCGAGAGATCGCGGGCTTCAGCGGCGATATCACGGCCATCGTCCTGAGTGTCGTGTACGTCATCCTCGCGTCACTGCTCAGGTTCGAAGAACTCGTCGCGCTCGGCGTGGCTGGCATCGCGTTCGTGTTGGTTGTGATGCTGGTCGTTCGTCCGCTCGGCGTGTTGGTCTCGACCGTGAACTCCGCGTTCACGCGAAACGAACGGCTGTTCATCGCGGCTGTCGGCCCACGGGGAATCATCCCGGCATCGACCGCGACGCTGTTCTCACTGCAACTGGCGGCCGCTGGCGTCGCCAATGCACGAAGCGTCGTGAGCGTCGTCTTCCTCGTCATCCTCGTAACGGTCGTCCTCGAAGCGGGCGGCGCACCATTCATCGCACGAACACTCGACATCGTACCCATGACCATACTCGTGATCGGCGGCGGTCGAATCGGACGCACCCTCGCGAAGCGACTCGACGAGCGAGGTGAGCACCCTATCATCATCGAACGAGATCCCGAGGTCGTGACAGACCTCCGTGCGGAGGGCTACTCGGTCGTTCACGGCAACGGAACGAACGCTACCGTCCTCGAAGAGGCGGGTGCGAACGATGCGAAGATGGTCGTCGCCACGACCAGCGACGACGACCAGAACATCCTCGCGTGTCAGACCGCCCGCATCAAATTCGGTATCGAGGATCTCATCGCACAGGCGAACAGCGTCGAAAACGTGGCGGCGTTCGAAGACCTCGGTGTCCGGACCATCACGCCGACGCTGGCGACCGTCGACACGATGGACGATATGATCCTCCGACCGAGTCTCTTCGAGTGGCTCTCGGCGGTCGGCGACGAAAACGACATCTCCGAAGTCGTCGTCGGGTCGAACGAGGTTGCAGGGAGTACACTCGACACCATCTCGTTTCCGGACGGCAGTACGCCGATACTGGTCCAGCGAGACGGCGAGTACATCGTTCCACAGCCTGATGTCGTGGTTCAGAAGGGAGATCGAATCACGCTTCTCGGCACGACGGACGCCGTCGAGGCGGCGGTCGAATCGCTCCGGTGACGGTTCGGAGACGACGAGTCAGTTACCGTCATCGAACGCCGAGCGAAGCGTCCACGTCCCGCCGACGAAGAATGGAGACGCCGGAAACCCCGCGCCGCGCCAGAGCGCGTCGATAGGGTTGGCCAGTTCGGTTCGAACGTCGACATCGAAGTTCTGGAGGGAGACGGGAAACGGTGCAAGCACGGCGTCGCGTATCTCGCGGGGGTCGCCCGCCTCCGTGCCTGGGTCGAGGAGACAGCCCTCGGTTCCGTAGACGCTGACTGCGACGTGGATGGGTGCGGTCTGCTGGTGGTACGAGAGAACGCGAAGGTAACGACGGACACACTCGACCAGGCCGAGTTCGACCAGTCTACCATCGAGATGGGTCGGTTCGGTGTCCGATGTCGGTGCCACGAACGGCAGTGCCGAGACGGATTCGACGACCCCGTTCGAGAAGAGATGCGTGTAGCCGGTCGTACCGTCGTCTCGGTCGTCGGCCTCGACGTAGGCTCCGAACCCATCTGCCGTCCAGGTTCCCCGCACCTCACCACGCTCGCCGAGCACCGGCAGCTCCCGAGGTCGTGTCGGAGTCGCCTCCGGCAACACACCGTGTTCCGAGAGGTCGATGGCGTATCCATCGTCGTAGACGCCGGTCGGGACGACGTGCAGGACGATTCCTCGCGGCTCGTCGAAGTCGAACTCCCCCCGACCAGCCGCGATGGTTTCGAGGCGTCGTTCGTGGAGGGCCGTCGCCTGCTCGTTCGACCCGCCAGCGTACTTGGCCGCCTTGACCGCGTCTCGATAGCTCATCCGGTATGGAAACCAGTCTGTGAAAGCGGTTAAATGAACTGGTACGAAGCTGCCTCGCGATTTCGCTCAGCCTGTCGTCGAGTGCCTAAGCACCGAGCGCAGAAGCCAATTCACGAACGACGACGGTCTGATTCTGTCGTACCTCCACTTCGTACCCGGTGTACTCGAACGAGATGTACGGGAGGTCGTCGTCCCCTTGAAGTCGGCGCTCGCTCCAGAGGGCGTCGAGTGCATCCGGGTCGATCGCATCGTAGAGTGGTTGGAGATCCAACGGGTCGCGGGACGCAGCTTCGGCGACCGCCTCTACGACCGCATCGCTCACACGTTCGCTCGCTTCGATGTCGGTCTCGACCAGTACTGAACACGTCTCGATTGCTGAGTCTTCGTCCGTGATCATCGGTTGGGTGAAGTAATGGGCCAACAGTGAAATACTATTCGGCGCTGCGAGTCCCGAGGATGAACAGATGTGACCAGAATACACCACAGCTGTCGCAAGGTTGGGTGACTGGTTGACTGGTCGATTGAATGGTTGGCTGGCGACGATAGTAATCTAGGGGCGACGGTTCACTCGTCGTCCTCGGTCCCGACCCTGCCGACGGGGAGTCGTAGTCGGTAGCCGTGCCAGTAGGCTTCCGTGGTTCCCCATGCCGTGGTCGTACTCAAGATCACGACGAGCGCGAACACGTCATCCACGCCGACCCAGCCGGGAAGGACGTACAGTATCGCGTTGAGAACCATCGCTGGCATCGCTTCCTCGATGGCGTCGAAGGTTCGATCTACGCTGCCGAAGAGACTGACGCCATCCTTCTCGTCTGCTTTGGTGTCCTGGTCTTTCGCGGGGTCATCTCCGTCCGAGATCGGCTCACGGCCAGCGAGGTCTGCACGCTGGGCGCTCTCGCCACCGGCACTCTCGTCACCGGTGCCAAGCCGCTCGGCGTCGTAGGGGAAGTGGAGTTCGACGCTCCAGACCGTCTCGCCGTCTTCGTTTACCTCGACGACGCGGTTGCCATGCGTGTCCGTGATGAGGGTGTTCCCGTTCGGTAATCGGTCGGCGTCACGAGGCCACTGGAGGCGCGTGTCCTTCCAGACCCAGCTCTTTTTCCACTGGCCGTTCACTCGTTGAAACTCGACGATCCGGTCGTTGTGCGAGTCGGCGACGATGACGGCAGGGCCACCACGTTCCGGCGGGATGTAATCGGGGTTGTGCTGCCCGAACAGCCACCGATGGTTGCCTTCCGACCCAAGCGTCCACTCCTCGACCACGCCGGTCGTCCGGTTCAGGAAGATGACCTCGTCCTGATTGCGGATGCTGGCCATGATACGGCCATCGTCCAGTACTTCCACGTCGTTGATGTGCGTGAAGTCGTACGGATACGGGCCGCCGCTCTTGTAGGAGTAGTGCGAGAGCGCGTTCCACTCCCACGTGACGATGCCACTCGACGTGTTGACGACGAACACGCGGTCGCGTTCGATATCCGCGACCACGAAGTGCGTTCGGTTGATCTGGTCGACGTCGTGCCACCGGTTCGTGTACGGGAGTCGGGATCCCTTGTAGGTCGGGACGACACGACTGTAGAGGCGTGTCACGTGGTCGGTCGAGAGATTGAGGCGCTCGATGACGATTCGACGGCAGGCTGTCGCTCCGTCACACTGCTTCTTGCTCATATCCTCGACGCCGACGTAGGTGACCGTGTACCGGCCAGCGGGACTCGGATCGACATCCGAGTAGTAGTCAAGCGTGTCGTTGTAGTAGCGAACGACCCCGTCGGAGTCGAACGCGACGATCTTCGCGCCGACCGTCGGCGTCTTGTGGTCGGTGACGACCGTGAGTTCGTTCGGTGGAACGCTCTGGATGTCGCGTGGCCCGTCTTCCATCCCTGCTCGAATCTGGTTCGGCTCCGTCGCTCGAACGACGAATCCGGAGACGATGACGCCGGAGGAGATGACGAGGAGAATGGCGAAGAGAACGCGAACGTGGGTTCGGGCGACCATGCCCTAAGGATATGTTATACACTGTCATAAATGCAAGCCGTGAAAAGCCATCATCAGGGCGTATCGAGTAGTTAAATAGCATCCACGTCGGACGGAATTTGACTTCCACTCGTCGTCTGTTACGGAAGTGCAAGGAGAAAGCCCCGTGCTTTAGCGCGGGGATGAATCCGACACAACTCATCACGAACCATCATCAATAGCACGGCCTGATATTCCAATAGTTTCTTAAGATAGCGCACTCAATTACAACTGTAATGGTCACGGTGACTGTCACCGCGAAGTTCCATAACCCATCCCTCTCACGGCGGAAAGAGTGGCAACACGCCTCTCACCTCTACCGTGACACCAAACAATTCTGTATCGACGGATGGGAAAACGGAGACTTCGACAAGTCCGTGACCACGGCCAGCATTGACAACGACCTCTACTCGGCTATTCAGAATCAAGCCATTCGAGAGGCTAAATCCGACCACAGCAAGGACGGAGAGGTTCGCTACCGAGAGAGTCACCCGTTCGCCGTCAACAACCAGAACTGGGAACTCGACACGACTGAGAACGGCACGGTCGTCGTCGGCTTCCCGTGTGTCTCCCAATGGTGTACACGCCCCTCGAAGTGTACGACGACATTTCCGACCCCGTAGATCGACTAGTCGAGGGTAACGCCGACAAGACCCGTCTACAGGTCTACCGTCGCGGAGACGACTGGTATTGTACGTTCAACATCGAGTATGACACCGATACGTCGGGTGAGACGCCCATCGGTGTCGATATTGGTGAACGACACATCCTCGCCGTTTCCGCCTACGGTGAGGACGAGTCGATGCTGGTGTCGGGTGGTGAGGCGAAGTACGTTCGACGCAAATATCGTTCCCTCCGCGAGTCGCTTTCAGAAGCGGGTGCGCTTCGCGCACGTAACCGTGTGGGTGACAAAGAACAGCGTCGAATCAAAGACCTGAATCACAAACTCTCCCGTCGTCTCATCACGTTCGTGGAACAGTTCGAGAACCCCGTCATTCGGATGGAAAACCTCGAAGGTATCCGTGAAAACAGTTCGTGGTCGGGTGTCCACTCGTGGCACTTCCACCAACTCCAACAGTTCATCACGTACAAAGCCGAACGTGCTGGTATTCGCGTCGAGAAAGTTGACGCCTACCATACCAGCCAGCGATGTTCGGCGTGTGGTTCGATGGGAACTCGTGATGGCGACCACTTTTCGTGTTCGGAGTGTGGTCGTGGACGCTATGCCGACCTGAACGCTTCGGAGAATATTGCGCAACGGGAGGGTGAACCATGCACGGGCTAACGCTTCGGGCGAGTCGAACCGTGCTACCTCGCGGGCTGAAGAACCCGCCGTCGTTGACGCCTGTAGCTGACAGGGAGGAAGGCCCCATTGACAGGGCTGTACGCGCTGAAAAGCACGTCCTTGGTCACAACTGGACGGCGACCGTTGACGGCCCACGCGAAAGCGTACTTGAGGCCCGAGGAAATGCGCAACCTGAATATCCCCTTGGGGGAATCCTCGCCCTTTAGGGCGGGGAGGATGTCAACTACCTATCGAGGACGGTTGCTCTCCAAACTCGTCGATACGTGAATGCACGTATGCACACCACTCGTCCAGTGTGTGGTGCATCAGCTCTTTCGCCTCGTCCAGCGAGGTCGGTTCGTGGCGGTAGACGTGACCGCCACCGTCGAGAAGGTGTCGTCGCCTGCTGGCCAACCCCTTCTCACGGAGGGTCGAGAGCGACCGCGAGACGTTGGATCGGTCACGTCCTGTCGCCGTTGCCAGCTCCTCCGTCGTGCTGTTCGGACGTTCCAACAGTGCGAGATACGTCTTGCTCTCGTGTGGCTGGATGGAGAACACACACGTCAGGACGTTTTCGAACCCTGGCTCGTTGGCGAGCATCAGGTCCCGAAATCGCTGTGGGTCGGGGTCAGTCATGTGCGAACATTGGACATAGTGGACGATAAAAACCCCAGTTACCTGCGACTCACCGACGGTCGTGCGCGCCCATCGCACGTGCGTACGGGCCGCACACGCGCCAAATCTCCTTATCTTCATTCGCTGTACCGGCACATGCAATGGCGACAGAGACTACCACTGATCAAGTAACGGACGCTGAAACGACGAACGAAGGTGCGTGGCAGGCCGGTGTCCTCTCGGGCCTCGTCGCGGGAGCCGTGATGGGCGTCATGCTGACGATGCAGATGACCCCCGTCATCGAACACGCGATTCCGGCCCTGTGGGGCCTCGATGGAGGGTTCGCTGGATGGACGATCCACATGGTCAACTCCGCCATCTTCGGAGTGGTATTCGCCGCGATCGTGACGCTTTCGGTGCCCCGAGCCGCGAAATCCGTCGGGAAATCGACGGCGATCGGTGTCAGCTACGGCGTTCTTCTCTGGATCGTCGCCGCTGTCGTCGTGATGCCGATCTGGCTCCAGACGGTCGGCTTCCCTGCGGCACCCAGTGTGCCGAACATCAGCATGCAGAGCCTCGTCGGTCACGTCGTCTTCGGTCTGGTGCTGGGTGCGATCTACCCGGTGGTTCGAAATCGCTGACGTGCCATCCCACCCTCCTGCACTCTACAGACGAGAGCCGAACCTACTGACCGTACGTTCGTCGCAAGTAATCGAGTAGTTCGTCGACGGCGACCGGGTCGTACGTCCAGAAGCCGTAGAACTCACCCGGTTCCTGTTCTTCGGCCAACAGCGCACATTTTTGGAAGTCGTCGCCCCCTCCGTCGTAGACCAGAAACCAGATCGTCCCGATCTCGGTCGTCCGTTCGGCGTGGAGCGTCGTGTTCCGAAGTGCAGGTGGGTTCCAATCTGTACGACCGTAGATGTGGATGTCGAGACGCGTCTGGGTGGCGAGTCGTCGGTAGACCGGAAGCTGTCTGCGAAACGCCGAGAACGACTGAAATCCGACGTGTAGCTCACCGTGGCCGACGCGCCATGCCCGGTCTTCGATCTCGCGGCTCGTCCCAAGCATCTGTCGCTTGTCGAAGGACGCGAACAACAGTCGGTCGAAGAGGTCGAGCAGGTCGCGGAAGTTGGACGGGTCGTACTCGGAACTCCACGGCACCGAGATGGGCGGCGTGAAGAACTCTCGGAGGGACGCGAGCCCGATCGCACCTCGGAAGCCGTTGGAGTCACGGACGACGATGAAATCGTTCTCGCCGACGCTCCGGATGCGTTTGTACTGCACCGAGACGTTCTTCGTCCCGAACTGGTCTGCGATGTCGGTGTCCGGATCGCTGGAATAGACGACGAGCGTCTTCCGCTGCCGTTCTATCTCAGCGATCTTCTCCCGGAGGAACATCTACTCGGACACCTCCTGTCCCGCTCTCGTCGCTACTGTCGTGGTCATAAATCGAAAGTCGTCACTGGTCGGAGTTCGTTCGTGTCTGGTCTTCGTACTCGTTCGATTGCGCCCATTCGAGGAGCTGTACGACTGAGAGCGACAGGTCACCGAGGCGAAGTTCTCCCTGCCGTTCGTCGTAGACGACGAGTCCAGCCGTTTCCAACAGTGGAATGTGGGTTCGGTGGAGGTCTGTGACCAGTTGGTCACGATCGACTGGTGTCGTCATCCGATATTCGGTCGCGTAGAGCCATCCCGTCAGGATGTCGGCTAACTCGTCTACCGAAACTCGGTCCCACTCCAACAGGAGATACATCGTGTACCGGCGTGGAGTCTGTGCCAGCGCTCGGTACGTCAGATTATCGAGCGATGGATCTAACAGGATATCGTACAGATCTCCCCACGAATCCTCTGTCACCTCGATCCCCCAATTAGCCAACTACTCTTCGCGCGTGAGTAAAGCTTCCGCCCACCTGTCCCGTTTTCACCCACTCGTCCCGACGCTCGTTCTACAACCTGACCCGGCTTTCAGTCCAGTTTGACGGCCAGAATGCGACTCGTCACGAAGAGCACGATGCTTCCTACGAACGCAGCCAGCGCGACGGTCGCCACGCTCAGTCCGGTTCCAGAGGGGTCGAACGGGCCTTGTCGCCCTGTTTGCGAAAACTGCTGGACAGTCTCGACGCCAGCGTAGCCGAGCAGGAAGAACGAAAGCGTCACTGAGAGAAGCAAGGCACCGCCGACGAACCCGTAGAATGAAGCCATCTCCTCGACACTGAGGAGTTGGCGCATCTGGTGTTCGCTTAGCGCGGATTCGCCCCGGAGTCTTGCGACCGTGACCGCGATGTGTCCCGTCGCTGCCCCGAGTTCGAGGACGAGCACGAGCGCGCCCGGCATCAGGATGGTCGGCGATGCTGCCAGCGGTTCGCCTCCCGGAAAGAGCGCGACGACCGAGGCGGGATAGCCGAGTGTGAGTGGTGCGACGAGCGCCAGCGCCAGCAGGAGAAGACCCTGCCACGCCAGTTTCGTCGGTATCGATTGGTCGAAGTGGCTGTGCTGGCGGACGCGGAGTCGCTCGTATGTCGAACCGTTCAAGATCGCGTCCGCGATGTCGTCGTCGATGTGGTCAGTTTGTCCGGTCACGGGTGGCACCCTGCGAGTCCGTTTCGCCTCGATATTCACTAGGTGGATATACCGGTGTCGATGCCGTAATCTGCCATTATATGGATATATCAGGCACTGCAAATCGGAATTTTGCTTGAAATAATTAGCGTCCAATGAGCGGATAGAAACAGGCGAATCGGACGTCTCTTGGCGACAGAGAGCACCCGTTTCGGTGAACGTGTATTTTCAACCCGCGTATATGACCTCGCACACAGTTGTTTGAATAACTTCATCTGATAAAAGTCCATAATTTGGTTCTTGATGATTGAATGGTGCCCGCATAAACATCGCCAATCTTGTAAAATATAGATTATCCGTCCATTCCTCGAATTCAGGTGTTAAGACAGCGGAATCGGCAACTATATAAACTGGTAATGGCACATTGAAAACCGCATGGCACGCGATTCGAACACAGACGAAAGTGTTAATGAGTCATTACTCAACCGCCGAAGATGCCTGAAACTGATGGGCATGGCGGCTACCGCCGCGTCCACTGGCGCTGCAACCAGTGTCGCTGGTGCAAAAAGTTACGAAACGATCACGGTTCCAGCTGGCGAACAGGAAGTCATCCAGATCGGCAGCGGAGAAACGTTCGAAAACGTCCTCATAGATATCACCGCGGATGGCGCGGGATTGAGGATCCTCGCCCAGGGAGATGACTGGGTCATCCGCAACGTTGGTATCAAGGGCCAGCACGATGGGGAAGGTTTCATCATCGTTCCAGGTGTCACCAGTCCCGACGCACATGGACTCATCGAAAACGTCTATATGGGTGACGGACAGCCGGAAAGAGAGGGTGGCGGCGGTATCTGGGTGAACGCCAACCTTCCACACCAGGGAACGATAACCATCCGTCGGATGCACATGGCGCACATGATCAACAACGGTGCGTACGCGAGTGGTCCTGGTGCCCAGGGTGCCAACGGCGTCACCAACTTCGAAGACTCGTATTTCTACAGCAACAACATCTCGAACATTCGAACGAACAGTAAGGGAAGAACTTCGTACGTTCGCAACTGCACCGTGGAAGTCGACGGAAGTACTCCTCCTTGCGGCGAGAACTGTTCGAGCCCCGGTGCGGTCAACGACCGCGGCGTCTGGTCGTGGTACGGTACGACGAAGGTTATCGACTCCGATATCCAGGGTGGCCTACAAACAGCACACGGCGGCCAGATCTCGGAAGAGAACACTCGGACTGGGGAGAACGCCGATACGACGCCGCCAAAGGGCGTCCCGATGACGGCTGAGGAAGCCGCCAGTGGCACTGGAACAGGTGGTTCCACGAAATCGGGAAGCGAATCGGATACGAGCGATAGCGATTCGAGTACGAGTGGAAGCGATTCCGGAAACCAAACCACAGACGGCAGTTCGTCGAACAGTTCTGGTTCCGACAGCACGAAGAACGATTCGCCTGCAGGTGATAACTCGGTAGACGAACAGAGAATCCCCGCATCTGCTCCCAGTTCCACCGACCGCTACTGCGTCACCTATAACGGACGCGAGTACTGCTTCGACATCAGCAGTCTCCAGGCGATGCTCGGTCGATTCCTCTGAACGCTGTTCACGGGAGACCGACCTGTAGCACCCGCTGACCGCGTCGATTTTTCCTGACGATACCGAATAACCTATCCACCTGTTCAAGCCTTGTATCCGAGGTTACGAAGCCGATCCTCGACCTTCGACGCAGAAAGCCGCTCGTGTTTCGTTGGCATCTCGGATTCGATCGTTCGGCGTTCCTCGGCCGGAACGACGTGCCACGGCACCTCCACGAGTTCGGGTGCCGTTATCCCACTGGGATGACCATAGCCGCGTGTCGGGATGGGCCATAGTCGTTCGCCCACGAGATTGCCGTGGTCAGACGTGATGATAGATCTTCCTGGAATATCTGGTAGCAACTCGGATACGGTCGAGAGCACGAGATCCAGATTTTCGCGATACGCCTGCCAGACCGTCTCTTTGTCGATAAATCCATACATCAGCTTCCCCCAGATCATCAGGTCATCCACCGACTCGTCGTCCCTGTGCATCACGATCCCCCCCTGGTCGATACGACGCCCCGTCTCACCAATAAAGGGGAAATGTGGCTGCATGAAGTGGATTAGTAGACGTTTATTGGGGTACCGCTCATGTGTCTCACGCGCCGCTTGCGCCACATCCTCGGGTAAGACCGTCTTCAATTCCGAGTCCCAGTCTTCTTCCAGAAGATTCACGATTCGGTAAAAAACGTCGTCGTCGAGTTTATACGCGTGTGGATTCGCGGTGACGTAGACGGTGTCGTGGAACGACCCATCGACGAAGTTTCCTTGCATGAACTCCCAACTTTCGCTTCCGCGAGAGGTCCGACGCTGGAGGTTCCCTTCGATGGAAGTTCGGTCTTCGTAGAGGTCGTATCGACAACCATCCAGTATCAGCAAGTTATCCCAGTCTTCTTCCATCACTGCGACCCCGCGACCTCCCTTCAGTCGCCGATGGACGGCCCGGTTGATTCGGTTTCCGAAGTGGTTCATCTCGCCGAGAGCGGTTCGGGGGTTGTTCAGGAACGTGACGAAATTTTCTTCGTTATAACGTGTTGGCACAAATTTCATGGTTTGTGTACTGTTTCTATCTTCGGTCTCGTTCAAGCGAGCTCGGTTACGTAGTACCGGATGATCTCTTTGTCTCGTTGCTCGATTCCGAACGCGTACAGGATGGCGGCGTACGTGACGACGCCGATGGCCCCGCCAGCGACCAGCAGCGACACTCCCGACAGCACGAACTGACAGAGGTACATCACCGGTGCCGCAAGGGCGATCGCGGAGATCGGCTTCCAGATTTTGTTCGAATACGTGAAGATATCTTCGAGAATCCAGACTTCGAGCACGCGAGTGATGTTGACCAGCGCGAGCACATTGGCAGTGGCGAGTGCAGCACCGATCAGCCCGAACATCTGGATGAAATAATAGTTTAGTACGACGTTCGCGATGCCGAAGAGCCAGTGATTCAGTAACACGACGTACTGGTGGTCGGTCATCGTCAGGATGTCGTTGCTCGGGCCAGCAGCGGCGTTCACGAGCGTGCCCAGTACGAACAGCGACAGGATCGTCGCACCGGCGCTAAACTCCTTTCCGAACAAGACCAATATCTCGTACCGATACAGGAAGATCGGCACGGCGAGGATAAGCGAGATCGTGATCGACCACCGCGTTATTATCTGTGAGATGGATTGTAGTGCCTCGTAGTTGTCGTCGGCATAGAGTCGGGACGCGACGGATGGGAACAACTGGTTGAATCCGACCAGTGGGATGGCAATGATTCCCGACAACAGTGTGGCGATGTTGTAATACCCGACATCGGCGGAGGTCAGGAAAAATCCAATCATGAAGATGTCGATCTGATTGTAGAGGAGTGACCCCGTCCTGGAGATGGTCAACGGGATCGAGAAGTTGTAGAATTCGATGCTCTCGTCCCTATCGGTTGGCCACGACGGTCGCAAGTGGGTGCGTGTCCAGAGGAGTCCGAGAGAGAAGAAAAACAGCAACACACCTGCGATCATAAATCCCACTGTCACACCGAATAGCGAGTAGCCAACCAGGATGGCAACCGCGATTACCGATAGCTGTAGTACCGACCCCAGGATCTGGTTCAATGCCTGCAGTCGTGGCAGCTCCAGCCCTTTGAACGAACACGTCGCTATTTTCGTCATCGCCTTGAAAGGAATGACCAGGGCGAACACCTGAAGAACCTGTGTGAACAGCGGTTCGTCCAGTGTGGCGTTGTTGACGGACGGCGCGAAAACGAAGAGCAAGAGACCGACGACGATACTGCCGACGAACGTCGTCACGAAGGAGAGACCGAGCATCCGGTTTTGATATTCGTGATCGTCTTTATTCGCGGAGAGATACTTGATCGACGACACATCGGATCCCAGGTTGACGAACATAAGAAGTGCCGAAACTATCCGTTTGCCGTAGACGAACATCCCGTAGAAAGCGGGGCCGAGCCCACGAGTGAGTACGATATTCAAAACGAATCCGAGCAACGTCGTGGCGCCGTAACTGACGATATAGAACAGTGCGCCGTTAGTAACCGACCGGACAGAACCGAACAGGTTGTCATGATCGCTACTACTCTCTGGCAGAGCGTTTACTGATTCCTCAGCCATCGAAGTAAGGGGGAACGTGGTTGAAAGTAGTAATATGCTCCTTACTGGAAAACAGGCTATGTATAACTTTGCTCGTTGGTGGATGGATTGTTCACATGAGAAACGTTATATTAGTATGCCTCGATTCGGTTCGCAAAGATTTCTTCGACAGGTTTTCACCCCGTACACGCGCCCTTGCAGACGTCTCGTTCGAACAGTGTCGTGCCGCAAGTTCCTGGAGTGTCCCGAGTCACGCGAGTATGATGACTGGACAGCTCCCTCACGAGCATGGAATTCACGCTCATAGATACGACTTCTCACACCTGCAGCGGGAGGACACGTTCTTGTCGAACCTTGAGTCGTACGAGACGATCGGTGTGAGCGCGAATACGTTCGCCAGCCCGGAATTCGGATTCGACGGTCCTTTCGATCGATTTTCTTACGTCTCTCCCACGCGTCCCTACCCCGATGGTCTCGACCCGGTCGAGTTTACCTCGACCCGAGACGAAACCGGTGTCTCCCGATACGTCTCCTTTCTACGAGCGGCGTTCGAGCATGAACACTCGCTCGAGAGTATCGCGAATGGAATCCTGGGATACGCGAGTACCGTATCCACTACGGCATCCGTCCCGAAACTGCTCGATGATGGGTCGCGTGGAATCGTCCGAAAGTGTCGATCGGAGATTGCACGAACCGACGAACCATTCTTCTTGTTTACAAACTTCATGGAAGCGCACACCCCACTCCAGCACTCCATCCGGTACGACAGGAATCTTCACTCGGTCGAAAACAACTTTTCTACGACAGATCTGAGTGTGTGGGATCTAATAGGGTCGATCGGCCAGCACGAGGAGTACTTGGAAAAGCGTCGTGAGCTATACGGGGCTGCTATCGACTATCTGGATCGAACCATCGCCGAGTTTATCGAGTGGGTTCGGAGAAACACAGACCGAGAAACGACGGTGATCATCACAGCGGATCACGGGGAGAACCTCGGATACAGGGCAGACGAGTACCTCGTCCGTCACAAGAGCAGTCTCTCCGAGGGGTTGTTACACGTCCCGTTCTATATCGTCAACCCGCCTGAGGGATATCCCGCGACCGAGATGGAGTACGTTTCGCATCTTGAACTCGGAAAGCTAATCGCGGGACTGGCCGAGGATACTACTCCAGATATCACGACCGACCAGATTCCAGCTGAGCTCGTCGGGATGAGCGCGGGACCAGAACCGCCGTCTGACAGAGCATACTGGGATCGGATGATGCGGGCCGTTTACGAGAACGATCGAAAGTTCGTCTGGGATTCGACAGGAAATGAGTTCTGCTACGAATTGAATCACGAAAGACCGAACTGGCAGCACGAAGTCGAGGGAAGTTCTGAGATACCGTCGAGTGCACGACGATCGTTTGCTGAAGAGCTAGAGGAGTATAAGCGCCGGGCAGCAACGAGTGAACGTCAGGACAGTACTCACAGTGCATCCGTCCAACGTCGACTTGAAAATCTCGGCTACGCATAGGACGAACGCGGTAGGAATCCAATTCCCCAACGGCAGCCGTAGAGATCATCTCACGTTCATCTGTTACTGATTATTCGATGAAGATGGAAATACGACGTCGCGGTGATCGGCGCGAACGGGAACAGAAGGACTGTTTGCACTCGGTGTGCTGAAGAGGACGTTCCGTGTGTGAGATCCGGAGATCAGATAAATCTCAGTAATCTCGGGACGACGAACCTCGAGAAGAGCCCTACGAACACCGAACGGCGGGACGAACGGAACCGTAAGTCTCGCATACTGCCCTGGTACACCATCCTTGACGTGATCGCGTGAAACTCACGGACGACGTTTCGATGGACAGTGATCGATTGTGGCCTTGGTAATCGCGCATAACAAAGTACAATTAAACAGTTGAATACGAAAATGAGCAACGAACAGAGACTGAGGCAACGTGTAAACAATACTTCAAGAAGTCAGGGCGAGTTCGAAGAGCAAAGTGACGAACGCGCGGCGCAACTGTCCATCGGAATGTACTACCGAAAAGCCGGGACGAGGGATGCCGGTGGAATCGTGATGTACACCCAAGAGATGATAGATGCGGTCGCTGACCACCACCGGGCGTATCTTTACACCGAGGCAGGAGAGTTAACGCCGAAGATGCAACGGACAGACGCAGAGATCATCTCTATAAGCCCCGCCGCAACCGACGGTCTCAGTGGCGCGGTGGCCAAGCGCATCCCGCTTCCCGACTCCAGTGTTCTCTCCATGTTCCAGGAGCGGCTTCCCACGTTAGTCGGTGGGATTCGTGACGGGATGATACAGCACATGAACGAACACGTCGACGTCCTCTTGACACATAATTTCTTCGACGATATCGTGCTCTCGAACCTGCTCGATATCCCCGTGATCCGCATCTATCACGGATTCCAGCACGTCGGCATCGGTTCGAAAGCTCACGAACTGCTGTCGACAAGTCATTCGATCGTCAACTCCGTACAGACGGAGATGGAGTTCGTCGAGCAACTGGGATACGAACCCGATGGAATCGTCTATCCCGGCGTCGATATCGAACGATTCAGTCCGGACGCTCCACCCGCGTTCGACCGCGATGAGTGGACAATCCTGTTCGTCGGGCGATTCACCGAGGCAAAAGGCCTGTACGACCTCATAGACGCTGTCTCCCGATTACGTGATGACGTCCATCTCTATCTCGTCGGGCGTGGTGACCGTGCCGCGCTCACGGAGCAGATTGAATCCAGCGGTCTCGAATCGTCGGTTACCATCGAAGGACCCGTCCAACACGACGAATTGCCACGGTACTATGCCGCCGCCGACGTATTCTGTCTCCCATCACACTACGAGAGTTTCGGCATGGTCAATCTGGAAGCGATGGCCTGTGGGACGCCGGTCGTCACGACGGATCTGGCTGGAATCACGGAGTACGCCGTCGATCGTGAGTCGGCGATGGTCGTGCCACCGAAACGACCTGATGCGCTCGCCGAGGCGATTGAGACGGCACTATCATCGACCGAGATTCGGACCCGTCTCGTGGAACAGGGTCGGGCGACGGCGAAACGCTACTCGTGGGAGATGTCCTCGAAGAATCTCTTGAACACGTGTCTGGAGATCGATGGGGAAAACGGCTGGAAGACGACATCAGCTCGTTCCGTCGCTACCGCGGAACAGCCCGCGTCGCGGTCGCCTTGAACGACGCGACGACCTCGACCCCCTGCTCTAGGCCTAGCCGCTCGACGCTCGTAGTCGTGACCAGCGCGAGAAACGGGATGTCCGCCCCCACGTCGACGGTGACGCGAGCGATCTTCTCTCCGCGTTCGACGCCCTGTACCTCCCCGACGAACTGGTTTCTGGCACTCGTCTCGTCACCCTGTGGGGCCGAAGCCAGGCTGTAGAGGGTTATCACGTCCGAGCGAACGGTCACTTCGACGGTCTCGATATCGGGTGGGACGAGCGCTCGGACGACCCCTGCGTCGGTCTGCACGAGACCGAACTCGCCGTCTCGTTCGGTGACGCTCCCGACGAGCACCGTCTCGTCCGCCTCTGCGAGACCGGACGACGCCGCCGAGATTCGACGGAATCGCTGGAGGAGGTTGCGCGCGTTTTCGGTCAGGGTGCTTCCACCGCCGCTCGCGCCACCGCGCTCGCGGCGCACGAGCGGCCCGAAGCCGTCTTCTAGCTCCACGATCCGCCGCTGTGCGTGGGCGTAGGACCGGCCGAGCGAGGTCGCCGCCGCGTTGAGCGACCCGGTTTCGTCGATCGCGCGGAGTAGGCGGCCGTCGCGTCCGTCGAAGCGCACCTCTCCGGCGACGAGTTGTGCGTCGAACGTCGGCTGTGGACGGTTCTCGCCCGTCGATCCAGCATCCTCCAACGACCGTCCGGCGTCCTCCGTCGGTGCCTCCGTCTCGTTCGACGTCTCGGGTTCGTCGGTCATCGTCGTATGGTGGTGGTCGCGTCCATCAGTACATCAATTCTCCGGCGACGAACTTCCGGGTTCGGTCGTCTTCGGGCGTCTCGAACACCTGTTCGGGTGGGCCGGTCTCGATGATCGTTCCATCGAGCAGGACTGCGACGCGATCCGAGATTCGCTCCGCCTGGTGCATGTCGTGGGTCGCGACGACGACGCCGAGTCCTCGTTCTTTAGCGTCGGCGATGGCCTCCTCGATGAGTGCCGTGTTTCGAGGGTCGAGGTTCGATGACGGCTCGTCCAACAAGAGCACGTCGGGGGTCGTTGCGAGCGCCCGCGCGAACGCGACGCGCTGGGCTTCGCCGCCGGAGAGCGAGAGGGCGTTCTGGTCGCGTTTATCGCGGAGCCCGACGGTTTCGAGCGCGTCCGACACGTTCGCGTGGTTTCGGCGACCGACCAGCTGCGCCATCGCTGCTCGAAGACGCTCCGACCACGGTTTCCGCACGCGAACCCCGTAGGTCACGTTCTGTTCGACGGGGGCGTTGAACAACGACGGTTCCTGGAACACCATACTGACCCGGCGTCGAACCGACAGTCGGCAGTCTTCCGTCAGTTCCCACACGTCATCGCCGCGCCACCGGACGATGCCGGACTCGGGTCGGTGAAAGAGCGCGAGGAGGCGCAAGAGGGTCGTCTTCCCGGTTCCCGAGGGGCCGACGACCGTGACGACTTCGCCGGGCGATACCGAGAGTGACACGTCGGTAAAGACGCCATCACCGTCGAATCCGTGCGAGACGTTCGTCGCGGTGAGTGTCACGGTCGCACCTCCCCGTGTCCGCGACTTCGGCTGCGAACCCACGATCCGAGGACGTTCACGACGAGGACGAGGACGAGCAACATCGCGCCTAGCACCAGTCCCGCCTCGTAGCGGCCCTGTCGCGCCTCGACCGTGATGGCGGTCGTGAGCGTTCGCGTGTACGAGGTCTTCGCGCCTGTCCCGTCGGTCAGGACGATGTTCCCGCCGACGATGAGGATGGAACCGACCTCGCTGATGGCTCGCCCGTATCCGGCGAGGATGGCGGTGACGATGCCGTATCGGGCTTCTTTGACGACGAGAAGCCCGACATCGGTGTCGGTTCCGCCCAGGGTGAACGCCGCGTCACGCACGTCGTTGCCGACCGATTCGATGGCCGAGAGACTGATGCTCGTGACGACGGGGGTCGCAAGCACGAACTGCGAGGCAATCATCGCTGTCGGAGTGAAGACCAGTCCGAGGTCGCCAAGCGGCCCCTGATTCGAGAGGAGAAGGAGGACGAGGAGGCCGACCACGACGCTCGGGAACCCCATCCCGGTGTTGATGACCGCCGTCACGAGTCGCTTGCCGGGGAACTCCGTGAAGCCGACCGCGAGGGCGACCGGGAGGCTGACCAGCGTGCTCAGGGCCACGGCGGTCGTGCTCACGTACAGCGAGACGAGGGCGATGCTCACGAAGTACTGCCAGTTCGCACCGGAGACGAATTGTGAGAGCATGGTGGTTCGAGTCGTTTCGGCTGGTGGGTTGGACGCTGGTCGGTGGGATTCGCTGACTGCTCGTCGTCAGTAGTCCGCAGGCACCTCCTGTTCGACCCAGTAGAGGAACTGCTGGTCGTCACGCGACAGCGATTTCGCCTGCTTCGCGGAGTAGCCCTGTGGGACGTACTGACCGAAGTTTGGCTTCTTCGAGAGCGCGTTCGGGAAGAACAGTTGCGACCCGTTCGCAGTGTAGTTGTCGATGAGCTTCTGTCCTCTCGGACTGGTCAGGAATCCCGCGTAGGCCATCGCTGCCTGATAGTTGACGTTCTTGTGCTTCTTGGGATTGACCGGGATGACGCCGTAGGGGTTCTTCAGGATGACCGGGCCACCCTTGAGCGGCCCCTGGACATGGATCGTGAGGTCGATCTCGTTCTTCATCGAGAGGAAGGTGCCACGGTCGGCGAGAGTGTAGGCACTCGACTGGTTCGACTGCGTGAGTGTATCGCCCATCCCTTTGCCGATCTCGCGGTACCACTTCCCGCTCGGTTTCACGCCTGCTTCCTCCCAGATGATGCGTTCTTTCTTGTTCGTCCCCGAGTCGTCGCCGCGCGAGAGGAAGGTCGCCTTCTTCTGGGCGATGGTGGAGAACGCCTTCGTCGCGCTCTTCATGCCATCGATACCGGCGGGGTCATTCTTCGGGCCGACGACGACGAAGTCGTTGAACATCACGTCCCGGCGATTGACGCCGTGGCCTGCTTTGAGGAACTCGTCTTCTGCCCCGCGCGCGTGAACGAGGATAACGTCGGCATCGCCGTCTTCTGCGGTTCGGATGCTCGCACCCGTTCCTTTCGAGATGGTCTTGACGGTGGCGCCGAACGCCTGTTCGAATTTCGGGTTGAGTTCGTCCAACAACCCCGTGTCGTAGGTGCTCGTCGTCGTGGCGAGGACGAGTTCGCCGTCCCCGACCTTCCCACCGCCGGAGTCATCCTTCTGGGTAGATTGGTTCTGCGCACCGAGCGAACCGGTACAGCCAGCGAGACCGGCGAAGGCACCGACGCCCATCGCCTGGACGAATCGCCGTCGTTGTATCGACATGGGAACAACGTTGCGCGAGAATGTGATAAGGTTTACGTAACCGACGTAATCGAAAGTGGTTACGAATACGGAGATAGGAGGAGGGCCTCTCCCACAGTCCTCCGCAGAATCTGGCTACGTTCGAACGACTGTCAGCACTCGTTGATTCGTCGGAATGTTGCAGATTCGGTTACATCGGTAGCGTAAGATTTCTCGACGAAGGACAGAGCGAGACGCTTCCAACTGACGAAATAGCTTCGTGGATACTGACGGTGTCAGTCGTTCGCGGTCGGTTGTTGGCTGATGGTGATGGTGCCGTCTGATGCAACACTGACGTGGTATTCGTCGTAGACGAACCTGACGTGCCCATTCGTGTCGCGGGGGGTACCATCCATCAGAGGTCGAAACAGGGCGTCGAGCGAGTCGGGATTCACGTAGTCGGCGAGGATGGCCAGTTCCTGGGGTTCAGTGCCGTCGAGCGTTGCAACTGCTTCGACGATCTCCTCACTTATCGGATCGGTCACAGGGTCGATCTCTAGCTGGTGACTCTTATCGGCCAGGTCGTCGCCGGGTCGGTCGGATGCGTCGGCTGGATTGTTGTCGGTCATGCTATTATCGTGCAATGAGTGGACAGGTTTGTGGGATCGCCACCGGAGATTCGATGAACAGAGCTTCATTAGCTATTCTCCCCGATAACCATCGCCTGTACATCTCATGGTCTTTAAGTCACCCCAGCTATCTCGACCGCGGTCCGTGATGAGCACGACCGTCCCCGGATTCGACGTCTGCTATCAAGGATCGATCATCGCTCGCGTTGTCGGATGCCTCGCCCGTACAGCATCTCCTCCATGATGATCCTCGTCCCACGGCGAAGTCGCTCGGAGAGTGCATTGTCACTGATTCCGATGAGGTCTGCCAGTTCGCCCTGCGTGATCTCCCGTGGCACGTCCCAGTACCCGTTCTCGAACGCCGCCGTGAGAGCGTCGGTCTGTTCGGTCGAAAGCGGTCCCGATTCAGCTGGCATCACCGGGTTATACAGCCGCAGGAGATCGACCGAGATATCCTCGTCCTGGCAGTTTCGTCGGAAACGGTTCAACTGCTCTCGGTTATCGAACTGAAGGCGAAATTCCCAGAAATTGGACGTTCCTTCGGCGGACAGCACTTTGATGCCGAGGTCGATGATCGTTTGAACCAGTCCGTTGACCTCCGGATTCCAGTTGACCGAGTAGAGGATGCGATCCGGCGTCCGGGTGAGCTTGGTGACCTTTTCGACGAGTGGGTCGTCTCGAAGTGTCTCCTCAACGGCCTCTTCGCTCTCACTTCCCACCCAGAACAGGGGAAGGATCCTGTTTTCCATCGGCACGATGCGTTCGAGTTCGATCTCGACCTCAGGATACTGTCGCAGGATTCGCCCCAACGGAAACGACCCGGCAGGAACGCGGATGTCGGTGATGATAGTAACCATGGTTAGTCACCCCTTGAGGGTACCACGTTCGAGTGTCTCGGTCAGACATGTTGGCTGGTGATACACTGTTGGACGTACTCTTCCCGTCAGCGGGATGGCGTCCGCAGTGGTTCACTCGCCGCCCGAATCCGCTTCCCGGTCACGAATTCGACAGCGCCAAACTACTTGCTCTCGGGTACCGTATGGTATCTCATGTCACGTTCAGCCCGCACGTCTATCAGACTGGCGCTCAGCGCGATGGCCGCGCTCGGACTCGCGTGGGTGGGATGGGGGGTCTACGTGAGACGCACGACCGACCGAATCCCGTACACCACGGCACTGACACTGGACGGCGTCGAGATCAGACGCTATCCGGACGCGGTAGTGGCACGGACGACCGCAGACAGTCCCAGCGAGGCGTTCCGCCGACTGTTCGGCTACATCGAGGGCGCGAATCGGTCACAGGAGGAGATTCCGATGACTGCGCCGGTCACCACCAGCCCGGAGCGGATCTCCATGACCGCGCCAGTCGCGACCGAGCAGTCGAGCGATGGGGTGGAGATGGCTTTCTTCCTGCCGGGCAAGTACACCGCCGAGGGTGCGCCGGTACCCACGAACGACGAGGTCACCATCGAGCACCTCGGTGCGCGCACCCTCGCAGTACGGCCCTTCTCGTGGTACGCCACAGAAGACCGAGTAAAGACCAACCAGCGACGACTGTTCGACGCGCTCTCCGCCCACGACCTGACGCCGACTGGTGACCCGTTTTTGCTCCGGTACGACGACCCGTGGACGCCGCCGTTCATGCGCCAGAACGAGGTCGCCGTCGAGTTAGCCTGACGACATCCGAACGGGCGATTCGACTCCTCTTCATCCAGTACATTTCAGTATATTTCAGTACTTCACAGTAGTCTCAGTACATATCAGTACATGTCAGTGTATTTCAGTACAAATCTCTCATGCCGACTGGCTCTGAACTCGGGATTCGGGACTCAGGAATCGTCCGCGTCTGGCTATGTGAGAGCTGGTTAGAATGCTCGCCGAGATGGAGACCGAGGAGGATCACTGACCGTCCGGTTCTCGCAGCTATCAGCGCGATATCGTCACCGAAACTCCCGATGTACCGCCAGTCCCTCTGCTTCGAGGATACCACCGAGAACCTCGATATCACGGCCCTTGCACTCGAAGATCTCATCGCAGGGAACACCCGGCATCCCGCCGAACTCCTCGACGGCGCGCTCGCCCGAGACGCTGTAGACGACCGCGCCGAGTCCGCCGATGGCGATACCGCCAGCACACATCGGACACGGTTCGGTGCTGGTGTACATCACCGTCTCGGCACGCTCCTCGGGCGAGAGCTCGCGTGCGGCGCGGCGGGCGAGCGTGAGCTCCGGATGGAGCGCGATGTCGTCGTCGGTGGTCCCGCGGTTCGTCTCCTCCATGATGATCGCTCCATCACGAACGAGTATCGACCCGTAGTGGGCGTCACCGCGTTCGCCCGCTTCACGCGCGAGGTCGATCGCGCGTCGGGTGTGTCGCTCGTGATCGAGTGAATCGAGGTCGAGCATCGTGGAGGATTGGCTGCGCGAACGGAGATAGATTGCGGTGAAACCGCCCGAACGCGATATCGAATTCCGGAGTCGAATTCGAACTATCGAAAGACCCGTGACGCGACACGACTCGCCGTCACACTAAGGCCATTTAAGGAATCAAATGACACACCACCTCGACGATGGCTTGCGATTTCCCTGAACCTGCAATCCGATCCGTCAGTTCTGCGTTCTGAGACGACCTGTCTGAGCACAACGCTTAAATAGAAGTTCGGCGCTGGAATCGAGTACAATGTCTGGAAAAGACACCACCTCCGAGAGGGGGGGTCGAGTTCTTCGAGGGCACGTTAGCCCACACCGACGAGATCGATAACGTTCGAATTTTCGACACGACGCTGCGCGACGGTGAGCAGACGCCACGCACTTCGTTCTCACCGCAGGAGAAGCGCGAGATAGCGGCGATGCTGGACGAGATGGGAACCCACGTCATCGAGGCCGGATTCCCCGCCAACGGTGACGCCGAGTTCGAAGCCGTCAGCGACATCGCTGACTCCACGCAGGCGACCACCTGCGCGCTGGCCCGTGTCGTGGATGGCGACGTAGAGACCGCACTCGATACGGGTGCGGAGATGGTTCACATCTTCGCTTCGACCAGCGACGTGCAGATCGAAGATTCGATGCACGCCACGCGGGAGGAAGTGAAAGAACGGGCCGTGAAGGCGGTCGAACGAGTCGCGGCGGCGGGCGCGAGTCCGATGTTCTCGCCGATGGACGCGACGCGAACCGACCCGGACTACATGGCCGAGATCGTCGAAGCCGTCACCGACGCTGGCGTCGAGTGGATCAACATCCCCGACACCTGCGGGGTCGCAACGCCCGGACGCTTCGCCGACCTGGTCGCTCAGGTTCGGGAGCACACCGACACCCGCATCGACGTGCACACGCACGACGACTTCGGGATGGCCACCGCGAACGCGATGGCCGGACTCGAAGCGGGTGCCGAGCAGGTGCAGGTGAGCATCAACGGCATCGGCGAGCGCGCCGGAAACGCCGCCTTCGAGGAGGTCGTCATGGCCGCAGAAAGCGTCTACGGCGTCGATACCGGTATCGACACGCCACAGATCGCCACCGTCTCCGAGATGGTCGAACGATGCAGCGACGTGACCGTCCCGGTGAACAAACCCGTCGTCGGCGCGAACGCCTTCGCTCACGAGAGCGGCATCCACGCCGCTGGCGTCATCGAGAACAGCGACACGTTCGAGACGGGCGTGATGACGCCCGAGATGGTCGGGGCCAACCGCGAGTTCGTCCTCGGCAAACACACCGGAACCCACGCCGTTCGTAAGCATCTGCGACAGGCCGGGTTCGATCCCACCGATAACGAGGTACGGCAGATCACGCGACGGGTCAAAGACCGCGGGGCCGAGAAAGAGCGAGTCACAGTCAGTGACGTTCGACGGTTCGCCCGCGAACTGGGCGTCGATTCTCAGGAGGAGGCGACAGCCTGACCATGACCTCCTGCGTTCGCTTCATACCGTGTGAGCTACTGCCACAGGGCAAGAATTGCCCGCCACGAAAGGGCTATTTCCGTCGCGGTCAAAAGGGTGCAAACACGGATGCGACAGTCACACGCGACTCCCGGCCCGCAGGGATCGAGAGTCGTCGCTGTCGAGCGCGTGATTATTGTAGGGGCATAAACGCCCCACTACACTTTTCGACCCACGACCCTACAGAATCGCAACCGAACAGCACGGAGCACGCGCACAGACCGATGTCAGAGACACGACCGACAGCCAGCCAGTATCGACCCATGAACACCACACGAACGGACGCCACGCGACTGGACACGACTCGTACTGAGACACCACGAACGAACCCGACTCGAACCGAGACGACACGACCAGCACCACGAACCGAGGTGACTGCATCGTGAGCGAACACGCCGTTCAGCCGGTTTCGACCGACGCAGAGGATTCGGACGAAACCGGCCCGAGCGACGGATCGCAGACCGCAGACGACCACGAGACAGCCGACGAAGCGACCGATCAGGAACCGTCCGACGACGGATCGACCGAGAAAACGACACAGACCGGTGCGAGTGCGGTCGTCGCCGCACTCGAATCCGTCGGCGTCGAGACCCTCTTCGGCGTCCAGGGTGGGGCCATCATGCCGGTGTACGACGCACTCGGCTACTCCGACCTCCACCACGTCACGATGGCGCACGAGCAGGGGGCCGCCCACGCCGCGGACGCCTACGGCATCGTCGCCGGAACGCCGGGCGTCTGCCTGGCGACATCCGGTCCCGGTGCGACGAACCTCGTGACAGGCATCGCGGACGCCGACATGGACTCCGACCCGGTCGTTGCCCTGACGGGGCAGGTTCCGACCGACTTCGTGGGAAGCGACGCCTTCCAGGAGACGGACACCACGGGCGTCACCGCTCCCATCACGAAGGAGAACTACTTCGCGGGCGACACCGACACCGTCGGCGACACGGTGGGCGAAGCGTTCGCCCTCGCCAGCGCAGGTCGCCCCGGACCGACGCTCGTCGACCTGCCGAAAGACGTCACGCTGGCGGAGACCGAGACCCGCGAACCGACCGCCGAGACGCCGGAACACTACTCGCCACAGGAACAGCCGGACGAGGAGGCGGTCGAGGCCGCCGCCAAGACGCTGGAAGACGCAGAACGACCACTCATCCTCGCTGGCGGGGGCGTCATCAAAGGTGACGCCAGCGCCGAACTCCGGGCGTTCGCCACCGAACACGGGATTCCAGTAGCGACCTCGATGCCGTCCGTCGGGTCGTTCCCGGAAGACCACGACCTCTCGGTCGGGATGGTCGGGATGCACGGGACAGGAACCGCGAACATGGCGGTCACACACTGTGACACCCTGTTCGCCATCGGCTGTCGGTTCGACGACCGCCTGACCGGTGGGGTCGAGACCTTCGCCCCGGAAGCCGACGTCGTCCACGTCGACATCGACCCGGCAGAGATGTCGAAGAACGTCCACGCCGACGTGCCGGTCGTCGGTGATGCCGGAACCGCCATCACCGCGATCACCGACGAGATGGAGACGTCGCCGGACGCGAACGAGTGGCGCGAGCAAGTCGCCGACTGGAAGGACGAATATCCATTGACCTACCACCAGTCCGACGACGGGCCGGTCAAACCCCAGTTCGTCGTCGAAGCGTTCGACGAGGCGACCGAGGACGACACCATCGTCACGACAGGGGTCGGCCAACACCAGATGTGGGCGGTGCAGTTCTGGACGTTCACCGAACCCCGAACGTGGGTCTCCTCACACGGCCTCGGCGCGATGGGCTACGGCCTGCCCGCCGCCATCGGCGCGCGATTGGCGGCCGACGACGACCAACAGGTCGTCTGCTTCGATGGCGATGGCTCGTTCCTCATGACCGTTCAGGAACTGTCGGTTGCGGTGCGCGAGAACTTAGACATCACCGTGGCCGTCCTGAACA
This sequence comes from Haladaptatus rarus, assembly GCF_054177585.1. Taxonomy (NCBI): domain Archaea; kingdom Methanobacteriati; phylum Methanobacteriota; class Halobacteria; order Halobacteriales; family Haladaptataceae; genus Haladaptatus; species Haladaptatus rarus. Next base: position 628,312 of record NZ_JBPEHG010000002.1, on the reverse strand, counting down.
ACGAGTACATCGGCATGGTTCGCCAGTGGCAGGACGCCTTCTTCGAGCGCAATCGAGTCGCCTCGGAGTACGACTGGTGTCCCGACTTCGGCACGCTCGCCGAGGCGTTCGGTGCGAAGGGATTCACCGTCGAACGGCCAGACGAGGTGGCCGACGCGGTCGAGGCCGCGCTGGCCTACGACGGCCCGTCGGTCATCGACTTCCACGTTGACCCGCGCGAGAACGTCTATCCGATGGTGCCGAGTGGCGGCGCCAACGGGAAGTTCGCCCTGTCGGAGGAGCAACTATGAGCGGGGAGAACTCGGCGGACGGACAGCCGACCGATCCCGCACCGGGGATGCCCGGAAGCACACCCGACGAGCGACCGCATCCCGAGGGTCGCCGGAACAAACAGGGTATCCGCATCGACTCGGAGGCGGAAGCCGAACCGCAGCATCGAACGGCGGTCGTCTCCGCGCTCGTCGAACACGAACCCGGCGTCCTGTCGAGCGTCTCAGGGCTGTTCTCCCGGCGGCAGTTCAACATCGAGAGCCTGACGGTCGGCCCGACGACGGTCGAAGGGCACGCCCGCATCACGCTCGTCGTCGAGGAGACCGACCCCGGTATCGACCAGGTGAAAAAGCAGTTGGCGAAGCTCACGCCCGTCATCCAGGTGGGCGAGCTAGACGACGCCGCCGTCAGGGCGGAGCTAGTTCTCCTGAAGGTTCGTGGCGACGAGCCTGACAAGGTTCACGCCATCACCCAGATGTACGAGGGCCAGACGCTCGATGCGGGACCACGAACCATCACGGTGCAGATCACGGGGGACCAGCAAAAGATCGACGACGCGGTCGACGCCTTCCGGCAGTTCGGCATCATCGAGATCGCCCGAACCGGTCAGACAGCACTCGCCCGTGGTGACACGCCGACCACGCCCGGTGAAGAGCCGGGACACTCCACCGCACCGGCCAGCGAACAGACCGACGAATCGTGAACCGACCGACACAGCACCAGACCACAGACCATGACCAACGAATCCACCGCGACGATCTACTACGACAGTGACGCGGACGACGAACAGCTTTCGAACGAGACCGTAGCCGTACTGGGTTACGGAAGCCAGGGCCACGCCCACGCACAGAACCTCGCCGACAGCGGGGTGGACGTGGTCGTCGGCCTGCGAGAGGGGTCTTCCTCACGCGATGCGGCCGAAGCCGACGGCCTCCGCGTCGCGACGCCGAAGGAGGCGGCCAGCGAAGCCAGCGTCGTCTCGGTGCTCGTGCCGGACACCGTCCAACCCGCGGTGTACGACGACATCGAATCCGAACTCGAATCGGGAGACACCCTCCAGTTCGCCCACGGCTTCAACATCCACTACGGTCAGATCGAACCGCCGGAAGACGTGGACGTGACGATGGTCGCACCGAAATCGCCGGGCCACCTCGTACGCCGTAACTACGAGGCCGACGAGGGTACACCGGGCCTGCTCGCGGTCTATCAGGACGCTAGCGGTGAGGCGAAAGCCGAGGCGCTGGCCTACGCGAAGGCCATCGGCTGCACCCGAGCAGGCGTGGTGGAAACGTCGTTCCGCGAGGAGACGGAGACCGACCTGTTCGGCGAACAGGCCGTGCTCTGTGGCGGTATCACCGAACTCATCAAGGCTGGCTACGAGACGCTCGTAGACGCGGGCTACTCGCCGGAGATGGCTTACTTCGAGTGTCTGAACGAGATGAAACTCATCGTCGACCTGATGTACGAAGGTGGGCTCGGCGAGATGTGGGATTCGGTCTCCGACACCGCCGAGTACGGTGGTCTCACTCGCGGCGAGGTCGTCGTGGACGACCACGCCCGCGAGAACATGGAGGAGGTGCTCGAAGCAGTCCAGAACGGCGAGTTCGCCCGCGAGTGGATCCTGGAGAATCAGGCTGGACGCCCGGCCTATCGCCAGAAGCGCAAGGCTGAGAAGAACCACGACATCGAAGACGTGGGCGAGAAACTCCGCGACCTGTTCGCGTGGGCCGACGATCCGGAACCCGAGGACGCAGAGCGGGAGGAGGTGCCTGCCGATGACTAGCGAGAATCCGACGAGATCTCGAACGAACAGCGAGCCGCCACGCGACTCGAAAACGCGGAGCGGAGAGCCGATGGGCGACATCAGCCACACCCACCCGTACGCCGACGAAGGAGCGATGACCCGCGTGTTCGACCGCGGGCCGGTCATCGCGGACGGCGGAAAAGTGGCCGGTTCCGGTGATCCACGGGAGGCCGCCGAAGGCGACGAAGACGCTGAAGCAAACGAAAACGCTGAGGTCGACGAAGACACCGAGGCCGGGTCTGAGACGATGGCCGACATCGAACACACACCGCCGGAAGGTGCCGGTGACGTGGACGGCGTCTTCGACCGAGGCCCGGAGGAGCAGGAACCGGACGCATGAGCGAGGGAACGCTGTACGACACGGTGTGGGAGAACCACAAAGTAACCGAACTCCCGACCGGGCAGACCCAGTTGTTCGTCGGTCTGCACCTCGTCCACGAGGTGACGAGTCCACAGGCGTTCGGCATGCTCCGAGAGCGCGATATGGAGGTCGCGTACCCCGACCGCACCCACGCCACGGTCGACCACATCGTCCCGACTGCCGACCAGTCGCGCCCCTACGACGACGATTCGGCTGAGGAGATGATGGCCGAACTGGAGGAGAACGTCCACGAATCGGGCATCGACTTCTCGCATCCCGACACGGGCGACCAGGGCATCGTCCACGTCATCGGGCCGGAGCAGGGGCTAACACAGCCCGGCATGACCGTTGTCTGTGGCGATAGCCACACCGCCACCCACGGCGCGTTCGGCGCGCTGGCGTTCGGTATCGGCACGAGCCAGATCCGGGACGTGCTGGCGACCGGCACCGTGGCGATGGAGAAACAGGACGTTCGCCAGATTCGCGTAACCGGTGAACTCGGCTCGGGCGTGACGGCGAAAGACGTCATCCTCCAAATCATCCGGCGACTCGGAACCGATGGCGGCGTCGGCTACGTCTACGAGTACGCGGGCGAGGCCATCGAACAACTGGACATGGACGGCCGGATGAGTATCTGCAACATGTCCATCGAGGGCGGTGCGCGTGCAGGCTACGTCAATCCCGACGAGACGACGTTCGAGTATCTGCGCGAGACGGATGCCTTCCAGGACGACCCCGAGACGTTCGAACGGCTGAAACCCTACTGGGAGTCGGTTCGGTCGGACGAGGACGCCACCTACGACGACGTGGTTGAGATCGACGGGTCGGCCCTCGAACCGATGGTGACGTGGGGGACGACGCCCGGACAGGGGGTCGGCATCACGGAACCGATTCCGGAACCGGACGCCCTCCCCGAGGAGAAGCGCGACACCGCGCGCCGAGCACAGGAGCACATGCGCGTCGAACCCGGCGAGACGATGGACGGCTACGACATCGACGTGGCGTTCCTCGGTTCCTGTACGAACGCTCGCCTCCCAGACCTGCGCCGGGCCGCCAGTGTCGTCGAAGGCCGCGAGGTTCACGACGACGTGCGGGCGATGGTCGTTCCCGGAAGTCAACGCGTGAAAGCCGCGGCAGAGCAGGAAGGGCTGGACGAGGTCTTCCGCCAGGCTGGCTTCGACTGGCGCGATGCTGGCTGTTCGATGTGTCTCGGCATGAACGCAGATCAGTTGGAGGGCGACGAAGCCTGTGCCTCGTCCTCGAACCGGAACTTCGTCGGACGGCAGGGCAGTCCGGACGGGCGAACCGTCCTGATGAGTCCCGAGATGGTCGCCGCCGCCGCGATTCGCGGCGAGGTGACCGACGTGCGCGAACTGCAGGAGGTGGCGACGGCATGAGCGACGCCAGCGATGGTGTGAAGCAGGTCGAGCAGGCTTCAGGAACCGGCGTCGCGGTCCGGGGTAACGATATCGACACCGACCAGATCATCCCGGCGCGGTTCATGAAGGTGGTCACCTTCGACGGACTGGGCCAGTTCGCGTTCTTCGACCAGCGATTCGACAGCGTTGCTCCGGAGGAGCAACGAGGCGAAGACGGCGAAACCGTCGTAGCGCACGACGAACCAAAATCGCACCCCTTCAACGACGAGGCTCACCAGCAGGCGTCCGTGCTGGTCGTCAACGCCAACTTCGGCTGTGGCTCCTCGCGCGAGCACGCACCACAGGCACTCGCGCGCTGGGGCATCGACGCCATCGTCGGCGAGAGCTTCGCGGAGATCTTCGCGGGCAACTGTCTCGCGCTCGGAATTCCGACCGTCACCGCCGACAGCGAGTCGATAGCCGACCTGCAGGAGTACGTCGAAGCAAACCCCGACGCCGAGATCGAGGTGGACGTGGCGAACGAGGTCGTGCACTACGACGACCACGAGATCGAAGCGAACGTGGACGACGCTCAGCGGAAGGCGCTCGTCGACGGTATCTGGGACACGACGGCACTCATGAAATCGAACGAACAGGCCATCGAGGAGACGGCCCGAAGTCTCCCCTACGTCGATTCATGACGGAGGAGATCGCGGTCATCCCCGGCGATGGAATCGGGCAGGAGGTCGTCCCCGCGGCCCGGCACGTCCTCGAAGCCGCTGGCCCGGAGTTCGAGTTCGTGACGGCCTACGCAGGCGACGCGGTGAAAGCCGAAACGGGAACCGCACTCCCCGACGCTACCCGTGACCTGGTCGCTGCTGCAGATGCGACCCTGTTCGGTGCGGCGGGCGAGACAGCAGCGGACGTCATCCTCCCGCTCCGCCGGGCGGTGGACTCGTTCGTCAACGTCCGGCCCGCGCGGGCCTACCCCGGAACCGACGCACTTCGGCCAGACACCGACCTCGTCTTCCTCCGCGAGAACACGGAGGGCGTCTACGCAGGTCACGAATCACGCATCAGCGACGACGTTTCGACCTTGACGCGCGTGGTCACTGAATCTGCCTCCGAGCGACTCGGCGAATTCGCCTGCGAGTACGTCGACGACCGCGACGAGGACGGATTCACCATCGCGCACAAGGCGAACGTGATGCGCGAGACGGACGGCCTCTTTCGGGAGACGGTGGCTCGCGTGGCCGACGAGCGCGGTGTTCCCCACGACGACGCCCTGATGGACGCGCTGGCGACTCACCTCTGTCTGCACCCCGAGCAGTACGAGGTGGTCGTCTGTCCGAACCTCGCTGGCGACGTGCTCTCCGACCTCGCCGCCGGACTCGTCGGCGGTCTGGGGCTGCTCCCCTCCGCGAACATCGGCCCGGAGCGCGCCCTGTTCGAACCCGTCCATGGAACCGCCCCGGACATCGCGGGCGAGGGCGTGGCGAATCCCTGTGCGACTATGCTCTCCGCTGCGATGTTGTTGGAGTATCTGGGCTACGACGGAGAGGGGAAAGCGGTTCGTGAGGCCGTGGAATCGGTGCTCGAAGACGGGCCGCGAACGCCCGACCTCGGGGGTGACGCGGGAACCACCGAGGTCACCGAGGCAGTTCTCGGGCGGTTGTAATTCGATCAGTCGAGCGGTTCACTTTCTCGGCTACGGTGCGAGCGCGCCGAAAATCGCGAAGAACATCCCGAGCACTGCCAGAAGGAGAAAACTGATCCGTGTGAACAGTACCTTCCACTCCGCCGGTTCGACATCACTCGCTGGCGTCTTGCTCCCGATGGCGTCGAGTTGTTCGCTGAACCACGAGAAGTGGTAGGCGTAGCGGTAGCCGATGAGACCGATGCCGATTCCGACGAGACCGACAGCGACTTTCACAACATCTGTCATCGTTTCCTCTATGAGCTATCGCAGGATATGTTTTCTGCTCGACTTTTTCATCGATCACCAGCGAACGAGTGTACTTATCGTCGCCTATCTCGACTGGTCACTATCGATGCACATCCGCCGTCTTTACCTCGAAGCCGCGAACCCCCACGAACTGGCCGACTTCTACAGCGATAGGTTCGGACTTCACATCTCCCGCGACGAAGAGGAGATCACCATCTCGGTCGGCGCGACCGACCTCGTCTTCTCTGAATCGAACGCCGACCCCTTCTACCATTTCGCTATCAACGTCCCCGAAAACCGGTTCGAGGCGGCCCGCGACTGGTTGGCTGACCAGGTGGGCTTGCTCACGGACGAAACGACCGGCGACACGGAGTTCTTCTTCGAGTTCATGAACGCCCACGCGACGTACTTCGAAGACCCTGCGGGGAACGTCGGCGAACTCATCGCCCGGCACGACCTCGACAACGCGACGGACGAGGCGTTCGGCCCCGCGCACCTGTTAGCGGTGAGCGAGATCGGTCTTCCCGTGCCGGACGTGCCGAGCGTGGTCGAAGCCCTCGAAACCGATGCTGGCGTGGCTGCCTGGGAAGGCGACAGCGAGACGTTCCGCGTCCTCGGCGACGACCACGGACTGTTCATCGTCGTCAGAGCAGGGCGTGACTGGTTCGTTGCGGACCGTCCCGCCGAAATCCATCCCACAGAAGTCGTCGTCGCTGATACGGAAACCATGTCTACGGAGGCCGATATCACCGAAACAGAGACGGTCTACGACGTTCCGAATCTCCCGTACCGCGTCACGGGACTCCGGTGAAAAATCGCATCGCAACAGATCGATGAAGCGTGAGACCGCTCAGGAAGTCGTGAACCACTCGCCCTGCCTGGCTTCAGTGTAGCCGCGCAGGTCGCTCGCCTGCCAGAACATGACGAAATCCTGGGCGCTCGGCAGGGCGGTTGCGAACCAGCCGATGGTCGCCAGTTTCAGCGGTAGGTCGTCTTGCGTCATCGGATCGGGAGCCATACCGAGCGCCACGAACGCGAAGGGCGTCAGCATGAGTATGGGACTCAACGCGGCGAGTTTGAGGCCGCGAACCGACGTCGTCGTGGATATCTCGGAAAGCGTCACGCGCGCCCACGCCCCACCGAGCAGACCGACACCGACACCACCGGCCGTCCGACTCGGGAGGAATTCTATCCGGCAGGCAACCCCGATAGCCCGAAGGAACACGGCGTGCAACGTCTCGTGGACACAGATGCCGACCGCAAGACTCCCGAGCAGCCACCCGAGTGCCCCGACGCTCTCGATCACGCTCATCGAAGACGACACGGACAGTCTCGCGTTCTCGATTCGGGGTTCGGTCGGGCGACTCGGCCTGTCGATGTGCGCTTACTATCTCGCCCAGACGCGCTGGGACACGTACCGAGACTCCGGACAGTATCCGTGGTGGCAACACCAGTGATGGCAACTCCAGTCACGGGAGGGTGACATGTGCGAGGATTCATAAATCCGCTCTCTGGGAATGTATAATAAATTTTGTGTTAGTGGTGATAGTTCGAGAAGGAAGGCAGGCAGTTGCGAAACAGCTATTCGCTGTCACAGCGCCGGAGCGGTATGGATGTTCTCGCTGGAATCTACGAGACGCACGTCGAAGTGGCCGATATAGACCGGGCGATGGCGTTCTACGGCGACACGCTCGGTCTCGAACTCGGTCGCTACGAGGAAGAGCGACGGATCGCCTTCTACTTCACCGGCAGTCCACGGTCGATGCTCGGCGTGTGGGAGGAAGACGACCCGACGCCGAGTCACTTCGCGTTCCGGGTTCCAGAGACACTGGTGGACGAAATGCTCCCCTTCCTCGCGGAGCGCGACATCGAACCCCGGGTCGCGTTCGGCGTCGAACCGGACGAACCTATCGTCCACCCGTGGATGCCAAGCGCGACGGTCTACTTCGACGACCCGGACGGGAACTCGCTGGAACTGCTGGCCGACCTCTCGGACGACCCAGATCCGGACGGCGAGCCGATGTCCCTGAGCGAATGGCGAGCAGAACAAGACTGAAATGAGTGGGTCAGAGCGAAACGGCGGTCGATAGCTGTGTTTGACGTGGTTTGCCCGGTTGTACTGAAATGTACTGAAACGTACTGGAGAATTGCGCGGCTCGCGACTGCAATCGCCGGTTCGATAAAAATGGCACCGTTGAAATGCTCAATAACTGATAGGATTTGCGTGCTGAATATAGAGGATGTCTCTCTCGCGCAAGCACTTGCTCGTCGCTCTAAAACGTGGTGAAACCGACTCTCGGTCGTCTCTCACCGATTGCCCACCACCCGAGACACGACCGCCTCGCCATCAGTGCGAGGCGGCTGCCTCCGAGAGGAGATACCCTTCGATGACTGTGGCTAAGCTCCGACGCAAGCGCTGGGAGAACGCCGAATCGCTGATACCCTCCTCGGCGGCGAGTTGTTTAATCGTCGTCTTGCGCGGCACCTCGAAGTACCCCTGTTGATATGCACGTTCGACCGTCGCTCGCTGTTGCTCTGGAACCGGAGTGATCTCTACTGGTGGGCCAGGATTGTACAGGCGGTTGAGCGTTATCGGGATGAGGTTCGCTGTCAGTTGCTCGGAGAACTCGACGAGTTCGTCACGATCCACGAATCGAAGGCGGAAATCCCACGTTTCGTCGGTGAACTCGCCCTCCAGCAGGTAGACAGAGTGCTGCCTGAGCGCGTCGAGGAACCCATCCATCTCGACCGACCACCGCACTTCGAACAGAACCTCGCCATTCATGTGGGTTAGTCGTCGTATCGCCCGCGTGCTCGGATGGTCGCCGACGTGGGTTTCGAAGTCGTCAGGGTCGCCCTCACGGAGCCACACTAATGGAATCATTGCTTCCTCGCCCAGTGGCACGAGGCGTTCGAGTTCGAGTTCGAAGTCGTTCGACAACACGCGTCCGAACTCGAATTAGCTCGCGTCGATGCTGATATCTGCAATCGTGGATTCTTCCGGGGCTTCAATTGCCATATCGGCGATTCGGGGTGAACGCACTTACACCCGCGTCTCACCTCGTCTCGCTTCGAGGTCGAAACGAAGTCAAGTGAAGAACCAAACCTACCGTTCGCATCATTCTTCCTTACTGACGTTCGAGGGTGAACAACGACGAGGGTATCCGTCGGTTCGACTGTCACGGTGGCGCTGCGATGATGTCTGGTTCGAGTGTGAAGCGTGAATGTATCAAACGCAGATTCCTATAGCTCCCAATGACGAGTGAGGAACCAAATGAGGACGTTCCACTCGATACCTTGCTTGAGGTCTTGGCGAACAAGTATCGACGCCGACTGCTCACTGCTCTGCTGGAGCACAATCCGCAGGATGACGACGATGCGCAACTCCCTGCGGACGTCACTATCGAGGACGAGGATTTGGCGAATCTCAAAGAGCATATGACCCACGTCCATCTTCCGAAACTGGTGGATGCAGGACTCATCGAGTGGGATCAGGAGGCGAACGTGTTGCAAACGGGACCACGATTCAACGAGATTCGGCCATTGCTACAGTTGATGTACGATCACGCCGACGAACTCCCCGACGACTGGATTTGACCCCTCGGATGATGCCCACACTCTTTGCTGACCTCCTTGGTGCCAACTGATAATCCGAAGAGATACGCGCCCTGTATCTTGCAGTGACTCACCGAATTGCCGAGCGTTTGTCACAAGCGCCGTACTGAATATTGATGATGTATCTACCACTTTGGCGGCAACCTGTACAATCAGGCCCTACTGGTACAAGAAGACGACAACCTGTTTCTTCGCGCCGCAAGCGGAGGTCTATGTAGAGCCGTAAAATCACGTAGCTGCCATCTATCTTTTGTGTAGCAACTATCACTTAGTGTCGGATCCTCAGTGTGGGAAATTCGCACTCCAAGGAGATCCGTATCATACTTCTTTGGACAGTCTATCGTCAGTGGTGTGTTGGATGTCTGATTGCTTCCTTCGAGTTTTCCGGTCACATTGAGTCGGTCTCCCTTTGAAACTACAAGACCTTTGATAGTAGTAAAAACAGGGTCGTAATTTGGCCTATCTGCTGGGACGATTAATTCCTGTTCCACAAGAACCTCATCCTTCTTCTCGATAGTGAGGTGTAATCTGTGCTGGTTCTCTGAACTGGTATACGCAATGATTCCTATCGGTCGAGAAGAACTCTGAGCGGAGCAGCCAGCGAGTCCAACGGTTGCGACAGTCGCTAAGAAGGAACGTCTAGAGGGCTTCTTCATAGTCAGAATTATAAATAAAATCATATCAATATTGTGGGGAGATTCAACTTCTAACGTTGCACCACGAACTCCACCACTAACGGATGTGGGATGAAAGATATGCGCTATGTATTTAGCAGAGTCGCCGAAACCGATCACCGAATGAGGGTTTCAACTGAGTCGAATGTCTCCGAAAGCTACTGACCAAATCGATTGAGCTGACTATGAGGTGCGCATCGATCTGGAGAAGGTTGATTGGTTTCCGTGCTTAAAAATTCACATGGACACGAAAGCGACTGTATTGACGATCCTCGGAGCCTTCGTGGAGTTACTCGGGTTGTTGTGGTTAGGTCAAGGTCTCGGGATCGTCCGTATACGTCCCATTCTAACCATCGCAAACAGCGAACAGATCTCTGGACGGTCAGTGCGGTGGACGGTCATCGGCGCATTTACCGTGTCCGTGGGAACCGTTATTTTCTGGACGGGGATGGAACGCATAAATTGATGATCGACCAGCCTAACGTGGAACTTCTTTCCACGCAGTCCGAGGGCGATCTCGCCGATTCACGGGGTCAAGCGACTGAATTCTCGCGTTTAAACAAGGCAGCTTCTGTATTTTGCATTAGCGTTAGAGTAGAATATGTAGATTGAAAGGTCAGCGAACTTGCGATACCGAAGTGGCTCGCGTTATTAACGGTGTCACAGTACTCTGGCGTGCAAGATACGCGCCCAGTATTCAGCACGGTCACTGAAACCTATCTCCGCTGGAGAGTTTTAACGAAGCCGATGGAATCGATCTGTTAGTCCATCAGCCCGTACCCACGTCGGAACAGGAAGGCGTCGAGGAGCATGAACGCCAGCGTCAGCCCCGACAGCACCGCGAGCGAGACGTTCGGGTTCACCTCTGAGACGCCGAGGAACCCGTATCGGATGCCGTTCACCATGTACACCATCGGGTTGAGCAGGGTGAGGTCGCGGAAGATGCCCGGTGGGAGACTCTCCAGCGTATAGAAGACGCCGCCGAAGAAGACGAGCGGGCGGACGAGGAACTGGTTCATCATCGTGAGGTTGTCCCAGTCGTCGGCCCAGAGACCGCCGACCACGCCGACGCTCGAAAAGAGGAGCGTGATCACCAGCGCGAACGCGACGAGGTAGAACGGTTGTTCGACCCCGACCGGCGTGAAGAACGCACCGATGATTGCGATGAGGATGCCGACGAGCAGGCCGCGCGTCGCTCCGGCGACGATGTAGGCCGCGACCATCCGCGAGTACGACATCGGCGAGGTGAGCGTCTCTTCGATGTAGCGGTTCCAGCGCCCGTGGAAGATGGAAAACGAAGAGTTCTCGAAGGCGTTCGAGATAGCCCCGAGGACGACCAGACCGGGGAGGATGAAGACGATGTACTCGACGGGTTCGCCCCGGATCTCCATGCCGCCGACGCGATTTCCGAGGACGACCCCGAACACGGAGAAGTATAGGACGTTCGTCACGAGGGGCGGGACGAAGGTGTTCCGTGGTCGACGCAGAAAGCGCAGTATCTCGCGCCGGGTGAGTGTGAGAAAGCCAGTGAGACTCGTCACGCCTGTTCACCTCCATCCGCGACCGCGGCCGTCTTCGCTTCTTCTTCTTCCTCGCTCCGCGTCATCGCCACGAACACCTCTTCGAGCGAGGTGCGCGAGATGTCGAAGTGGACGATCTCGAACCCTTTCCGGTCGAGTTCGCGCACCAGTTCCGGCGCGAGCAGTCCGGCTTCTCGTGCGGTGATGACGAGGTCGTCGCCCGACAGCTCCACCGACTCGATCTTGTCGCGCCCGGCGGAGAGATGCGGTGCGGACTCGGGTGGGTTCCGCAGTGTGACGGTGATCTTGTCAGGCCCGCGGCCCATCAACTCCTCGGGACTCGCCACTTCGACGATCTGCCCCGAATCGAGGATAGCGACCTCGTCGCAGAGGCGCTCTGCCTCTTCGATGTAGTGGGTCGTGAGCAGGATGGTCGTCCCGCTCTCGTTCAGGTCGGTAATCAGTTCCCAGAGGTCGTGACGGAGTTGCACGTCCACGCCCGCCGTCGGTTCGTCGAGGATGAGCAGGTCGGGGTCGGTGATGAGCGCCCGTGCCAGCATGAACCGACGTTTCATCCCGCCGGAGAGCCAGTCGAAGCGCGTGTCGCGCTTGTCGTAGATGCCGACCCGTTTCAGCACCTCGTCAGCCCGTTCTCGGGCATCGGCCTTCGGAATGTCGTGGTAGCCCGCCTTGTGCTCCAGAACTTCACGGATCGGGAAGAACCGGTCGACGTTGAACTCCTGCGGTGCGAGACCGATCCGATTCCGGGCTTCCCGGTAGTCGTCTTCCACGTCTGCGCCGAACACTTCCGCCGTCCCGCCCGATTTCTTCACGAGACCGACGAGGATGTTGATGAACGTCGTCTTCCCTGCACCGTTCGGGCCGAGTAAGCCGAAAAACGACCCCTGCGGAACGTCGAGTGAGATACCATCGAGCGCCCGTACCCCCTCATACTCCTTCTCGAGATCCCGAATCTGTATCGCAGGTTCCATTGGAAAGCCGTAACAACCGGGCAGGATTAAGCTTGCTGAACCGGGTCAGAGGTTCGCAAGCACAGCGTCGGCGGCGTCGAGATACGCCGCTAGGTGCTCGTCGCCATGCGCGAACGAGAGATGATGGCGCTTGTAGGGATTGGGCGTGAAGAAATGCCCCTGCTCGCGCATCCCCGCCGCGAAGTCGCGGAATTTCTCTTCGTCCAGTCCAAGCACGTCCTCGTAGGTTCGTGGCTCGCCGGTCACGCCGAACTGCAAGCTGAAGATGCTGCGATGACCGACGACCCGCCCCTCGAGAGCGTGGTCGGCGAGCAGGTCACGCAGGCCTGCCCGATATGCATCACCCAGTTCGGTGACGTGGCCCTGCACGTCCTCTTCGACGATGGTGTCGATGGTCTCGCGCGCCGCCGCCAGGCCGGGGAGATTGCCGGAGTAGGTGCCGCTGATGACGACGCCCGACTTGTTGTCGCCGCCCGCTTGCCCCAGCAGGTCTTCCCGGCCGCCGACCGCCGCGACCGGATACCCGTTCCCGAGGGCTTTGGCCACGCAGGTCAGGTCGGGCTCGACGCCGAACTCGCCCTGTGCACCGTGCGGGGAGTGGCGAAAGCCGGTGATGACCTCGTCGAAGATGAGCGGCACGTCGTGCTCTCTCGTCTGTTCGCGTAACGTTCGCAGGAACTCTTGTTGTGGGAGGAGACACCCCACGGAATGGGGCACGGGTTCGAGGATGACACCCGCGAGGTCGTCGCCGTGTTCGTGCAGTGCTTCCTCGACTGCCTCGCTGTCGTTGAACGGGACGACGAGCGTGTTCTCGACGGCTGCCGAGAGCATCCCGGCAGATTCGGGGTACTGTCCACCGAGGTGGTCTTCCGGTGGGTAGACGCTCACGTCGACGTAGTCGTGCCACCCGTGATAACAGCCCTCGAACTTCAGGATCTTCTCGTTGCCCGTGTGGGCGCGTGCGAGCCGGATGGCGTGATACGTGGCTTCGCTCCCGCTGTTGCAGAAGTTGACCTGGTCGACGCTCGGCAACAGGTTGACCAGGCGCTCGGCGACCTCGACTTCCAGTTCGGTCGTCCCCGCGCCGTAGAGCACGCCGCCGTCGATGGCGCGGCGGGCGGCGTCATCCACCGACTCGTGGGCGTGGCCGAGGATGATGGGACCGAAGCCCAGGTGGTAGTCGGTGTACGCCTCGTCGTCGACCGTCGTGAGCGTCGCGCCCTTCGCGTGGTCGAACGCGACAGCACCTGTCTCGTACGCCTGGGCGCGCAAGCCCGTCTGGGCGCCGCCCGGGATCACGTCGCGGGCACGCGAGACGAGTTCGTGGCTCTGCGTCTTCTGATGCTCGGTCTTGTCGTTTTGCGTCTCGTGACTCCGCGCTTTGTCACTGCTTGGTTCGTATTGCATGCTGTTTGAAAGAATGGTGTGTTCAGTCGTCGGTCGTTACACCGGTCGCAACGTCGCCGGAACCGACGCCTTCGTCAGCCCACACTCCGGTGGTGAAGTCGATAGCGTCGTTCCACTTCGCTACGAGTGTCGTGACCGCGAGGTCACCCGTGACGTTGTTCATGGTGCGCATCCGGTCGAGCAGGGGGTCGACACCAGCGACCATCGCGATGGCCGAAAGCGGCAGGCCGACCTGCGTGAACACGACGGACATCATGATGAGGCTCGCGCCGGGCACACCTGCCGTCCCGATACTGGCGAGCAGGGCCGTGAGCAGGACGCTCAACTGCTCGGCGAGCGTGAGCGACTTGCCGACCACGTTGGCGGTGAAGATGGCGGCGATACCGAGATACATCGCGGTTCCGTCCATGTTCACCGTCGCGCCGAGCGGCAGCGAGAAACTGTAGACTCCTTCGTCGATGCCGAGGTTCTCGTCCGCGTTGGACATCGTCACCGGAAGCGTCCCGCTGGACGACCGAATGCTCAGCGCGGTCATCATGGCGTCCTTCCCGCCGCGCAGGAAGTCGATGGGCGATTTGCCCACCAGTCCGAGCACGATGAGGAGCAAGTAAACGACGGAGATGTGGATACCGATGGCGATGGCCAACGACGCGACGAGCTTGAGCAGTGAGACGATCGCGCCGATACCGGTCTGGCCGAACAGGGCGGCCATCAGGGCGAACACGCCGATGACACCGTACTCCATCACACCCCAGACGATCTTGAACATCACTTCTGCACCCACCTCGACGGCGTCGAAGATGGCAGAGACACCCTCGTCGAGTTTCGAACCCGGCTTGGCCTCGTCTCGGACGACGGTCAGCCCGATACCGAAGACGAGCGAAAAGAAGATGACGCCGAGCATCTTCCCCTCGGCCATCGCGGAGATGGGATTCTCCGGGACGATTCCGAGGAGAACCTCTCCGAGCGGTGGTGCTTGCTCCGTGTTGACGTTCGCATTCTTCGCCAGTTCGATCCCGACACCAGGATCGATGAGGTTGCTGATGCCGAGTCCGATGGCGATAGCGACTATCGTCGTGAGAAGGTACAACGCGACGACCTCGACACCGATCTTTCCGAGATTCGTCGGTGAGAGGTTTCGTGCCGCCATGATGAGCGTGAAGACGACGATGGGAACGATGACCATCTTGAGGAGTCTGACGAACAGGTCACCGAGTGGTTGGAGGGCTGTTGCCGGTTTTCCAATGGCGATTCCGACGATGGAACCAAGGACGAATGCAACCGCGATACGATAGATGATCGGCACCGACCGATATCGTTGCCACAGTTGCTGTACACTGTGCGACATACACTAGCACCATCTTCAAAAACTATCCAAAAACCGTTTCGGTTCTTCGTAGAATATCACTGAAATCCGCAGTATTTTCGGTTAAATTTCCCAAATTATGTATTCAGACCGTACTATGTCTTACGTATGCTGGCAAGCGGTTCTGTCGCGTCCGTCCAGTCACAAAGGAGGATTACCGCACGTCGATACCAATCGTGTCTTGCGGTTTGCCACCATCGAGCATGGTACCCCACCACGCCTATCCATTTATAAAGACCGGGCAGGATTTCGTCGGCTTCGTCTCGGGCGCGCACCTGGCGACATCCCGTAAATTTACTGAAAAAGAACCGGTGACTGCTCAGTTCACCGCAGGTTCGCCGTCACTCTCGCTTCGCACCGGGATTCGTCACCGCACCGTTCGCGGCAGACCCGAACGCCGTTCCATACTTTGCGAGGACACCGGTCGTATACGGCGGTTCGTCGGGTTCCCAGTCGTCCATGCGCGTCGCGAGTTCGTCGTCCGAGAGCGCGACCGAAAGTTCCCGATTCGGGATGTCCACCGTCACCTCGTCGCCATCTTCCAGTACCGCGATAGGGCCGCCGTCACGGGCTTCAGGTGCGACGTGGCCGACCATCGGCCCGCGAGTCGCTCCCGAGAAGCGTCCGTCGGTGAGCAATGCAACGTCGTCTTCGTGTCCCTGTCCGACCACTGCGGCGGTGACGCCGAGCATCTCGCGCATGCCGGGACCACCACGCGGCCCTTCGTTGCGGATGACGAGCACGTCTCCCGAATCGATGTCGCCCTCCTGGACGTACTTCATAGCGTCTTCTTCGTTCTCGAAGACGCGGGCCGGGCCGGAATGGTGGAAGGCGTCGTCTTTCGTGACCTTCAACACCGCGCCATCGGGCGCGAGATTGCCCGTCAGGATCTTTATCGCGCCCTCGTCGCTGAAGGGGTCGTCCACTGGTCGGATGAACTCGGCGTCCAACGTGTCGTCTGCGGGGAGGTCGAGATGGTCGAGTTCCTCCGCTAGCGTGCGCCCGGTCACCGTCATCGCGTCGCCGTGAACCAGTCCGGCGTCGAGTAAGCGGCGGAGGACGACCGGTACCCCGCCTTCGTCGTGGAGGTCTTTCATCACCTTCGTCCCGCCGGGCTGGAGGTTTGCGATCTTCGGTGTCCGGCGCGAGATGTCGTCGAAATCCTCGATAGAGAGGTCGATATCCGCCTCTGCCGCGAGCGCGAGCAGGTGGAGAACCGCGTTCGTAGAGCCACCCATCGCCACCTGTATCGCGATGGCGTTCTCGAACGACTTGCGGGAGAGAATGTCCGATGGCGTGCGGTCGTTCTCAATCGCGTCGAGGACGAGTTCCCCGGCGCGTTCTGCGACCGCGTACCGTTCGTCGGATTCGGCAGTTGGGCTGGCGGAGCCGAGCGGCGCGAGTCCGAGGGCTTCGCTGATGGAGGCCATCGTGTTCGCGGTGAACATCCCGCCGCACGATCCTGCACCGGGGCAGGCGTCGTGTTCGAGCTCGACCAACTCCTCTTCGGTCATATCGCCGTGCGCCACCGCGCCGACGCCCTCGAAGACGTTCTGCACCGTGACTTCGCGTCCCTCGTGGTGGCCGGGGAGGATGGAACCCCCGTACAGAAAGACGGTTGGCAGATCGGTACGGATGGCCGCCATCATCATCCCGGGTAGGTTCTTGTCACACCCCGCGACCGTGACGAGGGCGTCCATGCGCTCGCCGAAGGCGACGAGTTCGACGCTGTCGGCGATGACCTCGCGCGAGATGAGGCTCGCTTTCATCCCCTCGGTGCCCATCGAGATGGCGTCCGAGATGGTAATGGTGCCGAACTCGATGGGCATCCCGCCCGCAGAGTCGACCCCTTCGATGGCCGCGTCGGCCACGTCGTCTAGATGGACGTTACAGGGCGTGATGTCGGCGGCGGGGTTGGCCACCCCGACCATCGGCGAGGAGAGGTCGTCGTCGTCGAACCCCATCGCCCGGAACATGGCACGATGCGGGGCGCGTTCCGGCCCCTCGGTCACTTCTCGGCTCCGCAACCCCTCGGCTTTCTCTGGCGCGTCTTCCATGACTACGGATAAGGGTGACGAGACGGGTTAAAGCCTCCCGAAGCGACAGACCTTGCTGTCGAATGGGTTGGAAAGAAACACACCTATCGACTACCGGGTGCGGTTAATTATCGATACAATTCAGAACTATGCTAATCATGATACTTTTGTGCACGGTTGACATCCTCTTCATTGATGTTGCACTTCTGCCCGACGTGCCGGAATACCGCCGTTGAGAAGCCTATCGTCGACGCTGACGATGGATACGCAACCGCAGAGTGTCCAGACTGTCATACCACGTTTCAATTCCCATATCTCCCCTTGCACACGTTGGAGGGAGCACCGGCTGTCGGGAAATCCACAACAGCGGGGCGACTCGACGGTGAGATCGACCTCTTCATCTATGAAGGTGATATGCACATCGATTTGACTAATGGCAAGCTATCATGGACATCGATCTGCGACTTTGATTTTCGCATCTGTATGACGTTGCATGCAGCTGACCAGCAGACGCTTTTCGTCGGTGGTGTCCACCCGCACGACATAGATGAGAGTCCAGAGATACGCTATTTCTCTCGTGTCGAACGGCGTGCGCTCGTCTGTGATGACGCTGATCTGGAAGCCCGATTACGTGACCGACCAAGTACAACCTCGGATGCTCTCGACTTCTTTCTTGACGTGAACCGTTGGTATCGAGAGCAGGGCGCAAAGGATGGGTTGAAGATCATCAATACAAGTGTCGCGACACCTGATGAAGTCGCCCACCGTGTTGGGGCATGGTTCCAGACTCAGATCGAAACCTAGGCGAAACGTTTCATAATATGACTTCTGCTTGAAATCAAGGGTGGGAGAGAAACCGGGTAGGTCAACATCCGTGGAGAAGTGTTCGTTTAATCAAACTACTATGAAAAATCACGATCTGAAGATGATTAGATAGAACCACCAGAAAGAGTTTGTCGGTCGAAGATGATGCATTGCTATGTCCTCCACGTCACGCAGAACCCTGCTCGCGGCTGTCAGCACGTTGGCCGGTTCTGCTGGCTGTCTCGGTCGGGCGTTTCTATCCAATCCAGTACCCCCGGAGGAGTACGAGAGGTCGGTCTCCCTGAAGAAAGTCGATTCAGTGCCCGACGAGTACGGTGCCGAGTTCGAGATCGAAGTCTCGCACGCCGATATCACCGCCGAGCAGTCGGCAGTGCTCCGAACTCGTGTCACGAACACCAACGAGGAAGAACGGCAGTTCTCGACGCCATACTACAAGGGAGCGAGTTCCTACGACGGGAAGAGAGGAATCATACTCTATTCGAAGATTGCCGCAGACAACCCCGCGAACCAGCCACGTGATCTGCAAAACTACGCGCCGCCCTGCGTCGGGACGGACGGGAAATCACGGGGCAAACTGGTCTGGTCGAATGAGGCACAACCGATGCCGACGCTCGCACCGGACGAAACGTGGACTGATGACCTGCTCGTTGCAGACGACCCGACTCATAGAGGCTGTCTGCCGGTGGGTGAGTACCGATTCGAGCGCAGAATCGAATCGATGTGGATGGACGAGGGGTTCGACTGGGGGTTCTCGCTCGAAGTGACCAGCTGAGAACCGGTTCGAGTCGGTCAGTCCAGTTCGGCCAAAATCTCGCTCGTCAACGTACGCGCTTGTTCGACGTGTTCGTCCGCCTCCGAATCGCCAGTTCCGTCGACGTTCGAGAGCAGGTCGTCGGCCTGCAAGACGCGCTTTTTTACGACCGATTCGGGGGCACGTTTCGCATCCGCGACGACTGCTTGCGCTTCGCCGAGCCACTGGTTCGCCCGCGTCTCCACCGGTCGCTGTTCGGTCGCTTCGAGGTGGGCGTACAGGTCGGCGACGAGTTCGTGGATGTCGGTGATGAGTGACGATTCGTGGTGGCGGAAAAAATGAGAGTCGCTACTTCTCTTTCTCGATGGGCGCTACTCGCCCTTCTCGATGGGTGCGCGCACGATGTTCCCCCACTCGGTCCACGACCCGTCGTAGTTGCGCACGTCGTCGAAACCGAGCAGTTCGTAGAGCGCGAACCACTCGATGGAAGAGCGCTCGCCGACGCGACAGTAGGTGATGACCGACTCGTCGCCGTCGACACCGTGCTCGGCGTAGAGGTCGCGCAGTTCGTCAGCCGATTTGAATCGCCCGTCCTCGGCGAGCACGTCTGCGACCGGGACGTTACTTGCGCCGGGGATGTGGCCCCCGCGCTGGGCCGTCTCTTTCAGTCCTTCGGGTGCGATGACTTCACCCGTGAACTCCTCGGGCGACCGAACGTCCACCATCGGAAGGCCCGACTCCATCGCTTTCTCGACGTCGTCTTTGTACGCTCGGATGCTCTCGAACGGCCCCCTCGCGTGGTACTCCTGTGCGGGGTGGTTGGGTTCGTCGTCGGTCATGGGATAGTCGTTTTCGACCCAGTAGTCTTTCCCGCCGTTCAGCACGCGAGCGTCCTCGTGGCCGTAGTATTTGAACTCCCAGTAGGCGAACAGCGCGAACCAGTTCGGTATCCAGCCGTCGCCGTAGAAGACGACGGTCGAGTCCTCGCTGATACCGTGGTCGCCGACGATCTGCTCGAAGTCCTCCTTTTTGAGGATGTCGCGCTCCGTCTCGTCCGAGAGATCTTCGTCCCACTGCAGGCCGATGGCTCCCGGAATGTGTCCCTGGTCGTAGCGCGACGGGAAGTCTTCGTCGGGCGATTCGGGGCTGTTCACCTCGACGAGGCGGTACTCGGGGTCGTCGCTCTCGAATTCGTCGATGTGGTCTTCGACCCAGTCCGCCGAAACCAGAACGTCGTTTTCGTACTCAGGCATCAGTTGAAGAATGGGTGCGAGATTCCAAAACGTTCGTGGCCGGCGGTTATCTCCGGGTGGCAACGACCTAGGGGGAGCAACGACCACCGGGCCAGCAACGCTAATCCTGTGGGTCGCGTCGGTCGGACTATGCCACTTCGGACGATTCGTGAGACTGGCGAGACGCTCCGTGAGTCTCGAGACGCGATTCGAGAGGGACGAGTCGCCATCGGTGAAGCTCGGGTGGAACTCGAGATTCGATACGCGAGACTCCAGCGACGAGTCGATGGCATCAAGCAGGCTGTCGAGCTGCTCCAAGCCGATGGCACGGACACCGACGTAGAACGCCTTCTTTCGAACCTCGATGGGCAGGACGACCGGGTCGACCCGGTCGCCCGTGTTAGTCCACCGCGCAGGCGGGCGAAAAAGACACGTTCGTGAAAACATATTTCTTCACCGGACAATATTTAGTCGGCTATAGGAAATACATCTAAGGAATAATAAAACAAAGAACCGTGTACGGGAAAGGGAAGGTATAAAATAGGAAATCTCATCGGTACGTTTATAAATTATACGACGCATCTCTTAGCTACCGGAGAGAGATCAATGTCAGAGGATACACCCAAACACAGTATGAGCGACCCCAGCTACGAGATGAAAAACGACGAGATTTCGGAGGTTAACCGACGATGAATGAACCGAATCACGACTGGTGGCCGAATGCGTTGGACGTGGATATCCTCGACCAGAACGTTCGCCAGGTCGATCCGATGGGCGAGGAGTTCGACTACGCCGAGGAGTTCAAGACGCTCGACCTCGACGCCGTCAAGGCGGACGTCGAAGAGGTAATGACGACATCGCAGGAGTGGTGGCCGGCTGACTACGGCCACTACGGGCCGCTCTTCATTCGGATGGCGTGGCACAGCGCCGGCACATACCGCACCAGCGATGGCCGCGGCGGCGCGTCCGGCGGCACACAACGCTTTGCGCCCCTCAACAGTTGGCCCGACAATGCGAACCTCGACAAGGCGCGCCGACTGCTCTGGCCGGTCAAGCAGAAGTACGGCCGCAAACTCTCGTGGGCCGACCTGATAGTCCTTGCCGGGAACGTTGCCCTGGAGTCGATGGGCTTCGAAACGTTCGGCTTCGCTGGCGGGCGCGAGGATGCCTACGAGCCCGACGAGTCCGTCTACTGGGGACCCGAAAACGAGATGGAAGCCTCCGAACGCTTCAGCGACGAGGGAGAACTCGAAAATCCGCTCGGCGCCACCGTGATGGGTCTCATCTACGTGAATCCGGAGGGGCCGGACGGCAATCCGGATCCGCTCGCGTCGGCGGAGAACATTCGAGAATCGTTCGGTCGGATGGCGATGAACGACGAGGAAACGGTCGCGCTCATCGCCGGCGGACACACCTTCGGAAAGGTCCACGGTGCTGACTCCACTACTAGCCTCGGTCCTGAACCCGAAGCGGCCCCTATCGACGAGCAGGGTCTCGGCTGGCAGAGCAGCCACGGCTCCGGCAAGGGGGGCGACACGATCACCAGTGGGATAGAGGGTCCGTGGACCGACGCGCCGATCCAGTGGGACATGGGCTACCTCGACAACCTGCTCGACTACGAATGGGAACCGGAGAAGGGTCCCGGCGGTGCGTGGCAGTGGACGCCGAAAGACGAGGCGTTGGAGGGCACCGTGCCGGACGCTCACGACCCATCGAAGAAGCAAACTCCCATGATGCTGACGACGGACATCGCTCTGAAGCGGGATCCGGACTATCGGGCGACCATCGAGCGCTTCCAGGAGAACCCGGACGAGTTCCAGGATGCCTTCGCCAAAGCATGGTACAAGCTGATCCACCGTGACATGGGCCCGCCGTCCCGGTTCCTCGGCCCGGAGGTTCCCGACGAGGAGATGCTGTGGCAAGACCCCATCCCCGACGTCGACCACGAACTGATCGGTGACGAAGAGATCGACGAACTCAAGGAGACGATCCTCGCTTCGGAACTGTCCATCTCCCAACTGGCAAAGACGGCCTGGGCGTCGGCATCGACGTACCGCGATAGCGACAAGCGCGGTGGAGCGAACGGGGCCCGCATTCGCCTCGAACCACAGAAGCACTGGGAAGTGAACGAGCCGGATCAGCTAGAGACGGTGCTGGGAACCCTCGAAGAGATTCAGGAGGAGTTCAACAGCTCGCGATCCGATGGGAAGCGAGTCTCGCTCGCCGACCTGATCGTTCTCGGCGGCTGTGCAGCCGTCGAGAAGGCTGCAGCTGACGCCGGGTACGACGTGGACGTTCCCTTCGAACCGGGCCGTACCGACGCCTCGCAGGAGCAAACCGACGTCGAGTCCTTCGAGGTGCTCGAACCGGAAGCCGACGGGTTCCGTAACTACCTCGGTGGCGAGACCGACCGCTCGGCGGAGGAGTTGCTGGTCGACAAGGCTGAGCTCCTGAATCTGACGGCTGACGAGATGACGGTTCTGGTCGGCGGCATGCGCGCGCTGAATGCGAACTACCAAGGGTCCGACCTCGGCGTCTTCACCGACCAGCCGGAGTCGTTGACCAACGACTTCTTCGTGAACCTGCTCGACATGGGCTACGAGTGGGAAGCGGCCTCGGAATCGCAGGACATCATGGAGTGGGAAGCGGCCTCGGACGCCCAGGAGATTTTCGAGTTGCGCGACCGTGAAACGGGCGAACTCGCGTGGACGGGAACCCGCGTGGATCTCATCTTCGGGTCGAACTCCCGGCTTCGAGCCATCGCGGACGTCTACGCATCCGACGACGCAGAGGAGAAATTCGTGCGTGACTTCGTGGATGCGTGGGACAAAGTGATGAGCCTCGACCGCTTCGACCTCGAGTAAGCTCAGCCGAGAACCTTCGGGTCGGTGGTTTACGCCCACATCGCCACCCTTGTGGAGTAGCTGAGGAGACCGACCGGTTCGAGTTCATTTTTCGACGACACCGACGATCGCCTGCGAATTTGCAGCCTCCGATTCAGTTCGTACGACTATCGACTCGTTTCTCACGACCGAAAAGATTGTCACGCTGACGTTTGTGGGTAGGACACGATGACGGAGGAATTCTCACTCGAAGCCCTCGCAAGCCTTCCCGAATTTCACCACCCCGCCGCCTCACCCGACGGAGAGCAAGTTGCAGTCTACTACGATGGTACGGGCCGCAACGAACTCCACGTCATCGACGTGGCGACCGGTGAGATGCGGCAGGTGAGCGACGGAGAGGTGCCGCGAAACGCGCGCTGGTGGTTTATGTGGGCACCGGACGGCGAGCACCTGTACTTCCACAACGACGACGCGGGCGACGAACAGAACGACATCTGGGAGCTCGACCTCGACGGTAACACGCGGCCCGTGGTCGAGGATTCGGGTCAGTGCATACTCACCGACGTGCGCGGTGACAGATTGCTCTACACCAGTAGTGCTGGCGGGCAGATGAACCTCTACTGCTACGACCGCGAGACGGAGACGAGCGACCAACTCACCGACTACGAGCTAGGGGTTCACTTCGCACTGTTCAGTCCCGACGGTGACCGAATCGCGTACGCAGCCAACGAATCGGACGACCTGAAGAACAACGACGTGTACGTGGCAGACGCCGATGGGTCGAACCCTCGAAATCTCGAAATCGGGATGGAGGGAAGCGAAACCTGGCTTTCGGACTGGTCTCCGGACGGCACCCGACTCCTCGTCTCGGACAACGCCGAGGACAAGACGCGCTGTGGCGTCTACGATCTCGAATCGGACGAGGACGAGTGGTTCGGTGCGGGCGAGTACGTCGAAAGTCCCGTCGCATTCCTCCCTGACAGGAGTGGCTTCCTCGCACTCCGAACACGAGATGCTGCCATCGTCCCGATCGTCTACGACCTCGACGGCGAGATGACCGACCTCGACCTCCCC
The DNA here is from genome assembly GCF_054177585.1 of Haladaptatus rarus. Taxonomy (NCBI): domain Archaea; kingdom Methanobacteriati; phylum Methanobacteriota; class Halobacteria; order Halobacteriales; family Haladaptataceae; genus Haladaptatus; species Haladaptatus rarus. The sequence goes on along the minus strand of NZ_JBPEHG010000002.1, from coordinate 604,239 downwards.
ACGGGCGTCGCGTCGTTCCCAAAAATCGGCGATTCGGCGCTACTCGACGACGGACGAGTGCTCGTCGAGCAGGCGACTCCCACGCAGCGCCCCGCGCTTCTCGTCTCCGATATCGACTCCGGCGAGACACGGACCCTCCTCGAACCGGAGTACGGCGATATCGACCCCGAATCGTTCACCGATGCCGAGTACATCACCTTCGAATCACACGACGGGTGGGATATCGGCGGCCTGCTGTACGATTCGGGCGAACGACCGTCTCCGGTGGTCGTGAAGATACACGGCGGCCCAGCGTCGCACGACCTTCGGGAGTTCGACCAGCGTGCGCAGTTCTTCACCAATCGAGGGTACAGCGTCCTCGAGATCAACTATCGAGGTTCGATCGGTCGCGGACGGGAGTTCAAGAACAGTCTCATCGAGGACTGGGGCGGTGCGGAACAGGATGACATCGCGGAGGGCGTCCGCTGGCTCCGCGAACAGGAGTGGATCGATGAGGAGCGAATCGTCGCCTACGGCGGCTCCTACGGTGGCTACAGCGCCTACTGGCAGATGGTACAGTATCCAGAGCTGTACGCCGCAGGCATCGCGTGGATCGGCGTCACCGACCTCCACGACATGTACGAGAACACGATGCCGCACTTCCAGACGGGACTCATGGAGAAGTACCTCGGTGACCCCGAGGAGAACTACGACCTCTATCGGGAGCGAAGCCCCATCGAGTACACCGAGAATCTCAGCAAGCCGCTGCTGATGGTTCACGGTGTCAACGACCGCCGGGTTCCCGTCTCGCAGGCCAGATTGTTCCGCGACCAGCTCGACGAAGACGGGTTCGAGGAAGGTGTCGACTACGAGTACGAAGAACTCGGTGCGGAAGGCCACGGCAGCACCGACATCGACCAGAAGATCCGCTCGTTCGAACTCGTCGGCGACTTCCTCGACCGGCGGATATCTGCCCAGTAGGGAACCGGTAGACAGTCGATCGACTTCGAAGTATCGCCGACCGGCCTACGGAACCACCGCTATTCCTCTTGCGGTCTGTTGCTCGAACCCAGTGGGCCACTCCAGGTCGAGTTGGTTCCACGTCGTTCCCGCATCCTCGGTTCGGTAGACTCCCTTGTTGTTTACGGCGTACAGTTCGCCATCCGATTCCCCGGCGGTGAACACCGCCCGAGTGACGCCCTCACCGGTCGGAAGGCCGTCGAGTCGTTCCCACGGTTCGCCGTCGCGCTTGCGGTAGACGTAGGATTCGGCAGCACTGGCGTTGTGGGCTGTTCGAGGGCCTGTCGCGCCGGAGAGCAAGACAGTGTCCGGGTCGTCCGGAGCGAGCGCGACACTCCAGCAGTAGCGGTGACGAAGTCCGTCCTGTGGGTACCGCCACGTCTCCCCACCATCTTCGGACTCTGCGTAGCCATCGCCTGCTGCAGACCAGACCCGTCCCGGTGCGTCGGGGTGGGTCGTCAGCGAGTGGTTGTCCCGCCGAGCGCCTGACACCCTGTCCTCCCACGTCTCGCCCGCGTCGTGCGTCTGCACGAGCGCACCGGCCTCGATGCCGACGTAGAGGTGTGCCGTATCGTGTGGGTCGGGTTCGATCCACCGGACGTGGTGGGTGTGGGGTCGCGGCGGAAACGACCACTGCGGTTCCGAGGGGAGGTCGGTCAGCCCTTCACGTCGTTCCCACGAATCGCCGCCATCCGTGCTTCGGAAGACGGCACTCGGTTCCGTCCCGACCCACACCGTCTCGGGGTCGTCCGGGTCGACCGCGAGCGACATCACCGATTCGTGTATCGTGTCGGTGCCGACCGAGTGGAACGTCTCGCCCGCGTCGTCGCTTCGGAAGAGGCCGGAATCGAACGTCCCACAGAAGACGTGCTCGGGCGTGGCGGCGACACACTCCAGGTCGTGGTCGACCAGCCGGATTCCCTTCGTCTCCGTCTCGTCGGCGACGAGAAGACCGCTCCGCATCGCGGCGTACAGGTGCATACGCGGAGCTACGTTCCCCAGATGCCTGAATCTATGGCCGAAATGACATTATTAGTACATAAAAGGATATCAGGAAACCATTTACTATCCGTCGTTCGAAGCCCGAGCAAATGTCTCGTCTGCCGACCGTCTACAAATATTACTGCTATCAGGCGACCATCTCGTTCGGATTCTTCTCGCCGATCTTCACCCTCTTTCTTCTCTACCGCAATCTCGACTACACGCAGATCGCCCTTCTCAGCGCGCTCTACTCGACGCTGACGGTGCTCGGCGAGATTCCAACAGGCTACATCGGCGACCGAATCGGCCGCCGAGACAGTCTCGTCGTCAGCTCCGTCTGTATGACCGCCTCGATCCTCGGATTCGTCGTCGCTCGCTCCTTTCTCGCACTCGCTGGACTGTACGTCCTGTGGACGCTCTCGCTCGTCTTTCGCTCCGGGAGTGGTGATGCGTGGCTCTACGAGATGCTTCGCACCGAACTCGAAACCGACCAGTTCGCTCGGGTTCGCGGCCGCGGAATGGCGGTCAATCGAGCGGTGACCGTCGTGACGGTACTCGCTGGTGGGTTGTTGTACGAACTCAACCCCAGACTGCCGTTTCTCGCCTCCGGCGTCCTGAACGGTGCTGGCGTGTTCGTGCTCTTGACGCTTCCACGGAATCGAGCAGTAACGGATACCGACCGCGACGTACTCTCGCCACTCGCTGCGGTTCGAGTCGTGCGCCGCCACCTCTCGGAACCGCCGCTTCGGTCGTTCGTGACGTACGTGGCGCTGTTTTTCGCCGCGACTGCCGCAGTCGAGCCGTACGTTCAGCCGATAGCAACCGTCACGCTGGAAATCCCGGTCGAACTCGTGGGACCACTGTACGCCGGATTCACGCTCGTCTCTGCCGGATTGAGCTATCACGCCGGAACCATCGAGGATATCGTAGGTCTTCGAACGACGACGGTGTTCGTTCCCCTGATTCTTTGCGTCGCGCTCGTCGTTCCGGTGTTCGCCCCCATCCTCGCGCTCCCGATGTTCTTCGTCCGCACCGGTTCGAAGACTGTGCTCCACCCACTGGTCAACCAGTACATCAACGACCACGCGGAGTCGGTCGGACGAGCCACGATACTCAGCGCCGCGTCGATGGTGTACGCGCTCGTCAGACTTCCCCTCAAACTCGCCGGGGGTGTCGTCGCTGATGCATACTCACCGCTGGTGGCGGTGGCAGTTCTCGGAGGGGTCGTGCTCGTCGGACTCGGAGTGCTCTACACGTTAGAAGCACCTGTCGGAACGAGACGGACGACTACCGACCCGTCATAGGTACTCTTCTTGCCTCCCACGTCCCTGTTTTCTCGTGATGTAGCCCGCGATTCGGTTACGAACGCTTTTCGACGAGACGTTCGTCAGCTTCTCCACACTCTGTTTGTTCTGGTCGAAATCGTCGGTGAACGCTTGCGGGTAGCGTTCCAGCAGGATGTTTCCCACCTTCTTCACGTAATCTGGTTGGACTGGCATCGGTACCAGTGCTAACCACGCCGGGCGGTAAAACGATTGACGACGTTTCGCACGTCATCACGACCGGTTCGCCGGTCGAACCGGTCGACTTCTGTATGGATCGATCCGATTCGGTGACAAGACGGCGTTGAGTGAGGGTTCGTCGTGTCTATCTCGATCAGCGGACGTTCTTGGCGAACTTCTCGCGCACCTTCCGAATCTTCGGCTTCGCGTTCACCGTACAGTAGGCGTCGTTGGGATTCTTCTCGTAGTAATCCTGGTGATACTCCGAGGCCTCGTAGAACGCCTCCAACGGTTCTACCTCGGTCACGATTTCGTTGTCGAACGTGTCCGCGGCTTCGAGTTCCTCGATGAACCGCTCTGCGGTTGCCTTCTGGTCGTCGTCGTGGTAGAAGATGGCAGATCGGTACTGCGACCCCACGTCAGGTCCCTGTCGGTTCAGCGTCGTCGGGTCGTGGATGGTGAAGAACACCTGCAGCAGTTCGTCGTAGCCGATCATCTGCGGGTCGTAGACGAGTTGGACGACTTCCGCGTGGCCCGTACTCCCGGAGCAGACTTCCTCGTAACTTGGGTACTCGACCGAACCGCCAGCGTAGCCGGAGGTGACCGACTCCACGCCCTCCAACTCCTCGAACGCGGCTTCGAGACACCAGAAACACCCGCCAGCGAGCGTTGCCTGTGCTGTCATAGTAACCAATAGGAATTCGATGCGTTAAGACCCTCCGATGGCGGCTGACTCTGTGAAAGTCCATCGATCGGCCCCGTTTGCGTCCGACGACGGACTCTGCGGGAGTTCGACGACGGACTCGGGTGGCGTCCGATAACCGAACTACAGTTCGAGCAGATCCGAGGCGGTGATGACCCGGACGTCCTGTTTTTCGACGTACTCGAGCAGTTTCTCGAATTCGCGTTCGCTGAGATCGCCGTCCTTTCCGATCTCGTGGAAGAGCGGGACGACGAGTTGCCCGTACTCGGCGGCGTAATCCACGTATCGTTTCACGACCTCTACGTCCTTGCCGTACACTCGTGAGACGATGGCGTCTTTCTGTTCGAACGGCATCGCGTTCGGACAGCCACCGAAGCTGAAGATGGTGTCGTAATACTTTCTGGCGAGGTCGAACGTCTCCGAGCCGACGAGGTTCTTCGGAACGAGCAGATGACGTGCGCCGTCGTCGAATCCCGCCGATTCGAGGTAGCCCTGTGCGTCCTTGAGAAGCTGTTTCTGTTCGCTCGGCTCGTACTTCGAGAAGTAATACGCTCCGACGTTGGGATGGGCTGAGATGTCCCATCCGCCCTTCGCCATCGTGGACAGGTGGTCTTCGTTCAGTCGGTCGTCGTTCCCGATACTCTCGGGGATGACCCCCTCGACACCAGCGAAATCGTACTCCTCCATCAATTCGAACGCGCGGTAGTGGCTGGCGTGGCTATCGTCGAACGTGAACATCACGTAACCGGTCTCCGAACTGGAGACCGTCCGAAGGTCGTCGACGAAGAAATCGACCGGCTTCTTTGCGTTCTGGTCGATGGGCCGGGCCAAGATACGGAGTTCGTGAACCTTCGAGAGGTCTGCTCCATCCTCGACACCGGTAACGCCGAAGTTGACGCGGATCCAGCGGTCCTTCGGTCCCACCACGGTTCGTTTGAGAGCGACCGTGTGCCCGCTGTCGGGGGCGTGGAGTTCGATGGCGACTTTCACCTGCTCGTGGTTCGTGAGCTTGACTGCCATCGAGAAGTTCGTCCCCCGGAGATCGGCACCGGACAACGAGCGGACGATGTGGCCCTCTTTCGTCTTCCCACTCCCTTCGACGTGTGCACAGCCTGAACCCTCGTAGGCGTCGGTCGATTTCGACAGCGATCCCTGCCGCGAGACGGCCTGCCAGTGACCGAGGTCTTCGAAATCGTCCGTGATTGCGACGTTCGGGCCGCCGGAACCGCTCGCCTTCCCAGCGTCGTCGCCTTTCGACAAATTCCCGGCTAACGACGAACATCCCGGTAGCGCCAAGAGACCGGTCGCTGCCAGAAACGCTCGTCGAGTTTGTTCCGTCATCTCTGCCAATCTGGAAGAACTCCCAGTATATTCTTATGAGCAATTTAATGTAGACAGAATCTGTCGCCAGAGAACAAAGATTCGCAATGTCGTTCTGATCCGATGATTAGCCTCTGCCAAAGAAGCATACATCTTGCGAAACATTTATATGTATTTCGCACTAACCTATAGTTAGTAAACTGGCCCCAGCACACGTTTTTCTCCCTTCTGGGTGCCAGTTCCTTCGACAATGACGAACACGAAGATTCGACAGACAGAACAGCAGCGAGTATCAAAAACCGAACGAGAACGCGACATCGAACGAGAAGATGACATCCAGCGGGAACGCGAGTTTTGTCCCGAGTGTAGCGGCCGCCTCGTCACCGACGCGGAACACGCCGAGACCGTCTGCACCGAGTGCGGACTCGTCGTCGAAGCGGATGCTATCGACCGCGGTCCGGAGTGGCGTGCGTTCGACGCCGCGGAACGCGACTCGAAATCGCGTGTCGGAGCACCGACGACGAAGATGCTCCACGACAAAGGGCTATCGAGCAGTATCGGCTGGCAAGACAGGGACGCCTACGGACGAACGCTGAGTCCCCGTCAACGCGAGACGATGCAGCGCCTCCGCACGTGGGACGAGCGGTTCCGTACGCGAAACAGCAAGGAACGCAACCTCAAACAGGCGCTCGGCGAGATCGACCGCATGGCGAGTGCCCTCGGACTGCCGGAATCCGTCCGGGAGACGGCCAGCGTCATCTACCGCCGTGCACTGGAAGAAGACCTGCTGCCCGGACGCTCCATCGAAGGCGTGGCGACTGCTGCCCTCTACGCAGCGGCCCGCCAGAGTGACGTGCCCCGCAGTCTCGACGAGGTGGCGAGCGTCAGCCGCATCGACGAGATGGAGTTCAAGCGCACCTACCGCTACATCGTGCGCGAACTCGGTCTCGAAGTGAAACCCGCCGACCCCGAACAGTATCTCAACCGATTCGAGAGCGAGGTCGAACTCGGTGCGGAGGCGAAACGCCGCGCTCACGACCTGCTCACGACCGCCCAGGAAGCGGGCATCACCAGCGGGAAATCGCCCATCGGACTCGCCGCCGCCGCACTGTACGCCGCCGCACTCCTCGAAGACGAGGAGTTGACGCAGGACGCAGTGAGCGAGGTCAGTGGTGTGAGCACCGTTACGATTCGGAATCGCTACCACGACTTGCTGGCCGCAGCGGACGAGACGCAGGCGCTTCCGGCGAACGTCTCGCTCGACGAAGCGACGGCGTGATCGAGTGAAAGCGTAATCTGCGTTTTTCGCGGTTCGCTACGACGACTGCCGAGTATCGCCCCCGGTTTTGGGCCGGATATCCCGCAGGTCGGAGACCGTCGGCGCGTTCACGATCGTCACGGTACGCCCATCGCGGACGATACGGAAGGCGTCGGCGAACCCACCGTCTTCGATGACCCACGTTCCGGGGGCGACACGCTTCGCGTTCTGGCCGCGGAGAAGGTCGCGGTACGCCCGCGTGAACTCCCTTGCGTCCTCGTTCGTGTCCCACTTCGTCCGCCAGACGTAGCCGCGCTTATCCTCCTTGTGGTACGGCCAGATGCGGTCGTTCGCCCATCCATCCGAGGGCTCGCTGGTGTAGTTGAACACGTCGAAGCTGCCAGCCTCGGGATCTTCGAACTCTTGCCACTGGATGATGGGATTGTCGTAGGCTCGGCCCTGGTACCAGAACATCGCGTAGATTCCGGTCTCACCGACCGTCTCCGACCCGTTCTCTCCCTTCTTCCCGTAGAGTTTCCATCCGTTTCGTGCCTGGTCACCGAGTCGGAGCGTCGCGGGCGGCGCGTTCTGTTCTTCGGGGTAGATGACCTGCTCGGACGCCTTCGGTGGGTTTCGGTACTCCCGTGCGATCGCTTGCCATCCTCCTGACTGGACGTTCGATGCGACGAATGCGGGGCCGTCGGAGTACGGTTGGATGATCGCCACCTGCATGGCGAGGTTGTACGACGGGAGCGGGCCACCACCGTAAGGCGTCTTCGGACGTGGCGGGCCGGGCGTTTCGACGCAGTCCCACTCCACACCACAGCGCCGCGTGTACCGTTTTTCGACGTACATCGCCTCACCTTCGGTCAACCCCTGCCGTCCCCGCTGGCCGTCCATCGTCTGCGCGTTGAACTGTGACGACCCGAGTCCGACGTGCTGGTCTTGGAGCGCGTGCGTGAGTTCGTGAATCAGCGTCGCGTTGTCGACGACGAGTTCTCCTTCGGAGATGATGAATATCTGGTCTACGGAGGGCAGATAGAATCCGGCCACTCGCTCCTGCCAGAGTCGCGTCTGTTGGCGGGCCGCATCAGCCGATTCGTTGGTGACGAACAGTGCCTCCCAGATCTGATTCTCCCACGCACGCTGGGCAGGCGTGTACTGCTGTCGGGCCTGCCGCCGAACGAGTTGGGTGTACTGCTCTCTCGGGAGCGGTTCCACCTCGACGGAGCGTTCGAACTCCTGTTTGCGGATGAACTCCACCCGCGCCATCGCCCGACCCACGTACGCCCGTAGTTCGGCGTCCGTCAACCCGTCACGTTGGTCGACCGCGATGCTCTCGTTGTGCCAGTAGCCGTTCTCCCAGCCCAGTACGTCGGAGTCCGGGTCCGGTGGCGCGCTCTGGCTCTCGTTCCCCCTGTCGCTCCCATCGCCGCTACTCCCGGCAACACCGACCACTGGTGCTGCACAGACGAGCAAGACGACGAAGAGTATCCCCACGCCTCGCATACAGGCGACACGGACGCGGGAAGCATAATCGTTAGCCGTTGGTTCCCACACCACATTGTTCGAATTTGTGACAGTCGAGCCGATGATTACCCGGTCGCCGCGAGGGAAAAACGTGACGCGACACCGATAGTTGGTCGAAATCGAATCGCGTCTCCGCCGTGCGAGATGGGAAGAGTTCTAGAAAGAAGACAGAAAACCTAAGTTTTCAATCCCGCTACTCCGTACCGTGGATAGAGATACCGCCCGTCCCATCGTCGTCGCACTCCTCTGTATCCTCGCTATCGCCCTCGCTGCCGCGACGTTGAACTCCGCCGTGACGAACGACGGTGGAAGCGGTACCGGTTTCGGTTCCGGCCCCGGTGGAACCGGATTCAGTGAGAACAATCGATCGTCGATGAGCGAAGACCAGGGAGCACCACTGGTGATTCCCATCGAGTTACCGTGCTTTCCCGTCTTGATGACGGGGCCTGCCATCGCCGCCATCCTGGCAGGATTCCTCTTGCTCGTCGGTCTCGCGTACCGGCGGATCGGCTTCCTGGGTGCCTTCGCCGTCATCGGGCCGGTCGGGGTACCGGTACTGCTCGTTCACGCCCTCCTGACCGCGTGTATGGTTTCCCCACCATCTCGCCCCAACAGCAGTATCATGCCCGGCAACCAGAGTAACTTCACGCTTCCGCCGGGCGGTTCTGGTGGCCCAGGCGAAGGCGCGACGTCCGTGCTGACGCCTTCGTTCGCGCTGTTCGTCGTCCTCGGCATCGCGCTCGTCGGGGCCGTCGTCCTGTTATTCAAGAGTTCCGGCGGAAGCGAAATCGAAACACCAGAGGACGAGGAAGCGTTCGGCGGCGAAGAGAACATCGCCGCCGTCGGACGAACGGCGGGTGACGCGGCAGACCGCATCGAATCCGAGGCCAGCGTCGAGAACGAGGTGTACCGTGCGTGGCGAGAGATGACCCACCATCTCGACGTGTCGGCACCCGAATCGAGCACGCCGGGCGAGTTCGCGGCGGCAGCGGTCGATGCTGGAATGAACCGCGATGACGTGAGCGAACTGACGAACGTCTTCGAAGAAGTTCGATACGGTGGCGAGGATGCGACCGGCGACCGCGAACGACGAGCGGTATCCGCACTCCGCCGGATCGAACGCCACTACGCGGAGGCCGATTCATGAAGAATCGGCCGATACTCACGGTTGTCGGCATCCTCGCCGTCGGCTGGGGGCTCGCGGTCGTGTTCGCTCCCGAACTCGCGGCGATGGTCACGACCGGGGCGATATTCGTGAAGCTCCTCGGCGTGCTCGCGTTCGTCCAGGGGCTTCGCGTCGTCCAGGGTCGTCGCCGACGGGACATCGTTGGGGCCGAGACGGGCGATCCCGAGACGAACCTGACACTCCCGACGCCGGGGGATGATTTCGACGAGCGACTCCGCGTCGTTCACTCGGGGACACGAACCGCTCGGTTCCAGTCGCGGAAAACACTCAGAGAGCTTCTCGAACGGTCGGTCGTCGAAGCCATCGTCGAGCGCGAAGGGTGTTCGGAGGACGATGCGCGGGCACGACTGGAGACCGGCGATTGGACCGACGACCCGTACGCCGCAGCGTTCCTCGGTGGGCCGACTGCCCCCCGTCGCTCCTGGCGCGAATGGATTCGACACAGCCTCAGCGGGGAGACGAGATTCCAGCGACGTGTTCGCCGAACCGCCGGTGCCGTCGTCCGGTACGTGGAGGACGACCGATGACCGTCCGTGAGACGAACCGGTGGTACGGCGTCAGTGCAGTTGCACTGCTCGCGGCAGCGGTCGGCGTCCTCGTCAGCAGTCCAGAGACGCTTCTCGTCGGCGTCGTCGGCGTCGCGTTCGCGGCGTACGCACGTACCGCCACATCCCCGACGACTGACCTCGAACTGACCCGGTCGGTAGACGATGCGAACCCGGAACCGGGGGACGAGATCAGAATCGAGGTGGCGGTCGAGAACGTCGGTGATGCGACCGTTCCCGACCTCCGAATCGTAGACGGTGTGCCCGAGACACTGGAAGTGACGTCGGGGTCGCCTCGTCTCGGGACAGCACTCCGCCCCGGCAAGCGAACGTCGTTTTCCTACAGCGTCGAAGCGGTTCGGGGGAACCACGAGTTCGACCCGGCGCAGGTACTGGCCCGCGACTTCAGCGGAGCCGTCGAACGTGAGTTCGAACTCACGGACGAGACGGCTATCTCGTGTACGCCACAGCTCGCATCGACCGCGGAAGACGTCCCGCTCAGAGAGCAGACGATCCGTCACACGGGGCGCGTTTCGACGCGCGAAGGTGGTGCTGGTGTCGAGTTCTTCGCCACCCGTGAGTACCGTCCGGGCGACCCGCTCTCGCGCATCGACTGGAACCGAAAGGCGCGAACCGGGGAACTCACGACGGTCGAGTTCCGAGAGGAGCGAACCGCGACCGTCGTCCTGCTCGTGGATACGCGGGCGAAAGCGTATCTCACGCCCGAGGAAGACGACCCCGGTGCCGTCGAGCACTCGGTTCGCGCGGCAGGTGATGCGTTCAGTGCCCTGCTCGACAACGGTGACCGAGTCGGGATCGCCGCACTCGGCCCCGAGGAAGCGTGGCTGTCGCCCGGAACGGGGACGTATCACCGCGCAGAGGCGCGAGAACTCCTCTCGCACGCGGAGGCATTCGCCCGCGAGCCACCAACGGGGACGTTCTACTCGACGCTGCAGATGCGGTGGCTCCGACGACGGCTCCCGGCGGATGCACAGGTGGTGTTCTTCTCACCGCTCTGTGACCGCTTCGCACCGGAGGTGGCACGCCGACTCGACGCCGGCGGACACGCCGTGACGGTCATCAGCCCCGACCCGACCGCGAACGGAACGACCGGGCATCGACTCGCGCGGGCGAAACGAAAACAGCGAATCCAGGCGCTTCGAGCAGCTGGCCTGCGAGTCGTCGATTGGGACACCGACGACCCGCTCGGCGTGACGTTGGCTCGCGCCAACCGGAGGTGGCTCCGGTGAACGAGATCGACCGCTCGCCGACGCGGGTGAGTCAACTGCTCGCCATCATCGCTGGCTCGGTCGCCCTCGCCACGAGCGCACTGGTGGGTGGAACCGGCATGCTCGCCGGTCTGCTCGGCCTCCTGTTCGTCGCGCTCGGTGTCGTCCGAGGCTCGCGCCGCGTGGTGACCATCGGGAGTTTCACCCTCCTGCTCGGCGTCCTCGCGGGGGGACTGGTCGCCGCACCACCAGAACTGCTCCTTCCCGGTGCGATGGCGACGGTGCTGGCGTGGGATTTCGGCGAGCAGGCCATCAACGTCGGCGAGCAACTGGGACGGGAGGCAGCCACGCAGACCCTCGAACTTACCCACGCCGCCGCGAGCACCGTGGTCGCGGTTTCGGCGGGCGGCGTCGGCTACGGGCTGTATCTGCTCGGAGCCGGTGGGCAACCGATGACCGCGCTCGTCTTCCTGTTGATCGCGGCGCTGGCGCTCACGTCGGCACTGCGGGCGTGAGAAATCGAACCCGAAACTGAAAATCCGACTTCGAATCTATTCCACCGTCGGGACGGGCACGCTATCCAGTACCGTCTCGATAATCTCGTCTTTTCGGACGTTGTTAACCTTGGCGTCCGGCGTGAGAACGACGCGGTGGGAGAGCACGGGGTAGGCCACGCGCTTTACGTCGTCGGGGGTGACGAACTCCCGGCCTTGCATGGCCGCGCGGGCGCGGGAGGCTTCGAAGAGGCGCTGCGTGCCGCGCGGCGAGACGCCCACCTCAACGCGCCGGTCGTCGCGCGTCTCGCGGGCGATGGAGGCCATGTATTCGAGCAGGTCTTCGTCGACGCGCACCGATTCGGGGACCGTCTGGAGGTCGGTGACCGACTGGTTGTCGAGAACGCTCTCGATGGTCGGACTCTGGCTGTGGCGGCCTGCACGCCTCCGCAGGAGTTCGATCTCGCCATCCAGGTCGGGGTAGCCGAGGCTCGTCTTCACGGCGAAGCGGTCGACCTGCGCTTCGGGGAGCGGGAAGGTACCTTCCTGTTCGACGGGGTTCTGCGTGGCGATGACGAAGAACGGGTCGGGGAGTTTGCGGGTGTCGCCGTCCACCGTCACCTGCTGTTCTTCCATCGCTTCGAGGAGGGCAGCCTGCGTCTTCGGCGGCGCACGGTTGATCTCGTCCGCGAGGACGACGTTGGCGAAGATGGGGCCTTCGTTGAACTCGAACTGGCGGTCTCGCTCGTTGAAGACGTAAGTGCCGGTCACGTCCGCCGGGAGCAGGTCGGGCGTGAACTGTACGCGACTAAACGACAGGCCGAGTGCTGAGGCGAAGCTGCGGGCGGTGAGGGTCTTTCCGGTACCGGGCACGTCTTCCAGCAGTACGTGGCCCTGGGCCATGACACCGAGGAGGACCGTTTCGAGGAATTCGCGGTCGGCGATGATGGCAGTACCGACCGCGTCGAGGACGGAATCACATTTCGCGTTCGCTTCTGTTACGTCCATGAAATCTTTCGCAACGGCCAACGGTTTTAATTTGATGGTCAGCCGAGTTGCCACTCTGCAAATCGAAACCCATAAAACGGACAGCGGGGTAGAGAAGAATGAGCCGAGATAGCCTAGCCCGGCCAAGGCGGCAGATTCGAAATCTGCTGTCCTCACGGACACGGGAGTTCAAATCTCCCTCTCGGCGTCATTCTCAGAGCGCAACCCGGTGAGAGACATGGATGTCTCTCGCCTTCGAGCGAGGAGATGACGGACAGAGGAGATTTCGAACGACGGAAGAGGCAGTCTCGCCGAAGGCGAGGAGGCGTCTTCAGGTAGTTCAAATCTCCCTCTCGGCGTATTTTTACGGCGCGAAATGACCAGTGGCGACTTCGTGGACGAAGTGAACGAGCGTTGAGTCACGTCTCCGCGTTGGGAACACACAGTGGAGATTCGAGCATGCAGCTCTGTTGGAATCTTCAACGACTGATGGAACTGGCGTACTGAACAGAGAGAATATATCCAGCGATTCTCGGATGGTATCGAAGCCCGTCGTATCTCAGTCGGATGTGTCAAAAACTTCTTTGTGTTATCCCAATAATTATCCTCGTTCTCCATGATATTGCAACACATGATTCATTCCCGTCGTGTGTTCCTCACCTCCACCGCAACGGTTCTCACCGTCGCGGTCGCCGGATGTACTAACTTGCCCGGTTCAACCGGGCAAGACAACAGTCCTCAACGGGATGCCGTGGATGATGGAAATCCGATTCCAGCTGCTCGGTTACAGATGACAGCGGTAGAGAACAGAGACATCGGTGAACGGCAGACGCTATCTACGAGGGAGAATTCGGAGAAAGGTCGACGCGTCATCAAGCGAGCCGTACAAAACGGGTCGACGATAGTCGACGACCAATCACCGCCGATCTGGGAAGGCAGTACACCATGGGTGTACGACGGCAGTGTGTATCGAGTCTCGTACGACGTACGAAACGAACGCCCGGCGACTCGCTACTTCTGGAATCTCACCCCTGTGCAACAGGCTAACAAAGATGACATCGTGCGTTTCGATGAGCTTCCGCGTCTCGATCGTGAGAAGTTTCGGTTAGTTGGCCTTGGAGACGTCGCTGTGGGAGACGACACGCCACTCGATATCGGGAAGACGTTCGTGTACGCGAATGCGGACCGAAATCAGTCGGCGCTCGTACCGACTCCTGATCGCTCGGTTATTGAATGGAAATCTGGCTCACGTGCGCGGTTCTCGATCACCGGCTCGAACTCCAAGGACGCGACGCTCAAAACGTACCGTTACACGGCTCATCAACTTGCATCGACCGTCGAAGCGTATGGTCAGCAGCTCCGCGACAAATACACGTTCGAACTCTCGGGGCTTGCTGATGCCGAGCGCAACCTCGTAAACCAAGCCATCGCAGAACACGGATACACCGTCGAACGAGGCGGATCGCCCCCCGATGCGTTCTGGTCACTGGTCGATACGTTCCAGCAACACGAAGCGGTCGCTGACAGAAAAGACGGTGTAACCGGAGACTATCTCACCACATTCGATGGGCAGGTCTATTGGACGGAATTGATAAACGGGAACGACTATGGAGTGGGAAAAACGACCACGACAGAGCAGTAGAACGCTCGGTTCACTTTGCTCCCAACGAGGGTATCGAATGGCATTTGATGACTGCAAAATCCGCACCACGAATGCAACAGCCAGTGAGTGTAAAGTGGAAGATACGCGCACTGTATCGTGCTAGCGCCTACTCACGCCCGCACTCGGTCGGCTCCCTCGCAGCCGCTCCGCGTCTGCGCGGTCGCTCTCTCGTTCGCCCGTTGTCACCAGAAGTCAAAAACCGGAACGCCGGGATTCAGAACAGCAACAGGAAGTTGTGAACGCCCAGGAATCCGTACCACGCGCCCGCGGCGAGATACGTGGTCGTCCGGAATGCGGCGGGGTAGCCATCCGGTGCCCACGAGTCGGGGAGCAGTCGTGTGACGAGGAGTCCACTCTCCGCGAGGATCGCTACGCCGACGACGGCGAAGACGAGGGTGATGAGCGACCCAGTGACCATTCCGAACTCCTGCATGAGCGTTCGGGTGAGCCATACCGACTCGAACACGTCGTCGCGGAGGTGGAGGACGGTGACCGTGCTCACGGCGTCGAGCGTCTTCCCGGCGATGAGCACGACCAACAGCAACGCTCGATTCGGTGCGAGCGTTGGCCATTCGACCCCCGTCTCGTACCCTCCCACGGAGCGATTCGACATAGACGTACCCATGAGCGAATCCGACTTTGTTATGGCACGGTTAAACACGGCGTAGGACGGAACTGACGCCGATGTCCCGGTTTAACCGACAATTAGGCCGGTTTGGAATAGGACGAGAAAAACCGAGACGGAACGGGAAACCTACTTGATACGCTCCGGCGAAGCTGTCACTGAATGAGCGATTTCGTCGTTCCGCCAGCACTCGAATCGGGAGACAAGGTCGCTATCGTCGCGCCGGGAACGAGCCACGCCGAACTGTTCCCTCACGTTTACGAGTTGGGACTCGAGCGGATTCGGGAGTTCGGACTGGAACCGGTCGAATTCCCGACCGCGACGAAGTCTCCGGAGTGGCTGTACGAACACCCCGAAGCGCGAGCGAAAGACGTGATGGACGCCTTCTCCGACTCCAGTATCCGCGGTATCGTCGCCGTCATCGGTGGGGCCGACCAAGTTAGAATCCTTCCCCATCTCGATACTGACGTACTCCGCGAGAATCCGACCCGGTTTTACGGGACGAGCGACAACACGAACCTCCACACCGTACTCTGGAACGAAGGCATGGTCTCCTTCTACGGTGGGAACCTCTTTACCGAGTTCGCTATGCAGGAATCGATGCACGACTACACCGTCGACCATCTCCGTCGGGCGATGTTCGAGGATTCGTTCGGCGAACTGCGCCCCGCCGAGCAGTTCACAGACGAGGACTTGGACTGGGCAGACCCGGAGAATCTCGACCGGCGGCGCGAGATGGACCCCAATCCGGGTTGGCAGTGGTGCGGCGGAACCGAACCGGTTACGGGACGGACGTGGGGCGGTAACCTGGAAGTCGTCGACCTCCAGGTGTCGGTCGACCGCTACCTTCCCGACGCCGACGAACTCGACGGAACGGTACTCCTCCTCGAAACCTCCGAAGAACTGCCGACCGAGTTCGACGTTCGCTGGACGCTCATGGGGATGGGCGAGCGGGGCCTCCTCTCGCGCTTCTCGGCGGTGCTCGTCGGGCGAGCGAAAGCGCGCTCACACGAGGTCGAGCGCCCGCCTGAAGAACGCGAGGCCTACCGCGAGCGCCAGCGCGACGCTATCGCCGACCTCGTTTCGGAGTACAACCCCGGCGCTCCGGTCGTCTTCGACCTCGACTTCGGCCACACTGCCCCCGTCGCCCCGATCCCGGTCGGTGGTGTCGTGACTATCGACCCCGAACGTGAACGGATCGAGTTCGAATACTGATAACAAGATTCTAATAAGGATTGCTGCCTGAGTTAATACATGACCGTCGTAAGCGTCTCGATGCCGGACGAACTCCTCGAACGAATCGACCAGTTCGCGGACGAACACGGCTACACCGGCCGGAGCGAGGTCGTCCGCGAGGCGAGTCGAAACCTCCTCGGCGAGTTCGAAGACCGTCGACTCGAAGACCGCAAGTTGATGGGAATCGTCACCGTCCTCTTCGATTACGAGACGACGAACGTCGAAGAGCGGATGATGCAACTCCGCCACGAACACGAGGGACTCGTCAAGTCGAACTTCCACAACCACGTCGGCGATCACTACTGCATGGAACTGTTCGTCATCGAAGGAACGCTCGACGAGATATCGGCCTTCGTCGGCAAGATCCGCGCGACGAGAGATACGCTCACCGTCGATTACTCCGTCACGCCCGTCGATGGGTTCAATCCGCTCGCCGATACGAACTGAAGTACCGACTTCTCGGCACCTGCCGAATTCACGGATCGCTGCGTTCACTCGACCAGTCGAACGGAATCCCCGATTTCGACATTCGTGGCACTTCCTGCTGGTAGTTCGAAGAGGGTGTCGGCCTCCGATTTCGCCATCCCTGTCCAGGCCGAGAGACGTTCGACGCGGTTGACTTCGCCTTCCTGTGTCCACACGGCGTCGAGCGGAAACGGAACGAACACCATGTGGACGTCGCGCGTGGCGACGTCGTCGAACCGAAACGCCAGCGCGTAATCGTCCGGAATCGACCGTCGAAACATCAGCCCACGAGCCTGCGAGAGAAACGAGTCCGCCGTCTCCACGTTCGTTGCCAGCGTCTGCGGCCTGCCATCGGATTCGTGTACGACACGCACGGCGCACACTCCTCACGGAGGAGACAAAACTTTTGTGCGAGAACGACGCTACGGACCGACAATGGAGAAGACCCCGTCGGGAACAGCAGTCGGCGTCGACGACCCCTACGAACACGCCGGACTCTGTGACCACCTGACCGACGAGGGGCGGTGTCGATACGCCTTCGAACATCCACAACACGACCCCGAATTCGCCCGCGAACGCCGCGAAGAGGAGTTCCGATGCCCAGTCGCCGACCCGGATGGCGACTGGAACTGGAGCGACTGCCCGCACTTCCGGTGTCGTAACCGCGACCGCCAATGCATCCGATGCGGTCTCGAAGAGCGCCGGATGGCCCACTCCGACGAGCGACCACTGCTCGAAGAACACCATCTTTCCTACGCGGGCGAAGGAGAGACGCTTTCACACGAGATAACGGTCTATCTCTGTCGCTGGTGTCACGCGAAGGTCCACAAGTCGTGGGCGCGCATCGACGACGACGTGAACCCCGACCCGGAAGCCATCGCCGAAGCCGAAGGCCGCCGGAGCAGAGAACAGGTCGAGACCGCGTTCGAGACCGCGGCTGAGCGATACGACGACTCGAACGAATAGTTGTTTCACTCGTCCGCTGGTGCCGGGGTATTCAGGTGCCGGTATCTGGCTTGGTCGTACCTGTCTCCGACTGCTCGCCCTTCTTCGCTTCGGTACGGTTGACCGCCCGTTTCAACAGCGAGGGTGTGAGGAGTACCGAGATGACGAACACGACCAGATAGGCGACGAAGATACGATTGCCGACGATACCCTGCGAGACACCGAGTGCGACGATGGCGATTCCCGACTCCGAGCGCGGAAGTAATGCGAAGCCGAAGATCAACGAATGTTCTCGCGGCCCGCCAGCAAGGAGGTTCCCGACGTATCCCGCGACGAAGTTAGAGAGGAGGCCGAGCACGGCGAACACGACGATGAACGAATTGAGCGTCAACTCACCGAGGTTCATCCGGGCACCGATGGCGACGAAGTAGAGTGGAATGAACACGCCGTAAGCGATCCCATAGACGTTCGATTGGAGGTTCTTCCCTTCGAGTCGCTTGTTCGTCGAGACGATCAATCCGATCGCGAGTGCGCCGATGAAGTACGAGAGGTTCACCGCGTCCGATGCATACCCAAACACGAAGAGTAGTCCGAGGATGGCGATGAAATCCGCCTCGTCGACTTCGAATTTCGCGAGCAGGTTCGATATCGGATCGAGAAGATACCGATAGAACACGCCCAATCCGACGAAAAAGAGGGCGGCCAATCCCAGTGCGGAAACGGTCGCTCCGGTTCCACCGCCGACGAAGAACAGCGGAAGGATCGAGATGCCGAGGAGACCGATAACGTCGTCCACTGCCGACGCCCCAAGAATCCAGCGACCGTACTGCGTGTCGAGTTTATCGAGCGAGAGGAGGGTTCGAACGACGATCGAAACGGAGGTCACGGAAAGGATGAGACCGAGATACAGACTCGCTTCGAGTCTGAAACCGAACCACGTTCCGATACCGTAGCCGACGACGAAGGGAAATATCACACCGGAGAGGCCGATTATCAGAACCGGTCGAAATGCCGCGAGCAACTGGTCTAAACTGATCTGCTGATAGCCCGCATCGAAGAACAACAGGAGTCCGCCGATGGTGGCGATGAGGATGAATGGACTGGTCCGGTTCGTGTTGCTGATGAGCATCGCTACCGACGGTCCAAGCACGATACCTGCGAGTATTTCACCGAGGAACCCCGGTTCGCCGAGTCGTTCGATCCCCTCACTCAGGACGAGCGCGAGCAACAGGCTCGTACCGATAATCAAGAAGAGTTCGAGCGAAGCCATCTACGGTGACCACCCCGCCATCGACGCCCTCCTGTCGTCTCCCATACCGCGCTCAGTAACGTCTCAGATCGGTATAAGTATACGGCGCATATGCTCGTCAACGAGCCGTTATCGACGGGAGAATAGAGGAACGGTCGCTTACCTTGCGAGTGCCGCCAGAGGCTACATGGGTCACGATGGCGTCCTATCGAACATGGAGAGTCTCAACCCCGCGACCGGCGAGGTACTGGAGACGATAGATGGAGACGACGAGGGGACGGTCGACGAGAAACTACAGCAGGCACACGAGACCTACGAGGAGTGGCACGAACGACCCATCGAGGAGCGTCAGCGTCTCATCTCGAATGCGGGTGACGTACTGCGCGATAACAAGCAGAAGTACGCCGAGTTGATGACGAAGGAGATGGGGAAACCCATCGACAGCGCGGTCGCCGAAGTAGAAAAGTGCGCGTGGGTCTGCGACTACTACGCCGAACACGCCGCCGAGCACCTACAGGACGAGCACATCGGCACCGAACCCGACGTGGAGAGCTACGTCTCCTACGAACCGCTCGGGGCGGTGCTGGCGGTGATGCCCTGGAACTTCCCCTTCTGGCAGGTGTTCCGGTTTGCCGCACCGAATCTCACCGCCGGAAACGTCGGGTTGCTCAAACACGCCTCGAACGTTCCCCAATGTGCCCTCGCCATCCAGGAGGTGTTCGAGAAGGCAGGGTATCCGGAGGGTGCGTTCACCACGCTGCTCGTCGGCTCGGATAAGATGGAGCACGTCATCGAGGACGACCGAATCGCTGCGGTGACGCTCACGGGAAGCGAGCCCGCCGGTCGCTCGGTCGCCGAAACCGCCGGGAAGAATCTCAAAAAGACCGTCCTCGAACTCGGCGGCAGCGACCCCTTCGTCGTGCTCTCCGAGGCCGACATCGAGGATGCAGCGAAAACCGGCGCGCAAGCCCGGTGTATCAACGCCGGGCAGTCCTGTATCGCCGCGAAGCGATTCGTCGTCGTAGACGACGTGTACGACGAGTTCATGGAGCGGTTCACCGAGGAGATGGAGTCGATGACCATCGGCGACCCGATGGACGAAGACACCGACATCGGCCCGCAGGCCCGTGAAGACCTGATGGAAGACCTCCACGAGCAGGTCGAAGAGAGCGTTGACGCGGGCGCAAATCTGAAACTCGGCGGAGAACCCCTCGACCGCGAGGGGCCGTATTACCCGCCGTCGATCCTGACCGACGTGCCCGACGGCAGTCCCGCCGCAGACGAAGAGTTGTTCGGCCCGGTCGCCGCAGTGTTCCGCGTCAGCGACACCGAGGAAGCCATCGAACGCGCCAACGACACGAAGTTCGGTCTCGGCGCGAGCATCTGGACGCAGGACAAAGCGCAAGCCAAACGCGTCGTCCCCGAGATCGACGCTGGGATGGTGTTCGTCAACGAACTCGTCAAATCCGACCCACGCGTGCCCTTCGGTGGCGTCAAAGATTCGGGCTACGGGCGAGAACTCTCACGACACGGGATTCGGGAGTTCGTGAACGAGAAGACGACGTGGATCGCGGAGATGTCAAGTGGCGACGGGGGCGTCGAGTAGTCAGTCGGCGTCTGCCGGGTCGATTACCTCCCCACTCTCCACGTCCACCCCGACCTGCTCGCAGAGATCGGACATCGGGCACGCCTCGGGGCCATCCAGACACGCGGGCTTGCGGGCAGAACAGTACTCCCGACCGAACTGGATGCTCGCGGTGTGCCCGAAGCCGCATTTCGCCGCCGGAACGTCGCGCTCTAACACCGCTCGTATCTCCTCGTGGTCGGCGTCCGCTGGCGCGATTCCGATCCGTCGGTAGATGCGGTGGACGTGTGTATCGACGGGAAAGACACCAGCCCGCCCGCCGGAAAAGAGGAGGACGCAATCTGCCGTCTTCGGACCGACGCCGTTCATGTCGAGGAGCGTGTCGCGCACCTGGCTCGGGTCGTGGTCGGTGACGAACTCGTCGAACGCCTCGGCACGGCCGTACTCCGCGAGGACGTGTTCGGCTGCTTCAATGAGCACCGTCGCTTTCTGGTTGTAGAGACCTGCCGAGCGGATCGTGTCCGCAAGTTCAGCGTGCTCCGCGTGTGCGAGATTTTCGGCGAGGTCGGCGTCGTCGAGGTCGTCTCCGGCGTACTTCTCGACGAGCGCGTCGTGGGCCGGTTGGCTGGCCACGTCGCTCGTGTTCTGGCTGAGGATGGTGCGGACGAGACAGGTAAAGGCGTCTTGCCCGCCGTAGGTCTTCTGCCAATACAGGTCGCCGAGTCGGTCGACGACCTCCTCGGCGCGCCTCTCGGCGTCGGTGGGGTCAAACCTGGCGGCGATACCGCCACCTTCCGTGCCACCACTGATGTTTTCGGTGGGCTCCGGGTCGTCCATGGTTCGACATTCGGGCTGCGACCGGATATATATGAGACCATGCTTGTTATTGACACACATACTTCTCAAAACTGTTATAGATATCAGAAATGTTATGGTTCGGCGGTCGAAAGTCTAGGAGGGGGAGAAATATGAGCGTAACGCTCCGGCAACTCGAACAGGCAGAACAACCGGAGATCGCCACGACGATCAGAAACGCGGGAATTTCGGGCGCAGGGGGTGCGGGCTTCCCGACGTACGCGAAGTGGGAGTACTTAGACGAGGTACCCTACCTCCTGGTGAACCATCAGGAGAGCGAACCGAACTACTACATCGACAAATGGATGGGAGTGAATCACGCCGAGGAGTTCGCGGCGTTTTTCGATGTACTCCTGGCGAAGACGTTCGACGTGATCGTCGTCAGCGCCAAGGCAACAGACCGGGACGGGTGGATGAACCAACTCGAATCGGTGACCGATGCGACGGTCTATAGTCCGGACGAACTTCCGATCGACCCGACCGAAGAATCGGGCGTCGTCTTCGCTTACACCGACGACAGATACGAGTACGGGATGGAGACAGTACTTCTTCGGTTGGTGGCGGATATCGTCATGCGCGACGAGTTGCCGATGGATCACGGCTGGATCGTCCAGAACACCGAGACGATGTACAACATCTACCGAACCCTGACTGAGGGCGAAGCGATGACGCGGAAGTACGTCCACGTCGACGGGAACGTACCGCACCATCGATTTCTCGACGTACCGGTGGGGACACCTGCTGCGACGGTGCTCGAAGCGGCTGGCAGACCGCCATCGGAACTCGGCGACCACGATATGTTGGCCGACGGTGGTCCGGGATGGTGTTTCGAGATCGAGGAATCGGCAGCCAAGTTCGGCGTGACGAAGCGAACCAACTGCGTACTGGCACTCGACCGGGACGTCGCCGTCGAAAACACCCTCGGTGAGGGCCGGATCAACGTGCTCAGTACGCGCGAGTGGGAGGACGGCCACGAGGTCGAACCGACGGTACTCGACCCCGACACCGTCCGAATTCCGCTCATCACCAATCCATCGTTCGAAGGCATCGTCGAGCGGAGTAGCCCACTCGTGAAAGAGGGAGACAGCGTCGAGGAGGGGGAGATGATCGCCACGCCAGGCGAAGAAGGAATCAGCAACACACAGCACGCATCGATCGATGGGACGGTCACCGCGGTGACCGATACACACATCGAGATTCGCCGCACGGTTGATACCGCGAGAAGCAGCCAGTTGGCCCACGATCGGTTGGTCTACTGGACGTGGTGTGACGTCTGTGGCGAGTACATCGCCCGACCCGAACAGGCGTTCCTCGGCGAAGGAACGCACTACGTCTGTCGGGACTGCCGATAGTCCACTACCTCGGGGAGGGACGACGTCCCGGTTACGGTGACAGCTGGCTCGTCACGTCAGCCCGGATCCACGCGTTCGTATTTTTCCGGTCGCAGATCACTGTGCTCTCACCGTCCTCGTAGCTAGCGTACCTGTCCAGATCGACGAGATCCGGCGCTTGCTGTTCTATCCGTTCGAGTGGTGGTCTGTTCTGCATCTCTCTCACCGATACGAGACACGAAGACGCGATTTCCGTCTCGGTTCGTGATACAGAGGAAATAGTTCGAACCGTAAAACGCCTCTGGTCGGATAAGATTAAGCCCACACGCCAATGGCATGTTTTGACATACCACGTCTTCGTCCCGTATCGGAGCAGTAACCCTACGCCTCGACCTGAAGGGTCACAGCGACTTCCACACCGTCTGCCAGTGCCGTGACCAGTTCCCGATCGAAGCCCTCCGCAGCGAACTCCGCACCGACCACGACGGTTTGCTCGTCCACGTAGTCGCTCGTTCGACCGACCATGCTTCGGTGGCTCCCGAAGGTAAGATCGGGGTGCCCCTGTCCGGTGACCGTCTCTTCGTGGCCGTTGCCCTCGATGGTGACGGTGATGGTCGCCTCGGGGTCTCTGCACGCCTCCACGAACTCGGGGTCGAAGTCGGCAGGTGCGCGATCGGCCTCGATAGCGAGGATGCAATCGCCAGCGGGCGTGAGGAAGTCGTCCGTCGTGACCTCGAACGTACTCGCGTGCTTGGCGCTGACGTTCTCGTGCCCGCGCGCGTGAATCGTCTCTTCCATGCTCGACTCGACCTCGCCCGTCTGCTCGTTCGTGCTCGACTGGTCGTCCATATCCGACTGTTCGTGGCAATCTACTTCAGGACGGCTACTTCGCGCGACTGTCGGTTCTGCTATCTCGTGACGGTGACGGTCACCGCGCCGCAGTCACACTCGTAGGCACGCCGGGTTCCACCGGCGGTTTCCATCACGAGCATCAGATTCGATTCTCCAAGCCGTTTCTCACACCCGGTGGCCTCACACGCACATCGGAGCGTCGCTATCGTCTCTTTCATACTTCCATGTCGGGACGCAACACACGTTAAAGCGACCCGTCCCCAGGGTGAAAGTGAAAGTAGAGCGTAGCACCGTTCACGACGGGGCCGTGTACGGACGCCGAAACTCGTCTCGGCGGAAGCGACCACCTGACTGTCCACGAATATTTATATACCCATAGTCCGACGTATGTCAACCGTTTCCACGGGTTACGAGGCGTGTGCTAACCGTTTCCATAGATTTAGAGGGCACAAACTTTAAATAGCTATGCCGAATATCTGGTAGTACCTGAACGCTTCCGGCGTCACGGTAGCACCGCGCGTCAACCAATGAAACGGGAATATTGTAACCGGCTGGTTGGTATTAGAAGAAGAGTAGCGACGCTAATGTGTGCCGGAGCGGAAGGAACCGAGGTATAACTAAGCATGGTAAGCGTAACAGAAGAGGAACTTCAGAACAAGTCGAAAGGTGAACTTATTAAACTCGCAGGACAGCTCCGAGACCGACGGAACGAGCTGAACCAGAAGGCGAGCAAACGCGCGTCCAACCGCGACGAACTCAACGCGAAGACGCGTGAGAAGGTGGACGAAGCGCAAGAGCACCGCGAGAAGCGCGACGAACTGAACGAACAGGTTCAGGAGCACAAGAAACAGCGTAACGAACTCAACGCCGAGGCCAACAAGCTGTTCGAGCGCGTCGAGGAGATGAAATCCGACCTCGAACTGGACGAGGGAAAGGATCTCGAACAGCTCAAGAAGGAGATCGAAGAGCTTGAGTTCAAACAGCAGACCGAAGTGCTCTCCACCGAGGACGAACGCGAACTCATCGAGAAGATCGAGGCCAAGCGCGACGAGTACCAGCAGCGCAAGGACAAGCTCGACCAGAGCGACGACCTCGAAGAACTCGTCGAAGAGGCCGAAGAGGTTCGTGCCGAAGCGAGCACGCACCACGAGAAGGTGACGGAACTCGCCGACAAGGCCCAGCAGCATCACAACCAGATGATCGAGGCCTACCGCGAAGCCGACGACATCCGTGACGAGGCCGACGAGATGCACGAGAGCTTCGTGGAAGCACAGGAAGCTGCAGACCAGCACCACGAGGACTTCGTGCGCGTCCAGAAGCGCCTGCGCGAACTCGACAAGAAAGAGGAAAAAGAGCGCAAGTCCGAGAAGGCCAAAGAGCGCGAAGAGGCCAAGCAGGAAGCCGAGGAGATCTACCAGCAATTCAAGGAAGGCGAAACCCTCGACACCGAAGACCTGATGAAACTGCAGAAGACCGGCCTTCTATAGACGCGAATCTGCGGTTCTCTCTATTTGTTAATATTTAACGCCACTGCCTACCCATTGGTGGGTATGGCAAACCGAGACACAACCGACAGCGGTAGCCAGACAGCACGCAGAACGCTCGTGCTCGTCGGGGTACTGCTCAGCCTCGCGCTCGCGTGGTGGCTGTTCATCGTCACACCCGATACGCTCGCGGAACTGTTCGGCGTCGTCCTCGTACTGATCGCAGGCGTGGTCGGCGCACGGTTCTTCGCCCGATTCGCGGCCAGCCGATATCCGGACTACGACGTTGCTGAGGTCGCCGTGGAGGGGCCGATCAGCAGAAGTGGTCGAGGGCCAGTTCCCTCGTCCGTCGGCACGCCAGCGGACGACATCGTCGAGCAGATCGAGAAAGCAGACGACGACTCAAACGCGAACGCACTACTCTTGCGGCTGAACACACCCGGCGGCGAAGTCGTCCCGAGTGACGACATCCGACTCGCAGCGCAGCGATTCGACGGGCCGACCGTCGCCTACGCGACCGACGTGTGTGCGAGTGGTGGCTACTGGATCGCCAGCGGCTGTGACGAACTGTTCGCGCGCGACGCGAGCCTCGTCGGGAGCATCGGTGTCATCGGGTCGCGGGTGAACGCCGCCGACCTGGCCGACAAACTCGGCCTCGCCTACGAACGCCTCGCGGCGGGTAAGTACAAGGACGCGGGCGTCTCCCTGAAGGAGATGAACGACGACGAACGCGAGTACCTGCAAGGACTCATCGACGGTTTCTACGAGGATTTCGTCGAGCGCGTGGCGACGGGTCGCGACCTCGATCCCGAGACGGTCCGCGAAACGGAGGCCCGCGTCTACCTCGGCGACGAAGCCCGCGATCTCGGACTGGTGGACGACATCGGTACGCGCGACGATGTGAAAGACCGTCTCGCCGAACGACTCGGCGTCGAGGAGGTGTCGGTACAGAAGTTCGAACCGCGCCGTTCCCTGCGCGAGCGACTGAACATGGGGGCACAGAGCGTGGCCTACTCGTTCGGCGCTGGCGTGGCGAACGTGTTGGGTAATGACGGAGACGGTGTCCGAGGATTCGAGTTCCGTGTTCGATAGCCGATTGAAGACCTGAAATCCGATTTGAACAGTTTCCTCACAGCTTTGTCGGTGGAGTGCATCCGTCGGGCTCCTTTCAAGTTGTTGGTCGTTCGAGAGGTTCTATCGGTCGTTCATCGCGTTTTTAGCCTCGTCGTCGTTTCTCAGCGGGTGAGAAAGAGAGATGATACTCTTCGTCCCATAGAACATAATTAATAATGAAGTACCATGGCAACTTCAGCATACACCACCGACCAGATGAAAGACAAAGAAGAACAGTTCGTGGCGGAGATCTGGAACGAGGGCAACTTCGAATCCATCGACGAACTGGTGTCCGACGAGTACGTCGGCCACTGGTTCGGCTTCGAAGACGAAGCCGTCGACTTCGATGGCCTCAAGAAGTTCATCCGCGCCGTTCGAACCGGTTTCCCGGACTTCGAGATGAACGTCGAGTTCATGTTCGCCGAGGAGGACATGATCACCGTCGGATTCACGGCCGTCGGCACCCACGAGGGAGAGTTCATGGGAGTCCCCCCGACTGGAAAGGAGGGCGAACCAGTTCCGGGCATCATGGTTCACCGATTCGAGGACGGGAAGGTCATCGAAGGATGGGCGGTCTGGGACTCGCTCGGACTCATGCAGCAACTGGGTGTTATCCCCGAGAAGTTCAGCCTCGCGAGCTTCCTCGAAACGACCCTCAACCTCACCAAACAGGACGTTCTCAAACGCACGGGGCGCAAAGCCTGACCCAATCGAGAACCCATTTTTCACCGAGATTGGTGCGATTTTCAGCTGGTCAGCTGGTCAGCTAATCAGCTAGTCAACGCCTCGATGATACCCAGTTCAGTATCACGTGCAGGCCCGAGTTCCTCGCCCGTGCGTCCCGATGCTTCGTGCTCTTCGGCGGTTCGGGAGAACGCGTCCGACAGCGGTGTCGATTCCCAGCCGAGACGGGCCAGTTTCTCGGTCGAGACGATGGCGGGCGAGGGCGTATAGAGCGGGAAGTCAGTCGATGTGAGGTCGTGGTGGGCCAGTTCGCGCTCGCTGGCATGGACGAGTTCGATTTCGGTGTCGAAGGCGGCCGCGGCGAGTTCGAGCGACTGGTCGAGCGACACCGTCTCTTGGTCGGCGACGTTGTACGCTTCACCGGGCGTCCCTCGCTCCGCGAGGATTCGGAGTGCTCGGCCGCCATCGACAGCGTACAACCGATGGAGCAGACTATCGCCATCTCCTGGAACGAGGACGCGGTCGAAGGTCGCCACGCGGTGGAGCCAGTAGTCGAATCGCTCGGTGTAATCGTGTGGCCCGTAGATGAGCATGGGACGGGCGACGAGTGCGTTCACCCCCTCCTCGGCGGCGGCGACGAAGCAGACGCGGTCGCACTCCGCTTTGCGTGGGCCGTAGGTCTCCATCGACTCGTCGTCGGCCTGTTCTGAGGTACAGTCGTGGAGGGGTGTCTCCTCGCGCATCGGGATCGGATCTTCGGCATACGCGCTCCCGCTGGAGACGTAGACGTAGGCGTCCACGTCGGCGAACACCTCCGTAGCGGCTTCGATCTGCCGCGGAAAAATCCCGCAGAAGTCGATGACGATGTCCGGTTCGACCTCGTCACGGGCGGCGACGAGTGCTTCGCGGTCGTTCCGGTCACCTCGGTAGTTCGAGACGCCGTCGCGGTCTGCAAACGGATCGCCGGATTCCCCACGAGTGAACGTCGTCACGTCGTACTCGTGTGCGAGGAGTTCCTCGACGGTCTGACGGCCCATGAAGCGCGTCCCACCGACGAGCAGTGCGGAGTTCATGATTCTCGTCGGACACGAGTCGCGATAAAGGTAGGCGAGTGGAGTCACAAAAGATAGGTGAAGCGAGTTACGGGCACGCATGGGATAGTTCAGAGATGTATCGAACTCCATGTGCTTATCCGAGCCCGTGGATTATCTCTGGGTATGGCTACTGAATCGGGGACCCACGCCTACCGCACGGAGTACGGCGACGAGTTCGCACGCACCTACTTCCGCCGACTCGGTGATGCCGCAGTGTCGAGTATCGGTCTTGGAACCTATCTTGGCGACCCGACCGAAGAGGTTGACGAGGCGTATCACGACGCGATCACGACCGCGCTAGAGGGGGGCATCAACGTCGTGGACACCGCCATCAACTATCGATGTCAGCGAAGCGAGCGCGTAGTCGGGCGAGCACTCGACGACGCCGACGTCGACCGCGATGCGGTGTTCGTCGCAACGAAAGGTGGATTCGTTCCCTTCGATGGCGAGCGCCCCGAGAATCCGGGTGCGTACGTCAAGCGCGAGTACGTCGATAGCGGTCTCGTCGATCCCGACGATCTCGCGCGGGGGAGCCACTGCATCGCCCCGAAGTACATCGACGACCAACTGGATCGGTCACTCGACAACCTGGGGCTCGACACCATCGACTGCTACTACGTCCACAATCCAGAAACGCAACTTGCGGAGAAATCGCGCGAAGAAGTCTACGACCAACTCGAAGCCACCTTCACTCGCCTCGAAGAGCGCGCCGACGAGGGTGACATCGAACATTACGGCGTGGCGACGTGGACTGCCTTCCGCGTACCGAGGGGACACGACGACTACCTCTCGCTTCGGGAAATCGTCTCGCGCGCACGAAGCGCAGCGAAGGCGGCGGAGAACACGGCGACCCACTTCCGCGTCGTGCAACTCCCGTTCAACGTGGTCATGGCCGACGCGTTCACGGTCGAAGCGCAGGATGGGCCGGAGGGCGACCAAAGCGTGCTCTGGTTCGCGCACGAAGCGGGGCTAAACGTGATGACTAGCGCGAGCATCGCGCAGGGTGACCTCGCCGAGGAACTGCCGGAGGACGTGGCGGAACGACTGAACGGCGAGACGACCGCCCAGCGAGCTATCAACTTCGCGCGCAGTGCGCCGGGTGTGACCTCCTCACTGGTCGGCGCGAGCGACGTCGCGCACATTCGGGAGAATGTAGACGCCGGACGCTTCGACCCGATGGGCGCGGATGCGTTCGACGCCGTCTTCGAGTGACTGGTCTACTACACTTTCCACTGGAAGTCACACTCTGGACACGAAGAACTGAGAACAGTTCGTCGGGATCGTTTCACGTCATTAGCGACTCTCGGCACTTTGAACACGACAATCGTCCATACATGTCTTTTTCTACCTCTCCCTTTCGTAGACTATTGGCGAAGCAGACATACTATGCAATCTCGTAAGGAGTAGATTTTTCACCACTCGTGGTTGATGATTAGTATGGACGATAGCCCTCCACGACGCACGTCTCGTCGCCGTTTTCTCCGTTTCGCTGGCGTCGGCACCACTGCGGTTCTCGCCGGGTGCTCCGACGATATCTCCAGTTCGACCACGACGACCACTGCCGGAACCACGGGAACGACTGGAACGGCAACCACCAAGACCACGACGGAAACGACTACCACGACCACCGAACCGATACCGTCGCTGAAGACGAAATACGGCAGCAGGGAGAAGTATGGTTCTCCCGGCGAGAGCTTCGACACCTTCGAAGACCCCTCCGTCTGGCAGGCGCTGGAGGGCGAGAAGACGACCGACACGAAGACGAAGTACGCTGGAACGCAGAGCCTTCGGTTGACGGGACGCGACGGCCATCACGTCATCCTCGAACGGA
Organism: Haladaptatus rarus; assembly: GCF_054177585.1. Classification (NCBI taxonomy): domain Archaea; kingdom Methanobacteriati; phylum Methanobacteriota; class Halobacteria; order Halobacteriales; family Haladaptataceae; genus Haladaptatus; species Haladaptatus rarus. Next base: position 574,493 of record NZ_JBPEHG010000002.1, on the reverse strand, counting down.
AACTGACCGAGACGATGGACTTCACTGACCGAGATATTTCCGCGATGATTCGGACGACGACGCCGGAGAAAATCGGTTTCTACATCTTTCTGGTTGATGCAAACGATAACTACGCCGCGCTCGACCTCCGCGATATCACCTATCGGAAACCGGACATCGGCTGGTTCCGCACGTGTCCCGGCGTCTTCGAAGTTAGCGACACAGCTCCCGACCTGACGAAGGTCGACCGAATCTGGTTGCAGGTGACGAATGGAACCAGCGACGACGTCGAGGCGTGGGTGGACGACCTTCGCCTCCACCCGAAACCCGACAAAGGATACGTCATCCTCAGTTGGGACGACGGCAAACGCAGTTACTACGAGAAGGCCGCGCCGGTTCACGACAAGTACGGGTTCCCCGCCGTGCTGACCCAACCACCGCACCCCGGGAACGCGGAGTCCGACCTGTTCATGTCCGTCGAAGAACTGCAAGAGCGCCAAGAGAAAGGCGACGAGATTGCTGCGCACGGGAGCGTTCCGTTTGCCAGGATCTCCGCCTCGAAGCTCGACGGCATCCTCCGTCGAAACAAACAGTGGCTCATCGACAACGAGTTCCGCGGAGCGAACTTCATCGTCTACCCCGGCAACAACTACGACCAAGCCGCACTCGACGTTATCGGCGACTATCACTACATGGGCGGGATGAACCAGTCGGGCAACGTCAACACGACCGGCGTTCACGGTTTCGACCCCCTCGTCCTCCCGCGTACCATCAGCGAAGATTTAGAAATCTCGAAGCGCGTCGTGGACAACGTCGCCGAATACCGAAACTGCGGCATTCTAAACTTCCACGACTTCGGGGGCAGCAACACGTTGTCCGTCCCCGAGTACAAAAAGCTCCTCTCACACATCGACGGCACGTCCGGCGTTGAGGTCATCACCTTCTCGGATCTCTGGCAGATGCGAACGAATACCACGAAGTGACGCCCTCTGTTTGCCCATTTCGGAAGCTTTGACTGTTCGCCCTCGAAACCTCTTCGCGTGTCCCGTGGACGCCTCTTCATGTCGCTCAGCTCGATGGTCTTCCTGGTCAACTTCGCCCGCGTGGTGTTCGCGCCCCTCCTCGAACCGCTCAAGGCCGCGTTCGGCGTCGGTGACGCCACTGTCGGTCTCGTCGCCACACTGGTCTGGCTCGGGAGCGCCCTCCCACGGATCCCGACAGGCTACCTGCTCACCCGCGTTCCGCGCCACCACGTCGTTTTCAGCACTGGCATCGTGTTGACCGGTGCCGCCGGATTCACCGCCCTCTCGGACTCGGTTCCCATGCTTGGTGCGGGCGCGTTCCTGATGGGCGTCGCCAGCGGCGCGTACTTCATCGCCGCGAACCCGCTGGTGAGCGAACTGTATCCGAACCGTGTCGGTCGAGCCATCGGTATCCACGGCACGGCCAGCCAACTCGCCGCTGTCGCCGCCCCGCTGTTCGTCGGCGCGGTGTTGGCGACGATGGGATGGCGAGGCGTTCTCGGAGCGCTAGCGATGGTGGCTGCCCTGACCACGGTCGTCTTCTTCGTCATCGCGTGGCGAACCGAACTCCCAGATGCCGGGTCGGCAGACCGCGACCTCTGGGCGGCCTTCCGTCGCCAATGGCCCATCATCCTCAGCGGGGTCGCTATCATCGGCGCGACGGGGTTCGTCTGGAACGGCCTGTTCAACTTCTACCCGACGTATCTTCGCGCGAAGGGGCTGGCTCCCGGAACGGCGAACCTCATGCTCACCGTCACCTTCGCTGCGGGCGTCCCGGCGTTCTGGTTCACCGGGCGACTCGCAGACCGACTGCCACACGTTCCGCTCATGCTCAGCATCCTCGGCGCGTTCGTGGCCTGTCTGCTCGCGGTGACTGCGGTGAACGGTGTCGTCGTCCTCACCATCGTATCGGTCGTGCTCGGCTACGTCATCCACAGCCTCTTTCCGGCGCTCGACACCTACCTACTGGATTCGCTCCCGGACGACAACCGGGCGAGCGCCTACGCACTCTACAGTGGTATCATGATGATCGTCCAGGCGTCGGGGAGTTCTGTCGTCGGTGCGCTGACCGACGCCGGGTTCGCTTTCGACGACGTCTTCCGAACCTTCGCGTTCGGCCTTTTGGGGGTTCTGGCGGTGCTTCTCGTCCTTCACCGAGCGAACCGACTTCCGTCCGAAGCGGCGACGAGTTGATGGCCGAGAGAGTGGGAGAGCGGGAGATCTGGGGGTGGAATCGGGACGAGAATCGACGGTTCGTTCTAACTACCACGTTCTCTGTATCAAGAACCAACGTTCGGTTACGCGAACGGGCGTTTGATTAGTCCTCCCTGCTTCTCTTTAGCATACTCGCGGAAAACCGCCCGAGGAAGAGAGTAATGCCACCTTCATATTCGGACGACAACGACGACGAAGACGAACACGGATCGACCGACTCGACCACAGACGACGATTCCGGACGTCACGGTTCGAGTATCCGGCTCGAAATTGGACTTCAATCAGTGACCGATCTGGTGAACGGACTCGTCGACGTTGACGTTTCGAATCCACCGCGTGAATCGGATGGGAGAGGGGACGACGAACAGCGCCGAGCGAACCGAAAGCCGAGGGCCCGGTGGTCGAAGCCGATCAGACCACGACCGGGCCGAGAGCAGACGGGATCCGACACGACGCAGGACATCTCTGACTCGTACCACGTTACCGCCCATCAGTCGGACGATACGATAACTATCGTCGCCGATCTGCCCGGCGTCGGGAAAGACGATCTCGCGGTCGGACTCGGCAAAGATCCGGACGCGTTCGTCATCGCAGTGGATGGAACGGTCGTCAGGCGAGTTCCGCTTCCCTGGAGCCACGCCGAGGTGAGCAAGGCACAATTGAACAACGCGATACTCGAAGTTGCTCTCCACCCCCTTGACGAGGAAGACGACTGAGCCCGAAGAGATCACCGACTGCGGATCCACTGTTCGTCGGTCGTACGCTTCTGCCGACTCCACGCCCTTTTTCACCCCGCTCACCTAAACACCGCCAATGGAGTACGTGCAGGAGCAGGTGACGACGCTCCACGACCTGACGGGCCGGATTCCTGACGCTCCGACCGGCCGCACCGCAGTCGTCGTGCCGATGACCGAACGAGAGTATCGGTCACGAACTGCCGGGCGCGTCCTCGCGGAACTCGAAGCAGTTGGGCCAGAACAGGTCGTCGTCCCACTTCGCGCCCCACCCGAGCGCGTCGGGAACGTCCATCGCTGGCTCTCGGAGTTCGACCTGCCGCTCACCCTGCTCTGGTGTAACAGTCCGAACATCTCTCGCCTGCTGGCAGCACACGGACTGAACGGTGACGCGGGCAAAGGCCGGGACGTGTGGCTCGCACTCGGCGTCGCGGCGGCGGAGTCTGAGTTCGTCGTCTGTCACGACGCCGACGCGAAGACCTACGATTCGGGAATCGTCCCACGACTGCTCGCACCGCTCGATTCGGGCTTCTCGTTCACCAAGGGGTACTACGCCCGCGTCGAGGACGAGCGACTGTACGGTCGTCTCTTCCGACTCTTCTTCGCGCCACTCGTTCGAGCGTTGCGAGACGAGCACGACGCACCGATTCTGGACTATCTGGGGGCGTTCCGCTACGCACTGGCGGGCGAGTTCGCCATGACTGCCGATCTCGCTGCATCTCTGCGAATCGAGCGCGACTGGGGACTGGAAGTCGGCACGCTCGGCAGTGCGTTCGAACACGCTGGATTCGACGGAACTGCACAGGTCGACCTCGGGCGATACGAACACGACCATCGGGGCGTCTCGGGACCAGACGGACTCTCGGCGATGAGCGACGGAGTCGGCCGAGCACTGTTCCGCGTGTGTGAAGCGCACGGCGTCGAACCAGCGTACGAGACGCTACCCGCACGCTACCGCTCGACTGCTCGGGAGTTCGTCCGGCAGTACGGTGCCGACGCCGCGTTCAACGGACTGCAGTACGACGCGATAGCAGAGCGCGAACAGGTCGAGCGATACGCCGAGGCGATCCGACCACCGAGTGCGGGACTGTCGGGCGACGACGCAGTGCTTCCGGCGTGGACTGATGCCTCACTCGACCCGGTTGCGGTTCGAGAGGCCGCCTCCCCGGCCATTCCCGAACGCCACCACTGATTCTGGACAACGTTCTTTCCGAACGCCACCACTTCCTCTGGCCAACGCTACTCCCGAACACTAACACTAATATCGGTGGCCCGACGCTTCCCGGTAATGAGTAAAACAAAAGACGAACTCGCCGGAGTGGTCGACCTGTTCGGGGCACTCACGCGCGACGAGCTGGCCCAGGCGCTCGCGGAACTGGCGTTCAAGCAGGGGAAGGAAGTAGACGAGTCGGCGTTCGAGGCGGTCATCGAGGACGCCGTCCGAGATTTCCACCTCGTCGAAGCCGACGCGGGGGACGAACAGGTGCTCGTCCCCGGACCGGTCGCGTTCCCCGCGATGCCCGAGAACGGCGAAGATTTGCCCCACATCATGGACGTTCCGGAGCGAACGGTCGATCAGGAGGGACTCGGCGAGACCGTCAGAGAGCGACTCGCGCGGGAGGCCGAGGCGACCGACGAATCCGACGACGAACGACTTCGCTATCTCATCGACGTAAGCTACGACCTCGAAGCGTGGGCACCGGTCGAGGCGGACGACGTGCGGTCGCGGTTGGACGACTCGCTCGACGACCGGGCAAATTAAGGGCGAAAGGAGCAATCCATGGACATGGACCTCGGGCGGGTGGCCGATCACGACGCGCGGTCGATCACGGATGAGCGACGCGACGCCGCCGTGCTCGTGCCGGTGGTCGTCCGCGATGGCGAACCCTCCCTCCTGTTCACCAAGCGCGCAGACCACCTCGGTGAACACGCTGGACAGATGAGTTTCCCCGGCGGCGGGTGGGAGCCGCACGACGACGACCTCTGGGAGACGGCACTCCGCGAAGGTAACGAGGAGATCGGCCTTCGATCCGACGAAGCCGAACTTGTCGGGCGACTGGACGATATCCGAACGATAACGAACTACGCGGTCACGCCCTTCGTCGTTCGAATCCCCGACCGGCAGTACGACCCTGACGAGCGCGAAGTTGCCGAGATCGCCGTGTTGCCCGTTGCAGGACTGACGGACATGGCGAACTACGAGAACGAACAGCGCGACCACCCCCACTACGGCGACATCGTCATCCACTTCTTCCACGTCGATGGCTACACCGTCTGGGGCGCGACCGCGCGAATCCTCGTGCAGTTCCTCGAATTGACCACCGAGTGGCGCGCCCCCGAGAAGATCGACCGATACATCGACACGGACCCCGATCTAAAATAGGCGACTGCCGGTTCGTCTGGTGTTCGATCGCTGGCGGTGTTGACTCGGCGATTCTTCGGTTCGTGGCTGTTGTACTATTTTGTACTGATTTGTACTGGCGGTGCGGCGGGGTTCGGACGGTCTCGGTGTTCGACGACTCAGTTCCATCCGATTGGACTGCCGCTATCGCAATTGCCACCGCCGAAACCGCAGACGTGCTGAAACCGCAGAAATGCTAGGATAAGCGACCACCACCGCTACCGCTGAGACCGCAGGAAAGCTAGGGGAAAGACCGCCACCGCAACCGCACCGCGACAGCCACAGCCACGATCCTCCCCAACCGACTGCATTCCTCACTGCGTTGCGGTACTCATCCCCCGCATGAAAGCCAGCCAACCCCTCGGACGTCGCGTCCTCGGGACTGCTGGCGCACGCGCCGGGGTGGGAGGTGTGGCTTCGAAAATGAGGGTTCGAGAAACGCGGTCGTTTCGAGAGATTCGCCGGTCGCTATCTGCCGGTCAGAGCGTCACTGGCTGGCGACAGTGAGATCGGCGACCCCAAGCCCTCCTGTTTCGCCTTCTCGTAGAGGAGATGGGCCGCAGCGACAGTTTCGATGCCCGTTCCGCCGCTGTCGAAGACGGTGATGTCGTCGTCTGACTCGCGGCCGGTGGCCTCACCTGCGACCACTTCGCCGAGTTCGGCGTGGACGTGGTCTTCCGTCACGACCCCGGCCTCCAGCGCGAACTGGAACGACCCGGCATCCTGTGTCACGCGCTCGCGGAGGTCGGGAACGTATGTCGCTCGCTCGATGGTCGTCGCGTCGAGTTCGCGCTTCTTGGGGTGGTACTGCCCCATCGCGGTGACGTGCGCACCGTCCTCCAGCAGGTCGCCGTCGAAGACCGGCTCGCTCGCGGTCGTCGCGGTGATGACGATGTCTGCGCTTTCGACTGCGGCGGCGCTACTGGCGACGGCGGCCACGGCTGCGTCGAGTTCTTCGTTCATCTCCGCGGCGAACGCTTCGCGGTTCTCTTTTGTCGGCGAGAAGACCCAGACCGTTTCGAGGTCGCGCACGGTCGCCGCCGCCTTCAACTGGCCCCGAGCCTGTGCGCCGCTTCCGATGATCGCCAGTGTCGTTGCATCGTCCCGCGCGAGCGCGTCCACGCCCACCGCGCCCGTTGCACCCGTCTTGAACGGATTCATACTCGCCCCGTCGATGAGTGCGAGGGGTTCGCCACTCTCGGCGTCGAACAGGGGTGTCACGAACCATGCATCACCCGCGCCGAATCCGGCGGAGTACATATAGCCACCCATCGTACCGGTTTCGGGCAGTATCGCAGAGTAGCCAGTCAACATCCCTTTCGGGTCGTCGTTCACCAGCGTCGTCCTGGGCTCGGCAGGGGCACCCAGCCCACGCTGTCGATATCCATCACGGACAGCATCGACGTACTCGTCGGGCGTCGCTAAACCGGAAACGTCGTCGCTCGTCAGAAACAGCGCATCTGTCATGGCTGGCAAAACGGAAGCCAGTGACAAAACCGTTGAGGGAGAAGAGAGTTAGTCCGCAGCGTTGACTGGGGTAGACGACTGGATCTGAGGCGACTCATCGACCGGTCCGTTGACGAACAGCGCATGTCCGATGAGCAGCACCGACACGGAAGCTCCGAGGGGAACTGCGGTCGTCAGTGCGAGTCCGACGGCGCTGAGGACTCCAGTTACGCCAACCAGTGCGATCGGAATCAGGCCCAGAATGAGGTCGTAGTATCCAGTCATAATCTATTCTATAGTATGCGGGCAGGGTATATAACTCTTCCCCATAGGCGAAGCAGTCGTTTTCTGTATCTATCCAGTATTCACTATCTGATTGACGCACGGGTTTTCCATAAGTTATGAGAATTAGTTCAGAATATCGGGGCTGTGTAGCGGTTTTTCGAGGGTCTCAGAGGTTCTGAATTCGGCGAAAACTCCACTTTCCTCTCATCGACCGCTGTAACTGTAATCGTGTGAGGAGATAGCACGAAATCGCCCACCGGAAATAACTCCGGGTAATCAGCCGTCGGATGGGGGACGAAGCAAGAGCGCGCCCGCGGACGCCACGAGCGCGAGCGCACCACCGACGATGAACGCGGTCGTCCAGCTCGTGACGGTGACGAGCCAGCCAGTCACGGCTCCACCGAACACGCCACCCCACATCTTCCCCGAGTAGAGCAGTGCGTAGTTCGCAGAGGAGTGTTTCCGCCCGTAGTAGTCGCCGACGACGCTCGGAAACAGCGTGTACTGGGGACTCCAGAAGAACGTCGCTACGACGACCGCGAGCACGAACCCGATGTCCGACCCCTCGCGCGCGAACCACACCACGGCGAACAGCCCCAGTCCACAGAGGAGGAAAGATGCGGCCATGGCTCGTTCTCGGTCGAGACGGTCGGAGGCGTCCCCGACGAGCAACCGACCGACGCCGCCGGAGACGGGCAAGACCGTCGCCGATATCGTGGCGATGGCCGCCGCGAGTCCCAGATTCTCCGCGAACGAGACGACCTTCGCCGTGAGCATCAACCCCGCCCCACTGGCGCAGACGAACATGACGTACATCAGCCAGAACTGCCACGTCCCGGCCATCTCGCGCCACGTGTACTGCCGACCCGAGAGGGATTTCGACTCGGTCGTTCCCCCGTCTGTCCGCTTCAGCCACCCGGTCGGCGGGTCGCGCAGAACGACCGCACCCACGAGGATGCCGATGCCGATGAGCACCCCCATATTTCTGAGGACGTTCGAGTAACTCGCCGCCGTCGCGTTCGCGCGCACGTACGGAACCACGAGTGCACTTCCGCCCGCGAACGCCATCGTCCCGAATCCGGTCGTCAGCCCACGCCGGTCGGGAAACCACTTCAACGCGGTGTTGACCGCGACGGTGTAGACGATGCCGACGCCGATCGCGCCGAGCGAGTAGAGGACGTAGAGTTGCCACACGCTCGTCGCATATGCCAGTCCGATATAGCCCCCGCCTGCGAGGAGTCCCGCGAGAAGCGTCAATGCACGCGGCCCGTGTCGGTCTCGCCACCAGCCGACGGGGAACTGTGACCCCGCCTGGAAGATGACGAACAGTGTGAACACCGCCCCGAGTGCCGCCGGGTCGATGTCGAGTGCCCCCGCCATCGGCGAGCGAATCGACGACCAGACGTACTGGTAGGGGCTGACCAGCCCCATCATCACCGCTGCGGCGACGACCTGCCACCACCGCGAGAAGCCGAGCGCGTCCTTCGCACGCGCGGCGTAGTCGATATCCCCCTCCGAAGTTGTCATGTCGAATCCGACCGACCGGGCGACAATCAGAGTTGCGTTTCAGGTAGCCCACGTAGGTTTATAACTCAAAACGCTAAACCATCACATATGAAGGGGCGAACCAAGTACCTCGTCGCACTCGCGCTCGTCGTCGTCGCGTTCGGAGTCAGCGCCTACTACTACCCGGAGCTGCCCGAGCAGATGGCGACCCACTGGAACGCGAGTGGTGAGGCCGACGGGACGATGTCGAGGCTCGCAGGGGCGTTCTTCCTCCCGGCGCTGACCCTCGGAATCCTCGTCCTGTTCGCGGTGATCCCCAAAATCGACCCGCTGCGGGAGAACATCACGGCGTTCCGCGAGTTCTACGACCTGTTCGTCGTCCTGTTCGTCGCGTTCATGCTGTACGTCCACCTGCTCGTCATTCTCTGGAATCTCGGCTACCGGTTCGATTTCACGACGGTACTCGCGCCAGCGATCGGTGTGCTCTATTACTTCATCGGCATGCTGATGACCCACGTCGAACGCAACTGGTTCGTCGGTTTCAGAACGCCGTGGACGATGACGAGCAACGAGGTCTGGGAGAGAACCCACTCTCGCGCCGGGCCACTGTTCAAACTCGCCGGTCTCATCGCAGTCCTCGGTGCGCTCGTTCCGGCGTTTGCGATACATCTCATCGTCTGGCCAGCCGTCGGTGTGGCGGTCTATCTGGCTATCTACTCGTACATCGAGTACCGGCGCGTTACCGCATAGCTGCCGTCGCTACTGCTCGCCACCCGACGAAGAAGACGAGTCCGAATCCCGTCACGACGGCGGCGAACGTCCACGGGGCGCTCCCGTGGAAGTACCGGGTCGAGCGAATCGCCAATCCGATTCCCGCTGCGACGATCCACGCGCCACCGGTGAGGAGCACCGCGTCACGAACCGACCGACGTGCTCGGGTACCGTAGGTGCCGAACACGAGCGAGGCGATGATCCATCCGATGAGGAAGGGTGTGAGTGTATCCGCGAATATCATCGGCATCTCTATCGGATTCACGTTGTGCCGGAGTTCGCCGATAGCGAGGAACGTTGCGAGAACCAGCAGGTCGCCGACGACGAGTCCGGCAGTGACTGGCGAGCGGTCGAGACGCCGGGCACCGAACACACTGCTCATATCACGTATTCGGAACGCAGGGGTTATGTCGTTCCCGATGTGCGCTTGATGCCCGCGACGGTGTAATCGAACCCTCGATTCCGGACACGCGGAACGAGATTCACGTCGGAGAGCTTCCGAACCAACTCATCGGGCGTGAAGAAGGCAGAGTTCATCCCGATGAGATGTTCGCTCCTGACGAGGAGTTTGCCGCGAATCGTCGCCGGGTTGAACTCCTGGACGATGAGGACACCACCGGAACGGAGCACCCGAGCAACTTCGGCGAGGGTGTTGTCCACATCTCCGATGTGATGCAAGGCGTCGGAGATGACGATGGCATCGACCGAATCCGACCGAAGTGGGAGTCGGGAGGCATCCCCGCGCACGCTGACGAGCCCGTTCGCGTGTGCTTGCGCGAGCATCCCTTCTGATGCATCGAGAACGATCCGTTCGTCGGCGTCGAGTGCTCTGACGGCGCGTCCGGTTCCTCCTGCCACGTCCACGACGCGCTCGATGGGGCGTTCTGCCTGTGCGAGTCCCTCTTCTAGGATCTCTCTATCGGCGTCCGGCGAGAGGGCATCGTAGAAGCGTGCGAAGCGGTCGAAATATGAGATATCTCCGGTGGCGGATGGCATGACAGTAGAGTGGCGGCCCATCGGGTAAAACCCAATGGATGGATGAAGCTCGCGTCCGAACTGCACGATATGGAGTACGCGGTACTGGGCTGGCCCGAGGACGGCCCGACCCTTCGACTCGACCACGAACGGTTCAGCTACGCGGGGAAGTTCGTGATGTCGAACACGGGGAAGGCGGTGGTGCGAGGGGAGGGAAACGACGACGAAAACGATGATGGCGAAATCATCGCGGCCATCGCCTTCAACGAAGACCGCACCGACGAGGAGACGATGTGGCTCCGATACGTGACCGTACGGAGAGATCGGCGCGGCGAAGGCATCGGTGCGCAGTTGGCCAGATTCACGACGGCACAGATCCGTGACCGTGGCTACCAGCGCGTGAATATCGCGGTGAACAATCCCTTCGCGTACCAGGCGCTCTACCGGGCTGGATTCGGTTTCGTGGGTGAGGAGACGGGGATCGCCGAACTCGTCCTGGAGTTTCCGGGAGAACGGTCACAGGAAGCGTATCAAGCAGGGTTGGATGTATTTCGGGAGCGCGACCTTTCGAAGGCAGAGGAGAAGTTCTTGGAGGAGAAGAACGGTGTAGAGCCACCAGCGACGAACCGCCGATGACCCGAGAATTTTTCATCTAGTAGGCAACATCACGAATCGTGACACGCCCTCTATGAGTTCGATACGAACGGTACTTTTCGATCCCGACACGTTCTTTTTCCGACGGAATACCTCACCGACGTTCGTTCTCCCTGCGCTCGTGGTGGCGATGCTCGGCATCGTCGGCATCGCAAAGTCACTGGTGACGGTGTGGATTCTCGATGGGCCGAACACACCGCCATCGTTCCCCATTCTCCTGGCGATTTCGCTCGTGATACCGTTCGTCATCTGGGCGTTCTACGGCGTCGTGTTCTACGCCATCTCGTCGCTGTTCGACGCGGATGGCTCACTGCGCGATACCGTGGTTCTCTCGGGATGGGGATTCCTTCCCACCGTCCTCTACAGCGTGGTGACGCTCGTGGTCGTCGCTGTCGCGCTCGACCCGTCTCCGGCTGCGCGGGCAGGTTCCCAGACCGCGATGGAGATGGTGGCGAGGGGAACGCTCGCCACGCTCGTCCTGCGTTCCGTCGACCTGCTGTTCACCCTCTGGAGTGCCTTCGTCTGGGTGGCGGCGGTTCGACACGCCCGGGACATCACTCGCCGACAGGCCATCGTCACGGTCGGGATTCCGGTCGGTATCTTCACGATTTTAGACATGGTCGGCCTCTCGATACCGGTATGAGCGGACGGGAGCTTTCAAGCCCACCCCACACTTAGTGCCCGTAAATGGGTAATTCTGCACTGCGGCAACTCGCCGTTCTCGAAGAAGTCGGCTTCGACGAACTGGATGGATCGCTGGTGGCGGTGGACGCCCACAACTGGCTCTATCGCTACCTCACGACGACGGTGAAGTGGACGCGCGACGAGGTGTACACCACCGCGGACGGTACCGAGGTGGCGAACCTCGTCGGCATCGTGCAGGGGCTTCCGAAGTTCTTCGAGCACGACTTGACGCCGGTATTCGTCTTCGACGGGCGCGTGACCGACCTCAAGAGCGACGAGATCGAGAGTCGGCGCGAACAGCGCGAGAAACTGGAAGACCAACTGGAAGATGCGCGCGAGGAGGGTGATACGATAGAGGTCGCCCGACTCGAAGCACACACCCAGCGACTCACCCCCGTCATCCAGGAGACGACGCGGGAACTGCTCGACCTGCTCGACGTACCGGTCATCGAAGCCCCTGCCGAGGGCGAAGCGCAAGCGGCGCACATGGCACGACGGGGTGCGGTCGATTACACCGGCACCGAGGACTACGACGCGCTGCTCTTCGGGTCGCCGCTCACGCTCCGCAAACTCACGAGCAAGGGCGACCCGGAGCTGATGGACTTCGACGCCACGCTCGAAGAACACGACATCACGTGGGAACAACTGGTTGACATCGCCATCCTCTGCGGAACGGACTTCAACGAGGGCATCTCCGGTGTCGGCCCGAAGACCGCGCTGAAATCGGTCAAAGAGCACGGCGACCTCTGGGCCGTTCTCGAAGACCGAGACGAGTACATCGAATACGCAGATCGTATCCGCGAACTGTTCCTCGACCCCGACGTGACCGACGAGTACGAATTCGACACCGAGATGAACCCCGATATCGAGGCAGCACGAGCGTACGTCACCGAGGAATGGGACGTTCACGCCGACGAGGTCGAACGTGGCTTCGAGCGGATCGAAGAGAGCGTGACCCAGACCGGTCTCGACCAATGGACGTAAACACCGATTCCAGCCGATGAACCGAAGGCCGTCACGTTGACGGAAAACGAGACGGGAATCGGTGTGATGAACGACGAACTAACGCCGGACGAACTCACGGAGGGGACGACCGTCCGACTCGAATGGTCGCCAAAGCGGAATCCAGGGGCCGGTGGAACCACCGAGGGAGAGGTGACGCGCATCTGGCGACCCGAGAACGATGTCCGGGAGTTCACCGTCCGAGCGACCGACGAGACCATCTGGAACGTCTACACCGAGTACCGCGATCCGCCGGTCGAGCGAGTCGAGGGCGGTGACGAAGCGGACGAGGAACCGGAGACCGAGACGGTCGGTCGACTGGAGCGAGTGGTTCGAACGGGTCGGTGATCGGTTTTCGGGTACGATATCTAGCACCGTCTTTAAACACCCACCAGTCAGCGAACCCACTGTACGACACCGTTCCCGCCGAAGCTGTCGAACCCAAAACCACAAAGAGGGATCACTTCTATGCTCAGGTCATGGAACAACGAACGCGGATTCTCTTCGCCTCCGGGTTGACTATCGCCATCTTCCTCGGGGTGCAACTCGGCGCGCTGGCGCTGGTCGAACCGTTCGAATCGGCTGGCTACCAGACGGTCGAAGACCCCTCCGACCCGGCGAACAGTCTCGTCTACGTCGCAGTCATCCTCGTCTTCACGGCAGGTATGCTGGCGATCATCAAACTCGGCGTCGAGTGGATTCTCCGGGCGGTCATCATCCTCACCAGCGGAATGCTCTCGCTGTACGTCTTCAGCGTCGTTATCCCGTCCGTGGTCGAGATCTCGGTCGGTGGCGCACCGATAAACGTCATCGCCTGGGTCGCTGCCGCGCTGGTGGCCGTGGCGCTCGCCGTCTACCCCGAATGGTACGTCATCGACGCCGCCGGGGTCGTCATGGGTGCGGGTGCGGCGGGCCTGTTCGGTATCAGTTTCGGCCTTCTCCCGGCCATCCTCCTGCTCGCCGTCCTCGCCATCTACGACGCCATCAGTGTCTACGGCACGGAGCACATGCTCACGCTCGCATCCGGCGTGATGGATCTGAAGATACCCGTTATCCTCGTGATTCCGCTGACGCTCTCCTACTCGTTTCTGGACGAGACCGCACAGGCCACCAACGAGGGTGCGATCGACGAGCACGTAGAACCCGGTGAGGGAGACCGAGACGCCTTCTTCATCGGTCTCGGTGACGCCGTGATGCCCACCGTCCTCGTCGCCAGTGCCGCGTTCTTCTCGGAGGCCGACCCACTGGTCTCCGGTATGGCGCTCAATCTGCCCGCACTGACCGCGATGATCGGTACGCTGGCCGGGCTGGTCGTCCTGCTCTGGATGGTGCTGAAAGGCCGCGCGCACGCCGGGCTCCCGCTCCTCAACGGCGGTGCGATCGGCGGCTACCTCCTCGGTGCGCTGGCGAGCGGTATCCCGCTGATGCAGGCGCTCGGACTCGGAAGCCTCACGCTCGCGTAATCGACGGCCATCGCATAGTCGGCGGCCAGAAGCCTCTCCCATCTCGCCCGAATAGACCGACCCATGCCAGACCCAGACGTTGGTACGGCGACTATCGTCTACGACGACCCCGGCGAGGGGACGATAGAACGCGATATCGAGAACGAGGATGTCGTCTACTTCGACGACCACTGGCTCATCAAGGTCGGTGAAAACGACGAGGGCGACGACGTAGTTCGGCGGATTCCCCGCGAACGAGTCCACTACGTCCAGCGGTCTATCGACGAACTGGAGAAGAAGCTGCAGGGTGCGATCGAACAGGCGAAAGAGCAGTTCGGCTGGTCGGACTAGGAAGGACAGATCAGTCTTTCATCGTCGGATTTCTCGTCTTTCGGATTCTGTCACTAGCTATTGGAGAATCAACGGTAACTGCCATCTATTTGAGAGTTTGTTTCTTTGCCACGTCGCTAGCTATCGCCGACTGTGACCATACCGCCACCGCACCGCGACAGCCACGAGCCTCCCCAGCCGATTGCGTTCCTCACTGCGTTCCGGTACTCATCCCTCGCACGGAGTCAGCACAGCCCCTCGGACGACCGCTGCCCTCGTGGCTGTGCCAGCGCGCGCGACACGGGAAATTTGGATTACTCGAATCTTCACGAATCATTCCGGCGCGCGATGGCGAACCTCTTATGGAGGTTCGCCCGCGCGAGGGACGACTGAATGATGTTCTCGTGAACGCAGTGAGCGAGAACCCGGCCGAGGGTCGCTCGTCCGGAGTAGGGGAGGAGGTTGGGGAGGACGAGGTGCGGTTGCGGTATTCAACGTCGGAGATAGCTAGCAACACAGAAACGAACGGTTTCAGAGAGAAGATAGTTTCCTGTGAATTGGCGATTGCTAGCAACACCGAGAGCCCTGTTCGTCGGAATTTTCTCGACCACGAATATTGAACCCACAACCCGCTCATGAACACCGACAGTGATACGAACCCCCACACCGCATTCGTAGGAAATGCCCGCAGCGAGAACGGTTCACCTTCCGGTCGCGGCACAGCCGAGCGTCGATACGTTGGTCGACCTCACACAGAAAGCGGAAGAATTGGGTTACGAGCGCGCGTGGCTCCCCGAGACGTGGGGGCGCGACGCGGTGACGAGTCTGACCGCGATGGCACTCGGAACCGACGAGATCGGGCTCGGCCCGTCCATCTTGAACGTCTACTCGCGGTCGCCCGCACTCATCGGCCAGACCGCGGCCACGCTCCAAGAAGTGTCCGACGGCCGACTCCGAGTCGGGATCGGGCCGAGCGGCCCGGCGGTCATCCAGGGGTGGCACGGCGAGTCGTTCGACCGTCCGCTCCGACGCACGCGCGAGACCATCGACATCGTCCGCAAGGCGTTGGCTGGCGAGACGGTGAACTACGACGGCGACTGTTTCACGCTCGGTGGCTTCCGACTGCGCTGTGAGCCACCCGAGACGCCGCCACCGATCGACGCCGCCGGGATGGGGCCGAAATCGGTGGAACTCGCCGGTCGATTCGCCGACGGCTGGCACGCGACCGTCTTCACCCCGGACGGGATACGCGACCGACTCGAAGACCTGCGGAGAGGCGTCGAACTCGGCGACCGTGACCGCGATGACGTTCGGGTGACGCTCTCGTTGACCTGCTGTGCGCTGGAGGACGGCGAGCGCGCCCGCCAGCTCGCACGCCAGCACGCCGCCTTCTACGTCGGTGGCATGGGAACCTACTACCGCGATTCGCTGGCCCGGCAGGGGTACGAAGACCTCGCCTTCGAGATCGCGTCGGCGTGGGGCAACGGCGACAAAGAGCGAGCCACCGAACTCGTCGGCGACGACCTGTTAGATGACCTCGGGGCCACAGGCACGCCAGAGCGCGCACGCGAAGAGTTCCAGAAGTTCGTCGATATCGACGGCGTCGATGCGGTGGCGGTCGGGTTCCCACGCGGTGCGACCGTCGAAGATGCTCGCAAGACGATGGCCGCATTGGCACCCTGACCAGTTAGGCAACGTCGGTATTTTTCTTCCACACCGTATCCAGACTGGGGCGAAATTGCCCCGAAAACAGCGTACCATCGTTGACGACCACTGCTGAACGACTGCCAGCCAAAGATGGCCCACCCGACGAAGTGCCTCGACAGGGCCATCTGCTGTTTTGCGGAAAGAACGAAGTCGTCCGAGAGCGATTACCACACCATGCCGACCGTCAGATTCCGTGACCGGGCAATCGAGTGTGAGGAAGGTGCAGTGCTGCGAAACGTGCTCCTCGACGCTGGTGAGACACCGCACAACGGCACGGCACACTACCTGAACTGCCGGGGAAATGCAGCCTGTGGTACCTGTGCCGTCGAAGTAGATGGGGAGGTGAGCGAGCCGAACACGAAAGAGGAGCGCCGACTCTCGAAAACACCACACGACCCAGAGTCGGGGCTTCGACTCGCGTGTCAGACGCGCGTTCTCGGTGACGTGGACGTCCAGAAACACGGGGGATTCTGGGGGCAGAAGATCACAGACGAAGGGTAGATGGGAGAGAATCGAATGACTGACTCGATAGATCGAATCGTCGCGGACGTATCGAATTGGGCGGGTATCGAGACGGGAGATCACCGATTCGGTGGCACCGAGTTCCGTCTCGGCCCCCGGAAGGTGGGCCACGTCCACGAGTGGGGTATCCTCGACATCGCCTTTCCGCGCCGGGTGCGCGACCAGTTGGTGGAGGAGGGCCGAACCGAACCACACCACATCTATCCCGAATCGGGGTGGACGACGTTCTATGTCAGGCAACAGAACGATGTAGATGGTGCGCTCTGGTTGCTACGGCTCTCGTATCTGAGTCACGCGAAGGCGCTACGGAGGTCTGACGCGGGCCGGGGAGTCCTCTCGGAACTCGACGTCGATTCCGAACTCACCGACCTCGACACGAGCGACGAACTACGGAGAGTCGAGGAGAAAGCCCCGCGCTAAAGCGCGGGGATGAATCCGACAATACACTACGCAACCACTATTATAGAATTGCAGTGCGAGAAAACCTACGACTTCAGTCGTGGGATGAATCGCCGTCATCGGTTTCAAACACTGAAATCAATAGATTTGAGTGCCCTCACAACGTATCTGGGTTTGTCGATTCGATGGTTTCCCATCGGATTCTGACAGTCCGAAAATTGGCAGTTGACTCGGTGTTTGCCGCATCAAAACGTGAGCCCTCGGACATGCAGACCGACACAAAACAAGCAGGTACCTCCGAGTCTTTCCCAGGATAGGAGTAACGGGGGCGTGGCACTCCCATCGGCGTGTCGGGTCGGAAACCCGAGGTTCCCAAACCAACGCAACCGGGCGTGGGAAGCCCACGACTTCAGTCGTGGGAGGATGTCACCAAGTAGCTCGGCATCGGACTCTTAGTTAAGCCAATCGCGTAAAGTATCAATTGGAAGACCCGGGGTCGCTTCCCGCCGACACGGACGGTTCTACGCCCACCACCTCGGTTCACAACGAGGTGGGGAGTCCGTGGTTAAAATTCGTTCGCCGTCCTCACAGAACCCGTAGCCCCGCTGGAATCGGGCGGTAACGCCCATGTACGGGAGGGGGTGACGGCACAACCAAACCACGCCCCGTTCGCGATTGCACTTCGCCACGACCATCGTGGCGGAGTCCGGTCGATGGCACGGCCCGTGTCGCCCCCGTCGAAACGATGGGGGCGAATTCCCGCGTTCGCACAGTCCGTTAGGGATTGGGCGCGGGAAGCGCCACAAGCAGGGCGACTCCCTCCGAGTCGGCGTCACCACGCGCTCACCGCCCTGACGTGGAACGCACGAACCCGGTACTCCCTCCGGCGGGAGGAAGTTGCCCGCGGGGACTTTGGAACCGACCCGATGCCCCACGCGGGAATCCTCGCCCTTCAGGGCGGGGAGGATGTCAAGGGCACTTCTCTAGTCTCGACGTTCGGCCCAGTCGGTCGCCTGCTCGACAGCGTCGGCTCTCGACTCGGTCTCGGTGATGGTGTCCCACTCGTCTTCCGACACGTCGTAGGAGTACACCGCGTACCCCTCGTCCCGGTAGGTCAGATTCTCGACGTACAGTTCTTCGCTCTCGTCCTCGCTGAGCCAGATTCGAATCTGCTTCCCTCCTTCCAGGTCTTCACGACGTCGCCATCCCGGAATCGGCATCACGACGACCCCCAATCCGTGATTCCGAGGCTGGTGTCATAGTCCAGACACGTCCAGACTTTCGGCGTACTGGCCGCGGCCCCGCGTTCGAGTCGTTGTGCCCAGTCGGTGATATCCGATTTGCAGTGCGAACAGATGGCCATAGCATCTGTGACGACGGAGTTTCACTTGTACGTTCGGGCGAAGGGGAGGGTCGAGGGTCATCTTTTTATCAGCTCTGTCTAGTTCGATAAACGACTGATGGCTGACGATCCGCGATCTCGCTATCCCCGCGAGGAACTGGTCGAAGATGCTCGAACACTGGCCGAAACGCTCGAAGACGCCCATCCAGACCCCTACACGAATCACGGCGGCAGAGTACAGTTCCATCGTCGCCTCGAAGAGTCGATTCGAGCGATTCCCGAGGACGGAGAATCTATTGAGGACTTTTACGAGCGAATCGCTCGATTCGTCGCCAGGATTCGGGACGGTCACACGAAGGTTCGTCCCCTCGACTCGATAGAAGACGAGGTCGAGGGAAGATCTCCCCTCGGATTTCGCGTCGTGGGAACCGAACTCTACGTCGATTCGGTCTACGACGACCAGCACGCAGACCTCCTCGGCGGGCGACTCGCCGCAGTCGATGGTGAATCGGTGGCTACCCTTCGAGAGCGTCTGTCATCGCTCACGAGTGCCGAAAATGTGTACGGCGACTCCACGAAATTAGCCAAGACACTCGAAGCGATGGATTCGCTCACCCACTTGCTCGGCACTCCAAAGACGGCGCTCCCCACACGAATCGAGATGCACGACGGAACGACCGTCGAACGGAATCTGAATCCAGTCGAAGCGGAAGATCCCGTATCGACGCTCGAAACGACGGTCGAGTATCCGAACACGAACGGTGAACCGGCGTATCGGTTTCTCGACGCCGACCGTTCGACTGCCTTACTGGCGCTACCGAACATGCTCGACCACCGTGAGACGCACGAACTGCTGGCGGCTCTCGAACACGAAAGCGCCGAACGGCAGGCCAGAAGAACCTACGAACGGGTGGTCAGCGAACCTGTTCCGAAAGATCACGAAGAGATGATAGCAGCGATTCCCTCGGCGGCGGCTGTCCTGTTCGAGTTGGCCGAGGAGATGGCGACTGCCGGGACGGAGACGCTTGTGGTCGACACCCGCGACAACGGCGGTGGAACCTCGTTGCTCACTATCTTGCTCGTCTACGTTCTCTATGGGGAAGACGGAATCGCGAAGGCGAACGAAGAACGGGTCAGCATCCCGAAAGATTCGGCGTTGTACAGACGCAACTTCGGTGAGGAAGGCCCGATCGGGGAAACCGAGAACCCGGCGGGTTTCGATTTCGACGAGTACTTCGAAAAACAAGCGTCCGACCACGACGAGGCACTTCCCGAGTTCATCGAACACATCCCGACACTGGCTTCCGAGTTCGATATCGGCGAGTACGAGGGCTACTATCGGCCAGAGACGGTCGTCGTGGTCACATCTGCGTCTACCTACTCTGCAGGTGCGGAACCAGCGTTCGTGTTATCCAGGCTCGGAGCGTCTGTCGTCGGTGTTCCACCCTCGCAAGCGCCGAACGTCCCACGTGATCTTCTGGAAGACGAACTTCCCAACACCGGGCTCGAGTTCACGGTCTCGTTCCGGCACGTCGAGTTTTGCCCCGACGAGGTCGGCGACGTGTTCACGCCGGACGTCGAACTCACGCCTTTCCAGTTCGAGGATTTCGACCGTGCTGGAGATGCGGGGATTCGACTCGCACTCGCGCACACAGACGACGACATTGCTCGGTGAAACGGAGCGGTCTCTTGGCCGATCAAACGAATCGGTTTTAGCGCCGATAGTAGACGTTGCCCGAGACGACCACGGTATCGGACGAGGCCGCTCCCGGAAGCGTCCGCGAAGGGCGGCGTACTGCCACGACCCCACGTTTCAGGGAGGCCCACTTCAGCAGGACGAACCCGGCGAGGATGACGAGGAATCCGAGTACCGTCTCGCGGCTGATGGGTTCGCCGAGGAGGAGCCATCCGAAGAGGGTTGCGACGACCGGAACGACGTAGTTCACGAGGTTGACCTCGCTCGCACCGAGGCGCTCCAAGAGGTCGAAGTAGATGAAGTATCCCGCGAGGCTGACGACGAACGCGAGATACGCGAGCGACGCCAGTGCGAGCGGCGACGGCGACACGGTCGGCCAACCGCGAATCGCGGCGCTCGTGATGTGGAGGAAGAGCGCACCGACGACCATCATCCACGCCTGCTGGGTGAGCGTCGGAAGTGACGTTCGAATCCGCTGTGTCAACACGGACGCGAGCGTGAAGACGATTGCGGCGGCGAACAACAGTCCGACACCGATGGCGGTGCCGTCGAGGGAGGTCGGGTTCGCCACCACGACGACGCCGACCAGCGCGAGCAAGACGCCGACGATTTCGAGAGCATCGAAGCGTTCGTTCGGCAGGAGGACGAGCGCGAAGATCGGCGTCACGACCGGTTTCAGGCTCAGGACGACCGCGGCGACACCGCTCGTGACGTACTGCTGGCCGGTGAAGACGAGCGCGAGGTAGAGGCCGAAGATGAAGATGCCGCCGATGGTGACGAGCGACCAGTCGGTTCGCGTCGCCGGTCGCCACTCGAACTCCTCCCGGCGATAGCCCAGTCCGACCACGACGGCCAACAGCACCACGCTGGCGACGTCGTACCGAAGTGCGGCGAACAGGACGGGCGGAAACGTCCGGAGACCGGTTTCGATAGCGACGAACGACGACCCCCAGATCGTTGCGAGCAGAGAGAACAACGCGACGTTACGGAATCGAGATGATTGCATCGTATTTTGAAACACTCCCTATCAGTTGGTATCGGGCTTATCAGCCGGAGAAACTTCAAAATTATCGGGGTCGAGTTAGCATTTCACAGAGTTTCAGGGAACAGATGCGAACGTCTCTCACCCTCCGGAAACGGTTTAGCCCTTCGCGTCCAGTCACCGCCATGGTAGATTCACGCACGGGGGCCGGCCTGTTCACCGATGCCCTCGAATCCTACGGCGTCGAGTACGTCTTCGGGAATCCCGGGACGACGGAACTGCCCGTTATGCGTGCGCTCGGGGAAAGCGAACTGGAATACGTCCTCGCACCTCACGAGGATATCGCGGTCGGGATGGCCGCGGGCTACGCCAGCACCCGCCAGTACGACGCCCAAGAGGGATGTCCGGTCGGTGTCGTCAACCTCCACGTCGCACCGGGGGTCGCACACGGCCTCGGGAACCTCTACGGAGCGTCCGTGACGGGTGCCCCACTCGTCGTGACGGCAGGGGCACACAGCCTCGATTTCCGCCACGAGGAACCCATCCTCTCCGGCGACCTGCTCGCCATGACCGACCAGTTCACGAAGTGGAGCGCAGAGGTGACCGACGTATCGGCGCTTCCGACGATGCTGCGACGAGCGTTCCGCGTGGCCCAAACCCCACCGACCGGCCCGGTCTTCCTCGCCCTTCCGCTCGATGTGATGATGGCCGATACGGACGCCGAACCGCAACGAGTCGGTCGAATCCAGAATCCCGGCGGGGGTGATCCCACCGGAATCGAACAGGCGGCAGAGTTACTCACGGAAGCAAACGACCCCGTTCTCGTCGTCGGTGACCACGTTCCCCGCCACGGAGCACAGTCCGAGACCGACCCGGTCGATGCGGCGGTTCGGCTCGCGGAGGAGACGGGTGCGCGAGTCCACGCCGAGATCCTGTCGTGTGAGGTATCGTACCCGACAGACCACGAGCAGTGGGTCTCTCACATCCCGCCGGACGAAGACCTCGCGGCGGCGACGATGAACAGCGACACCATCGTCTTCGCGGGCTGTTCGACCAACACGACCCTCACGCGCCACGACCGCGACCTCGTCTCCGAACACGCGACCGCCATCGACCTGAACGACGACCCGTGGCAGGTCGGAAAGACCACTCCGGCAGACGTTGCAGTCGTCGGCGACCTCGGTCTCGTCATGGACGCTATTGCCGAGCAGGTCGAGGTCGCGGACGACGAACTGGCAGGCCGACTGGAGCGCGTCCAGCAGTTCAAGAGCTTCGCACAACAGAAGATCGCGTCGATGGGCGAAGACGAATCCGACGACCCCCGAGCCTCGAAAGCCGAACTCGTGGATGCCCTGCGCTCCGTCGTCCCGGACGCCTACGTCGT
This sequence comes from Haladaptatus rarus, assembly GCF_054177585.1. NCBI lineage: Archaea > Methanobacteriati > Methanobacteriota > Halobacteria > Halobacteriales > Haladaptataceae > Haladaptatus > Haladaptatus rarus. The sequence continues at coordinate 552,015 of NZ_JBPEHG010000002.1, read as the reverse complement.
GGACGAGGGAGTCACCTCGAAGTACGCCCTGCTCACACGCTGGAACTTCGAGCGCGAATCGTACATCTCGAACAAAGGCGGCGGACTCGGTTACGGGCTACCCGCCGCGGTCGGGGCCGCGATGGCCGAAGCTGGGCGCGACGACCCTAGACCGGTCGTCGGATTCATCGGCGATGGATCGTATCTCTACTACCCGCACACGCTCTACTCGGCGGCGCGGTACGACGTGGATCTGACAGTCGTGATTCCGGACAACCGCAACTATCGCATCCTCAAGGACAACACCATAAAGCTGTTCGGCGGGACGGACGACGACCACGAGTTCGTCGGGATGGATTTCGAGCCACCTGTCGAGATTCCCAAGAATGCGGAGAGCCACGGAGCGTCGGGGTATCTCGTGGAGTCACCCGAAGACATCGAATCGACGGTAGCGACCGCGCTCGAAGAAGACGGCCCGAGCGTCGTGGACGTGCTGGTTCACGACTGAGATCCCGAGAAGGAAGACGAGATTTCGGCTGCCAGTGCTATTCGGTTCGGAACACTCGAACCGTGTCTCGTTCGAGCTGTTCGGAATCGACCTCGACGAAGCCGCGTTGGGTGAAGACGTGCTTCCAGTTTCGAAAGTACAGCGGGAAGTCGTCGTCGATGTACTTCACCGCGACCTCTCCTGTCGCTCGGTCGTCGGCCTCACCTTCGTTTTCGACCGTGATGAGGTAGCCGTCCGTGATCCGGGCGAGTTCCTCGAAGATCCCCTCGTCGTCCGGGTGGAGGTGCTGGAGGGTCTCGACTGAGAAGATGGCATTGAACTGGCCGGTGTCGAACTCACCGACGACGTTTCCAATCGCATCGAGGTAGAACCTGCCACTCGCTTCGAGGTCGGGATACGTCGTCTCCATCACGTCGAACGCCTCGTCGTTGATGTCGATGCCGGACAGATTTTCGTAGCCGTTGTCGTGGAGGTGAGAGAGATGGCGACCCGAACTACAGCCGAGTTCCAAGATTGCCGCAGTCGAGTCGAGGACGGAATCGAGACGCTCGCGTATCAACTCGCTCGTCTCGTTCGGTCCGTAGTAGGCGTAGTAGTCCGGCGAATACTCCCCCGACCGTTCTGCCCATTCCTGACGGACTTCATTGGAGTCCATTCGAAACGGTATGTGGCCTGGCCGTAAAACCCCGGTGACCACCGACGAGATTCGAGACACCTATCGAACTCGCGAACTCGGCGGGTCGTTCCGCGAACTGTACTCGGAACCACGGGGATCGTGTCCTCCGCTACACAGTTCGCCATGCGCAGGCCGCCCTCACCGGGTCGAATCAGTAACGACGAGAACGGTCTCTTCATCGCCAGTGCTATCGTCCCGTCCTCTCACTGTACCCGCCCTCCATCCCGTGTCTCCGGGAATATCTTCCCCGGATTCAACGTGTCGTTCGGGTCGAGTGCGTGCTTGATCCGTCGCATCGCTTCGACGCTCTCCGTGCCGTGTTCGAGTTCCAGATACTCGCGCTTTCCGCGACCGATGCCGTGCTCGCCCGTGCAGGTGCCACCGACGTCGATGGCGTGCCGGACGATCTCGGTCTGCACCTTTTGGGCGCGTTCGACCTGCTCGTCGTCGGTCTCGTCCACCAGCACCGAGTAGTGGAGGTTGCCATCTCCTGCGTGACCGAAACAAGGGATCAGCAGGTCGTGGTCGTCCGCGAGTCGGCGCACGAGCCGAACCATCTCGGGATACTCGCTGATGGGCACCGTCACGTCGCCGGGATGGAGCGGCGAGAGTTCCGGGTCGTAGGTCTGCACCGCGTAGGCGAGTTCCCGCCGGGCCTGCCACAGTTCGTCCATCTCGTCACCCTCGGCGATCTCGAACCGTGACACGTCGTGTGCCTCGAACACCGAACGGCAGAATTCGATCTCTTCCTCGATGCCGTGATTCGCGTGGAACTCGACGAACACCATCGGGGAATCCGGGAGCGAAGCACCGGTGTAAGCGTTGGCCATGGTCGCGCTCGTCCCGTCCACGAGTTCGATGGTCGCCACGTCCACACCCGAGCACACAGCGTCGGAGACTGCTTCGACCGCGTCCGACAGGGTTTCGAAGATGGCACGACCGCCACGAATCTGCTCGGGGATTCCGGCGAGTTCGAGCGTCGCGCGCGTGACGACCGCGAGGGTTCCTTCGCTGCCGACGATGAGGTCTTTCAGGTTGTAGCCGCTGGAGGTTTTGACCGCCTTGCTCCCAGCCGTGATGACCGACCCGTCCGCCAGTACCGCTTCCAGTTCGAGCACCCAGTCGCTCACTTCGCCGTACTTCACGGTCTTCATCCCACTGGCGTCGTTCACGATCATCCCGCCGATGGTCGAGATGTCGCCCGACGACGGCAACGGTGGGAAGAAGAGACCGTCGCCGGCGACGGTCTCGTCCACGACCGAGCCGAAGACGCCCGGTTCAACGTCCACTTGAAAGTCATCGGGGCGTACGTCGAGCACCGAATTCATCCGACTCACGTCCATGCTGATACCGCCGCGAGCGGGGGTCGCGTTCCCTTCGAGACTCGTCCCCGCCGCGTAGGGCGTAACCGGTACGCCTCGCTCGTCCGCCGCCGCGAGCACGCTCGCCACGTCTGCCGTCGATTCGGGCCACACTACCGCGTCGGGTGTTACCTGTTCGTCTTCGGGGGTTCCCCAGTCCCCCGCGTGGCCGGAGCGATGGGAGTCACCGAACGAGAACTGGTCGTCGTCGAGCGGAAGATCGCCGAGAAAGGAGCAGTCGTGTGCCATATGCTGTCGGTGGACAAGAACGACGATAAAACTATGCCGTGCCGCCATGTCGAGGTGACGCTGAACCGCTCCTATACCGGTAACGCGCTCGTATCGATGTCGTCTCGGCGACCGTCCAACACGGAAAATCGTTCCTCCCGGCGACGTTCCAACCAGTAGAGCAGTCGCTCCGCCCACTGCAACTTCTTGCGTTTCATCTCGCTCACTGCCGGGTCGTCGAAGTCCCAGCCGAGGAAGACCAGTTCGGCTGCACCGAAGTGATCGGCGAGGAAGGCCGCTCGGTCACCGTCGGTGAATCCGCCGAAGTTGGAAACCGGGGCACGAGGTTCGGCCTGTGTCGTCGCCAGCACGTGCTTGGTGTCGAAGGTCGGGACGAACTCGCGGATGGCCGGGATGTTGTCACCATGGGCGTGCGCCGCGACCGGAATCCCGTTTTCGGTCAACTCATGGGCCGTCTCGGGGTTCTTGTCGAGGTCGGTGACCATGCAATCCACGTCGATACCTGCATCGAGGAGGATGTCTGTGGCGGTCGAGGCGGTGAAGACGAGTTCCGCTTCTTGCGCACGGTCGAGTTCGTCGTCGAGCGACGGCCCTGCTCCGGCGATGGCCACCGTCCTCCCGTCGATATCCTCGAATCGAGCGTGGTCGAAGGGGACGGCGAACTCCGCGAGTATGTCACGCGCACGTTCGTCGGCCTCACGAGCGAAGCCAAAATCGTCGAGAATGGCGGCGTAGACCGGTTTCCATTCGGAATACTTCATCCGTCGCTCCGAAAGTGTTGGGTGGCCGCACCAGAAGTGCGTCCAACGAGTACCCCTACCCATGGAAGCACTTCCGGCTTACTCCCCGTTGGTTGGTCGTTCGGCATAAGTCTTCCCGTCATTCTTCTCGTCCGAAGACGCGCCCGATCGTCGCCGCGTCGAGCGTTTCTGCGACATCGTGTGTTCGGATCACGTCGGCACCGCGTTCGACCGCCAGTGCCGTCGCCGCGAGGCTCGCCGGAAGTCGGTCGTCGGTTTCTCTGTCCACCACGTCACCGAGGAAGTTCTTCCGATTGATGGAGACGAGGAGAGGTCGTCCCAGTTCTCGAAACTCGCCGAGGCGATGGAACGTCTCTCGGTCGTCCGCAAGCGTCTTCTCCTCGCTCCAGCCGCCGAACGCCGGGTCGAGGATGGTCTTGTCAGTCAGGGGGTCACTGGCCAGCGCGTCGTAGATGTCATCCACGCGCTCGATCGCGCCCGGACGACGGAGGTCTGGCGGACTCGCCATCTTCACAACAGCGGCGTCGTGGCCCTCACAGATCACCGCCATCTCCGGGTCGGCGAACCCACAGATGTCGTTCACCATGTCGAACCCCCGCGAGAGCGCTTCGTCGGCGACTTCGGCGTAGCGCGTTTCGATGGAGAAGACCGCATCGCCGGAAACTCGTTCGATGGTTTCGACCGCTGCGTCCAACCGGTCGAGTTCCTCCTCGGCAGTGAGCACTTCGAACCGCTTGTTCGCCGATTCGAGACCCACGTCTACGATATCCGCACCTTCGGCGAGCAGTTCGGAATCGACGTACTCTGCGGCAGCAGCCGGATCGTCGTACACACTTGGGTCGTACGGCGACTCCTCGCTGACGTTCAACACGCCCATGATACGGGGCGGATACTCCGGGCCGATACCGAGTCCTGCGGCGGAGACGTTCTGCATACTCGAACGACAGCAGTCGAGGGATAAAAATCGGCCCTTTCAGTCGAGGTCGGCGGCGGTGACCTCGTCGCTCCAGTAGAGGTCGCCGTCGTATTCGACCGGAACTATATCCTGTTCGAGGTACGCGTCGAGTTCGTCCGCCGTCAGTTCGTACGATTCGGTGGGTCCGGATCCGAGAGACCGCTTCGTTGCACTCTCGATGTTCACTCCTACGAAACTGCCGATGCTGAATCGGTGGGTGTAGTACATCCTCGGTTTTACGCAAAATTTCTTCTCGTCGTTCCGACCGACATAGAGGTAGGGACATCCGCCAGACCGGGACTGACAGAGCGTCGTCCCCCCATCACCGATGGTGATGTACTGGTGGCCCGCGAGCGTCTGTCCCTGTGCGATGGACAGCGCACTACGGAACGTGTACCCAGTGTTGAGCAGTCGAGCGAGCGTTCGCCCGACTTTCGTGGCGGCCTGATTCGACACTTCCGAGAGGGTGACCACCCCGGTGTGACTGCCCTTCTCGACCAACGCCCCACCCTGGTCGTACGACCGACAGGCGTTGAGCAGGAACGCTCGCACGTTCACCGTATCGAGACTTCGAGTATCGAGAACACCGTCGGCACACTGAATTCCCCGATGATCGACGTGACCGATGTAGTGGAGGAAATCGATGGGTCGTGCGAAGAGTTCGCGGAGTTCGTCGGTCGTGAGGTCGTACGCGAGATCGACGTCGTAGTCGAGCAAATCACGAAACCCGTACAGTTCCTCGACTTTCCCTTCCTCGCGCATGCTCTCGTCGTTGCAGACGACCTGGATTCGGATGGCCGGGTCGTCCGAAAGCGAGGATTCGACTCTGCGCCGCCACGATTCGACGGACACCTTGTTACTCCCCATCGGATACCCGTCACCGATCCACACGTGTTCGGTACTCTCGACCGGTTCCGGTTCGACTATCGGTGGGTTCGTCTCGCTGTCGGTGGGATCCGCGACTGTGCTTCGACAGAATTCGGTCAGTGTCTGTGGTGCACTGACCGTGGCGTCTTTCACTCGGGACGGACAGCGAATCTTGGCGAGGTCGTTGGCGACGAATGGAAGGGCATCGACGTTGTCGTGCGTCGGCACGATGTCGGTGGTCAACTGCCACTCGGGCATGTGCGGTTCGAGCGTCTCGAACGGTATGCCGAGGTACGCCCTGAGACGCTCGGCGAGCGGCGCATCGTAGAGGGCGGCGAAGTCGAGATCGACCAGTGGCTCGATAGCGTCGCGTTCGTGGAGGTCGATCGGATATAATCCCTCGGTTCGAACCACGCAATCGAGGAACAGCACCTGTCGAAGGACGCGACCGACGGTCGATTCGTACCCGTTCGACCCCGCCAAAGAAAACTCGAATCCGTCTGCGACGAGCGTGGGTTCGGTGCCCGGCACGACCGTCGCCCCGAGATAGTACGCGAGTGATGCGGCCGGATACACGTACTCGCGTTCCGGCGGGAGTACCAGTTGGACGTTCGTGTTCGGCGCCTCGAGTCCGTCCGGTGCCGAAAACTCCTCACCGAGTTCGATAGCCGGTGGGTGGCCTCGGAGCGAAGGGAACGAGCGTTCGGGACTCGTCGTCTTCAGCGCCGACCCGAACAGGGAGATGGCTCGCATCACGTCTTCGATGGCGTCCGTCACCGTGATCGTCCCTGCCGGACGACTATGTAGCGACCGGACGCCGAGCCGCACCGACCGCTCGTCGTCGAATTCGACGATGGTGGCCTCGTCTCCGTGCTTGACGTGAACTGCGGATTCGAAGGCGATGTAGAGCTTGATCGGGGCCCCTGCGACCTGTAGGTAATACTCGCCTAGTTCCACAGATAGTTCGTCTGCGTTCAGTTCTAACTGCTCGACGACTGTTGGCTCTCCGTCCCAGAAATTGAGCGGGAGAGTATCTGGAATGACGACCCGTCGCGTCGAAAACGCGACCGCCGCATCCATCGGAAACGGGAAGTCATCCGTACTGGCCGGTTGCAACGTCACCGAATCGGACGTGTATAGTTCGACCCGCGCTTTCTCGATCGGGTCGAAGATCTCCACGCCCGGTGGGTTCGAAACTGGTTCGAATCTCGGAACGTCCAATTCACCGTCGTCGGTTGGAACGGGCGAATCGCTCATAATCGAACCCAGTTCGTCGTCTGGTCGTACTCCGGAACATGCCAGCGCTGTTTCGGAACCAGCCCGTCACCTTGCCTGACTTCGACTCGGGCGTCGAACAGTGGCGACAGTTCCTGTACTAGGTCGTCGTCATCGGGGAGTGGCAGGTGGTAGTGAGCCATGCCTGAGACGCCGCGGACGAGTGCGGTGACGATTCGGAGCGTCTGTTCGACTTCCTGTCGGTCGCACTGTTCGAGTGGCTTGATGAGCGAATCGAACGACAGTCGGAGTTCCGCCGGGTCGAGACCGTCAGCCCACTCGTCGAAGAAACTGATGGCGGTGACGATGTCCGACCGAAGTTCGCGGAGGCTATCTTCGGAGGACGTATCGGGTCGAGGGGGGGTCGGCGTCGGCACCGCACTGATGCCACGTTCGTCGTCGCCCCAGTCGATCACCCACACGTTGGCGTCGTCAGTGCTCATACTTGCAGGCAGTTTCGCGCCCGCGTACCGTGCGGTCGTGTCCGTGAGGACGAGGATACGCTTTCGATCTTCCGTGGCAGCACCGAGCAGTTGTATCGTCGTCCGATTGGTGGTCGTCTCAGAGACCCGTCCGGTGACGAGGATGTTACAGCCCCGCTGTTTGAATTCCGTGAGAACTTCGTGGAACTCGGGAGAGTCCCCCCCACCCCGGAACGAAATCTCTTCGGGACGCATTGTTACTTTACTGATGGAAGTGGCGCGTGATAAAAATTATGTTGGTGTCGGGTTTCGTTCGTATTCCGAACGGCCCTGCCGGGACGGTGGCCACTCAAGTTGCCGTGATCTCACGTCCGAACCGACATCAGGTCGCAGACACGCTCTTTTTGTTCTTCCGGTCGCTACGAAGACGTGATGGGAAAAGTGAGCATTGGACTTCGCGGTTGGCGATTCGACGAGGAGGAGGTGTTCACCGAAGAGGGGAACTACCGACCGATGGACGAGATGTCCTCGGATACACAGAAACGACTCGCGCGTTTATCCGCCCTCGTCGGGTCGCCGTGTGACGCCTGTTGGCTGATCCACGGCGACGAGAACCTCCAGAGCTGTAACGTCGTCGAAGTGGTGTACGGCGAACCGATGGCCGAAATCGCAGTCTGTCCGGAACACGAGACGGACTTCCTCTACTGGTATTTCGAAGACGGTGGCGAACAGTTCCGTGGTGAAGAAGCCCTTCAGGACGAGTTCCACGAGTGGTTCCTCGATGGTGGTCGTGCCCCGGAGGGATACGGAAGCATGGAACACGTCGATACTGACCCCGACGACCTGCCGGAACCGCCGGAACCAGACCTCGAAGCCTTGAACGTCGAACTGCCCGAGGAAGAACAGGAGAAGATCGATCTCCGCGACGTGGATCTCTCGCAAGAGTATCCGAAATGAAGCCCGCTGTCGCCATCGTCGAACCGAAGACGCCCGGCAACATCGGCACCATCGCGCGCGCGATGAAGAACTTCGGGATGCACGACCTGAAACTGGTGAACCCACCGGAGTTCGGGCGCGATAGCGAAGCCTACGGGTTCGCCGGACAGGCCCGAGAGGACGTGTTGCCGAACTACGACGAGGTGACGTTCGACGAACTGGTCGCGAACTACCACACGGTCGGGATGACCGCGACGACGAACGAGGACGCCAGTCGTCACGTCCGGTTTCCGTTCAGGACACCACGAGAACTCGCGACGAGTCTCGCCGCGGTGGAGACGGAGACCGTCCTCATCTTCGGGCGAGAGGCGAGCGGGTTGACGAACGAGGAGCTATCGCGCGTCGACGAAGTGTGTGCCATCCCTGCCAGCGCGGCCTACCCCTCGCTGAACCTCGGGCAGGCCGCTACCGTCACACTCTACGAACTGCGCGACCTGACGGTGGACGACTACCAACTTCCTGACGTCGAACGAGAGCGAGCCGACGAACAGGCGATCGAGGGATTCTACGAGACGTTCGCCGAACTCCTCGAAATTGTCGGCCATCCGGTGGAAAAACGTGACAAAGCGATGCGGATGATACGCAGGCTCGTCGGTCGCGCACATCCGACGGGGAGAGAGATCGCCACACTCCGTGGTATCGTTCGACGGGCGAACCAGCGCGCAGGAACGGCCACGTCGCGCTCCCAAACTCGGGACGATAGGTAACTACTTTATGTCCTGTCGTCTCAGTAATGAGTAGCTATGCTGTCCGCCCTCTACTTTCACTCCCTTCCACTTGGGACACAGTTCACCCTGCTCGTCGCAGTGCCGAGTGTTCTGTTATTGCTCGTCGGTAAGCAAGTTTTTCTCCCGGAGGAGCGCATCCAAACCCTGTTTCGGGATTTCCTCAAGACGGACTGGAAGTACCTCGGCGTCGCGTGGGTCGTCACGAACATCGTGAACACACTCGCGCTTCACTTCCACGTCGGGCGAACCTTCACCGAGTTCGTCTACGCCATCGAAGGGGCGACCGTCGCCACCTTTCAGGGGATCGCCTCCACACCCCTGACGCTCGTGTTTACCGCCGTGTATCTCGTCGGGTTTCCGTTCGTCGTACTGTTCACGTACTTCAAACTGAAGGCACACGACGAGGAGGAAGCCAAACGCTACGCACTGGCGTACGTCTTCCTCGTTCTGTTAGCTGTACCGTTCTTCCTGCTCTTCCCGGTGAAGGTATCGTCGCTGTATCTGACGACCGTCGAACCCCTGATGTACGAACTCAGCCCCGCTATCCAGTACGGCATCCACTCGACCGACACGCTGGTCAAAGCGTTCCCGAGCCTTCACACCGGCCTGTCGGTGCTCGCGGCGCTGTACGCCCGAAAAGCGGACACGGCGTACGCCTACACGACCGCCGTGCTCACGGTGGCGATCGTCTTCTCGACGATATATCTCGGCGTCCACTGGCTGACCGACGCCGTCTTCGCCGTAGTGCTCGTTGCCTGTGCGTATTACCTGTCACAGCGAGTCAGCGAACCGCGATGGTCGGTCGTCTCGCGCGAGGCGTTGGCGGTGGTTCGTCGAACTGCAGGTCGCTAACGAGCACACGCTGCATATTCAGCCACCAGCACTTTGAGTCGGCTTTCCGAACGTTTGTTCGTGCGGTTGATAGAACTGCTCGTCTCGGACGAGCGGCAGGACTCGACGCTCTCGGTTTTGGACGACCACGACATCGACTACGCGGTCATCGAAGAGACCGGTGACCGAACCGAGTCGACGCTCGTGCACTTCCCGATTCCGACGGAGGCGGTAGACGAACTGTTGGAGACGCTTCGAGAGGAGGTTGGAATCGACGAGAACTCCTATACGGTTATCACTGAAGCCGAAACTGCGACGACCGAGCACATCGACGAGTTGGAAGAGCGGTATGCCGAATCGGAAGAAAAGAGCGACGACACGCTTCCTGCGGAGGAACTCGTTACGAAAGCTCGGGCGATGAATCCGAACCAGCGGACGTACTTCGCCATGACGTTCTTCAGCACGATCATCGCCACTGCCGGATTGCTCCGGAGTTCGCCTGAAGCGGTCGTCGGTGCGATGGTCATCGCTCCATTCTTCGGAACCGCACTCTCGGTGGCGACCGGCGTCTGCTGTACCGACCACGAGATGTTCTTCGATGGGATGCGCTCGCAGTTTCTCGGCATCGTCGTCGCCGTCTTCGGTTCGGCGCTGTACGCGGTTGTCGCCCGTGAGATGGGGTTCGTCCCACACGGGATGGTGCTCACACAGAGTTCGCAGTACACCCTGTTCATGACACCGAGCTTTCTGTCCGCTGGTGTCGCAATCGCGGCGGGGGCCGCGGGCGGGTTCGCGCTCGCTACCTCACTGCCCGTCACGCTCGCGGGGGTCGCCATCGCGGCAGCGATCACACCCTCGGCTGCCGCGCTCGGCATCGCAATCGGCTGGGGGAAGCCGGTGCTCGGTGCGGGCGCGTTCGTCCTCCTCGCCGTGAACGTCGTTGCGGTCAATCTGATGGCGATCTCGGTGTTGACCTACCTCGGCTACCGACCGAAACTCTCCGTCAGCGTTCCATCGTCGTCGCCTCGCCGACTCGCTCGCGGTCTCGCCGTGGCGTGCATCGCCCTGTTCGTCGTCGGAACCGCGGCGGCGTCCTACCAGCAGATCGAGTTCAATCGAACGGTCAACGAGGAGGTTCACAGCACCATCGAAGAGGAGTATCCCTCTCTCGAAGTCGGCGGCGTAACGACAGAGTACAACGCGGGGCTGCTCCTCCCCCGGTCGAAGAACGTCAGCGTGACGGTCATCCGAACGTCCGACAGGGACTATCCGAAACTGGCACAGAAACTGGACGTTCGCATCAGCCAGAAAGCCGACGGCGGGGTGAACGTCCAGGTCAAGTTCATCACCTTCGAAGGAGGTGGCACGCGAAGTGGCAGTAGCCAGCAGAGCCGAAACGACGATACCGTCCGTTTCATCCCGAACGAAAAGAAACTCGAACCCACGCTCGAAATCGACGATGGACTCCATCTCTGATCCCAAGTTCCACGAGACGACTCGCGTCGCGTTCGTCGCCAGCATCCTCCTCGTCCTGCTCGGGGCATTGGCGTGGGCCAGCGGTCTTCCCTTCCTGTTCCCGAGTCTCGGCCCCTCTGCTTTCCTGCTCGCCTCGAAGGTCAGTGAACGGGTGAGCCAACCGCGACGAGTCATCGGCGGCCACGTCATCGGCGTCGTCGTCGGACTGCTCCTCTATCACCTCGTCGCGCCCGGCCTCTCCCTGACGAATCCGTCGCCACCGTTCTCGATGGCGGCACTTCGGCTCTCGCTGAGTGGCATCCTCTCGGTCGGTCTTACGACAGCCGGGATGGTCGTGACGGACCTGCGCCACCCGCCAGCGTGCGCGACGACGCTCATCGTCTCCCTCGGCTTGCTCCCGAAACCGATGGAGGGGGTCATCGTCATCGTCGCGGTCACGATCCTCGTCGCGGTTCAGCAAGGGTTGGCGTATCTCGAATCGGTGCCGCCAGCGCCAGACGTATTCTACCGAGAGGAAGGTGGCGACGAGACGGGAGTAAAGGGCGACTGACACGCTCTACCACTACCGGTCGTCGGAGAGGTGGTTCGGGATTCAGGCCCGCTGTTGGATCTCCTCGCGCAAAACTTGACTCACGAGGTCGCCGTCCGCCTTCCCGCGAAGTTGACCCATGCACTCGCCCATCAGTCCGGAAAATGCGGCCATACCCTCTTCTTCGACCTGTTCTTCGTTGCGTTCGACTACCTGGACGACCGCTTCGCGGACATCATCTTCACCGACGCCTGCGAGACCTGCTTTCTCGACGGCTTCCTCGGGCGATAGCTCTGGGTTCTCGGCGAGCAGTGTCAGCACGTCGTTGACGCCCTCCTTCGCCAACTCGCCATCCGTGACGAGGTCGATGACGCCGAGGAAGTGCTCGTCGTCCAGATTCTCGACCGGCACGTCGTCACGTCGGAGTTCCGTCACGGTGCTCTCGACCAATCCGGCGACGAACGTCGGGTCGGCACCCGTCTCGACCGCGCGCTCGAACAGGGGCATCCGGCGACCGTATGCGACCTGTTCGGCGAGTCCGGCGTCGAGCGAGAACTCGGACTGGTAGCGGTCGACCTTCTCGGTGAGCAGTTCGGGCGTCTCGACTTCGGTCGGGTCGAGATCGACGGGAGGCACGTCGGTTTCGGGGTACATCCGCGCTGCACCGGGGAGGGGTCGGAGGTAGCGCGAGGTGCCGTCCTCGTTCGCACCGCGCGTCTCCTCCGGCACGCCCTCGATAGCGACTCGGGCGCGGTCGGCGGCGGCTTCGATAGCGCCCTCGGCGACGTCGGGGCTGGCGGCCACGATAGCGACTGCGTCCTCGTCACCCGCATCGACGGCCTCACGGAGGGCTTCGACTTCGTCCTCGGTCACGCCGTAGGCCGGGAGTTCGTCGGTGTGGAAGATACCGCCCGCACCGTGACGCTTGGCGTGGTCGGAGAGTTCGGTACCGAGACGGCGATCCGGTTGGATCTCGCGTCCGACGAGTCCGTCGAAACCGAAGAGCGGAACCGCTGTAACCTTGCCACCGTCGTCGAGTGCTCCCCGGATAACACCCGAGTCGGTGTCCTCGAAGACACTCGTCACGTCCCGTGTTTCGCCGACTTCCGCGTCACGTTGACGGAGTTCGTCGCGGATTTCGAGTAGTTCGACCTGTCGACCGACCTCGAACCGAACGAGGTCGTCGATGTCGTCGAGGCTCTGGACGCCTTTCATCTCGACGCGTGCACCGTCCGCGATGGAGACGTTCACGTCCTGACGGATGGTTCCGAGACCGCGCTTCACGTGGCCGGTCGAGCGCAAGAGCATCCCGATTCGCTCGGCGGCCTCGCGGGCCTGTTCGGGCGAACTGATGTCGGGGGAGGTGCCGATCTCCACGAGAGGGATACCGAGCCTATCGAGGCTGTAGAGGACGCCGTCTTCGCGCTCTTCGATACGCTGTGCGCTCTCTTCTTCCAGCATCAGGTCTTCGACGCCGACCGGACCGTCGCTCGTCTGGATCTCGCCGTCGGTGGCGACGAGCGTCGACCGCTGGAATCCCGAGGTGTTCGACCCGTCCACGACGATCTTCCGCATGAGGTGGGCCTGATCGACCACGTCCATGTCGAGCAGTTGGGCGATCTCCAGGACGACCTGCTGTGCTTCCTCGTCCAACCTGTGTGGCGGCTCGTCGTCCTCTTCCACGAGGCAGGTCGAATCGTAGGCCAGATACTCGAACTCGCGGTCGATCTGGCTCTCTTCGAGGGCGGCCTCGTCTATTTCGCCGAGTTCGCTCCGCGTCGGATGGAGGTATCGGGTGAACGTTCGTGCCGCGTCGTCCGGCTCGCGCAGCTCGGTCGGACACTCGCAGAACAGCTTCGTCTCGGTGTCGAGTTGCTGGTGGATCTCGAGCCCCGCCACCAGACCGAGATCCTCGTAATCGTACTCGCTCATTGGTCGCATCTGAGACGCGGAGGGGTAAAAAACCGTTCAGTTCGGGCGAGTTCGTCCGACGGACTGACTGCTGAATGAACTATCGGAGACGAGCAAAATAATCGCTTTCAATACACGTATCGATTCGTACTGTTCTTGCATTTATTATGAATATGAGAATCATGGTTAAAAGAACGGTTCCGCCGCAGTCGCCCATATCGTAGATTTCCTATAGAGACTGGTCGTGGTCATTCGGATGGCCCGTAAATATAAACCGGAGGAAGAACGTAACACTCGTATGACGGATTTACTGGGGGCACGTGAACTCGGCAGTGAGCGGCCGATCCAGATCCTTCACGTGGACGACGACCCAGCACGCCTTCGGCTTTCTGCGAAGTTATTAGAGGAGTATATCTCGGATGTGGTCGTCCATACCGAAGACGACCCGACAGAGGCACTCGCCCGTCTCGACGACGACCTCTCGGTCGATTGTATCGTCAGCGACTTCGACATGGGAGTGATGACCGGGCTCGATTTCCTCGAGACCGTTCGTGACCGATTTCCGAACCTTCCGTTCATCCTCTTTACCGGCAAAGGGAGTGAGGAGATCGCAAGTGAGGCTATCTCAGCAGGCGTTACCGACTATCTGCAGAAAAGCGGTGGTGCAGATCAGTACACGGTGTTGGCGAACCGAATCGAGAACGTCGTCGGTCGCTACCGGGCGGGACGTGCTGCCACGGATTATCAAGAGCGGATACGTGAGGTCTACGAACGAGTGACGGATGCCTTCTTCGCACTCGATAAGCAGTGGCGATTTACCTACATCAACCAGCGAGCCGAACGCCTGCTGAACAGGACTGAAGAGGAACTACTCGGGGAAATCGTCTGGGAGGAGTTCCCGGAAGCCCTCAACACGGAGTTCGAAGAGGAGTATCGACGGGCGATGGAGAAACAAGAACCAACAGCGTTCGAAGCGCACTATTCCCCGTTGGAGATACAGTTCGAGGTTCACGCCTATCCATCGACTGAGGGGTTGTCGGTGTTCTTCCGAGACGTGACCGAAATGAATGAGATACGAGAAGAGCACCACCGCGAGAAGGTACTGCTAGAACAGGTGTTCGAGACGAGTCCGGTAGGCATCCTCGTGATGAACGACGAAGGGGGGATCGTCCGTGCGAACGAACGCGCAGTCGAACTACTCGAAGTCACCGAAGAGGAGATAACGAACCGCACCTACGACTCCTCGCAGTGGACGGCGACGGACGAAAAAGGGACCCCGTTTTCAGAGGGGGAACATCCACTTCTGCAAGTGTTCGAAGAGCGAACGACGATTCAAGACGCCTACGTCGGCTACGAGAGTCCAAGCGACGAGTGGCGTCTGCTCTCGATGAGCGCGGCACCGATAGAGTCGGAAGACGATGACCTGGAACGAGTCGTCATCACTCTCGACGACATGACCGAGCACCGGGAGCGCCAGCGGGAGCTAGAACAACAGAACGAACGGCTCGAGGAGTTCGCCAGTGTCGTCTCCCACGACCTGCGGAACCCACTCGACATCGCTCAAGTTCGGATCGACCTGGAACGCCGTGACCGTGATTCCGAGCACCTCGAAGAAGCATCGCTTGCACTCGACCGGATGAACACACTCATCACCGACCTTCTCACACTCGCTCGGCGGGGTGATACCGTCGGTGAGATGGACTCGCTCGACCTTCGGGACGTCGTCTACGATGCGTGGTCGACTGCGGGTACCGAGACGGCGACCCTTGATGTCGATGCCGGACTACCGACGATTCACGCCGACGAGAGCCGACTTCGCGAACTCCTCGAAAACCTCCTCGACAATGCGGTTTCCCACGCCGGGAGTGACCCACACGTCCGAGTCGAGGGGATACAGGATGGCTTCGCCATCGGTGACGACGGCCCCGGAATCTCGTCAGGACGATGCGAGAAGATCTTCGAGGACGGATTCTCGACCGAACACGAGGGTACCGGGTTCGGACTCACCATCGTGAAACAGATCGTCGACGCACACGACTGGACGATCACCGTGACCGACAGCGAACTCGGTGGTGCGCGGTTCGAGGTCAGCGATATGGAGACGGAGGAGTAGTCACTCGCTGCTGGACGGCGTGGTCTCCGAATTCGCCCGATGGTGGTGGGCCTTGCGCTGGCGAACCTGTCTCCCGAGTCGCCGAGCGACCAGTTCACGAAGGTCGCTCGCGATCTCCCTATCTACGTCCGCAGCACGAGCGTCCTGGCCTCCGAGACCGACCGAACTCGCGGTATCGACGACGACCGTCGCCAGCCGCCAGCGTCGTTGAAAGATCGTCTCGCGCTGGATAGCCGTCTGGATGCGGTAGTAGGGGACGACGTGCGTCGTCCGCTGCCAGAATCCGTTTCGGGTCAGCACGTGGTCGTCACCGACGAAATAGCCGCGATGTTTCCACTGGTAGTGTCCGGCGATGGGTGCGAACACGGCGAGCGCGAACACCGCATACCAGCGGTCGAGGAGCCCCGTGACCCAGTCGAACCCGTACGCCAGTCCCGTGAGACCGGCGACGACCAGCACGTATCGAACGACGTACCGGCGGCGGGTACGACTCGGCGGTCGTTCGAACGTCGGGTCGTCGAACGATTCGAGCGAGTGCGCCAGTTCGAAGACGCGTCTCCGAACCGCGATAGGAACTGCCGCCTCCGAACCGCCGGACGGTCCCTGTCCGGGTGCGTACCCTGCCGTCTCGACCGAGAGCGTCGCGTACCCCATGCGGCGCATGACGGGGTTTTCACGAAATGTGATCGTCTGGATCTTGTCGAGCGGGATGCTTCCATCGTATCGCTGGAGTAACCCGCGTTCGTACCGGAGTTCGTCGTCCACGCGCGTGAGTCGAAAATCGTAGTAGCGTGCGAACGTCACCATCGCGCTCGCCACCCAGAGCACCACCGCAGAGACGAGTATCTGTGCGAGGCCGACGAAGAACGACATTCCGCCCAGCGAGTCAGCAGCGTCGGTCAGGAACGGCACGATGAGAAAGACGAGACCGAAGACACGGGGTTCGAGCGAGATGGCGGAGAGCAACAACAACTCTTCCGAACTAATCTCGTACAGCAGATCGGGTTCCGGTTCCTGTCTGTCGGTTTCGTCGCTTTCGTCGGTCTCCACACCCGCAACCCCGTCACGCTTCCGGCGCTGTATCTCTCGCTGGAGTCGTTTCGCTTCCTCGGCGGAGACGAATCGAAGGTTCGCTTCCGTCTCACCGCCACCGGCTGTTTCGAGACTCACCGAGGCGATTCCCAGCGCGCGCTGGACGACGTTTCGCCGGATGTCTACGTTCTGCACCCGGCGGAGCGGAATCTCGCGGCGGCGGCGCGAGACGACACCGGAGTCGATATCGAGCGAGCTGTTCGTGAGTACGTACTCGAACCGCTGGTAGTAGGCGTACTCCCACCCGACCGTGGCCAACAGACCGATGACGACGAGCGCACCGACGACGACGATATCGAGTGACTCCACCGCTCCTGCGATCGCTATTCCGGCGAAAAGGAGGGTCGACGCGACGCTCGCGCCACGGGTGACCGCCCGGTATGGAAGCGAGAGCGGATGAAGTCTCATACAGCGTCCTCGTACTCGCTTTCGATGGCGAGGTTCCGGAGCCGACGCTGAAGGTCGCTCGCACGTTCGGGCGTAAGGCCCGGAATCGTTACGTCTGCACCCCGTGAACCGGCGGTGTACACCACGACGCTTCCGAGGCCGACGAGTCGCTCGAGAGGCCCACGTTGGGTGTCCACGTGTTGAACCCGCACGAACGGGACGACGGTGGTGACGCGGGTGAAGACGCCACGTTCGAGATAGAGATCGTCGTCACGGATCTCGAACCGCCACACGCGGTATTTGACGATGACGTAGCCGAGACCGAAAACGAGTGCAATGAGGGTGACACCCCCGACGAGCCACAGGGCGAAGTCCGCGATGAATCGTTGTACCCCGGTCAGCACGCCACCGACGAGTATGGCAGTGATGAGAACGCCCGCAAACCAGACGATGCGAACGCGGGGATCGAGTGTCTCCATACGTACACAACGGGACAGATGCCGTATAAAGGTAGGCGTAGCGTAGCCGTCATCGCTCCCGGATTATCGTCACCCTACCGCCACGAAAGACGACCCTACCGCTTCGTTCGGCTCACTCTGATTCGAATCAGACGGCGTGGAACAAAGACGACAGGAAACCGTATCAATCGTGGACAGCATGACCGAGAACTCGCCCACGATCAATCGTCGCCGGTTCATATCGGCGACTGTCGCCTCCACCGCAGTGCTTGGGGGTGTCTCGTCCGCAGGGGCACTCCAATCGGAGAGTAACACCCAGTTCGCCATCGAACAAGACGGTAAGTGCATCCCTATCGAACCGCTATCGATGTCGGGACTCCCCGTCGAACAGTTCTACGACTATCGAACGCCCGACACCGACCCCTCCTCGTACAAGTACGCCTCCTTCGGGACCGAGAGCCTCCAGCGCAAGGACACGAGCATCATGTTCCTCTACAAAGGACCGAAGGGACTGAGCCTCGTGATGGTTCACGACAAGCTGGACGCCGGGGACGGAGGTGCAGTCTCGTTCAACATCACGAACCTTCCCGTCAAAGGGAAGTTCGTCGTCAAGGACGACCAGTACGACGGGCCGACGAACCGCGACACGTTCGACTACTCGAAACACCGCGACTGGAACGGAAACGAGACGGCCACCGCAGTCATCCACTGGACGTGGCAGGGTGGTCGGGCGGACGGTGCCGTGTACCGAGGACTCGGTAACGAGTTCGAGTTCACCATCCATCCGAAGTTCAACAAGCAGGCGCTCCTGTCGAACGTGGAAGGAAACGAGGGGAAGGTCGAGAAGTGGCAGGTGCTCTCGGGTGACGTAAGCAACCCGACGCGCACGCAACTGAAGATGAACAAGCCGGTCAAGATAACGACCAAGGGGTGTTCCTCGCAGGCGACGACGACCAAGAAGAAAGAGACGACGAAGAGTGGAAACGACGACGAAGTAACGACGACGTCGACGACGCGGGCGACGACCACATCGAATCCCTCCGACCTGAACGGGAAGAACAGCAAATCGTTCTTCGATAAGATCTGGGACGGGTTCGCCTCCGCGATAAACTCGGTGGTGTCGTTCTTCACGAACCTCTTCTGACCGGTTTTTGGCCTTCGAATCCGAACTCTTTTCGCCGACAGCAGAAATCGAGAAAGAGCAGTGATCAGTGTCGACAGTCGTCTTTCTGCTTCGTTACTCGTCCTGACCGAGGATACCGCGATGGGTCATCGCTTCGGGGTCGATGATCTCGTCTGCCTCTTCCTCGCTCAAGTATCCCTTCTCGACGACGACTTCGCGCACCGTCTTCCCTTCCTTGAGTGCGGTTTTCGCGGCCTCAGCAGCCTTGTCGTAGCCGATGTGGGGGTTGAGTGCCGTGGCGAGCGCCATGCTCCCTTCGACCTGTGTCTCGCAGTGTTCGCGGTCGACGTCGAGCTTTCGGACGAACTTCTCGGCGAACACTTCGCTCGCATTCGAGATGAGTTCGGCCGACTGGAGGAAGTTGTGCGCGAGCACCGGCTTGTAGAGGTTGAGGTCGAGTTGGCCTTCTGCCGCACCGTACTCGACCGCGGTGTCGTTGCCGACGACCTGCTTGTGCACCTGATTGACAGCCTCGGCGACGACGGGGTTGATCTTGCCGGGCATGATGGAACTGCCGGGCTGGTTCTCGGGCTGGTCGATCTCACCGAGACCGTTTCGCGGCCCGGACGCCAGCAATCGAAGGTCGTTTGCAATCTTGTTGAGCGACCCGGCGACCGTTCTGAGCGCGCCGTGCGCTTCGGCCATCGCGTCGTGGGCTGCCTGCGCTTCGAAGTGGTCGTCCGCCTCACGGAACTCGACGCCGGTCTCCTCGCTGATGTATTCGGCGGCGAGTTCGGGGAAGTCGGGGTGGGTGTTCAGCCCGGTTCCGACCGCCGTTCCGCCGAGTGCGAGTTCGCTCAGGTGGTCGCGCACGTGGTCGACGCGGGCGAGGCCCTTCTCGACTTGCGTGCGGTAGCCGCCGAACTCCTGCCCGACGCGAACCGGGGTGGCGTCCTGGAGGTGGGTTCGTCCCGTCTTCACCACGTCTTCGTACTCCTCTTCTTTCGCTTCGAGCGCCTCGCGCAGGGTGTCGAGGGCTGGAAGCACGTCCTTCTCGACGGCTTCGAGCGCCGAGACGTGCATCGCGGTCGGAATCACGTCGTTGCTCGACTGACCGAAGTTGACGTGGTCGTTCGGGTGGATGTCGCGTGAACCCATCTCGCTCCCGTAAATCTCGGCTGCGCGGTTGGCGATGACCTCGTTCGCGTTCATGTTCGAGGACGTGCCGGAGCCGGTCTGGAACACGTCCACCGGGAACTGGTCGTCGTGTTCGCCCGCGATGACCTCGCCCGCGGCCTCGATGATGGCTTCTGCTTCGTCCTCTTCGATCATCCCGAGGTCGCGGTTGGCCTGCGCGGCGGCCTTCTTCACGACACCGAGCGCGCGGATGAACCGCCGCCCGAACGTGATGCCCGAGATGGGGAAGTTCTCCACCGCGCGCTGGGTCTGTGCGCCCCAGTAGGCGTCTTTGGGTACCCGCATCTCCCCGAGGCTGTCCTCCTCGATTCGGTAATCCTCGTCGCTCATGCGTTCGGAGAGAGGCAACGGCCAGGCGTAAAACCCACCGAAAAGGATTCGCCGAGTCCGGGCGACGCCAGACCCCTCGTTGAATCAGAGATGAACAGTTACGGAATTAGTCACTCGTAAACGGATTAGCCTCCGGATAATAATGAAGGGCTCCTTCTGATTGTAGGATACGCTACCGAGAGGCACAAATATGACTGATGAAACGAACGAGAAGCTGTCGCGTCGGGAGTACATTGAAGCAACTGGTCTCGCGGGCGTTGCTGGCACCGTCGGTCTCGCTGGCTGTCTCGGCGGTGACAGTAGCGGGAACGAGAATAGTGGCGGTAACAAAGTCGAAGTCCAACACTGGTGGACCGGTGGCGACGGCGGTGCGGCCATCAAGGCGCTGTTCGAAGGGTTCGAGAAGAAACACGACATCAAGATCAAACCGAATCCGGTCTCGGGTGGTGCAGGACAGAACCTGCACGCCGTCATCAAAAAACGCATCCTAAACGACAATCCACCGAGTTCGTGGCAGGCGTGGCCGGGGAAGAACCTGCAACCGTACGTCGAAGCGGACAAACTGGAAGATATCGGCGAGTCCATCTGGTCGAACGACAAGATGAAAGAGGCGTACCTCGATGGGCCGAAGAACGCCGCGAAACCGGGCGGGAAGTTCGTGACGGTACCGCTCAACATCCACCGTCTGAACAACCTCTTCTACAACGTCGAGGTCGTCGAGAAGGCGGGCGTCGACCCGAAGAGCATCAAGAAACCGAGCGACCTCGTCGACGCGATGAAACAGGTCGAGAGCAAGACGGACGCGGTCGGGATGGCTCACCAGACGAAATCCGGCTGGTCGACGCTCCAGTTGTGGGCAACGATACTCCTCGGCGAACACGGAAAACAGGCGTACACCGGTTTCACCGAAGGGAAGGTGAAGGAGAACCAGCAGGCGGTGAAGAACTCGCTCTCGCTCGTCAAAGAGTACAAGAAGCACTTCAACAGTGACGCCGGGTCGCTCGATTGGCAACAGGCGAACAAGAAGCTCATCAACGGGAAGGCGGCGTTCATCCATCAGGGCGACTGGGCCGCCGGGATGTACCGCGGTCAGGACGGCTTCGAGTTCGAAAAGCAGTGGGACATGGTGTCGTTCCCCGGAACGAAAGGGATGTACTCACTCGTCATGGACTCGTTCCCGTTCCCGAAGAACAACCCCACGAAGGACGCGACGAAGAAGTTCCTCCAGTACGTCGGCTCCGTCGATGCACAGGAGCGATTCAACCCGAAGAAAGGGTCGATCCCGCCGCGTACCGACGTGCCGAAAGAGAAGTTCGGTCCGTTCCTCTCGCGGCAGATGGACGAGTTCAAGAACTCCCAGTCTCAGCCACCATCCGTCACGCACGGACTGGCGACGAACCCCGGAACGCTGACGAAGCTCAAAGATGCAGCCACGTCCTTTAACTCGGGTTGGAACGTGGATAAGACGTACAACAAGTTCGTCAAGGCGTTCCAATCGAACTGAGATTCGACGCCTGATTTTCCATGCAAGGAATACGCGAATCTCTGAAACAAGTCCGACGTGCTGCGAACGGCGATGGTGAGCTTCGCTCTGATGGAGGGACGGTAACCGAAGAGCGCCGCGAAACCGGACAGTCGATACTCCAGAACGAATTCGTCCAGAGTCTCCCGTTCTGGCTCCCACCGTTTTTACTGATGGGCTTTTTCGTCTATGGCGCGATCGGGTGGAACCTCATCATCTCCTTCACCGACTTCGCCTCGCTTACGTTGCCGACCTACGACCCGGCGACGTTCGACTTGGAGATGTATCGCCGGGCGCTTTCCGACCCGAACTTCGTGACGGCGGCGCGGAACACGGTCGTCCTCCTCGTCGCGTTCACGACGCTCTGTCTGGTGGTCGGGTTGGCGCTCGCCATCCTCGTCGATCGGGAGATCCGGTTCGAGAACACGTTCCGAACCATCTATCTCCTGCCGATGAGTCTGTCGTTCGTCGTGACGGCGAAAGTGTGGGCGTGGATGTACAACTTCGAAAGCGGGATGATCAACATCACGCTCAGACAACTCGGGTTGGACGCGCTCGCCCACCACTGGATCAGCGATCCGACGACGAAGCTCGCGGCGGTCATCTTCGCGCTCATCTGGCAGTTCAGCGGCTACGCGATGGTCGTCTATCTCGCTGGCTTGCGAGCGATTCCAGACGCACATTACGAGGCCGCGCGGGTCGACGGTGCGAGTTCGTGGCGGATGTACCGGCGGGTCATCATCCCACAGTTGCGCTCTTCGACCATCGGCGCGGCGGTGGTGCTCATGGTGTTCGCGCTCAAGGCGTTCGACTTCCTGTACGTGATGTTCGGGAACAACCCCGGCCCGGCAGCGGACATCCTGGCGACGATGATGTTCCGGGAAGCGTTCGCGTCGAACAACTGGGCCTACGGGTCGGCCATCGCCATCGTCCTCTTCCTGATGGCGCTCGCCGTCGTCGGTCCGTACCTCTACAGCGAGTACAGACGAGGTGAATTATGAAGACGATAGCCGTCGAGAGATGGTCTCGAATGCGGGGAACAGAAGCGAGGTGGTCCCGATGAGTGGCCCACCCGCCACGCCGGAACCGGAGCAACAGACCCGCAGAGAGCGGGCAGTCGGCGCGCTCCGAAACGCAGGGCCGGGACGACTGGTGCTGTACGTGGGGCTGGTCGCGCTCGTCGGATTCTATCTGGCACCGCTGGAGTCGGCCATCATGACCGCGTTCAAGACGAGCAGTTCGTTCAACGAGACGCTCCCGTTCGCGCCGCCCGGCCCCGGCGGATTCACGCTGAAACCGTGGCGAGTGGCGATAACGAAACTCGCACACGGCATCACGAACAGCCTCATGCTCGCCATTCCGGCGACGCTGCTGTCGGCGACGCTCGGGAGTCTCGCAGCCTACGGCGTGACGAACGTCGAGTGGAAGTACCAGATGCCCATCATCGCGCTGTTCATCGCGGGCATCTTCATCCCGTATCAGGCGGTGTTGGTGCCACTGTCGCGGCTGTTCGCCATCGTCGATACGCAGTCGTTGCTCTCGCCGTTGTGGGGCCTGCCGCTGATGCACGCCCACTACGCGAACATCATCAACCTCATCATCGCCCACACTGCCTACGGGATTCCCATCACGTTCCTGCTGTTCCGGTCGTACTACCGGAACTTCTCGGATGAGATGCTGGAGGCGGCCCGTCTGGACGGGGCGAGCGTGTTCAGCATCTACCGCAACATCGTGCTGCCACTATCGAAACCGATGTTCGCGGTGACGCTCATCTACCAGTTCACGCAGGTGTGGAACGACCTGCTGTTCGCGCTGGTCATCCTACCCGGCGGTGCCGGAGCAGGCGAACCGGTGACGGTCGCACTGACGAACCTCAGCGGCGGTATCATCCAGTCGTTCGGCCTCCAGATGGCAGGCGCATTCGTCGCGGCGATACCGACGCTGATCGTGTACATCGCGTTCGGAGAACAGTTCGCAAAAGGAGTTGCAAGCTGATGATACGAATTCATTCGACGGAACGGCGGTATCGGATCACGACGAATCGAGGGTATCGGAACACGATAGACTGGAGGTCTCGGGACGATGGCTAGACTCACACTCGACAGCGTGACGAAGGTGTTCGACGACGATGGCGACCGGATCGTCGCCGTCGACGACGCGAACGTCGAGATCGAAGACGGGGAGTTTCTCGTCCTCGTCGGTCCCTCCGGCTGTGGGAAATCGACCACGCTCCGGATGATCGCCGGACTGGAGACCATCTCGCAGGGCGAGATTCGACTCGACGAGACGGTCATCAACGACCAACCGCCGACGACGCGGAACATCGCCATGGTGTTCCAGTCCTACGCGCTCTACCCGCACATGACCGTGCGGGAGAACATGAGCTTCGGGCTGGAGGAATCGACCGACCTCCCGGACGACGACATCGTTCGGCGCGTGGAGGAGACGGCCGAGATGATGGGTATCGCCGACCTGATCGACCGGAAACCCGGCGAACTCTCGGGCGGGCAACAGCAGCGCGTGGCGCTCGGGCGCGCCATCGTGCGCGACCCCGAGGTGTTCCTGATGGACGAACCGCTGTCCAACCTGGACGCGAAACTGCGCTCGCAGATGCGCACCGAACTCCAGCGGTTGCAGGAGGACCTCGGCGTGACGACGGTGTACGTCACCCACGACCAGACGGAAGCGATGACGATGGGCGACCGCATCGCCATCCTGAACGACGGGAAGTTACAGCAGGTGGCGACGCCGATCGAGGCGTATCACCGACCCGCGAATCGGTTCGTCGCCGGGTTCATCGGCGAACCGTCGATGAACTTCTTCGAGATGACGCTGGAAGACGATACGCTCATCGGCGAACACTTCGAGTATCCGCTCTCGAACGAGACGCACTCCGAACTGGGTGAGACGACGCGAGTCACCCTCGGTATCCGACCGGAGGACATCGAGATCTCCGCCATCGGGGACGGCGACCGCGGAAGTGGCAACCGTGGAAGCGACGACCACGATGTCCGCACCGTCGTCGACGTGGTCGAACCGATGGGCAACGAGAACAACGTCTACCTCCGATTCGCCGACACGGGCGACGGATCACCGACGATCGAAGGTCAACCGTCGATAGAGGGACAGCCAACCGAAGAACGACGAACCTTCGTCGTCACGCTCGGCGGGATGCGAACCGCAGAAGAAGGCGAGGAGGTCGTCGCCCACATCCCGGAAGCGGCCATCCACCTGTTCGACACCGACACCGGAGAGGCACTGCGAAATCGCGTGCTCGACATCTCCGAGGCGTCGATCCCCAACCGCTGAGCCGCGACGGTTCTTTCGGCTACCGGTTCTCGTACTCGTCGGGCGTGTAGGTCTTCACTTCGAGCGCGTGGATGTCGGTCGTCATGTGGTCGCCGAGCGCATCGTACACCATCTGGTGCTGTTCGACCAGCGTCTTTCCCTCGAACGCCGGGGAGATGACGAGCGCGGCGAGGTGGTCTTCGTCGTGGTCGCCACGCGTGTTCGTCACCGTCGCTTCGGCGTCTTCGATTCCAGATTCGATGAGTTCCGCGACATCGTCCGTGTTCATAGCGGGACGTTACCTGTCGAACACCAAAAAGACGGCTGGAATCGGTCGTGACATGGTCGTTCTTCGTCAGGCAGTACATTTCAGTACGTTTCAGTACATTCGGGCGTATACGGTGCGAAAAAATCGTCGTGAAAGTCCCGGTCGCTCGTCCCTCGCGCGGGAACTCTGGCGCTGCCGGTTTGGTCGCCCGTTGGCCTCGCCACCACGCCAGCACGCGCCGGGGCTGGTGATGCAATTCGAGGTACTCCGGACAGTCATTGCGGTGGCAGCCGAAGAGCGTGCGGGCGCGAGGCTGTCGTGAGTGAGCGTAAGAGAGAACCATGGAGACGTTACCCCAGGAAACATCGGCGAAACACGTTCACGGACACCACCCCCCTCGAACGAGAGTTTATATACCAAGCCGGAACCAACTCCGCTGGACGCCTCCGGTCGAAACTCCCCACGAACCACCTGCCGCGACCGACAGTCTGCCTAACCCGCAAGGGTGCGCCTCTCCTTCGGCGATAACGCATATCAGACGAGCGTTCGAGTCGAATTGCCTGCCGATCACTCGAAGTACGTCGCCAGTCGCTCCGCCGCCGCCTCGGCTCGCGGCGTCACGAGCGCGAACCGGAACCAATCGTCGCGTGACGAGCCGAAGGCTTCGCCCGGCATCCCTGCCACACCGGCCTCGTCGATGAGTCGTTCGACGTTCGAAAGCGTGCCGGGAAAGTCGGGGAATCGCGCCATGACGTAGAAAGCACCGTCCGGTTGGGAGTAATCAGCGCCCGCCTCGTCCAGCGCATCGGTGAACGTCTCGACCCGCGACTCGAGCAGTTTACGGTTCTCCTCGTAGTACTCGGCCCCCGTCTCTTGGAGCGCGTGGAGCACCGCGTACTGCGCCGGACGGCTCCCGGCCACGTTCGTCAGCATGTGGCGCGTCTTCGCCACGTCCACCAGTTCGGGCGGGAAGATAGCGTAGCCGACCCGGAAACCGGTGATCGCTAACGACTTCGAAAAGGAGTTCGTCACCACTCGGTGCTCGGAATCGAACGTCAGCGCGCTGGTGAACTCACCCGAGAAGTCGAAGTGGTCGTAGACTTCGTCGCTCACCAGGAGCGCGTCGTACTCCTCGGCGATGGCGACCAGTTCACGCATCGTCGCTTCGTCGTACACCGCACCGGTGGGATTGTTCGGCGTGTTGGCCATGATCGCCGCAGTGTCGTCACTCGCCTGCTCACGCACTGCTTCGGGGTCGAGTTGGCCATCGTTGTCGGTGGCGACGAACCGCGCCGTCGCGCCGAGCATCTTCGTCTTCCCCGGATAGTAGGGGTAGACGGGATCTGTCAGGATGAACTCGTCTCCAGCATCGCGTTCTAGCGCGCGAGCCATCGCCAGATAGTTCGCTTCGCCACCGCCACACGTCACGATCACTTGCGACCGATCGACGTTTCGTCGGGCGGCGATCTCCGCACGGAGTTCGAGAAGCCCTTCGCTCGGTGGGTACTGGAAATCCGCACCGCCGAGGTCGGCGTACTCGTGTAGTCCCTCCGCGATACCCGGTGGCGACCCCCAATCTGGATTGCCACTCACCATGTCGATCACGTCGCGGTCTGCATCCGTCGCGTACGCCATCACGTGAAAGAACAGTGGCGTCTCGTAGTCCATACCCGTGGGGTCGTAGTACTGGCAAGTCTTTCTTTCGACCCGAAACGATTAGCCTCCTGAAGCGTATCTTTTCGCTATGGTATCTTCGACAGACCGTGACGTCGTTCGGTCGTACTACGACGCCATCGATGCCGAAGCATACGAGGACGTGTTCGAACTGTTCGCCGAGGATATCGTCTACGAACGTCCCGGCCAGGAGAGCCTCCAGGGGATAGCCGAGTTCCGCGAGTTCTATCTCGAAGACCGGCCACTCGAAGACGGCGAGCACGAGATCGACAAACTGGTCGTCGGTGACGACACCG
This sequence comes from Haladaptatus rarus, assembly GCF_054177585.1. Classification (NCBI taxonomy): domain Archaea; kingdom Methanobacteriati; phylum Methanobacteriota; class Halobacteria; order Halobacteriales; family Haladaptataceae; genus Haladaptatus; species Haladaptatus rarus. Next base: position 524,743 of record NZ_JBPEHG010000002.1, on the reverse strand, counting down.
TCGCCGTTCGCGGGCGGTTCACGGGCGTTCAGGGGGGTGAGCGCGTCTCGTTCGGCTTCGCCGATTTCCACCGGTTCGACGAAGACGGCCAGATAACGAACCGTATCACCTACACCGACCGTGATACGGTCTGACCCCGTACTTTCTTTCTCACCACCCTCCTCTGTTCACCCATGAACACAGACAACACGTCGGTCGCGAAACGCCTGGGAGACACACTCCGCGCCGAGGGTGCGACGATCGCAACCGCGGAATCCTGTACGGGCGGACTGATCGGTTCGCTTCTGACCGACGTTGCGGGATCGAGCGACTACTTCGACCGAGGGTTCGTCACCTACTCGTACGACGCGAAGATGGAACACCTCGGTGTCAGCCGCGAGGTACTGGACGAACACGGCGCGGTGAGCGAACCCGTCGCCCGCCAGATGGCTCGTGGTGTCCGCGACGTGAGCGGCACGACGTGGGGCGTTGCAACGACGGGTATCGCAGGGCCGACCGGTGGATCGGCAGAGAAACCGGTCGGCACCGTCTTCATCGCGGTCGCGTACGCTGGCGAGTGGGAGTCCGGCGACACCTATGCGACGGTCGAACGATACGAGTTCGACGGAACCCGAACGGAGATCAAAGCACAGATCGCGCGACAGGCGCTCGATGACGTGCTCTCCGAACTGAACTGAACCGGGGTACCTGGACTTGGCGGAAAGGGAAAACCTTGATACGTCGCACTGCGACGTAAAATCGAATGAATCGGAAAGAGCACGTCCTGAATGCCGCACTCTTGAGCATCGGACTCGGGTACATCTTACACCCGTCTGGCGACACCATCACCTTCTACACCATCATCGAAGTCGGGGTTCCGGTCATCCTTGGCGCGCTCTTTCCGGACGTCGATACTGCCTTCGGAAAACACAGAAAGACCCTCCACAACCTGCCCGTACTGGCGTTGTTCGCCTACTTTCCGATCGTGTTCGACAATCTCCAGTTCGTCTGGATCGGTATCCTCACCCACTACGCACTGGATATGCTCGGAAGTAAGCGCGGGCTGGCGCTGTTCTACCCGTACGAGAAGGAGTTCGGCGCACCGTTCGGCGTCTCGGTGAGCAGTCGGCACGCGACGGTGGTGACGCTCGTGGTGACGGCGTTGGAACTTTTCATTGCGTCGGTACTCGTCCATCGACAGTTCGTCGTGGACGCTGGTCTCACTGCTGCTGGTCTTCAATAGACTCGTACGTCGTCGAATCGATCCTCGTACAACTCGTCGCTGGGATGGGTCGGTTCCGTCCCCGAGAGGATGAGGCGGTCGAATTTCCCCCACGTGTTCTCCCAGCCGAGATGCGCGAACTCGAATCTCCGTCGGAGTTCGTGGTGACGCCCGCTTCGGTGGACGACACGTTTGATTCCACCGGAACGGAGCTGTTCGACCAGTTCTGCTTCGGTTTCGATTCGACGTTTTAGCGAAGTCCACACCTCCCCGATGGAACGTCGAAGATGTGCGTACGACGAACCGAAGGCGGGTTTTTCAGTCGAATCGACGATTCGTTTCGCTCGGCGATTGTGTCGTTCGAGGTGCTTCGGATTGTACGTCTCGACTGCGTGGATGACGTCGCCGTGAACCCGAATGTCCGCCTCGGAGACGCCGACGTTCAGGAACTCCGGGTGTGGAATCAGAACGGCGGCTCCTTGCCTGTCGAACTCCCGCATGGCACCCGTGAGCGAAATGAAATCCGGAACGGGTTCGGTGAGTCCTACGGCGAGCACGTGTTTTCGATTGCGCCACGTGCCAGCGAACACCTCCCGTCCGGGGACGACGAGTAACTCGTCGTCAGAAAAGCGTTCTGCTCGCCGACGAATCTCTGGGAGACGAACGAAATGCGGCGCATACACCAGTGCGTCGAGGTCACGTTCTTTCGCTCGCCGAACGACCTGTTCATCGAGCACTTTGACGTGCATATCGACCCGGAACTCGTCGCGGTCGGTCACGATGGTTTGCTTCGTATGGTTGCACGATAGTGGTTCTGGTTTCACTACCTAGAAGTAAACCGACGCGAAAGTCGTGTTAGATGACTGCTATCTACTTCGACCTCGATGGAACGCTGGTTCATCCCTCCATCTCGTTCGGAGAGATGTTCGATCGTGCCCGCCGAAGTCTGGACGTTCCCGACCACGACGAACTCGGTGAGAGTTACAGTTCATGGTTCTTCGATCACTTCGCCGACTGCCACCCCGAACCCTACCGGACTGCGATGGCCGACCTCTGCGACGAGTTCGATCTGCCGACGGACGGGGACTCGTTTGCCGAAGCACTGATCGAAACCGAAGTGTCGAACATCGAGACCACTGCCGGTGTTCACGACCTCCTCTCCGAACTCGCGGGCGACCACGAGCTCGGTGTTCTGACGAATGGCGTTGGACACGTCCAGCGACAAAAGCTCGAAAGCGGCGGTATCGCGGAGTTTTTCGATGCCGTCGTGGTATCCTGTGAAGTCGGCGTGCAGAAGCCCGACTCGGAGATCTTCGAGATCGCCATGGACGAACTCTCCGCAGGCGAGTACATCTTCGTGGCCGACGATCTCGAACGGGACGTGCTTCCAGCACAGCAGGTCGGGTTCGAAGGTGTCTGGCTCTCGAAATCAGACGATTCACGGGCTACCGCCTCTATCGAGGAGCTTTCGGCGGTTCGGAACATCGTCTGACAGGCAAGAAAAGGTTTTATCATCGGGATTACAGAGTCAACATACGAATGCCCGCCTGGGAATGTGACATCGATGGCTGTGAGGAGCGCTTCGGGAGCGTCGAAGATGCCATCGTCCACCAGACGACGGAGCACGAGCGCCGAGAGTGCAAGGTGTGCGGGGCAGTCGTTCCGGACGGCTATTTCGCCATCCGCCACGCGTTCGACGAGCACTCACGCGCCGAGTACGTGCGCGCCTACGACGCCGATTCGAGCGACGTGCGGACGCGCGAGCGCATCCGAGACGAGATCGAGGACGTGGCGAACCTCCAGCAAGTCGTCGAGCGACTCGACGAACTCAAAGGGAGCGAACTACCCTGACACGGTGAAGTAAACTATTTTGAGGCGGGTATGCAACCGTTGACACATGGAGGGTACACCATGGATACGCTTGCGGACGTAGACGAGATCGTCCACGAACCCGACCGAGAGTTCGTCGAATCCACGAACGTGTGGCAGTTCATGCAGGAACACGACATCGCGGACTACGACGAACTCATCGACCGGACGTGTAATGACGTTGATTGGTTCTGGGACGAACTGGTCGACTATCTCGATATCGAGTTCTACGAGGACTACGACACCGTCCGGGACGACAGCGAGGGGCCGCAGTTCTCCGAGTGGTATCAGGGCGGAACGATCAACATCGCGCACAACGTGGTCGACCGCCACGCGCAGGTCGACAGTCCGAATCGGAATCGGGTCGCCTGCATCTGGGAAGGCGAACCCGGAGACGTGCGGGAGATCACGTTCCACGAACTGCACCGAGAGTCGAACAGAGTAGCGAACGCCCTCGAAGAGCGCGGTATCGAGACGGGCGATACCGTCGGCCTCTACATGCCGATGGTACCGGAGGTCATCTCGATCCTCTACGGAATCCTCAAAGTCGGTGCGATCGCCGTGCCCATCTTCTCCGGATTCGGGACGGACGCGACGGCGACGCGCATCGAGGACTCGGAGTGTTCGGTGTTGTTCACGGGCGATGGATTCTACCGCCGCGGTGGCGAGATCGTCCTGAAGGACACGGCGGACGAGGCCATCGAACAGGTCGGCCACGTCGAGCACACCATCGTCTACGACCGGTTGGGCGCGGATATCGCGTGGGACGACGAGCGCGACGAGCGATGGGACGAGGCCGTTCTCACACAGGACGACGAGTACGAGACGAAGGAACTCGACGCCAGCGACGAGGCGATGTTGCTGTACTCCTCGGGAACGACGGGCAAGCCGAAAGGCATCGTCCACACCCACGCCGGGCAGTTGATGCAGTGTGCGAAAGAGATCTACTTCGGCTTCGACCACAAGGATACAGACCGGTTCTTCTGGGTGTCCGACATCGGGTGGATGATGGGCCCATGGACGCTCATCGGGAACCACGCCTTCGGCGGCACCGTCTTCATGTACGAAGGCGCGCCCGACCACCCGGAACCGGATCGATTCTGGGAGATGATCGACCGACACGGCCTGACGATGTTCGGCATCTCGCCGACGGCGATCCGCGCACTCCGAAAGTACGGCGACGAATGGCTTTCCGACCACGATCTCTCGTCGCTTCGCCTGCTCGGTTCGACCGGCGAACCGTGGGACCCCGAATCGTGGGTCTGGTTCTACGAGAACGTCGGTGGGAGCGAAGCACCCATCATCAACATCTCCGGCGGTACCGAGATCTGTGGCTGTTTCCTCATGCCGATGCCCATCCAATCGCTCAAACCCTGCACGCTCGGTGGGCCGGGCCTCGGGATGAACATCGACATCGTCGACTCGCAGGGCGAGTCCATCGCAGACACGCACGAGCGCGGCTTCCTCGTCGCCCGAGACTCCTGTCCGTCGATGACCAAATCGCTCTGGTCGGGCGACGAACGCTACCTGAAGGAGTACTGGTCGACCTTCGAGGACATGTGGGATCACGGCGATTGGGCGCAGAAGGACGAAGACGGATTCTGGTTCCTCCACGGACGCGCCGACGACGCCATCAACGTCGCCGGACGAAAGGTCGGTCCCGCCGAAGTCGAAGGGGCGCTCATCGACCACGAGTCGGTGAACCAGGCGGCGGCGGTCGGCGTGCCGGACGATACAACTGGGCAAGCCGTCGTCGCCTACGCCATCCTCGAATCGGGCTACGAACCAACCGACGACCTTCGGGCGGATCTTCGCGAGCAGGTCGGCGACGAACTTGGGAAGCCGTTCCGTCCACGCGAGATCCTCTTCGTGGACGAGTTCCCGAAGACACAGAGTGGAAAGATCATCCGCCGGGCTATCGAGGCGACGTACACGGGTGAAGACCTCGGGGACATGAGCAGTATCGAAAATCCCGATTCGCTAGAAAAGCTCGAAGACGCGAACTAGATCGAAGAACCGAACGAAAGCGGAACGTCCGCGACCTGTACGACCGTTTTTTCTGGTGCATCCTCGATAGCGACAGCAAAATCGCCGACACGGTCGGTGTCGAGGACGATCTCGGCACCACCGATCAGCGGGGCGACGACTCCAGCGGCGACCGCCCGCGGGTTGGAGAGGGGCGCACGAAGGACGACCGAATCACCAGGGTCGAAGTGCCACTCTTCCGCAACCGATTTCCCTGCGTCGAGCAGTTCCGCGTGGGTGATCTCCCGTTCTCCTGTGAGTGCGGTCGTCTCGGGTGGAAGTGGTGTCTCGGGAAACACCGGGTTTTCGCTCCACACGTCTTCCTCGAAGTGCGAAACGCGGGGGTTGTCCACCGGCCTGCCGTAGGAGACGTACTGACCGCCGGGCGGAAGGTCGTACTCGCCGACAGCCTCTTCGGGCGCGAGGAGCACCCGCGCATCCACGTCATTCGGTGGATCGAACCAGACACCTGCACCGAGCAGGACGCTCCCGAGAAAACCGAGGAGTGGCTGTGCTGCTGACGAGGTGACGATACCGACCGTCACCCCTTCTCGCACCCCCAGATGACGAAGGAAGTTCCCCGTCTTCCACGCCGTCGTGAGAAACCGATGGTAATCGTACCCCCGCGTGTCCGGAACCGCCAGAACCGGGTCGTCGCTTCGTCGCTCGCGGGCGACGAGGTCGGCGAACGTGTCCATGCCGACTCTCGTCGTGGGGTGTGCAAAAGCCCGACGGTTGTATCACCAGCGATAGAGTGAGGAAAACTCGATAGCACGTCGTGTGTCGGTCGGCACGACGCACCGTGCTGTGGCGGTGGCCCTCCCCACGCTGTGTGGTAGTGATCGTGACCGCCACTCGTTTCACTCGTGTGGTCGCTACTCGTTTCGCCGGAGGAGATACGCGAGACTCGCCAGGCTCCCGAGTGCTGCCAGAACGCCGAACCCTCGCAGTCCGTCGTCGGTCGTCGTGGTTCCCGTCGGTTTCGTCGTGGCCGTCCCTGTTTGCGTCGCCGTCGATTCGGTTGCCGTGGGAGTCGTTGTCGTCGAAGTCGTCGAGGTAGCTGTGGTGGTCGTGGTGTTCGTGTTCGTAGTCGTGGTGGCACTCATCGTCGCGGTTCCGTTCGTGGTCGTCGGCTGGGACGTCACGATCTTCCCGCGCATCGTCTCCTCGTCGACCTGCGAAAAGTACGTCGACATGGCTGGTTTCGCGGTGAACTCGACCGTCTGTAGCGCCCCTTTCTCACTCACCACTTCGGTCTCTTTCAGGACGTTCCCCGACCCATCCCCGATGGCGAAGTTGTGCGGTTCGCCGTCGATGTTCTCCCACGCGACCACGTAGGTCTTGCCGACCTGCATCCGAAGTGTCGGATTCGTCTCGTCGGCGATCGCCTCCGGTGCCCGACCGATCCAACCGGACAGTTGCCCGCCGAGTTCGAACGTCGTCGCCTGTCCGCGAGCCAGACCGACCACTGCGCTCGTTCCAACGAGTGTCTGCACGAACCGCCGACGCGAGAATGTGAGCCGAGTCATTCGAGGGAGACGCTAACTAACAACGGGGCGCACGGTCTTAGCTCGTTCGGCCCGAAGGTGGAAATTAGAAGCTGTTCTTGATCCGTTCGAAGAAGCCCTGGCCGACGTCCACCTCTTCGCCACCGGCCTCGGCGAACGCTTCGAGGGCCTCCCGTTGCTCTTTGTTCAGCGATTCGGGCGTGACGACCTGGACCTTCACGTGGAGGTTGCCGTGCCCTCGTCGCCGGAGATACGGCATCCCTTTCCCGCGCAGTCGGAACGTCTCACCACTCTGCGTGCCTGCCGGAACGTCCATCTCGACCGAGCCGTCGAGCGTCGGAATTTCGACTTCGTCACCGAATACGGCTTGCGGGAACGAGATGGGCGTACGATAGAAGAGGTCTGCTCCGTCGCGTTCGAAATCCGGATGCTCGCGCACCCGGACTTCGATGAGCAGGTCACCGTTCGGCCCGCCGTTCTCGCCCGGCGCACCTTCGCCCTCCATCTGGAGGGTCTGCCCGTCTGCGATGCCTTCGGGGATGTCGACCTGAAGTTTCGCCTGCCGATGGACGACACCGTCGCCGCCACAGTCGTCGCACGTCTCGTCGTACAGTTCGCCTTCACCCTCACAACGCGGGCAGGTGCGCGACTGCTGGACGCGACCGAACGGCGTCTGTTGTACCTGCGTGACCTGTCCCTGTCCGCGACACTCGGGACAGGTCGAGACGTCGGTTCCCGGTGGGTGACCCTTCCCGTCGCAAGTGTCACAGCGTTCCGGTCGTCGAACAGTCACCTGCTTTTTCGCGCCTTCGTAGGCCTCTTCGAGGTCGATCTCCAGTCCAGTTCGGAGGTTCGATCCCTGTCTGGGTCGGTTCGGGTTACGACTCCCGCCACCGAAGAACTGGTCGAAGATGTCGCCCATGCCACCCATGCCGCCGCCACCGCCGAAGGGGCCACCGCCAGCAGCGCCCGCTCCGCCAGCGCCGTCGAAGCCGCCGTGCTTCTCGGCCTGTTCGAAGCGGTCGTGGCCCATCTGGTCGTAGGCCTGGCGCTTCTGGTCGTCGGTGAGTACTTCCTTCGCCTTCTTCACCTTCTTGAACTTCTCTTCTGCATCCGGTTCGTCGCTCACGTCCGGATGGTACTGGGCGGCTTTCTTGCGGTACGCCTGCTTGATCTCGTCCTCGTCAGCGTCCCGACCGACACCGAGCACGTCGTAGAAGTCCTCGCTCATCAGTTATTCCTCGATAAAGTATGATAGTACTTGAATCGTCCGTCTACTCTTCGTCGTCCACGTCACCAGAACGTGACGTTCTGATCGGCGAACGAGAACGTTATTCGTCGTTATCGTCCACGTCTTCGAAGTCGGCGTCGACATACTCGTCCGCGTTCTGGTCGCCAGCGCCTTCAGCACCGGCAGCACCAGCACCGGGACCTGCGCCGCCGCCCATACCGCCCATGCCACCGGGGCCTGCGGCACCGGCTTGCTGGGCCTGCTGCTGTTGCTCGTACATCTGCTTGCCGATCTCCTGAAGCGATTTGCTCAGGTTCTCGGTCGCCGCTTCGAGGTCGTCTTTGTCCGCGTCGTCGTCTTCGAGCGTCTCTTCGACCTCCTCCATCGCGTCACGGATGTCGGCTTCGAGGTCGTCGTCGATGTTCTCCTCGTTCTCTTCGAGGAGCGTCTCGGCGCGCTGGACTGCGCCTTCGGCGGCGTTCCGCGCTTCGATGAGTTCGCGGCGCTCTTCGTCCTCTTCGGCGTGCTTTTCGGCCTCTTCCTGCATACGATCGATCTCTTCGTCCGAGAGACCAGCGCCACCTTCGATGGTGATCTCTTCGCTGTTACCCGAGCCCTGGTCTTCGGCGGAGACGTTGACGATACCGTTCTCGTCGATGTTGAACGACACCTCGATCTGTGGCGTTCCGGCCGGAGCAGGTGGGATGCCTGCGAGGTGGAACTCTCCGAGGAGTTCGTTCTCGTTGGCGATCTCGCGCTCACCTTGGAAGACGCGCACCTGCACCGATGTCTGGTTGGCCGCTGCCGTCGTGAATATCTTCGACTCCTCGGTCGGGATGGTCGTGTTCTTGTCGATGAGTCGCTCGAACAGGCCACCTTTGACCTCGATGCCGAGCGAGAGCGGCGTCACGTCGAGCAGGACGATGTCGTCCACGTCGCCGGAGAGGACGCCACCCTGGATGGCCGCACCGAGCGCGACAGCTTCGTCGGGGTTGACGTTCTTTTTCGGCTCCTGGCCGGTCAGTTCTTCGACCTTCTCGGCGACCTGCGGCATGCGCGTGGAGCCACCGACGAGGATGACTTCGTCGATGTCGCTCTTTTCGTAGCCCGCGTCCGAGAGTGCCTGCTCGGTCGGTTCGACGGTTCGGTCGATGAGGTCGCTGGTCAGGGACTCGAACTTCGCGCGAGTGAGGCTATCTTCTAAGTGAACCGGGCCGTCGTCGGTCGCCGTGATGAACGGGAGGTTGATGTCTGTCTCCTTGCGCGAAGAGAGTTCGATCTTCGCCTCTTCGGCGGCGTCCTTGAGCCGCTGGAGAGCCTGTCGGTCTTCGCGGAGGTCGATGCCATGTTCGGACTCGAACTCTTCGGCGAGGTAGTCGATGATAGCTTCGTCCCAGTCGTCCCCACCGAGGTCGTTGTCACCGTTCGTGGCGACCACTTCGTAGACGCCTCCACCGAGGTCGAGGATAGAAACGTCGAACGTGCCACCACCGAGGTCGTAGACGAGAACGGTCTGGTCGGACTCGTCGTCCAGCCCGTACGCCATCGACGCCGCGGTCGGTTCGTTGACGATGCGTTCCACGTCGAAGCCCGCGATCTCGCCTGCGTCTTTCGTGGCCTGTCGCTGCTTGTCGTTGAAGTACGCAGGAACCGTGATGACGGCCTTCTCGACGTCGTCACCGAGGTACTCCTCGGCGTCACGTTTGGTCTTCTGGAGGATCATCGCCGAGATCTGCTCTGGGGTGTATTCTTCACCTTCGATCTCGACGGTGTAGTCGTCGTCGCCCATGTGGCGCTTGATGGACTGGATCGTCTTTTCGGGGTTCTGAACCGCCTGATTCTTGGCCGGTTTACCCACAAGTCGTTCGCCGTCATCGGAGAACGCGACGACCGAGGGGGTCGTTCGGTCGCCTTCACCGTTGACGATAATCTCCGGGTCGCCACCCTCCATCACCGCGAACGCGCTGTTCGTGGTACCAAGGTCGATACCCAGTATCTTGTTACTCGCCATTGTTGGGCCAACCTACCCGTTTGCGCCGGTTAAAGGTTACTAGATGTCACGACGTGCCGCTGAGAACAATCCCCGCGCTTGCTTGCGATTCGGTGTGCGTTACTCGCTCCCATCCGGGAGATTTATGATGAACCGGTACACCATCCGGCCACCGACCGCCCGCACAGATCTTTCAATCACGGACCCATCTTTCACACAGCCCCATCCCACTCCCTATGCGAACCTATTCTACACTATTCTCGTCGTCCTCGGCACCGTTTCCGTCGCTGACGGTGACCTGCGCGGATTGGAGGACTTTGTCGGCCATCTCGTATCCCGGCTGGTACACATCCGCGATGGTGTCTTCGGGATGGTCGCTCTCGATACGGAGCATCACCTCGTGTCGCTGAGGGTCGACTTCGTCGCCGGGGTCGGGAGCGATCTCGGTGACGTTCTCGTCTTCGAACACGCGGTCGAGTTCCTTCAGCGTGAGTTCGACGCCCTCGCGCAGGCTCTCGACGTTCTCGTGTTCCTCTTCGACGGCGCGTTTCAGGTTGTCTCGCACGTCGATGAGACGGTTGACGAGGTCTTCGGTCGCGCGCTTTTCGAGCTGTTCCTGGCGCTTTTTCGCCCGCTTCTTGTAGTTCTGGAAGTCAGCTTGTTTTCGTTTCAGTCGCGTTTCGAGGTCGTCCACCTCGTGTTCGAGTTCTTGTCGTTCCGATTCGATGGCGACGAGGCGTTCTTCTACGTCGGCGGCGAGGCTCTCGTCTGCGATGGCGACCCGCGCGACGAGGCTGGTCTCCTGTGGGCCGAGTACGTCTTCGTCCGGCGTCTCCTGTTCGGCTGGTTCCTCGTCTACCGTCTGGGCAGCCTCCTCCTCGGTCATACACGTCGAAAGTTCCTGCGTGCGTTTAAGGTTTCAGAATCGGGATGCGATTTCGTTCGGAGTGGGGGTGCGAGTTCGCTCAGAATCGGGATGCGAGTTCGATACGAGACAGAAAATCGACGAGCGTGGCTGCGGGAGACGTGTATCGTGGCCGTCCGACCAACCCACTGAGGGGGTCGAACTCGACCAATCCACGTCGAGAGAGCGTGGGCAAGCGGTTCCGGGTGAGGTCGGCAAGCACCGCTTCGAACTCCTCGTCCGACACGGAATCGACCGAGACGCCACGTTCCCACGCGGCCACCTCTCGCGCCAGCACCTCCAGTTCCATCGGGGCGGTTCCGACGTGCCGAGCGAGCGAGTAGAGCACGTAGCGGTTGCGGCGCTCAGACAGGCTGGCGAGCACCGAACCGACAGAACCATGTGGCATTTGGGTCCGTTGCACTATCGCTCCCGGCGAATTTTAACCCCGCTAACCGTTTCCATCGTTCACCGTCTGTAACGTGGGGTGAGTCGGGCGGCGACGAGTATCGGACTCGATTAGTCCGGAGAGATAGAGTTGGATGTGGTTGTTTATTCGGAGCGATTCGTCGGTAACGGCCAATTCTCACGACCTAGTGGCCGACTCGTCCCGGATAAGCTCCCGTTCGAAGGTGGTGTCAAGGAGAATCGTCTGCCTACTCGTGCCAGCATGGGACACAACCCTTTTCGGGCGTGCGGGAGAACCCAGAGGTATGCCAGACGAAGAACCAGACGAGAACGGCGACGAAGAGGAGAAATCGTTCCGAGAGCGCGTCGAGGAGATTCGAGAGAAACGAGCCGAAGAGGGCGACGAAGACCGCGAAGAGCGACTGAAAGAGGCGCTCGGCGGTGGCGAGGGCGGTCCGGGCGGCCCAGGCGGCATGGGCGGTAACCCGTTCGCCCAGATGATGGGCGGCATGATGGGTGGCGGCCCCGGTGCGATGGGTGGCGGCCCGGGCGGCCCTGGCAGTGAGTCCGGCGGCAACGAAGAGCTCACGCGCGAGGTTCGCCAACTCCGTGACGAGGTTCGTGACGTGACCCGACAGCTCCAGCGCATCGCTGACGCGCTCGAAGACGACTGAACTGTCATCGAACTTTCGGCAATCCCGCGACCCAAAGCAGAGATTCTTATAGCTCGTTCGTTTATTTCGATTCGTAACAGTGTCGGGAGAGACGAGTGGCGGTAGCTCACTCCGCCTGTTCAAAGACCGCGAGTTCATCGCACTGGCGAGCACCGCGTTCGCCCGGAGCCAGGCGTACTCGACCATCCTGATCGCGCTGGCGCTCTACGCCGATATGTTCCACACGACGAGCACCGTCGAGGGACTGTTCGGGACGGCGTTCGCGGTGGTACAACTCCTCATCGTCCTCCCGCTCGGGCGCTACATCGACACGCGCAACTCGAAGCAAATCTTGCTGGTCGGACTGCTGCTCAACGTCGGGGTGTTCGTCGGCTTCATGTTCGTCGAGAACGTCACGCACATCATCCTGATGCGCGTCCTCCAGGGGACGGCAGCGAGCATCCTCTGGCTCACCGGGATGACCGTCGTCGGCGAGATCAGCGACGATGGCGCGCGTGGGCTGTGGATCGGAACCTACAATCAGGTCGGTGCGCTCTCCAGCCTCGTCGGCGATATCTTCGGCGGACTCCTGCTCTACCTCTACGATTTCAGACTCACGTACATCGTGCTCTCGGTCATCACCATCGGGGCCTTTCTGTCCGTTCTCGTCTTCCTTCGGGACAATCCCGGTGGCCGTAAAGACCCCGAGGAGTCGAGCGGGCGCGAAACCATCCAGACGCTGCTCGGTCGCTCGGCCATCAAGGCACTCGTGTTCTTTCGGCTCTCGTTCAGCGTCGGGAAGATGGCGGTCATCATCTTTCTCCCCATCTACGCTCGCAAGGGGTTCGGCATCAACCCGTTCGTCATCGGCGGTATCATGGCTGGTGGGAAACTGACCAAATCGCTCACGCAGGGGAAGGTCGGCGACTGGACAGATAGAGTAGATGACACGTATAGATTCATTCTCGCGGGCGCGCTCGTGTACGCGCTCGGGACTGCCCTCATCCCCGTCGCGGGCGTGGCCCACCAGTACATCTCCGATACGACCGTCAGCGCGTTCGGCAGCGAGATGGTACTCCCCGGAGCCTTCTTCGTCCTCTTCGCGGCCTACGCCGTGCTCGGGATCGGTGACAGTCTCCGCCTCCCCGCCAGTATGTCGCTGTTCGTGGAAGAAGGCGAGCAGTTCGACGCGGTGGCGTCCAGCCTCTCGCTTCGCTCGATCGCGTGGAAGGTCGGGCAGGTCGGCGGCCCGGTGTTCATCGGGGCCATCTGGGACGCGACGAGCGTGTTCATCGCCTTCTGGTCGGCGGCGGCGTTCATCGTCGTCTCGGCCATCGTCTTCGTCGTGATGTACAGCACCGACCCCGCGCCGGAGGAGTCTGTCGAAGCGGTCACTGGGGATTAGCTGAATTACAGGCGCTAAGCCCCCTTCCTCAGGGAGCGCCGAATGGCGCGAGCAGGGAGGGGATACAGCGCCGTCATTGTCTTTCATACACTGTTCTACGACCGGCCCACAGGAACACGTAATCGGTAGGCTTTATGCAGTATCGTGTGTATCATACTTGTATGGCAACGCGTAAGAACATCACGATCCGCGACGACCAAGAGGAGTGGGTTCAGGACAATCACCTGAACCTCTCGCGGTTCGTTCAGGATAAGTTGGACGAACTCATCGAGGAGCGCGAATAGCGGATGTACTACGCCTACAAATATCGTCTCAAACCGTCCGACACTCACCGTGAGGTGTTGGACCGCCACCGCGATATCTGTAGGCAAGTCTACAACCACGCACTCTACCGCTTCAATCAAATCCCTGAGGCCGCAGGAACCCTCAACCAACGTGTTCGATCCATCCGTGACGAACTCCCCAGCCTCAAAGACTGGTGGGATGGCCTCACAGACGTGTATTCGACAGTTTTGCAAACTGCTGTCATGCGAATTGAGGACAACATCAAGTCGCTCGGGGGACTCAAGAAGAACGGCTACGGCGTTGGTCAACTCAAGTGGAAGCCCCCTCGGGAGTTTCGCAGTCTCACGTACAGTCAATCTGGCTTCAAGTTCGACAAGAAGGGCGGTCAGACCGTACTGTCACTCTCGAAACTCGCGGATATTCCGATACGACTCCACCGCGCAATCCCGGACGACGCCAAACTCAAGCAAGTCACGCTCAAGAAAGAGCCAACGGGCGAATGGTTTGCTACCTTTGGCGTCGAAGTAGACCGTAAAACTGCCGAGAAACCCGATGAACTCACCGACGTGGTGGGTATCGACGTGGGGATTCTCAAGTACGCTCACGACACCGACGGAACCGCCGTCGAATCGCTCGATCTGTCCGAGGAACGTAACAGGTTGGAACGCGAGCAACGAAAACTCTCGCGGAAGCAACACGGCTCTGCCAACTACGAGAAGCAACGCCGTCGCGTTGCAGAGTGTCACGCCGACCTCCGGCGGAAGCGCCGCGACTTCTTGCACAAGCTGTCGAACTACTACGCGAAAGAGTATGACCTTGTAGCAGTCGAAGACCTGAACGTCGCTGGAATGATGCAGTCCGATTCGAATTCACGCAACCGAGCATCCGCTGCATGGAAAACTTTTCTCCGGATGCTTGAATACAAGTGTGAACGCGAAGGCACGCACTACGTTCCAGTGAACCCACGAGGAACGACGAAAGAGTGTGCAGCGTGCGGTGTGTCGTCCGATAAGCCGTTGTGGGTCCGCGAACATTCAAGTCCATCGTGTGGATTCACGGCGGATAGGGACTGGAACGCGGCGTACAACATCCTCGTTCGTGGTCTGAAGAAAGTAGGAGCGGGATGCTCCGAATCAACGCCTGTGGAGACTGCGCTCCCTACGGGAACTGCTGTTGTTCCTGCAAAGCGCGTCCTCGAAGCAGGAAGCCCCGTCCTCAACGCGCGTAGCGCGTAGGGCGGGGTAGTTCACAAACGCCGTCTCGATGTGTCGCGTAGGTATCTCTGGAGGATCGGATTCGCGGACGGATCTTTGTGGCACTGTGGTGACTGCTGGTGCTCGAGCAAACATGGCTCGCCGAGCACATTCCGTAGCTGGCCCAACTCCTCGGAGTATCGTCTAGCGCCAGTACAGATCAGTACATTTCAGTACAAGTCGACCGACCCTTCTCCCACGCCGCCGCGAATATCGAACGACTGAAACCCCATCCATCCAAGACTCTCGCTATGGGTGACCCACTGGAAACGCGAGAGGAACAGTTGGACGAGATCGTGGACAGACTCTACGACGAATACCCGGATGCAACCATCTCGCTCAACTTCTCGGATCGGCTCGAACTGCTCATCGCGGTGATGCTCTCCGCACAGTGTACCGACGAGCGCGTGAACAAGGAGACAGAACACCTGTTCGAGAAGTACCAGTCGCCAGAAGACTACGCGAACGTTGACGTGGAGGAACTCGCGGACGACCTGAGTTCGATCACCTACTACAACAACAAGGCGAAATGGATACAGAGCGCCTGCCAGACCATCGTGGAAGAACACGACGGCGAGGTGCCGGACACCATGACCGAGTTAACCGACCTGACAGGTGTCGGGCGCAAGACGGCGAATGTGGTGCTTCAACACGGCCACGACACGGTAGAGGGCATCGTCGTGGATACGCACGTCCAGCGACTGTCGCGCCGACTGGGACTGACCGAGGAAGAACGCCCGGAAACCATCGAAACCGACCTCATGTCGTTCGTTCCCGATGAGGACTGGCAGTGGTTGACCCACCTGTTCATCAGCCACGGTCGCGCGACCTGCACCGCCCGGAGTCCCGACTGTGAAGACTGCATCCTCGAAGATATCTGCCCGTCTTCGCAACTCGACAATGGCGTCGACCTCGCCAGTGGCGAAGCGTGGAACTGACCGGACGCTGAAACTGAAACTGAGACTGAAACCGAGACTGGGTCGAAGGTTCAAAAGTAATCGGTGTAGAGGATGAGAAACCGTGCCATACCGAGCAGCCACGCGAGCAGCCAGAAGACGACGTAGCCAGCGACACCGACGCGCAGGCGCTTGCGCCACGAATCCATGTTCTCGTGGAGGTCGCTGATGTCAACCTCGTGATCCGGTTCGCCGTACAGGTCGTGGGCGCGCTTGACCTGGAAGATGCGGACGATACCGGTGAGCGCGAGCACCAGCATCGCGTAGGCCTGCAATCCGAGGAAGACGTGGACTGCCGCGAGGCCGCCCAACTGATCGAGAAGGCGCGGAGCCATCCACACGACGACGGGGATCGTCGTCAACAGCAGGCCGACGAGGATTATCTTCAGGTGGTACGTGAGAACGCCCCACGTCACCGTCTCGGCGTCGATGATGACCCACGCACCGTAGAGATAGAACGGAAAGCTCGCAGTCACGACTAGCGCGACCACAGTCGCAATCGCCGCCTCGCCTACCATAGTCGGAGGTTAGACCGGGGAGCGTTAAAGCGTCCGAAACGTCCGGCATGTCAGAAGATGTTTAGCCGTCGAAGCGTAACCTTCGGATAATGGCCGACTCCGACAGTGGGACGGCGGGCGCAGACGACGATGTGCCAGAGAGATCCCGCGAGGAACTCCGCCGCGAGGTCGACGAGAAGTACGATTTCGATAACTTCGGCCCCGAAGACATGGCGGAGATGACGCTCGAAGAATGGGAGGTCGCGTTCGACCCCGACTCGTGGGTCACGGGGCGCGAGTTACTCGACCGCGTCGAAGCCGACCTGAAACACCGGATCGCTATCCGAGAGGTGTTCGCCGTCGTCGAGCGGATCACCCGCGATGGCGAACCGCAACTACTCGCGTACTCCGACGAGGGCTACGCGATCGTCTACCCCGACGGGAGCGTCGAGGGGCACGGAACGGTGCTTCGTGACGTGAAACCGACGGTCGCGCTGGCCTCGATGGAAGAGTACGACGTGCCGGAGATGCCCGACAGTAACCAGTTGCCACAGCCGGACGAGGTTCCGGAGGGGAGCGGTGAACTGGGCAACAAGCTGATGCAGGCCATCGCAGCCATCCACGTCGTCGCCGGAATCGGGCTGCTCCTCACGTGGTTCCTCGTCGCGCTTCGTCTCCTCAGCGTTCCGGAACAGGTACAGGATGCGACCGCGCTCCTCGCCATCATCGGCGCCGGGTTCCTCGTCTTCGGACTGTTCGTCCTGGTCATCGTCGCAAATGCTCGTCTCTCTGATAGGTTCCGGTCGGAGGAGTATCGAAATCGGCTCCGGTCTGCAGGCGTCGAATCGGGCGAACGACCCGACTTTCTTCCCATCGACGAAAACGAGCAGGACGACTGAACGGACGAGAGGAGTTTCGAAAGTCCCGGTGACGGCAATCCAGCGGCATCGGTGGCTTTAAGCAAGTCCCATCCTGAGCAACACGTGTATGAAGAGGCGGGACTTTCTACTGGCGGCCAGCGGCGTTGCTGGCGGAACTGCCGCGGCGGCGGCACCCGCTGGTGCGCAGCAGACGACCACGTCAGGAGGTGGAAACCAGTCCGGCGGAAACGGGTCTGGTGGAACCACGACGACGTCTGGAGGCGGCAACCAGTCAAGTGGAAACGAGTCTAGCGGGAATCAATCGAAAGGCGGGGGCGGCGGCGGGGGCCCGACGAAAACGGTGAAAACCGGCCCCGGCGGCGAACTCGTCTTCGAACCAACCGAGTTGTCGATCTCACCGGGAACGACGGTGAAGTGGGTCTGGGAGTCGAACACTCACAACGTCATCCCCGAGAGCCAGCCGAGCGGGTCGAGTTGGAAAGGGACGCCGGGTGGCGAGAGCAAGACGTACGACTCCGGCTACACCTACTCGCACACGTTCGAGACGCCGGGTAAGTACGAGTACTACTGTGCGCCGCACAAGAGCGCCGGGATGACCGGGACGATCCAGGTCGGATCGTCTGGCGGCGGTGGCGGCGGTGCTGCCGAAGAAGCAGACCCGGAAGAGATGGGCGTGCCGTTCCAGGCACACTACGTCGGAATCGCGACGATTCTGATGATGATCGTTTCGCTCATCTACACGTTCTTCTTCCTGAAGTACGGCGAATCGGCAAACACCAGTGGAGGGAACAGATAAATGTCATCCTCAGGAAGCACGTACGGAGACATTCACCGATACGAACCGGCCCGTGAGAGTACGACTGCTGCGATCTCGATCGTCTTGTTGACGATTATCGAAGTCGTGTTCGTCGGCCTGTTCACCTACGGACTGCTCAACGGTTGGGGCCTTTCGGAGGTCGGGAACATGTACCTCGGGGGCGTCCTCGCGGTCATCTTCATCGACCTCGCGTTCGTGCTCATGCTGTACCGCAAGGAGTTCCTCCCCGACGTGATGATTGTCAAGAAGCGTCGTCGCAAGTGGGAAGACCTCTACGTCCGCGAAGAAGAGCAGTACGGAACCGAATCGTTCGGTGATGCGTGGGATCAGTTCAAACGAGCAGTGTACCCATACTACAAACGATAAACAATGGCAGGAGACGACAAATATCCGGAAAGCACAGGTCGCCGCCGTTTCGTCAAAGGCGTCGTCGGAAGTGCGACGCTCGCCGGGGTCGGCACCGCTGGGGCCGCCACACTCAAATCGGCGACGTCCCCGACCGGCGAAGGTGGCGGTATCACCCAGTTCATGGGGATGGAGAACACCGACGGTCCCGCGCCTCGCGCGATGCCACAGATTCCCATCGAGATCGACAGCAAGGGGTTCGTCAAAGGGATATTCCCCAAGCCAGAAACGAAAACCGTTCAAGGCCGAGAGGTCACGGTCGCCGAGACGAATATCGGCGGGATCACGTACTCGGCCGAATGGTTCCAGTACTGCGGTGTCCAGACGTACAAAGGCGTCGACCCTGAAGCCGACATGGACAACTACTTCCGGTACAAGGAAGGTGCCGGATACGATTGGCAAGCCAGCGAGGTGAAGGCTGGAGACAAGGTTCACGTCGACGACTTCACCGACTACAAGTCGTGGGGCAACGGCATCGGGAAGTCCGGTCTCGGAAAACCGGCGATGGTGACGTGGCGCTCGCAGGACGTTCCTTCGAGCCAGACGATGACCGTCCAGCTCATCCGTAGTACGAACGTTGAAGAGATGGCGAAGGGCAACGAGTGGCTGAAAGCGAGCACTGATAAAGGGTTCATCGCCAACCTGAACAAATGTACGCACTTCTGTTGTGTCCCCGCATTCAAGGGCATCGCAGGTGCCGCGAAGTTCGGCGCGGAAGACATGATCTACTGTCCGTGCCACCAGTCCATCTACGACCCCTACAGCATCGTCAAGAAATCGTTCGTGGCATTGCCACGTCCGGAGGACGAGTAAATGAGTATCGAACGCAAAGACGAATACGATCACGGCGAGTGGCTGCGTGAGAAAGATCTCACGCCCATCGAGACCACGTTCCTCACGACGCTCATCTGGATGGATCGTCGGTTCCGCATCGTGGACTATCTCGAGATCTTGGAGACGCTGTACTATCGCGTCAACCTCCAGATGCCGAAAAGCCACACGGAACAGTACGGCCTCGACAACAAGTTCTGGTACTGGTATCCGCTGTACGCGCTCGGTAGTTTCTCGACCATCGCGTACGTCGTTGCGGCGATCAGTGGCGCGCTGCTCGGGTTCTACTACTCGCCGTCGACAGCGGCCGCTCAGGGAGACCCATCGGCAGCGTACCAGCAGTTGACGCTGATCATGACCGACCTCAACTTCGGGTTCATGCTCCGGAGTATCCATCGCTGGTCGGCACAGGTGATGGTCGCCGCTGTGTTCCTTCACATGCTGCGTGTCTACTTCACGGGCGCGTACAAGGAACCCCGCGAGGTCAACTGGCTCATCGGCATCATCCTCATCAGCCTGACGATGGTGTTCGGATACACGGGCTACCTGCTTCCGTGGGACCAGCTCGCGTTCTGGGCCGGACAGATCGGCGTCGAGATGAGCCTCTCCGTCCCACTCATCGGTGAGTGGGTCGCCCAACTGCTGTTCGGCGGATTCAGCCTGAGTCAGGCGACGCTGCAACGGATGTATATCCTGCACGTGTTCCTGTTGCCGTTCGTCGTGACCACGCTCATCGCGATCCACATCGGCATCGTCTGGATGCAGGGCATCGCGGAACCACACTGATACCAATGACAGACGAAAACGAAACCCGAACTGACGGAAGCGGTACCGGCATCGTCCCGCCGGACGACGAGACCCCGTCGTGGCTCGAACGCAAACAGCGCACGCAGGGTCTCTCCCGGCTGACCTACGAATACTTCGAACGCGCACGCCGCGAGGACCAAGACCTCCGACAGGAATCCAGCTACGTCGAGCGCGACGTGCTGGCGTTCCCGACGTGGCCACACGAGATGATCCGGAATCTCTCGATAACGAGCTTCTTCGTCGGGATGATCCTGTTCCTCTCGGCGACGCTCCCGCCGCACCTCGGCCCACCAGCAGACCCGAGTTCCACCCCGGCGATCATCCTGCCCGACTGGTATCTCTACTGGTCGTTCGGCCTGCTGAAGCTGGGGCCGCTCAACCCCGAACTGGCCATCCTCGGCGGTGACAAGTTGATGGCAGACCGTACCTACGGTGTCGTGGCGAACGTCGTCGTCGTCGGCGCGATCGCTATCGTGCCGTTCCTGAACAAAGGGAGCGCACGGCGCCCCGTCGAACAGCCGTTCTGGGCGGCAGTCGGTATGTTCGGCGTCGTGTTCGCGATCACCATCAGCGCACTGTCCATCAAGAACCTGCTCCCCATCAACGCACACCTCACGTTCGACCTGGCGTTCCTCGTTCCCATCGTGGCTGGAACCATCACCTACGCAGTGTTGAAGTCGATGCGAGAGGGCTACATGTTCAGCCTCAACCGCCGGTACTATCGCCTGCGGCCACCGAAGTAGGCCCTCTTTTTTATGTCTGGCCGGGACGACGATTTCGAGACGAGTTATTCGACGCGTGACGACGAGAAGAGCGACCGCGACACGGAATCGTCAGGAATTCGTTCCCGCAACGTGGTCGTCCCGCTTCGAATGTACAAAGCGGTGACCGTCTTCTCGACACTCTTTGCGGTCGTCACGGTCGTCGGTGGGTTCATCGCACTGGACGTGGCGACCGACCGGGCGACCGCAGCGCTCCCGCAAGTAGATTTCCCGCTCGCCATCTTCGGCCTGATACTCATCGTAGCGGGAGCCGCGGTGTATGCGTTCTCCACACGATTCCGTGCCGAGGGAATGGGAAAGTCTAAAGATGGCTCCGACGAACCCTCAAACAATGGCTGACGAATTCGCAAAGGGACTCGGTATCGCCACGGCTGCGGGACTCGCCTGGATGGTTCTGTCGGGCTGGTACACGACCCCCGGTTTCGAAGATACGCAACTCATCGGTGAGATCCCGGGAACCTTGGATATGTACGGTAACCTCGCCATCATCCTCCGCGAGGCGTTCTTCTGGTTCGCCATCTTCGGCATGCTCTTCTTCTGGGTCATCGTGCCGGGGCTGCGCCAGCTTCGACGAGCACGGTCGTAACGTCGTAAAACAGCTTTTCTCTCTCGAACTGCGCTCGCCAGAGCGCACCGTCTCTTCAGTTTAGCCGTCGATGCGCGTTCCCGGCGTCTCGCCCGAGAGGAACGCCGCTACGTCGTCCGGGCCGAAGATCGACGCTGGCGCGCCGAGTTCGAGCAACGCCCGAACTTTTCCGGCCATGCCGCCGGTCACGTCCGTCGATTCGCTTTCGCCGAGGACGGCTTCGACCTGTTCGTAGGCGGTGATCTCGGCGATGACCGAGTCATCCTCGTCCAGGACACCGGGCACGGTCGAGCAGAATCCGACGCTGTCGGCGTCGAGTTGGTCGGCAACCGAAACGACGAGTTCGTCGCCGCTGACCACCGTCACGCCAGCATCTTCGTGCACGACGACATCGCCGTGCAGAACGGGGACGAACCCCTCGCCGAGCATGGTCTCGATATGCTGGACGGAGAGTGTCAATGTCGCCGTCGCATCGCGGGCCGCAACCGAGAACGGATGTACGGGCACGGCGGGGACGCCACGCTCGTGGAGGCGCGTGATGACGACTTCGTTCAACGTCTTCATCGCACTGTGGATATCGACTGTCGCCCCCGCATCGTGTGTTCCCTCCGTCTTCGAGACGCCGTGTTTGCTGGCGTGATGGTGGCCGAAGCTTCCGCCACCGTGGACGAGCGCGAGGTTTTCGACGCTTGCCTCGCTCACCGCGTCGGCGACGTGGTTCAGGGTCGCGTCGTCCAGCGTATCGGCTCGGTCTTTGTCGGTGATGACGCTCCCGCCGAGTTTGAGCACGGTGAGACTCATTCTGTCCGCACCCCTTCGGTATCGAGTTCCGCGCGGAAGGCGTCCTCGCAGCCCGGCGTGAACCGAAGTGCGGTCTTGGTCTCGTCCGTCGGGTCGAGCGCGACGATGCAGCCGCCACCGCCCGCGCCGGTCAGCTTCGCCCCGAGTGCGCCCGCGTCGCGGGCTGCCCAGACCATGTTGTCGAGCGAGCGCGAGGAGACGCCGAGTGCCTCCAGTAAGCCGTGATTGAAGTTCATCAATCGCCCGAGTTCGTCGATCTCACCCTCGGCCAGCACCTGCTCACCCTGGCGGACGATATCACCGATGTTCTCGACGGTGTCGGCGGCGAAGTCGTATTTCTCGCGGAGTGCGCGAACCCCAGCGACGAGCTTCCCCGTGTCGCCGGCACCACCGTCGAAACCGACGACGATGGGGAGCTCTGGGGCCTCGATCGCCCGGCAGTCGTCGCCCTCCACGCGGACTGCTCCACCGGTCGCCGAGCAGAACGTGTCCGCGCGCGAGGCTTCGCCCTCTTGTACCGTGAGTTCCGCGCGGTACGCCCGGTCTGCGATCTCCTCGGTCGGGAGCTTGACGCCCAACTCTCGGGTCGCAGCGTCGATGGCCGCCACCGTCACCGCCGCCGAGGAGCCGAGTCCGGCACCAAGCGGGATGTCGCTCTCGACGGTGATGTCGAAGCCAGCGTCCGGCGAGTCGGTCGCGTCGCGGGCCTGTTCGATCGCAGCGTCGATGTAGCCTACTCCGGCCCGGACGAGCGATTCGGAGGCGTCCACGTCCGGTGTGTCGTCGGTGCCACCGCTGTATTCGACCGTGAACCCTTCGAGGCTCAGATCTTTCAGATGGACTCGGAGTCGGTCGTCGTCGCGCGATTCCATGGTAACCGTCGCCCGGCGTTCGATGGCACAGGGCACTGCGGGTTCGCCGTAGACGACGGCGTGCTCCCCGAACAGGTACACCTTCCCCGGGGCGCTCGAAACTGTCATGTCGTACTCTCGGTGAGCCGGGGGTATCACTTTTTTCGAATGAACTCCCGTGTTGGAGACGATTTCTCCCCGATGCCCGAAACTGACTCGTTACCAGCGAGAGCACAGCTGCTCCAACTGGTATTTCCGGGACGCTAGTTGATGCCAACTCCAAAAGGAACCACGCGTAATCGGCTAAATTCGAGCTCACGACCGGGAACACTCCACGAATCAGCTACCACTCCACGCTAACACCGTCCAGGCGATCGGTAAAACAGCGCAAATCCGATTCGAAAATTCGGCGTTTAAATCTCGCTCTCGAAGTCGTCGAGCGAGTAGGCGGGTTCGGCACCGCGGCGGTCGAGCGTCTCGTTGGCCAGCAGCCAGTAGACGACCGACAGCGCCTTGCGACCTTTGTTGTTCGTCGGAACGACGAGGTCGACGTTGCTCGTGTTGTTGTTCGAGTCACACATGGCGATGACGGGGATGCCAACCGTGATGGCCTCCTTGACCGCCTGTGCGTCGCCGATCGGGTCAGTGACGACGACGACGTCGGGTTCGATGTAACCGTCGTACTTCGGATTGGTCAGCGTGCCGGGGATGAATCGACCCGTGCGGGCGCGTGCGCCCACGGCGTCGGCGAACTTCTCCGCTGGGAAGCGACCGTACTGGCGCGACGACGTGACCAGGATCTGCTCGGGGTTATAGTTGGCGAGGAAGTCCGCCGCCGTGCGGATCCGCTGGTCGGTCATGCTCACGTCGAGGACGTACAGCCCGTCCGTCCTAACGCGGTGGATGAACCGCTCCATGTCCTCGGTCTTCTGCTGCGTACCGATGTGGACACCAGCGCCGAGGTAGTCCTCGACGGGGATGAGGAGGTCTGCCTCCTCGTCGCCGAGCACGTCCTCGTCGAACTGCGGTTCTTCTTCTTCGGTCTCGTCCGCCTGTGCGGCGACGTCTTCATCGGGGTCGACGTCGGGTTCTGCACCGGACTCGCCGGTCGGCTCCGCGTCAATCTCCTCTTCCGCGGCGTCGAGACCGTCTGTTTCTTCTTCTACCTGTTCGGATTCGTTTTCGCTCATAGTCGTGATACGTTCTGCTCGATTCTGATGAGTTCGTTGAGTTTTGCTGTTCGCTCGCCACCGACCGTGCCCGTCTTGATGAACGGGGCGTCGGTCGCCACGGCGAGGTGTGCGATGGTCGTGTCCTCGGTTTCACCACTCCGGTGTGAGATGACGGGGTCGTAGCCGTTCTCGACCGCGAGTTCGACTGCGTCGAAGGCGTCCGAGAGCGTCCCGATCTGATTCGGCTTGATGAGGATGCTGTTCGCCGCACCCTGCTCGATGCCGTCGGAGAGACGTTCGACGTTCGTGACGAACAGATCGTCACCACAGATGAGCGTCTGGTCGCCCACCCGGTCGGTGAGTTCCGCGAACCCATCGTAGTCGTTCTCGTCCAGCGGATCTTCGACGTAGGCGAGGTCGTACTCGTCGACCAGCTCCGCGACGTAGTCGATCTGCTCGTCGGGCGAGCGCGTCCGGTCGCGGTAGTGGTACTCGCCGTCCTCGTACAACTCGGCAGCGGCCACATCGAGCCCGAATCGGATATCGAACCCGAACTCGTCGCTGACGTTCGAGACGGCTTCGTCCATCACCTCGAACGCTTCTGCGTCGTCGATGGCCGGTGCCCACGCACCTTCGTCGCCCTTCGCGGCGGCGATGCCGCGCTCGTCCAAGATCTCTGCGGCTTCCTGGTGGACTGCGGCGTTAGCGAACACCGCGTCCTGAACGCTCGGTGCGCCGACAGGCGCTGCGAGGAACTCCTGGATTGCCGTCGCATCCGCCGCGTGTTCGCCGCCGCCGATGACGTTGCCGAGTGGAATCGGGAAGTTCTCGCCACGGAACGCACCACCGAGGTGCTGATAGAGTGGTGCACCGAGCACGTCCGCCGCGGACTTCGCAGCAGCCATACTGATGGCGACGGCACTGTTCGCGCCGATCTCCGAGAAGTTCTCGCTTCCGTCTGCGACGCGAAGGGTGCGGTCGACGTCCCGCTGGTCGCCGACGTACACCGTTCCTTCGAGGCGCGGTACCGCGTGCTCGCGGGCCGCGGCGATCGCCTCGCCCGGTTCGAGTTCGATCGCTTCGTATTCGCCCGTACTCGCCCCGCTCGGTGCGGCAGCGCGACCGAATCCGCCACTCTCGGTCAGCACGTCGGCTTCGACGGTCGCGTTGCCACGCGAGTCGAGCACCTGTCGGAGTCTGACACGTTCGATACGCGTCATCGCTCTCCCTCACGTCGAACCGTGAACGGGAGGACACCAGCGTCGTACTCTTCTGCCGCGATGAGTATTGGCTGGGACTCCTCTGTGTCGATGAGAACCGGCGCTCCGTACGACACTTGCAGTGCTCGTGCGCCGAGGATTCGGGCTTTCTCGTATCGGGAGTAGTGTTGTTGTGCCATCACTGATAGGGTGCGACGATGTCCACGAGGTCTTTGTGTGAGACGATCATTCGTCGGCAGCAGTGACGCTCGATGCCAAGGTCGTCGAGAACCGCCGCTGGGTCTTCGTCGCCCATCTGGGTCTCGGCACGCGCCTTGTACTCCTGCCAGTGCTCACCGATGACGTTACCGCACGTGAAACACCGAACTGGGATCATCATGGGGTAATCACCTCAGCGGTAGGACTTCTGATAGCGGGCACGGGCTCCGGGGCCGCCCCACTTCTTGGGTTCGGACTGGCGAACGTCGTTGACCAGCAGGGAACGGTCGAACTCCATGAACGCATCACGGAGTTCGGCGTCACCCATGTACTGAACGATGCCGCGGGCGATAGCGGTGCGGACGGCGTCTGCCTGTCCGGTGATGCCACCGCCCGAAACGGTGACCTCTACGTCCACGCCCTCGCGCTCGTCGTCCGCGATGCGGAACGGTTCGAGCATCTTGAGGCGGGCCATCTCCGGTTCCACCAGTTCGACTGGTTTCGAGTTGATTCGCACGCGACCTTCGCCCTCCTTGACCGTGGCGCGGGCGATGGCCGTCTTCTTCTTGCCGCTCGTGTTCGTTACCATGTGACGTTAGCACCTAGGTGTCGGCTGACTTCGCCCAACTGGACGAAGCGGATGTTCGAGAGTCGATCCAGGGACGTGCCTTCGAGGACTTCGCCATCCTCGTCGTACGGGTTGCCGACGTAGACACGCACGTTCTCGAAGGCCGTGCGGCCACGCGGCTTCTTGTACGGAAGCATACCGCGGATCGAGCGCTTGGCGAGCATATCCGGCCGTTTCGGGTAGTACGGACCCTGGTCGGAGCTCAGGTTGAAGCGCGTCTCGAATTTCCCTTTGACGTCCTCTTCGCTACCGGTGATGATAGCTTGCTCGGCGTTGACAACGGCGACTCGCTCGCCGTCCAGCGCCTTCTGTGCGACCTGACTCGCCACACGACCGAGGATGCAATCTCGGGCGTCGACGATGGTGTCTGCGTCGAATTCAGCGATACTCATCGGATCACCCGGACGTTCGAGCCCTTGGGGTATTGTTCGATTGCCTGTTCGAGTTTGATCGATTCGCCGTTTGCCTGCTCTATCTTCGTCTCCGCAGTCGATGAGAAATCGACTGCAGCAACAGTGACGTTCTTCTGTAGGACACCGCTCCCGAGAACCTTGCCGGGCACGACGACGGTTTCGTCTTCCTGTGCGTACCGCTCGATGCGGCCCAGGTTGACCTCCGCGTGTGAGCTCCGTGGTTTCTCGAGGCGTGTCGCAACGTCGTTCCACACGTCGGCGTCCGAATCACGGGACACCGACTTGAGTTCGGCGATGAGACTACTGAGCCTCGGGTTAGTTTTACTCATGCTACTTCCTCCAAGTATTGAGAACTGAAGTGCAGGGAGCAGGATTTGAACCTGCGGACTCCTACGAGACAGCGCCCTGAACGCTGCGCCGTTGGCCAGACTTGGCTATCCCTGCACGCTGAGAACACGTGCGTACCCTCGTGGGCAACACAGTGTTGACTGCGGCCCTTAAAACCAGTTTCGGTCTGCCATTTCTGAGCGTTGGCACTCGGTGCCGAACGGGCAAACGCGCCAGGGTGGTTCGAAGGGCCTGTCATGATTATAGTTGAATTGCCTGTTCGAGTTCGTCTGCGCGCGCCGCCAGCGAATCGACGGCCTGCGTCACGAGTTCTTCGACGGTGAACGACCCGTCACTCTCGACGTGGAACACGAAGGCGTTCGGTACGTCGTGAACTTCGACCTCCTTTCCGGGGAACCGGTTGGTGAGGTCGTGGTCGAACGACTCCGTCGGAACGAGCTCGCCATCGTCTTCGATGACGCCACGGAGAATCTGGGGTTCTTCCTCTCCGAACTCGTCCCGGTCACCGACGACTTCGACGCGCTGTAGGTGACGGTAGCCGACCGCGACGCCACCTTGATGTTTGGCGTGTTCCTTCCCGGTACCGAGTACCGCGTCGGCTTCCAGTTCGAGGCGTTGACTGTCTTTCAAGTCGATGATCGGCACGTTATCGTCGGCGGGCTCTACCATCTCATCGGAGCTGATGAGGTCGCCCGAGAACGCAGTGCCCGGTCCCGACACGTCGAGACTGAGCGTCACGGTGTCGCCTTCTTCAAACTCGCCGGGTGGCGTCGTCAGTGGGACGAGACCAAGCCGCAGCGCGATCTGCTCGTCGAACATCACCGAGGAGTTCTCGATGACTCGAAGTTCGTCGATGGACAGCGTCGGCACGTCCGCGATCATGGCCCGACGGACGCCGTTGGCGAACGCCGGGGTGACGTTACGAACGAGGAACCGTGCCTCGCGTTCGGTGCGGTCGATGAACTCTACGTCGAAGTCTTCGGTCATGTGTTAGAATCCACTACCTTTCGGTGCGCGAGTGCCGTCGTGCGGGATCGGCGTCACGTCCTCGATACGACCAATCTCGATACCGGCACGGGCGAGCGCGCGAATCGTCGCCTGTGCACCGGGACCGGGATTCTGCTGCAGGTTGCCACCGGGGCCACGCACGCGGACGTGCAGGCCGTCGATGCCAGCCGCTTTGACCTCTTCGGCGACCGTCTCGGCCATCTGCATGGCTGCGTACGGCGAGGACTCGTCGCGGTTCTGTTTCACGACCGAGCCACCGGAGGACTTCGCGATCGTCTCCGCTCCGGTGAGATCGGTGATCGTGATGATGGTGTTGTTGAACGATGCGTGCACGTGGGCGATGCCCCACTTTTCGTCGTTGTCGCTCATTCGTTATCCCCCGCGCGTTCTGGGTGAAGTTCGTCTGCAATCGGGCTTCCCTCGTCGAAGTTGACGTAGTCTTCCTCGTCGACTTCGACCTTGTACGATGGGATCGACACACGGCGGTCGTTCACCGTGACGTGCCCGTGCGTGATGAACTGGCGAGCCTGCTTCGGCGTGTGTGCCAGTCCTTTCCGGTAAGCAACGGTCTGAAGACGGCGCTCCAGCACGTCCGTGATGTCGAGCAGCAGGACGTCACCGAGTTCGTCGCCCTCGTCGAGGACGCCGATGCGCTTCAGACGGGAGAGGAACTCGTCGCTCTCCTCTGCTTCGTCGCCCGTGATGCTGCCGAGCAGTCGGCGAGCTTCACGACGGAAGTTGCGAAGCTGACTCTGGGCGCGCCAGAGCTCTTCTTTGTTCTTCAGTCCGTACCGATCCATCAGACTGCGTTCCTCGGCGATTCGCTCGCCCTGGAACGGGTGGTTCGGCGTCTCGTAGAACTTCGTGTTTTCACCGGGAAGCGACATTATTCTTCATCACCCTCGGCGGCTGCTTCTTCTTTGATCTCCTCGACGTTCACGCCGACCGTACCCTCGGTACGGCCCGTGGACTTGGTTCGCTGACCGCGAACCTTCTGTCCACGCTTGTGGCGGAGGCCTTTGTAGGAGCTGATCATCTTCATCCGGTTGATGTCACGTCGCCGCGTCAGCGACATTTCGTTGCCAGTTTCGTGGGTAGTCTCACCGGAGAAGTATCCCTTGCGGTGGTTTGCGAGCCACTCGGGAGTTCGCTCGGTGTAACTCTCCACGACTTCGACGACACTTTCGATATCGTCCTCGTCGAGACGGCCAAACGTCGCCGTTCGGTCGACGTCCGCCTCCTCGGCGATGATTCGTGCCGTGCGACGACCGATCCCTTTCATCTCTGAAAGCGACCGCTCTACGGTCTTCGTCCCATCGAGGTCGGTTTGCCCGATGCGGACGAAGTACCGAAGGTCGTCGTCTTCGTCCTGTGGTTGTTCCGTACTCATGGTTGATAGTTTGGAGCGTCGAGGGAGGGATTCGAACCCTCGAGGCTTGACGCCACAGAGTTAGCAACCCTGCGCCGTGGGCCAGACTAGGCTACCTCGACACACTCTCTTACGTTCGCCCTTCCGGACTCGGGATGCGTGTCCCTACAGTTGTCTGCGTCCCACTCTACCGGTGGTTAGTATTTAAACGCAACGAATGTCTTCCGGAACAGCCGATATGCCGCCGCCAGCACCACGGAGACTCCATAAGCACCGACCAGAAACGGTGCCCAGAACACCCATAGTTCGAACGTCGGGAAGATGTAACTTCCGACCGAACTACCGAGTGTGAGCGCGAGATACCCCGGTAGAGCCAGCGGGGTCATGAGTCGGGTGTCCAGTGCGCCCAAGACGAGTGGGCCGACGAGCAGTAGATACGCACCCCAAACCGCCCGCCCAGCGAACAGTTTTCGCTCGTTCATCCTTCCACCCGCCGTTCGATCCCGTGTCGGGCGAGTAACTCTCTCGCTGCCCGTTTCGTCCACCGGACTCTCGTTCCTGGGTCGAGGAGGAACTTCGTCGTCTCGACGATGTAGCCCGGTCTATTGAGGTCGCCTGCCACTTTGTGGACCAACATCGGTCGCGACCCAGTGAGTTCGCCACCGCGACGGTAGTTGTGGAAGGGCATGTGCCACGGCACGACGGTCTCGTTCAACTGCTCGGCGGTCTGTTTCGCATGGTTGCCTGCGTTTCCTGCGTCCGTTGGCCAGATCATCTGCCCCACAGACGACTCGTGATACCCGTAGATGCCGAGAGAACGGTGCAAGTCGAGAACGACATCCGGATCGTGGCGGTTGACCACGTCCCAGATTGCTCGCGCGAGTTTCGATTTCGATGCCTCACCGGAGGGAAACAGCCGATTGAGATCGCCGTTCTCTCCCTCTCGTTGGTTCTTCCGGATCGCCACTCGGTTCGCTTTCGGAAGGACGACGAGCGTTCCGCTCTCGATCTGCCACTTCGCAACGTCCTCGGCTGCACGATATCCACTCGTTTCGTCACCGTGCATTCCGCCGACGACGAGTGCCGTCGGGCCGTCACCACGCTTCTGAACGAACACCTTCGTCGCGTGTTCCGTTTCCTCCAGAATCGTGTACGAAGAAGCATCGTTGTCTTGCTCTCTACTCCCGACGACCGGTGTCGTGACGACACCACCTGCCAACGCCGTGGCCTTCACGAGAAATGCCCGTCGTCGCATACGAGAGGGAGCGTAGCCTGCCCCTATCAACCTTATCGCCGACTCAGGCGTCGATGTACTGGTCGTTTATTTCCCACTCACCCTCGCCATTCCGAACCATGTACTCACCGTAGTACGGGACACGATTTGCGACCGTCTCCCGGAACGTCTCGCGAATCTCGGGTTTCGTCATCTCACCCATCGACCGGAGGTCGTCGTTGCGATTGAGACATCCTTTCAGGTATCCCTCGTGCGTCACGCGCACGCGATGACAATTCGAACAGAAGCTTGGATTCTCCACCGGGTCGACGATCTCGACCATACCGCCGTTCACCCAGTATCGCTTTCGCCCATGCATCTCCCGAACCTCGATCTCGTCCGCTTGCTCTTCGAGCCAGTCGTGGACGCGCTGGATATCGATCGCCCACTCCGGCTTGCCGGTCAACTCGGGCATATACTCGATGAGTTGTAGCTGCAGCCCGTCGTTCTCGGCGACGTGCTTGACCATCTTGGGGACGTAACCAGCAGTCGCTTCGAAGACGACCATGTTTAGTTTCACTGGGTCGAGTCCCGCGTCGAGTGCCGCTTCGACACCTTCGAGAACCTTGTCGTACGCGCCACTCTTCGTCACTTCCGCGAAATCCTTCGGGTCGAGTGCGTCCTGCGAGACGTTTACTCGCTCCAGTCCGGCCTCACGAAGTTCCTCGGCTCTCCCAGGGAGGAAGGTACCGTTCGTCGTCAACGACACCTCCATTCCGTCCGGCGTCCGTCGGATGATCTCCTCTAAATCCTGCCGAAGCATCGGCTCCCCACCCGTGAACTTTACCTTCCTAACGTCGAATTCGTGGGCCACCTCCAGAAACCGAACGACATCGTCCGCACTCATCTCGTCGTCCTGTGGCTCCATCGGCCCACGCGTATCACCAAGCCCCTCGTTGTGACAGTAGACACAGTCGAAATTACACCGGTCGGTAAGTGAGACGCGTACGCCCGTGACCTCACGCCCGAACGAATCTTCGAGCATCACCCATCACTTTCGGACGAGTATTCATAAACTCGTGGGAGACACCACCCGATACGTAACCGAAATTGGTTACTCCAGCTTGAGAGGGCAACCATCAACTGCTACGAATTCGTCCAGTTCACAAGTCTTATCGACAAGTCGAACCCTAGCCGTCATCATGGACGAAGCTGACGTTCGAGAACTCCTCCGCGCTGTTACAGACCCCGACCTCGACGAGGACATCGTCTCTCTCGGCCTCGTAAACGACATCACGGTCGAAGACGAGAGCGTACGGATCTCACTCGCCCTCGGTGCACCGTATGCCCCACACGAGAGCGAGATCGCAAATCGTGTCCGCGAAGTTCTCGCTGACCAAGGACTCGAATCCGAGCTCTCGGCACGAGTCGATAGCAATCTCGCTTCGGACGAACAGGTACTTCCAGGCGTCAAAAACGTCATCGCCGTCGCGTCAGGAAAAGGCGGTGTCGGAAAGAGTACTATCGCCGTCAATCTCGCTGCTGGATTAGCGAAACTCGGGGCTCGCGTCGGACTGTTCGATGCAGACGTCTACGGTCCTAACGTCCCACGGATGGTCGATGCAGACGAGCGCCCGCAAGCGACCGAGGAAGGGAAGCTTGTCCCACCGGAGAAGTTTGGTGTGAAGCTGATGAGTATGGCATTCCTCACCGGGCAAGACGACCCCGTCATCTGGCGAGGACCGATGGTTCATAAGGTGCTCACGCAGCTCTGGGAAGACGTCGAATGGGGGCAACTCGACTACATGGTCGTCGATCTTCCACCCGGAACCGGCGACACACAACTCACTCTTCTTCAAAGCGTGCCCGTCACGGGGGCGGTCATCGTCACCACGCCACAACGGGTCGCGCTCGACGACGCAGAGAAAGGACTTCGGATGTTCGGCAAACACGAGACGCCCGTCCTCGGCATCGCAGAGAACATGAGCACGTTCAAATGTCCCGATTGTGGGGGTGAACACGACATCTTCGGGCGCGGCGGCGGTGCGGCCTTCGCCGACGAATACGACATGCCGTTCCTCGGTGCCGTCCCACTCGACCCATCAGTGCGAACCGGTGGTGACGAGGGGACACCCATCGTCCTGGACGACGACGACGATACGGGTGATGCCTTCCGCCTCCTGACCGAGAACGTCGCCAACAACGTCGGCATCATCAATCGCCAGAAACAGCGAGAAGAATAATCTATGCAACCTGAAACGGAGTCGTTCGAACCGGACGAAGATCAGATGGAGACGCTCCGCGAGATCGCTGACGACATCCGCGGGGAAAGTAGCGAGAGCAAACTCCTCGCCGCGATCCTCTACCGGATCAGCGATCTGTTCGACCCCGCCGAGGAGACCACGCCGCGAGACATCTACATCAACATGCGGGAGATTATCCGGACGAAAGACGAAAAGAAAAGCCAGTAGGTGTCAGTGAGACGCTATCGTAGGCGCCGGAAGGCGACGACGACACCGAGTATGGCGAGTACCGGATATGCTGCGGGGACGCCAGCGATGTCGCGACCACCGCTGAGCTTTTCGCCGAAACTCTTGGAGTAGGTGCTGTTTTTGTACCGGTAGTGGTCGTCCATCCACGTCGATCGAACTGGTTGATACGACTCGTTCCACATCTTCGTTTGCTTTTCGGCTTTACCGACGAACTCCACTTGGTCAAGCGCACCATCGTGTTCGTTGAGCTTCCTAGCGGAGGAATGTACATTAGATATCGGGGAGTCATTAATAAACAAGACATTTCTCTCATCGATTCGCTCGAAATCAGTAGTTAGAACCCATCTATAACGATAGATGCTTGCTAATCTATGGCAAAGGCTTTACCATCTTGCGATGCAACTCTTAGCCACTAGGCCCGGAAGGCCAGGAGTTGTAATTATGACGGATCAAGAACTAATCTGGCGTATCGCAGGAGGTTCCGGGGACGGGATCGACTCGACGAGCCAGAACTTCGCAAAGGCCCTGATGCGCTCGGGGCTGAACGTATTCACGCATCGGCATTATCCGTCGCGCATTCGCGGCGGCCACACCTACGTGGAGATTCGCGCGGCGGATTACGAGGTGAAATCACGAGGAGACAACTATAATTTCCTCCTCGCACTCGGTGACAGCTTCGCGCGAAATCCACAGGAAGAAGCCTACTACGGCAACGAAGAGGTCAAACCGCTCTCGGAGAACCTGGACGAACTCCGAGAAGGTGGCGTCATCATCTACGACGCTGGACTGCTCGACACTGACGACATCCCGAACTTCGAAGAACGAGTCGAGGAGAACAACTGGCACGTCTTCGACCTCGATCTCCGCGAACTCGCCAAGAAACACGGGCGAGAAGTCATGCGAAACACCGCCGGTGTCGGTGCGACGTGCGCCATCATCGGTCTCGACCTCGACGTCGTCGAGGAACTGATGAGCGAGGCTATGCCAGAGAAGATCCTCGAACCCAATATCGAAATCCTTCGGGAGGCCTACGAGGACGTCAAAGAGAACTACGACACGGACGTCGGCGTGACCGTACCCGAGAGCGAGCACGACGAAGAGCAGGTGCTCATCTCCGGTAGCCACGGAATCGCGTACGGTTCCATCGACGAAGGTTGTCGGTTCATCGCGGGCTACCCGATGACGCCGTGGACAGACGTGTTTACCATCATGACCCAGCATCTCCCCGACCTCGGTGGCATCTCCGAGCAGGTGGAGGACGAGATCGCTGCCGCCGCACTCGCCATCGGTGCGAGCCACGCTGGCGCGAAGGCGATGAGTGGGTCGTCCGGCGGCGGATTCGCACTCATGTCCGAACCACTCGGTCTCGCCGAGATCACCGAGACACCCATCGTCCTCGTAGAGTCGATGCGAGCAGGACCTTCGACGGGGATGCCGACGAAACCCGAACAGGGTGACCTCGAACACGTCCTGTACACGAGTCAAGGTGACTCGAACCGCGTCGTCTTCGCACCGGGTGACGCACGCGAATCGTACATCCAGACGCGCAAGGCGTTCGAGATCGCATACAACTACCAGATTCCGTCCATCATCCTCTACGACCAGAAGCTCTCCGGTGGACACGAGACGGTTCCGGAGTCGGTGTTCGACCGGGACCCGAACCCGGACATCGGAAAGGTCGTGACCGAAGAGGATATCGAGGCAGGAGAACGTCTCGCAGGTCGATTCAAACGATATCGCTACGACGGCGAAGATGGTGTCAGCCCACGTTCCCTGCCGGGCCAGAAGGGAGGCAACTTCCTTGCGTCCGGGAACGAGCACAACGAGGCGGGTCACATCAGCGAGGACGCGGACAACCGCGTCACGCAGATGGACCGCCGGATGTCGAAACTCGAAGCCATCCGCGATGAACTCGACGCGATGGACGAGTCTCACCAGACCGTGTACGGCACAGATGACGCCGACTACGCGATCCTCAACTTCGGGAGCACGAAAGGTGCTGTCGAGGAAGCAGTCGACATGCTGAACGACGACGGGCACTCGGTCAAGGCGATGAACGTCAGCGACATGGTTCCATTCCCGAAAGACCAGGTCAACGAGTTCCTCGCAGACGTAGACGAGGCGCTGGTCGTCGAGATGAACGCCACAGCACAGTTCCGCAGGCATATCCAGGGCGAGACGGGGCAGCACGGTGAAAAGCTGTTCAGCCTGCTGAAATACGACGGCAACCCGTTCGAGCCGACCGATATCGTACGCGGCTTCGAATCGCAGCTCGACGGAAGTGCCGAGCTTGCGCACAACACGCGCATCGAATCAGCAACGGGTGACTGAAAATGAGTGTATTCAACGCGATCGGTGAAGAACGAGAGATCGATTCGAACGAGTTCACACCAAGCCTCGAACCGCAGGCAACGTGGTGTCCTGGCTGTGGTGACTTCGGCGTCCTCAAGGCGCTGAAACAGGCCATGCCCGAAGTCGGTCGGACGCCAGATGAGACGCTTCTCGTCACGGGTATCGGTTGTTCCGGGAAGCTGTCGTCGTACTTCCAGAGTTACGGCTTCCACTCGATCCACGGGCGCTCCCTGCCGGTGGCACGTGCGGCCAAGCTCGCCAACCCAGACCTCGAAGTGATCGCCGCTGGCGGTGACGGTGACGGCTACGGGATCGGCGGAAACCACTTCATGCACACCGCGCGCGAGAACCACGACATGACCTACATCGTCTTCGACAACGAGATCTTCGGACTGACGAAGGGCCAGACGTCGCCCACGTCGCCGAAGGGTCACAAGTCGAAGACCCAGCCACACGGCAGTGCAAAGAGTCCGATTCGACCCCTGTCGCTCGCGCTCACCTCGGGCGCAAGCTACGTCGCACGAACAGCGGCGGTCAACCCGAACCAGGCGAAGGAGATCCTCGCCGAAGCGATGGAACACGACGGGTTCGCACACGTGGACTTCCTCACGCAGTGTCCGACGTGGAACAAGGACGCGAAGCAGTACGTCCCGTACATCGACGTGCAGGACAGCGACGATTACGACTTCGACGTGAACGACCGACGCGAGGCATCCGAAATGATGCACGAAGCTGAAGATGCCCTCTATGAGGGGACGGTGCTCACCGGTCGGTTCTACATTGACGGCGAGCGCCCGTCTTACCAGCAGGAGAAGCAGGCCACGGGTGACATGCCCGAGACGCCGCTTGCAGAGCGGTACTTCGACGACGACTACGATTGGGAACGAAGCTACGACTTGCTCGACCGTCACAAGTAAACATCGTTTCGCTTCTCCCGGTCGTTCGTCCAACCTTTTCGTGCCCGACAATGTGTTTTCTACTTCGCAAGGTATTTTTTCCTGTGCGGGAAATAGTCGGGTGACATGAGTACTGAATCGACGGAAGACCGTATCCTCCGTGTTTTAGAACACGACGCACAGGCGTCATATTCGGAGATCGCCGACCGTGCGGGGGTTTCGAAGCCAACTGTAAGAAAGTACATAGATAAACTCGAAGACGAAGGCGTCATCGTCGGCTATTCGGCAGAAGTAGACCCGAAGAAGCTCTCCAGTCAGAGCATCGCGCTCGTCGGTATCGACGTAGAGAGCGAACGCT
Organism: Haladaptatus rarus; assembly: GCF_054177585.1. Taxonomy (NCBI): domain Archaea; kingdom Methanobacteriati; phylum Methanobacteriota; class Halobacteria; order Halobacteriales; family Haladaptataceae; genus Haladaptatus; species Haladaptatus rarus. The sequence continues at coordinate 488,130 of NZ_JBPEHG010000002.1, read as the reverse complement.
ACGTGGAGGCGACACGGTCGCTCAAACAACTGGAGGACATCGAAACGCTGTACACGTGCAGCGGCGACCATATGCTGATGGCGGAGGTTCGCGCACCGAACGGTGACGCGGTCGGGGGCGTCATAAGCGACCAGATTCTCACTATCGATGGCGTTTCGGCGGCACATCCCTCGTTCCTGCAAGAGCGTCTCAAGTAACTCGCGTCTCACTGAACCAGTATCTCAAGTGACCTGTATCGACCGCAATCCTCGTTCTATCGCTGCGGTTCGTGTTTTCGTGTCTAACTCGGTCAGTGGTGATGGTGGGTCGGGATCAGGTGGTGTGTCGGAGTCGGCAGATGTCGCGGAGGTTCCTAGAGAAAATCTGAGCTGCCACCAGCCGACGTCGTGCCACGCTCCGTTTTTGTATCCGACGTTTCGATACACACCGACCTGCTCGAACCCCATCGATTCGTGAAGTCCGACACTGGCCGGATTGGGAAGCGCGATTCCGGCATAGGCGTTGTAAAACCCCTGTGGTCGAAGAAGCGCGAACAGCGATTCGTAGAGTCCGCGTCCGACACCCGAACGGCGATGGTCGGCGCGAACGTACACCGACACGTCGACCGACCACTGGTAGGCGTCTCGGCTCCGATGAGAACTCGCGTAGGCGTAACCCAGGGTCTCACCGTCGTGCTCACAGACGAGCCACGGATAGGTCGGGAGCGTCGCGGAGATTCGGTCTGCCATCTCCGTTTCGTCCGGCGGGTCGGTCTCGAACGAGATGACCGTCTCTCGGACGATGGGTTCGTAGATGGCCGCGATCTGTGGCGCGTCGCTTTCCGTCGCGAGACGAATGGTGACCATCCCATCGACGTGGGTGGCGAGGCCAAATAAATCGTCGTCTCACCGACTGCACACAAGACCCAATACGGCAGCGACGAAAATATCGACGATGGCAACCTACCAGCGTGCGGTCTGGGTGGACGCACCGTTCGAGGACGTGTGGCGCTTTCACTCGACGATAGACGGGCTGGAGGCTCTCACCCCCGAGTGGATGCATCTCCGAGTCGAAGGGATTCGCGGGCCGGACGGTAAACCGAATCCGGCGGTGCTGGAACGGGGAACCGAGATACGGATGTCCCTTCGTCCCTTCGACGTTGGCCCACGTCAGCGGTGGGTGTCCGAGATTACCCAGCGAGAAGAAGGCGACGGCTCGGCATCGTTTCGAGACGTGATGCGGGATGGCCCGTTTCCCGAGTGGCGGCACACCCACCTCTTCTACGCTGGTGACGGGCGAACGCTGGTTCGTGACCGGGTGGACTACCGATTCCCTGTCCTCGGTGCGGCGGGCAGTCCGCTGGCAAAGGTCGGTTTCGAACCGATGTTCCGGTATCGTCACCGAAAGACGAAGGAGTTGCTGGAGCGATGAGCTTTAAGCACGTTTCCATGGTACTTGCCACCGTATGTCAGACGTAGCCGTCATCGGCGGTGGTCCCGCCGGACTGAGTGCTGCACTGTTCACCGCGAAGAACGGCCTCGATACCGTCGTCTTCGATACGGACGAGACAGCGATGCACGCCGCTCACCTGTTCAACTATCTCGGCATCGAGAGCATCGGGGGCGACGAGTTCATGGAGATCGCCCGTGGGCAAGTAGACGACCACGGCGCGGAGCGAAAGCAAGGCGAGGAGGTAACCGCAGTCGAGGCGACGGACGACGGATTCTCCATCTCCACCGATTCAGGGGAGTACGATGCTCGTTACGTCGTCTTCACCACAGGTCGGTCACGCGAGATGGCCGACGCACTCGGCTGTGAACTGAACGACGACGACACCGTGAAAGTCGATATGGACAACACGACGACGGTCGAAAACGTCTACGCCGCCGGCTGGACTGCCCGCGCCGACAAGATCCAGGCTGCCATCTCGGTCGGTGGCGGTGCGGCCGCAGGGCTGGATATCTTGAGTGCGGAGAAAGGCCGCGCATTCCACGACTTCGATACGCCGGACGATGCGGCGTAGTTACTGCTCTAACTCGCCGTAGTCGCCGCCGAACTTCATGAAGAAGTACGCCAGTCCGAGCGTGAACACCAGCGTGGCAGAGGTGGCGACGCCGATCGACTTCGCACTCGACGGAATCGCTGGCTCGGACGAATGACCGCCACCGCCGCCTGAGCCGACCGAGATCGTCCCGGTCATCCCGGCGCTCTTGTGCGGTGAGCAGTAGTACTCGTACTCGCCTTCCGTGTCGAACGTGTGTGAGTAGGTATGTCCGGAATCGTACGTCTTGCTCTCGCCACCTTTCGAACCCTTCCAGCTCGACCCTTCGGGTTGGCTCTCGGGGACGACGTTGTGGGTGTTCGACTCCCAGACCCACTTCACCGTCGTTCCCGGTGAGATCGACAACTCGGCTGGTTCGAAGGTGAGATTGCCACCGGGGCCGACTTTCACTGTCTCCGTTCCGCCGCCTCCGCCGGAACCTCCCTCTCCGGTGGTCGTTCCTTCGGAACTTCCTTCTCCAGCGGCCGCTGCCGTTCCGGTTGCGCCGACCGCTGCGGCACCCGCAGAACCGAGGAGAAATCCACGTCGAGTGACTGATTCGTCCGCTTCCCCATCTGTCATGGGCGAGGCTTGGTACTGGTGGGTACTGAATACTTTGGTTTGACTACGACCTTCTATCCACGATCTATTACGACAGTCGAGGGTACTCGCGCGCGACGGCACACGATCGAGAACCGTCTCCCTGTAAAAAGTCGACCAGAAGCACTCGTTACTCCCGTTGGTCGCTCCTCGGCTCGGAAAATCTTCGATTTTCCGGTGGGTGTGCCGGCCTCTGGCGGCTGTGTCACCTGCTGATTCACAGCAGTTGTGTGGCTCGTCGACCTCTGGCGGTTGTATCACCGGCCTATCACTCGAACCGACTCGTTTTACTCGTCGATTCGTCGCTGTGCTCGCGGAGAGTACCAATACGCCTTCCGCAAGTGAGGGTGCAGCGCGACCGAACGAGCAGACTCGGCGGGGAATGAAAGGAGCACCGAGGTTTTGGTCCAGATTTTTCCAGGAAGATAGATCAGACGCAGAAAAAGGTGGATTAGAGCATGTAATCGTGCTCGCCGGACTCGGTTTCGAGAAACGCAGTGAGCAGATCGATGGTCGCCGTCACGTCATGGCCGTGGGCGCTCTCGGTCACGGTATGGAGGTAGCGCGTCGGGATCGAGATCGCGCCGACGGGCTTCGCGCCGTGGGTGTTCTGGAAGCCAGCGGTGTCGGTCGCACCGGACGGCAGAATCTCCAGTTGGTGCGCGATATCGCGCTCCTCTGCCAGCGACCGCATTCGACGGTGGACTTTCGGCGTCGTGACGACGCTCCCGTCCTTGAGTTTTATCGCCGTCCCTTCGCCGAGACGAGTGACGTAATCTTTCTCCTTTTTCACACTGGGGATGTCGTTCGCCACCGTCACGTCGAGCGCGACGGCGAGGTCAGGGTCGATGTCGACGCCCAGTGCGGGCGCGCCGCGAACGCCGAGTTCCTCTTGAACCGTCGCGCAGAAGTGAATGGTCACGTCGGGGTCGTCGATTCGTTTCGCCGCCGCCAACATAGCGAACAGACAGATTCGGTCGTCCAATGCCTTGCCGGTGACGTGGTCACCGATCTGCGTCGTCGTCTGCTCCATCGTGACGAGGTCGCCGACCGACACGCGCTCGTGGGCCTCCTCGGCAGGTAGTCCAAGGTCGATATACACGTCTTCGACATCCTGTTCGTCCTCGTCGTCGTCCAGCAGGTGTGGTGGCATCGACCCGATGACACCCGTCAGGTCGTCGTCCTCGGTGTGGACGGTGACGCGCTGGGCGCGAAGAACGCGGGGATCCCATCCTCCGAGGGAGTCGATGGCGAGGAACCCGTCCTCGTCGATGTGCCGCACCAGGAATCCTATCTCGTCCATGTGCGCCGCGACCGCGACCGCGTAGTCGCTCGAACCCTCTATCGTTCCGACGACGTTCCCCATCGCATCGGTGTGAAGTTGGTCTACCTCCCCATCGAGTTCTCTCCGGACGATCTCCCGAATCCTGTCTTCGTAACCCGGTGCACCGCTCGTCTCGGTCAGTTCACGCAGTAGTTCGAAATCGAAGTCGAACGCCATAGATGAACCACTTGCCCCCCGTCGCATAAACCCCACCAATCGAGTATAAACTCACAACTTGTTTATCGTGGTTCCACAACGTTTTTGCCCGATACACACACACGAAGTGATATGGCCGACAAGGAAGCAGAATTCCGACAGCAGTTCCACGATGCATTCGAAGGCGCAGACTTCCCAGTGACCAATCCGATGGATCTCGTTCCGGCACTCCCGAACGGGCCGGGGACTCGCTTCGAAGCAGGCGACACCAGTTTCACCGCGATGGAACTGGCGACGAAGATGAACGACGTTCAGGAGTTCCCCTACGACAACGTCGACGCACTCGTCGACGACCTCATCGAGGGCCTGAAACAGAAGGACATGCTGTAACTACTCTTCGTCCTCATCCTCTTCGGGAAGTGCGACGAGTAACACTTCCCACACGTCCTGTTGTTCGTTGAAGAAGCTATCGAGTACCCTATCGTTTTCACCGATCGGAATCGGCTGTTGTGGCCGCGAGACCTCGAGCCACGTCAGCGTCGGCTCGGTGATCTCCATCTCGGCGATATCGGCTATCTCTTCCGTTCCTGCACCGTACTCCCCCGTTCTGAGTTCGTGGCGTTCCATTTTCACACCCCGTGCCGGATACCACAGCCCTGCACATAACTGTGCTGGCGACTACCGTTCGACTTCTGGATTCTCGGGGACGGCAGCGCGCTGGCTGGCGTATCGGGGGTGTTCGTCCGCGTAGACGTGGTCGAAGATGGCGTCAGCGTCGTATCCCTCGTGTGCTTCGGCGGCTTCGACGGCCTCCGCGACGTGGTCTTTTGCCTCCGCCCTGAGTGCTTGCTCGTCTTCGACGGTCCAGCCGTACTCCGATTCGAGATACTCGCGGGTACGGTCGAGTGGGTCCTTCTTCGCCCACTCCTCGACCTCCGCTTCGTCCCGGTACTTCGTGGGGTCGTCAGTCGTCGTGTGTGCCCCCTGTCGGTACGTGACGGCTTCGATGAGCACCGGTTCACCCTCTTTCGCGCGTTCGAGGGCGTCACGAACCGTCCGATACACGGCGAACACGTCGTTGCCGTCCACGCGGATACCCTCGAAGCCGTACGCTTGTGCCTTCTGCGCGATGGTCTTCGAGGCGGTCTGGCGCTCACGCGGCACCGAGATGGCCCACTGGTTGTTCTGGCAGAAGAAGACCGTCGGCGTCTCGAACACGCCTGCGAAGTTCATCGCCTCGTGGAAATCGCCCTCGCTGGTCGCGCCGTCGCCGAAACTCGCCAGCACTGCGCTGTCGTCGTCCTTGTACTTCGCACCCATCCCGATGCCGACCGCGTGGGGCAGTTGCGTGGCGATCGGAATCGTCGGGGGGAACGTCCGAAGCCCCTCTGGGTCTTCCCGGTCGACGTAGTTCCCCGCTCCGGAGAGATGAAGCAGGATGTCCCGCATCGTGTGCCCGCGAGTGAGGTAGATCGCATGGTCGCGGTACGTCGGGAAGCAGTAGTCGTCCGGGGAGAGTGCGTAGGCCGCACCGACCTGGGCCGCCTCCTGTCCTTGCAGAGGCGCGTACGTTCCGATCCGGCCCTGCCGGTGAAGTGAGACTGCTTTCTGGTCGAACGTGCGCGCGAGTACCTGCAACCGATACATGTTCTCTACGTCGGTTGCCGAGAGGTTCACATCCCTTTCGACACTTCCGTCGAGTCCAACAACGCGCGCCATATCTGGTGCTTGTGAGGCCATATTTGGGTAACTCCGACTGTCTATCAGTGAAACGGTCTTATACATTATAAAACATCGCTACACAAAGAATATAGACAACAATTATTACTTGCTATATATACTCTGGTTACGAACAGACGAATTCAGGGTCTGTGACACGACGATAACCGACGAATCGTCGGGATGTTACGTTACGAAACACTTAGGCGGCCCCCACGAGACGTGTAGGCGTATGTCAGAGTGGATCGGCCAGACGTTCACGAGCGACACGGGATGGAATCTCCTCGAAACGATCGTCGATATCGGCGACCGGATGGCGGGAAGCGAGGGCGAGCGACTCGGCGCGGAGGCGACTCGCGACGCCCTCGAGTCGGTCGGCACGCGAAACGCCCGACTGGAGGAGTTCGACGTTCAGGGGTGGACACGAGGTGACAGTTCGATCCAGGCGGGCGATTCCACACAGGATTGTATCGCCCTGCCCCGCAGTCCGGCCGGTAGTGCGACGGGGGAATTCGTCGACCTCGGCTACGGTCTGCCATCGGATTTCGAAGACACCGACATCGAAGGGAAGGTCGTGATGGCCGCCTCGAACGTTCCGAATTACTACGACCGCTTCATCCATCGCCGGGAGAAGTACTACTACGCGGTAGAAGGTGGCGCGGCAGCCTTCGTCTTTCGCAACCACGTCGAAGGCTGTCTCCCACCGACCGGAAGCGTCGGCACCGAGAACGACCCTATCGGCGACATCCCTGCAGTCGGCGTGAGTAAAGAAGTCGGTTCACGTCTCGCTCGGCGCTGGGAAGGCGAGAACGTGACGGTCGACGTCGACGCCGAAATCTACGACGCGACCAGTCAGAACGTCCACGCAGAACTCGGGCCGGACACCGACGAGCAGGTGCTCGTCACCAGCCACGTCGACGCCCACGACATCGCAGAAGGAGCGATGGACAACGGCGCTGGAACTGCCATGGTCGTCGAGATGGCTCGTGCGCTCGCCGCGCGCGAAGACGAACTCGATACGCGCATCCACTTCGTCGCCTTCGGAGCCGAGGAGGTCGGACTCGACGGGTCGAGCTACATGGCGACCGTCACCGACCACGACAGCATCAAGGCCATCGTGAACAACGACGGCGTCGTTCGCGGGCGCACGCTGTCGTTTTTCACCCACGGCTTCGACGAATTGGACGAGGCCGTCAACGACATCGCGGAGAAGTTCGACCACCCCATCAAGACGATTCCCGAACAGGGACCACACAGCGACCACTGGCCCTTCGTCCAGTGGGGTGTTCCCGGCTATCACGTCATGAGCGAGACGGGCGACGAAGGCCGAGGCTGGGGGCACACCTTCGCCGACACGCTGGACAAGATTGAAGTCCGCGATCTCCGCGAACAGGCCATCTTGCTCACCGACCTCACGGTGTCCATCGCGAGCGACGAGTTCGAGGTCGCACACAAAGACCCAGAGGAGATCGCCGCCGCACTCGAAGCCGAAGATCAGGCAGCGGGCATGAAGATAATCGGCGATTGGCCATACGACGAGTAGCGCGGTACCCTTTTCAGGTCGGGGCGAGAGGATTTACGTGATGAGGAAATCGAACGACCGCCAGACGGGGGTGAGACGATGCGGATAGGGGTCGTGACGGGAGAGGAGACGGACCCGGGTCGAATAGACGGCGTACTCCGCGATATCGAACGGACCGTGGACGACGATCCGGAACCCGTCCTCGACGCGAACCCATCTCTCGTCGTCGCGATGGGGGAATCCGCCGTTACCGACCTCGTTCGGGCCGGTGTGTCGGTGCCGATCCTTCCAATCGATGCGGGGTCTGGACTGGAGAGCGTCCCCGAATCGGCCATCGAATCGGCCATCGACGAACTGCTCGCAGACGAGTGGACGACGACGGAACGACCGCTCCTCACGGCGTCGGTCGAGGGCGAACACGTCGCAGATGCACTGTTCGATACGACACTGGTGACGAACAAACCCGCGAGAATCTCCGAATACAGCGTTCACGCGGACGGTGAGTTCGTCGACCAGTTCCGAGCCGACGCAGTCGTCGTCGCAACACCCACCGGGAGCCGTGGCTACGCGCGCGACGCTGGCGGGCCAGTCGTCCAGTTGGGAACCGGCGTCGTCTCGGTCGTCCCCGTTGCACCGTTCGCCATCCACGTCGACGACTGGGCACTCAGCGGGCCCGTCACGCTCGCGGTGGAACGCGACGAGGATGCGGTAGTGCTCCTCGCCGACGACCGTGAAGTGTGTCCAGTCGATCCGTACGAATCGGTCGAGATCGCGTTCGACGGCGCGGTCGAGGTCGTCCAGGTCGAAGCGAGTTCGAGTTTCTTTGCGTAAGCGTCGCGCGAGCGAATTGGAAAGAATATAATACGCTGTCCTACTGAGTTTCAGGCATGCAACCCCTATCGCTACTCGGGCCACTCGACATGCTCGAGCCTGTCGTGGAGTTCGTCGTTCTCGCGCTCGTTCTGGTCAACATGGTGACGCGGCAGTTCGCGTTCAGAAATTACGTGAAACAGGCGTCGGACGACGACCGTGAAACGCTCGACCGCTGGGTTCCGCACGAACTGTCGAACGTCGCTCTCGTGCTCGCGGCGTTCTACTACCTGACCCTTCATCACCACGGGGGAATCGTCCTCTCGACGCTCGTGCTCGGACTGTTCATCACCGACTTCTTCGAAGTCGAAGCGCGCGCCGTGGAGATGCGGCGTGGTGTCCCACTGAACAAGCCGAAAGGTGCTGTCACGGCCTCGGTTGTCGTGTTCCTGTACGCGGCATACAACAGTATCTTCTTCCTCATCAAGCCGTTCTGGAGCGCCGTGGTCTAGAACCGGTTTACGTTCCTTCTTTCGTTCTCGCTGCTCGTGAGCTATGCGATTTTCCGTGTCTCGCGTCTCGAACTCCAATAGACGGGAGACGCAACGGTCAAACCACTGAAGCCCTAAGCGACGCGCATGGACGAACAACCGGGACTCTCAGACCAGTACCGAAAATCCAGTCCGTGGCCGCTGTTCGTCGCCTTCGGTCTCGCACTGTTCGAAGTCGGCATCGTGTTGGCAGAGTATCTTTTTCCCATCGCCGTCGGCGGGATGTTGATGTTCGTCGGAAGCGTCGTCGGAATCCTCCGCGAATCCGAATACATCCGCAGTCCGTGGAAGGGGCTCGTCGTCTCGGCTGGCGTCGCGTTTCTCATCGGTGGGGCGATATGGGTGATGACCACTGGGTCGGTTCAGCTTCGTGGGACAGCCATCCTCATCGGGGGTGCTGTCCTGCTCGTCGGTGGGGTCGCCGGGTCGCTGTGGCAACCCGAACCGGTCTGAGCCGAATCACTAACCTATTTGTCGCCCTGTTTGCTACGTTCTCGTACTATGGCAGAAAGTGTCTTCGACCGGGAAACGATCCTCGACCTGACGGTCAACATCATCCCACTCGGAATAATGGCGTTCTTCCTCGTCCTCTTCATCGTTCTGAGTCCGTGGACGGGAAGCCTGTTCATCGACGTGATCGGCTGGGGACTCATCGTCGTTCCCTTCGTCCTGCTCGCATTGTTGACCTACGTCGCGGCCAAGAAGATCGAGACCACGGACTGAGCCTGACCGTTTCTTCGCACCTCCTGTTCGACACAGATCCGAGAAAGATCGGAGTTCCGATGGCGACTCGGGTCTGGCGTGCTCGACAGTTACTCGTCGATGATTCCTACACTGACCGACACGCCCGTTTACACGGCTACGAATCCTACACACGCATCCCGCTCGTCGATACGTATGCCGGGCACATTTGCCACGTCGTCTGATAACACCTACCGTATGGCACCATTTCTGTTTCCCTCAAAGCCGTAACCTAACCTTTCTTTACCCTGTAGTCCAGACGCTCTCCCATGGCAGCTACTGGGCAAATAGCGCTCACCGTCATAATGGGGGTGTTTTTACTCGCGGTCGCCACGTTCATCGCCCGTATCGAGGACTGGCGGTCCTACACTCCTCTTACCGGAGGGGGCTACGGATACGGAGACAGAACCGGGCAGGCACATCACGAGAAGCCTGCTGGAATCATCCGCTGGTTGACGACTGTCGACCACAAGGACATCGGACTGCTGTACGGAACCTACGGCCTCATCGCCTTCGCATGGGGTGGTCTCGCGGTGCTTCTCATGCGAGCCGAACTCGCGGCACCTGAAGCCGACCTGTTCCAGGCCGGATTCTACAACGCACTGCTCACCACGCACGGCATCACGATGCTGTTCCTGTTCGGGACGCCTATCATCGCGGCGTTCTCGAACTACTTCATCCCGCTACTCATCGGCGCAGACGACATGGCGTTCCCGCGTATCAACGCCATCGCGTTCTGGCTCCTGCCGCCAGGAGCACTCCTCATCTGGGGGGGCTTTTTCATTCCCGGAATCGCTCCGTCGCAGACGAGCTGGACGATGTACACGCCACTGTCGTCCTGTGCAAGCGGGGCCGCCTGTCAGGCACAGGCGAGTGCGGGTGTCGATATGATGCTCCTCGGACTGCACCTGACGGGTGTGTCGGCGACGATGGGTGCGATAAACTTCATCGCCACCATCTTCACCGAGCGCAGTGAGGACGTCGGCTGGCCGGATCTCGACATCTTCTCGTGGACCGTCCTCACGCAGTCGGGCCTCATCCTGTTCGCGTTCCCGCTTCTCGGGAGTGCGCTCATCATGCTCCTGCTCGACCGGAACTTCGCCACCACGTTCTTCGCCGCCGAGGGAGGTGGCCCGATCCTGTGGCAACACCTGTTCTGGTTCTTCGGCCACCCCGAGGTGTACATCCTCGTCCTCCCGCCGATGGGACTGGTTAGCCTCATCCTCCCGCGGTTCTCGGGACGAAAGCTGTTCGGGTTCAAGTTCGTCGTCTACTCGACGCTCGCCATCGGCGTGCTCAGCTTCGGTGTCTGGGCACACCACATGTTCGCAACCGGTATCGATCCGCGTCTGCGAGCGAGCTTCATGGCAGTGTCACTGGCCATCGCCATCCCGAGTGCGGTGAAGGTGTTCAACTGGATCACGACGATGTGGAACGGGCGCCTGCGTCTCACCGCGCCGATGCTGTTCTGTATCGGCTTCGTCCAGAACTTCATCATCGGCGGTGTGACCGGCGTGTTCGTCGCGTCGATTCCGGTCGACCTCGTGCTCCACGACACCTACTACGTCGTCGGCCACTTCCACTTCATCGTGATGGGAGCAATCGCCGTGGCCGGCTTCGCGGGCATCTACTACTGGTTCCCGATCTTCACCGGTCGGATGTACCAGAAGTCGCTCGCCCACTGGCACTTCTGGCTGACCATGATCGGGTCGAACGTGACGTTCTTCGCCATGCTGTTCCTCGGATACGGCGGGATGCCACGACGGTATGCGACCTACCTCCCGCAGTTCGCCACGTGGCACCAGGTCGCCACCGCAGGCGCGTTCATCATGGCGTTCGGTCAGCTCATCTTCGTCTGGAACATCGTCCAGTCGTGGCTCGAAGGCCCGCATGTTGAGTCCGCCGACCCGTGGAAGCTCGGAGACGACGACATGCTCTCGAAAGAGTGGACCTGGTTCGAACAGAAGCGAGAGACCGCACTCACGGACGGGGGCGAGCAGGTCGAAGAAGAGCAATAATCAGACTACTTCGTTTTTCTCGTCTTCAGGTCGTTACGAGGATGATACCCATCGCAAACATGAGCACAGCGATGCCACCGAGGACGACCAGGAGTAGTTCTTTTTCGGACATACTCGACCTAGGCGTGTGGAGATGAAAAGGCTAATCCTTGCCCTGTCGCAAGGTCCATCTGTGCCATTTCGACTCGAAGGCCGGTCGCTCGTCGTCGGGCTGTACGTCCTGTTGGTCTCGTTTGCGGGATTCGTCGGCGTGCTCCTCGGCGCGTTCGGCCCGGACGACCTTCGTCCCGTCAAACTGCTCGGCGTTTTCGAGCTACAGCCGACGTCGCTCGGGCTGGCGACCTACGGCATGGTGACCATCGGCCTGATCCTCGGCGTGCTCCTCTTTCTCGTCATGTTCGTCGCCGAGCGCTACGATGACGCTCACCCCAAGGGCTAAGCCCAATCACATCAAGGTTCGACCATGTACCACGTGTTGGTCGCACTGGACGAAACCGAATCGCGCGCAGTCGCACAGGCAAATGCAGTCGCCGACCTTCCGGCGTCCGAGTCCGAAATCGAAGCCACGCTCCTCTACTCGTTCACCGACAATCCCAGCGGCGCATCCGCCATGCAGGTGGCGGGTGTCCGGCGAGCACAGGAGATACTGGAGGACGCAGGTATCGAGACCGACGTGAACGAGACGAGTGGTAGCCCGGCAGACACCATCCTGGACGTCGCGGAAGACCTCGACGTCGATTGCATCTGTGTCGGTGGCCGCAAGCGTTCACCTGCTGGAAAAGCACTGTTCGGGAGCGTCTCCCAGTCGGTCATCCTGAACGCACACCGCCCGGTGCTCGTCGCAGGCGAGGGGCAGCGATAGACGAACCGCTTCAGACACTCGTTTTCGGTCACCAGTTTCTACGCCAGACTCTCGACTCGATGTCCGCCACACCCGAGATTCGGCACTGAAAAACAGCGGAACGACGGGGTGGGAAACGGCGGAACGTCGGGGTGCGGAAGGGAGGAGTACGATTGGGTGAGGGTTACGAATAGACCGCCTGTAGCGTCTCGACCAGCGCGTCGATGCCGTCGGTTCCGGTCACGGTCTCCCGACGCTCACCGCCTCTGAAACAGAGGAACGACGGGGCCGAATCCACCGCGAACTCACGGCGAAACTCGACGACGTCGTCACCATCGAGACCAGCGAAGGACACCCCGTCTGGAATCGCTGCTCGAACTCGGGTCAGGTCGGCGGCGATCGACTCGCAGGGCGCACAATCGCGCTTCCAGACCGAGACGACGCAGTCGGGGTTGTCGGCGAGGAAGTCGGGATACGTCTCGTCGGTAAGTTCGTGGAGGTCGTCGGGAACTGGCGAGGACGGTCCGATGTTGGCGAGCATGTCGGCCATCACCCCGAGTTCTGCGCCCGTAAACTCGCCGTCCACGTGCGCTCGAAGCGCGAGATAGTAGCTGAACTCCGCACGAGTCAGGTCGCTGGCACGGGCCTCTTCGGTCGATATCTCGAACGTCTCGGCGACGGCGTCGTCGAACGCTTCCGTGGTGATACCCGCGTAGGTGTCGAAGTAGATCGACCAGCGATGCTCGAAATCCTCGGTGAGTGAGACGGTACCGTTCTCCGTGACCACGTCCTCTTCGACGAGTGCGTCGAACAGGGCATCCGGGTCGCTGACGTCAGACACCAAGGTACCGCTCCCTCGTCTCTTCGTCGTCTCTGAGTTGGTCTGCGGTTCCATCGAAGACGATCTCGCCCTGGTCGACGACGTAACATCGGTCGGCCAGTTTGATCGCGGCTGCCGCGTTCTGCTCGACGAGGAGGATGGTCGTCCCGGATTCGCTGATCTGTCGGATGGCGTCTTCGACGTTGGCGATTATCTGGGGCGCCAACCCCTCGTACGGTTCGTCCAGCATCAACAGGTCGGTGCTCTGTTTCAACGCTCTGGCGATGGCGAGCATCTGTTGTTCGCCTCCCGAGAGTGTCCCCGCCTTCTGGCTGCGCCGCTCTCGAAGTCGCTCGAACTCGTCGTACACGTCCTCGGTCGTCATGCCGACGTGTTCGACCTGTGGTATCGAGCGCCCGACCGTATTCGACCGATTGCGGACGACTTCCGCGAGATGAAGGTTCTCCTCGACGGTGAGATTGGGGAAGACGCGGCGCTCTTCGGGGACGAGCGAGATTCCGCGTGCGGAGATGTCTTCGGGATCCATCCCGGTGATGGTCTCGTCCTTGAACCGGATCGACCCATCACGCACGTTCGGTGGCTGTGCCCCGGCGATACTCCGCAGCGTCGTCGTCTTGCCCGCACCGTTTCGACCGAGGAGCGCACAGATCTCGCCTTCCTCGACGCGCATCGTCACGTCCCGCAGGATGTGACTCTCGCCGTAGTACGCGTCCACGTTTTCGAGGTCGAGGAGGCTCACGACGACCACCTCCGCGAACGCACTGACCACCGTGGATGCACCCGGGAGGTCACAGTTCGACACCTCCGAGATACGCTTCCTGCACCTGTGGGTCGCCCTGTACCTCGTCCGGCGTCCCTTCGGCGATGACGCTGCCTCGATTCAGGACGACGATGCGGTCGGAGACGTTGAACACGATCTCCATGTCGTGTTCGACGAGCAGGATGGTGAGACCGAGTTCCTCTTTGACTCGTTCGATGAGTTCGACCGTCGAGTGGGTCTCTTCGGGTGACATCCCTGCTGTGGGTTCGTCCATCAACAGCAGGTCGGGTTCACTGGCGAGCGCGATGCCGAGTTCGAGGCGGCGTTTGTCCCCGTACGGCAGGTCGGCAGCAGGAGACTCTCGCTGGCCGAGCAAGCCGACCGAATCGAGGGTGTCGCGCGTCAGCTTGTCCACCTCCGGATACTGTTTCTGGTGACGAAGGAAGTTGAACCGGAACGACCCGTGTTCGGCGGCGAGTGCAGCGATGCGAGCGTTCTCCTCGACGGTGAGATCCGGGAAGATGGATGCCGTCTGAAACGACTTGCTGACCCCAGACTGGACGACGTCGTGGGGTTCGAGACCGGTTATCGACTCGCCTTTGAACCGGATGTCGCCGTTCGTCGGTTCGAGCATCCGCGTGATGAGGTTGATGAGCGTCGATTTGCCAGCCCCGTTCGGGCCGATGACGCTGACACGCTCGTCTTCCTGAATATCGAGGTCGACGTTATCGACCGCGACGAGACCGCCGAACTCCTTGGTGAGGCCGCGAGTCTCCAACAGCGCCATCAGTTCTCACCTCCTTTCTGTTCGGGTTCGTTCGACGAACCGAAGACGGTGTCCCGAACCGATTCGATGACTCCCCAGATACCCTCCGGGAAGAGCACGATGACGGCGACGAAGATGAGACCGAGGATGAGATGCCAGTAGGGTTGGATCGCGGGATTCCCACTGAGGACGTTCTCGACGTAGAGGTAGATTCCCGCCCCGAGCATCGGGCCGACTATCGAGCCGATACCGCCGAGGACGGTCATCACGACGATCTCGCCACTGGTCGTCCAGTACAGGGACTCGACAGGAACGTACGAGCCGTGAACGACGAATAGGCTCCCGGCGATGCCCGCGAACGCGCCCGAGAGGATGAACGCCATCAGTTTGTAGCGCCAGACGTTCAGCCCGACGAACGATGCCCGCTGTTCGTTCTCCCGAATCGCCTTGAACACCAGTCCATACGGCGAGTGGAGGATTCGGGCGACGACGGCGATACAGAGTATCGTGGTGACGCCGACGAACACGTACAGCCAGTCGCCGAGGAACGGTATCGGCGTGTTGAGCGGGATGGATTCGAACGCCGCGAACGCATCGAGGAAGCCAAAGAGATTGCCGACCGCGACATCCGTGAACCCGTTCTCGCCGTTCGTCAGGCCCTGAAGTGGAGAGAGCGCGAGGTAGTATGCCATCTGGCCGAACGCGAGCGTCAGGATCGAGAAGTAGATACCGCCCCGGCGGAGCGAGATGAATCCGAGTATCCACGCCAGCACCACCGCGAACAGCGTCCCGAACAACACGACGAGGATCGGACTCCCGCTCACGCTGGCGCTGAAGATACCTGCGGCGTAGGCCGCACCACCCCAGAAGGCGGCGTGACCGAACGACAGCAGGCCGGTGTAGCCGAGCAGGAGGTTGAATCCGAGTGCGAAGATACCCCAGATGAGGATGAGCGACGCGAGCGACTGGTAGCCACGCAAGAGGTCGCTGACGACCGGGGCCTGCACGAACAACCACGGGAAGACGGCGACGACGAGGGTCGAAAGGACGATTATCGAGCGTTCACCGCTGACGAATCGCGTCCAGACCGGGAGGTCTCCCGCTTCGATGACCGTACCACCGTCCTCGGTCGGTTGGTCGGTAGTGCCGTCGGTCATGGCGTCACCTCCTCGTTGCCGAGCAAGCCCTGTGGTCGCGCCAGCAAGATGATCGCGGCGAGCACGTAGATGCCCACTTGTGACCACTGCGGAGCGACCGCGACCAGCGAGGAGAGAGTGAGTCCGATGAGGATACCGCCCACGACCGCACCCCTGATGCTTCCGACGCCGCCGATGACGACGACGAGGAAGGAGGGAACGAGCACCTCCATCCCGATGTTCGGATTCACGGCGTACAGCGTCCCACCGACGACGCCAGCGATTCCTGCGAGTGCCGCGCCGACCCCGAACACGACGAGGTACGGTCGAGTAATTTTCACACCGAGGAGCCGAACCATCTCGGCGTCACGAGTGCCCGCGCGCACGACGAGACCGAAGTCCGTGAATTCGATGAGCAGATAGACGAGAAAGATGAGGACGGCGGTGATAGCGATGACGTAGAGCCGCCACTTTCCGATGGTTCCGACCAGTGGCAGTGCGATGGGGCCGGACGCCCAGTTCGGTCGCGCGAAGTTGTAGCTCTGGCCACCGAACAGTATCTTGAACGCCTCTTGTACGACGATGGCGATACCGAACGTGAGCAGTATCTGATCGGTGTCGGGCCGGTCGTAGAACGGTCTAGCGACGAAGCGTTCCATCAGTAATCCGACCGCGAACACGACTATCGGTACGATGATGAGTGCGGGGAGGAATCCCCAGCCGAGACCGATCTCCGCGAACCCCCACTCGGCGAGTTTTCCGTCGCCGATCCGAATGTTGAGGGTGACGAGTAATCCGAGATACGTCCCGAGAAGATACAACGCTCCGTGGGCGAAGTTGACGAATTTCAGCGTCCCCAGGATGATCGAAAGGCCGATAGCGACCAGTACGTAGATGGCTCCCTGCTGGAGTCCGTTCAGCAAGACCGTCGCCAGTTGCGAAACTATACTCACGACTGCTCCTCCCTGCGATATCTATCTATCATGTGACTGTCTGTCCCATTGTCTATGTTAGTCATACTCTACCGAACATAAGCGTTGGTGTGCATCCCTTGATGGGATGGCGTTTACTTGTACGAACCGAGGTCACACTCCGCCGCAGGCCCTTCCCCGCACTCGTAGCCGAGTTTGTCGCGGGGCGTGACTTCGACGATCTCGAAGTATTTACCGGATTGCTGTTCGGACTTCGGCAGTCCCTTCACGACCGGCACCGCGCGCTGGGCCTGGTGGTCGCACTTTCGCATCAGTTCGCCCTCCATGCCGAGGTTGTTGTACTCGTGACCTTCGAGTTGCTTGATGACCTCCGGCGGGTAGAACGTCTCTGCACGTTCGACCGCCGCCGCGTACTGGAGCGTCTGGGCGTACGCGAGCTGTGCCGGGCCGGACGGAACCCGTCCGCTGTACTTTTTTCCGAAGAATTTCGTGAACGAGTTCGACGGTCCGTTGTCGATCTGGGAGTCCCAGGCGACGGTGCCAAAGATGCCGTCGATGGCACCACCTGCGGCCTGCGCCATCGGACGGTTGTACAGCGGCATCACGATCTTCATGTCCTCGTTCATCCCCGCCTGGATCGCCCCTTTCAGGGAGTTCGCACCGTCTAAGCCGTAGTGGTTCAAGAAGAGGGCATCCGCCCCGGAGTTCGCGGCTTCCGAGAGGTACGACGAGAAGTCTTTGGTGCCCAGTGGCGTCGCCACGCTCTTGACCTGTGACCAACCTGCTTCCTCGAAGAATTTCTTCATCGACGCCTGCTGGGTCTTCCCCCAACTGTAGTCGGCGTACAGTTGGTAGAATTTGAGGTCTTTGCCGTACTCTTTGGTCACCACGGGCGCGAGTGCCTGGCCGGTCATATAAGCGTTGAACATCTCACGGAAGCCGTACCGATTGCAGTCTTTCCCCGTCGTATCGTTGGAGTGGGTCAGACAGGCCATGAACATGACCTTCTCCTTCTGACAGAGTCCCTGCACCGCGATGGCGACCGCGCTGGACGATCCGCCGGAGACCATCATGACATTGTCTCGGCTGATCATCCGTGACGCCTGTTTGCGGGCCTGGTCGGAGTCGGTTCCCGTGTCACCGGTGACGTAATCGACCTTCTTGTCGAGGATGCCGTCGCCCGAGAGGTCGCTCCAGTCGTCTACCCAACCACCGCCGTTGTTCAGGTGTTCCACCGCGAGTTTGTACCCTCGAAGTTCGTCTTTGCCTTCCGAAGCGTATGGGCCGGACTGTGGAACGTTGAAGCCGAACGTAACTTTGTCTCCCTCAACGGGATAGTTGCCGAGCGCCGGGTAATCTTCGTTACCGTTGCCACCGCCCTCGCCACCACTACCGCTCAGACAGCCTGAGAGTCCAGCGACACCAGCCGTGCCAGCCACACCAGTCATCTTCACGACATCTCGACGAGTTAGGTCTTTGCCACCATGTGCCATACTATCAAGAGCATAGTTCACACTAATAATTGTTTCCATGTAATTTCATGCAAACATATAATTAAAATATCTATTTTCATCAGATATAGAGGTACCAATAGCTACTCTCTAGTAATACATTCCTATTCAGTTGTAATGTATGATTCCCACACTAATGCCGGTAAGTATCTATTTCGTTGTATTTAAACCGATTCGTCATCTCCCGTCCGGCATTTACTTGCTCTCGACCAACCGTCTGAGACGGGAAGTGATGCGGGTGAAAAGACCCCAGATGCCGTGTGGAAAGAGCACGACGACGAACACGAAGACGAGTCCCAGAACGAGATGCCAGTACTGGCCGTAGCCGGGGTAGCCACTAACGATGTTCTCGACGTAGAGATAGACCCCGGCACCGAGCATAGGACCGAACAGCGAGCCGACACCACCGAGGACGGCCATGATAACCACCTCACCGCTAGTCGTCCAGTACAGGGATTCGACGGGAACGTAGGCCCCGTGGATCGTAAAGAGGCTCCCGGCGATGCCCGCGAATGCGCCCGAGAGGATGAACGCCATCAGTTTGTAGCGCCAGACGTTCAGCCCGACGAATTCTGCTCGCTGTTCGTTCTCCCGGATAGCGCGGAAGACGATACCGTACGGCGACTGGAGGATGCGATACGCGACGACGATACTGAGAACGGTCAGCGTTCCGATGAAGATGTACATCCAGTTACCCAGCAGGGGTTCGAGCACCGGTGATGGCGAACTGAGTCGGAACGTTCCGAGGAGGTCGCCCGTCTCGACACCCGTGTAGCCGTTCTCTCCGCCCGTCAGTCCCGACAGCGGCGCGAGTGCGAGGTAGTAGGCCATCTGGGCGAACGCCAGCGTCAGGATGGCGAAGTAGATACCGCCCCGGCGGAGCGAGATGAATCCGAGTATCCACGCGAGCACGACGGCGGTGGCGGTTCCCGCGAGCACCATCAAGATGGGACTTCCGGAAACGGTCGAACTGAAGATGGCGGCGGCGTACGCCGCACTCCCCCAGAAGGCGGCGTGACCGAACGACAGCAGGCCGGTGTAGCCGAGCAGGAGGTTGAATCCCATGGCGAAGATACCCCAGATGAGGATGAGCGACGCCAGATCCTGGTAGCCGTCGAACAGTTCGCTGACGACCGGCGCGCGAACGAACAGCCACGGAAAGAGCGCGACGGCGACGGTTGCCCCGACGAAGACGGTGAGTTCACTCCCTTTCAGGCGGTCGATGAGTTCGAGTCGCCCACTCGACTCGACGACAGAACCATCCTCGACGTAGTCGCTGTCGCCGTTCATGCAGTCACCCTTCTGTGAGTATTCATCCGAGAGCGAGGACTCATGGATCTCTCCCCCCTCTCTTTCCAACCCCCACCATGTTCGTGGGGACTTCAGCATCCTACATAAATATCGGTGATAGTTGACTACTCGTATGGGCCGAGGTCACACTGGGCGGCAGGCCCGCTCCCACACTCGTAGCCGAGTTTGTCGCGGGGCGTGACTTGCACAAGTTCGAAGAACTTGCCCGCTTCCTGTTCGGATTTCGGGAGCCCCTGTACGACCGGCACCGCGCGCTGGGCCTGGTGGTCGCACTTTCGCATCAGCTCCTTGCCCATCCCGAGACTGTTGTACTGTCGCCCTTCCAACTGTTTGATGACCTCGGGAGGATAGAACGTCCCCGCGCGCTCCACCGCCGCCGCGTACTGGAGCGTCTGGGCGTACGCGAGCTGTGCCGGTCCCGACGGGATTCGCTCGTAGGCGTTGTTGAACGCCCGCGTGAACTTGTTGGACGGTGGGTTGTCGATCTGGGAGTCCCACGCGATGGTACCGAAGATGCCCCTGATCGCGTTGCCCGCGGCCTGTGCCATGGGGCGGTTGTACAGGGGCATGACGATGTCCATGTTCTGGTCGAGACCCATGTTACGTGCCTGCTTGAGCGAGTTCGCGCCGTCCAGGCCGTAGTGGTTCAGGAACAGCACGTCCGCCGGTGAATTGGCCGCCTTCGAGAGGTACGACGAGTAGTCCTTCGTCCCGAGCGGCGTCGCCACGCTGGCGACCTGTGACCATCCGGCTTCCTTGAAGAACTTGTTCATCGACGCCTGCTGGGTCTGCCCCCACGTGTAGTCGGCGTATAATTGGTAGAACTGCTTGTTTCCACCGTACTCGTTGGTCACCACGGGCGCGAGTGCCTGGCCGGTCATATAGGCGTTGAACATCTCACGGAAGCCGTACCGATTGCAGTCCTTGCCCGTCGTGTCGTTGGAGTGGGTGAGACAGGCCATGAACAGCACCTTCTCGCGCTGGCAGAGTCCCTGCATCGCGATGGCGGTCGCGCTGGACGACCCGCCGGTCACCATGATGACGTTGTCGCGGCTGATCATCCGCTGGGCCGACTGCCGGGCCTGATCCGCGTCGGTCGCGGTGTCGCCCGACACGAAGTCGATCTGCTTGTCAAGGACGCCGTTTCCGGACAAGTCGCTCCAGTCGTCCACCCAACCGCCGCCGTTGTTCAGGTGCTTCACCGCGAGTTTGTAGGCTCGAAGTTCGTCCTGCCCCTCGGAGGAGTACGGTCCCGATTGCGGGACGTTGAACCCGAACGTCGCTGTATCCCCCTGGATGGGATAGTTTCCAAGCGGTGGATAATCGTCCTGTGCGCTCGCCGTCCCCGCAATCCCTGTGATCCCCGTCGCACTCGCACCGCCAGCGATCTTCACCACGTCCCGACGTGTCAGGTCAGTGTTCTCCCGTGACATGCTCTGACACGCGAGAACCCCACTATTAATTGTAGTGGATTTTACAGATACTGGACAGCTTTGATATTCCAGGTGAGTGGCGTTATCGGAGCATCATCGACTGTTTCGGGTAATTTCAACCGACCGATAACACCGCTCGTTTCGACGTTCATTCATCGGAATCGAATCCCAATTTCCGATCGATAGATGCGTCGAATAAGTGATATATTCCGTACCGGATTCCGTATCCCGATCCTCGAAAATCTTCGGAGGCTCGGGTATGGATCACGTATCGTCGTGACAGGATCTTCACGTCCGTTGTACTGAAATGTACTGGAATGTACTGGCCACGGCACACGAACTGCCGTGGTCGACGAAATCCTCACCCGCAGACGGATTCACACCTCCGGCGTTTCCATGATGTCAGGAACCCCCGCCGCGGTGACCGTCTCGCCGACGATGAACGACGAGGCCGGACTGACGAGGAACTGCACCACGTCGGCGATCTCCTCGCTCACCCCGACTCGTCGTTCCACCTCGTCGCGGTCGATGTCCTCGGCGCTGATGCCCATCTGGGATTCGAGACCCGGCGTGGCGACGAACCCCGGTGCGACGCAGTTCACGCGGACGCCGGCGCCCGCCCACTCGAACGCGAGCGTGCGCGTGAGGTTGATGATTCCGGCTTTCGCCGCGCCGTAGTGGCTCATGTACGGCGACCCCTGTTGGCCTGCCACGCTGGCGACATTGACGACCGACCCACCGCCGTCTTTCAGGTACTTGCCCGCGACCTGCGTGCAGTGGTAGGTCCCGGTGAGATTGATCTCCACCACGCGATTCCACCCGTTCGGAGTGATGTCGTCGAACCCGGCCATGAAACTCGCTCCGGCGTTGTTCACCAGCACGTCCAGCCCACCGAATTCCTCGACGAGAGCCTCGACGAGAGCCTCGACCGCCTCGCGGTCGGTCACGTCGCACTCGACCGCGAGGGCGTTCTCGCCGATCTTCTCAGCCACGGGGTCGACGTTCTCCTGTTCGCGCGAGCAGACGACGACGTTCGCCTCGCCGTCCGCGAATCGCTCCGCGACGACCCGACCGATGCCGCTCGACGCCCCCGTCACGATAGCGGTCTTTCCATCGACGCCGAACTGCTCGTTCACGTTTCGCTTCCTCCTGTGTGAATCTCCAGCATACCCTTTGCTACTCCAACTCGGAGGTTAGTTCTTGCCGTGGTCATCCGAACCGGCTGACCGACGGTCGCCGCACGCGAGGTCGTGACCTGACGGGCGACCACCGAAGTAACCGAAATAGGTTTCGAAATCGCCCCTAGATCACCGAATATCGTTTATCAGTAAACCTATGGCGGTTGCGTCCTATCTCCCTTCGATGGCAGAGGTCACGGTCGAAAGCGGTCGGCGGTTCGAGCTCTCGGTCTCCGAAGTGACCGGTGCGGTCGGCGATTCGATAACCGTCCTTCCGGTCGTGGTCGCCGTCGCGGCCCTCACCAAACTGGAACTGCCGACACTGCTCTTCGGGTTCGCCGTCTTTCAGGTCGTATGGGGGCTCCGCTATGGCGTACCCATCTCGGTCGAGCCGATGAAGGCGCTCGCCGCGCTCGTCATCGCGGGGACGCTCACGACCGGCGAGTTCGTCACCGCCGGATTGCTCGCGGGCGGTGTCCTCCTCGTCCTCGGAACGACGGGGTCGCTCGGCCGACTCACGGCGTTCGTCGGCGAACCAGTCGTTCGGGGGATACAGGTGGCTGTCGCCCTCCTCCTCGCACGAACCGGCCTCGAACTCGGTGTCACGACGCCGACAACAGCACTCCTCGCGGTCGTCGTGACAGGTGTCGTCGTCTCGCTCGGCTACCGGCGCGCGAGCGCGCTCGCGGTGCTCGCGCTCGGGTTCCTCCTCGCGGGATTCGACGCTGGTGTTTCGCTCCCTCGGTACCCGACCCTCTCAGTCGACCTCGCGTTCACGTTCACGTCCGGGATGCTCTCGGCCACTGCCGGACAGTTGGCGATGACGGTCGGAAACGCCGCCGTCGCCACCTCGCTCCTCCTCGGTGACCTGCTCGACGCCGACGTGTCGCCGGACGAACTGGCGACCAGCATGGGCACGATGAACCTGCTCGCGCTACCGCTCGGCGCGATGCCGATGTGTCACGGCAGCGGCGGCGTGGCGGGAAAGTACGCCTTCGGTGCACGGACTGCCGGAGCAAATCTCGTCCTCGGCGTCTTCTACGCGCTGATTGCCGTATTCGCGGTGTCGCTCGTCACGGCGTTCCCCCTTTCCGTCCTCGGTGTCGTTCTCGTCCTCGTCGCGGTCGAACTCGGACGGGCGGGACTCGACACCGACGACCCATGGTTCGTGGTCGGGATGGGTGCGCTCGGCCTGCTCACGAACGTCGGTATCGCCTTCGTCGTCGGAGTTGGTGCGTGGTGGCTCCGGAACAAGATATAATTCGTGTGCGGTGTTCACCCGAACCATGGACGACCCCTCGAACGGCGATTCCTCTGAACCCTTCGGCCCGAACCGCCAGCGCGAAGTGTACGCATCCGGAATGCTCGCCGACCAGACGCCGGACCTCCCCACTTCGCCGGAAAAGCTCGCCGAACTCGCCCGCGAGGAACTCCCGCCCGAGGCGCACGCCTACGTCGCGGGGTCGGCGGGTGAAGAGAGCACCGAAGCCGAAAACCGCCGGGCGTTCGACCGCTGGCGAATCGTCCCCCGGATGCTCCGGGACGTGGCAGAACGCGACCTCTCGGTCGAACTCTTCGGACAGGAGCTTCCGGTTCCCTTACTGCTCGCACCCATCGGCGTCCAGTCCATCATCCACGAGGAGGGCGAACTCGCCACTGCACGCGCCGCCGCGAGCCTCGACGTGCCACTCGTCTTGAGTTCCGCCTCCTCGGAGACGATGGAAGACGTGGCTGACGAACTGGGTGACACACTCGGCTGGTTCCAACTCTACTGGAGTACCGACCGCGACGTGACCGCGAGCTTCCTCCACCGGGCGGAGGATGCGGGTTACGAAGCCATCGTCGTCACGCTCGACACGCCCATGATGGGCTGGCGAGAGCGCGACGTCGACCACGCCTACCTCCCGTTCCTCGATGGCGAAGGCGTGGCGAACTATCTGACCGACCCTGCGTTCCGCGACTCGCTCGACGCTCCGCCTGAGGAAGACGAACGTGGCGCACTCTGGCAGTTCACGGAGATCTTCGGCGACCCCTCGCTCACGTGGGACGACCTCGATTTCCTGCGCGAACACACCGACCTCCCCATCGTGCTGAAGGGAATCCTTCACCCGGACGACGCTCGTGAGGCCGTCGAACGCGGTGTCGACGGTCTCGTCGTCTCGAACCACGGCGGACGACAGGTGGACGGTGCGATCGGCGCACTCGACGCTCTCCCCGATATCGTGGACGCGGTCGGTGACGAAGTGCCGGTACTCTTCGACAGCGGAATCCGCCGTGGGTCGGACGTCTTCCGTGCGATGGCGCTCGGTGCGGACGCCGTCCTGCTCGGACGACCCTACGTCTACGGACTCGCGGTTGCTGGCGAAGACGGCGTCCGGGAGGTACTCCAGAACTTCCTCGCCGACCTCGACCTGACACTCGCGCTGTCGGGATACGACTCGTTCGCGGACGTAGACCGGTCGGTGCTGACCAACACGAACGGGACTCAGTAAGATTGGCAAGCGTCGGCTATTCCGTGTGAATAGGTTCATGAATCACCGCGAACTGTTTCGATACACTTCAGAACGATTCAGTACGTTTCAAAGGATTGGGTGGATTTATATACTAATCCGCGGTACTCGGGAGCAGAACTATGTGTGGAGAGGAAGTAAACGACAGCTCATCCAAGTTTGGTGTCACAGAGGTACACGAGTCGAATGCTTGGCGAAACGAACGAATGCTCGGCACGACGGTCGTCGAAACCGTTGCCGAGGTAGCTGAGGTGGCACCCGACGAGATAGAGACGCCCTTGTACGATGTCGTCGACCCGGACGCACTCGATGCCCTGTTCGCTCCGAAACAGGACGGGCGAGACCGAACCGATGGGACGGTCTCGTTCTCGCTTCACGGCCATTACGTAACGGTCTCCGCAAATGGCGTCGTGACAGTGGAGTCCGAACTCGCTCGGATAAAAAAGACGGGTGGGAATCTCCTGCTCACTGGCTTGGTACCCGACCACGTCGTCGATGCCGCTAGCGTTCAACTTCTGGGCCGACGCGCCCCAGACAAGACACGGGTCGTCGCTGTTCACGACCGAAGCGTGGCGACGGCGGATGCCAGACTTTCTCGCATCGGTGCGACTACAGACGAAAGCCACATTATAAGCCTTGATGCGGAGGCTCGGTCGGCCACAGCAACGACGTCAGCCACGACCGACCATCACGTAACGGATGACGTCGGAGATCTCTTCGAATTCCAACGAAAGATCGACCGAACGTTGCGGAAGATCGACTACGACCGTCGTGGATTGGAGCCTGCCGAGCTCCGGTTTTGTTTTGACTCTCTGCGGCCAGTCCTCGACGAACAGGGGGAAGACGACGTAACAGAGTTCCTGTACGGTTGTTTCGACGCCGTGAAAGACGTCTCCGGGATGGCTCACTACGTGCTTCCGACGAAACGAGACACCCCCCAGGTCGCCACCATCGAACCGCTATTCGACGCCACGGTCGAACTCCGCGTTACCGATACCGGCCCGGAACAACGCTGGCATCTCTCCGACACGGAATTCACGACCGACTGGTTCGATCTCCGGGTTTAGTATGTCTCAGTCGAATCGCCCACTTGCCGATACGTCGGCAAGTGGCTACCCAAAGGGAGTCGAACGAGGGGGAGGAGGGTGAAACCGACGTTCTCACAGACTGATGGCTCTCGACTTGCAGTTTTCGATCCCATCCACGACCGTCGGTTCGAACTCGAAACGTCCTCATCGATTCGTCCGAGACACATTTCCACCGATGAGTTTCACATCCCGGCCGACAGCGCCGTCGAAATCGATACCACCCACTTGATTCTCCCCTACTTCCTCGAGACCCACGTCCGATCGGGAGATGGTACCCTCATCTGCGAACTCGAACGAGATGTCCGAAACGAACTGCCGACGGCGGAGTACTCCATCGAACTGCACGCACCCATCAAGCTCACTCTCCGAGTCGAGAGTGAGGTGATGATAACGTCGTCGTTGGAACGTGTGAGGTTCGACTTCGACGACGAGACCACCGTCCAGGTCGGTGCCCGGTCGTATCACGAACTGCCCGCGGAGACGGTGACGACGACGCCCGACCCCGAGGACGTGATGGCGGCGATTTCGACGTTTGGATCGGCGTTGAAGACGACCAACCCCGAACGGTCGTTCTCCACGCTTCGCGGCCATCCACCAGCCATCGAACTGGGTGACGACCTCCACGTTCCGGACGAAATAGAACCACCTGACACGGGTATCCAGATCCAGATCCCGCCCGAACGCGAGCGAGCCTACGTCACTGCACCACTCGCATACTACCTCGGTGCGCAGGTCGTTCCGGGAGAACGATCACGTATCGTCACCGACCGCGGGTTCGAACATCCCTTGCCAACCGACCGCAGATTCGATGCCGAAGTCGAACGCATTCTCAAGCAGTCTTTGTTCTTCGACTGTCTGGTCAGAACGGAGGGACTGTATCCAGTCGAACTCCACGAACGTCGGGCTATCGATGGAAACGTCGAACTCCCGTTTGTAGATCTGTACGATGCGTCGCTCGCCGAACGAATAGCTGCCTATCTCTCGATACCATTCGACGAAATCCGAGACGAGATTCCAACGTGGAGACTCGCGGTATCTGTGTCTCCGGAAGCCAAAAACGTGACATCGCTTCCGTATCTCGTCGACGAACTAGCAGTGCTCAAGCGAGCGAAGACGGGGGCGACCCAACGAACGCCATCGACGATACCGTCATGCGTAGACGAGTTCGTTCGCTCGACCGGAAATGGTCGGTCGGTCGAACCCGATCGGTCGACAGGACTTCCTCGTGGTCGGGAAACAACAGACGAACCGTACGTCACGCCACCCGAGTTCGATGCGCTAGAGCAGGCGTGGCTCGGGACGGGGCGACCGTTCGGTGCGAACAAACTGCTCCGACGTGCGTTCGACAATCGCGGGGAGCGGATGATGACCGCCGACGAAATTGACATCGAGATCGTCTGCAACGACGACAGGATGCGAGCCGAATATGATCTCGACGGACGCGCACTGTATGGCCGGCGAGATGAACTTCCGTTCGATATCACCATCCATGAGAATCTCACGACCTCGGCACTAGAACGCCTGCTCGCGTCGGAGATCGATTTCCTCCACTATATCGGTCACATCGAGGACCAGGGATTCGTCTGCACGGACGGGACGTTAGACGCACACTCGCTTGAAGAAACCGGTGTCGAGACGTTCTTTCTGAACGGCTGTAACTCCTACCAGCAGGGTCTGGGTCTCGTCGAGAACGGAAGCGTGGGCGGAATCGTCACACACGGTGATGTCGGTAACGATGGCGCTATCGTCGTCGGTCGACAGGTAGCTCGGCTACTCAACGCAGGTTTCTCACTTCGTTCTGCACTGGCGGTCGTCGAAGAACAGCGCATCGTAGCGAAACAGTACACCGTCATCGGCGATGGCGGCGTCGAGGTAGCCCAGTGTGAAGCTGGAACACCGGTGGTGTATCATCTCCGTACCGACAATTTGACCGACGAATACCACATCCAGATCACGACGTACCCGACGGCGAGACCCGGTATCGGTTCACTCTACATCCCGTACATAGACCACGTCGATACCTACTTCTTGACAGGGGGGTCACTCCCCGAGTTCTCCGTTTCGGCCGCCGAACTCGTCTATCTCTTCCAATTGGAACACCTTCCCGTCTTCTACGACGGTGAACTCCACTGGTCGTCCGAACTTTCCTTCGAACTGCTCTCTTAAGGGCCGCCGATGGTTCCGCCATGCGCCGCGGCTGCATTGCCAGCTTCCAGCAGAAGGAGCATGATGGCGAAGGCGACGCCCATCATTCGTGGATTCTCTACAAAGTAGTCCTGTAATGTTTCGTTTTCGTTCGACATACAGGCTTACTCGTGCGCCAGTGGGGCATATATTTATCTTAAGTATTAATGACTGCAAGTAATTGAGGATTGCCACCTCCTTACGGAGATAATCGCAACCAGTTCGATTTCATGGTTAGGTTACTATTGAGTAATCGTACCGTTCCCTCTCGTCGTCTGGGAAATGGCTGGTTTCGTTTCGGAAACAGCCACTTTCACCGTTCGTACGACATGTTCCGAACATACGTCTTTGCCAATATATTTCAGATAATATTATCGTGTGGTTTTATCCATAGACCAACGAAGCGTCGGTGACCATGTCGAACGATGAGTTTGAGTTACTGATCCGGCAACACGGATCGGTAGAACCACTCGATGACGTTCTGGTCGATGCAGACATGTCTTTGAAGACGATCCTAGATCTCCTCGCCAATCGTCGTCGTCGATACATACTCTACCATCTCCGCGAACACGAGACGGCGGTCGTCGAGTCACTTATCGAGTACGTGAGAGCCAAAGAACGGGATGGAAGAGCAGTTACACCGTCCCCGACGAAGCAGAAGCGACTTCGCATCGAATTGCTTCACACCCATCTTCCGAAACTCGCCAACGCAGACGTCGTCCGGTTCGAACGACCCGACGAGTACGTCGAGTACGACGTGCAGTCAGAGGCGTTCGAACTGTTTCTGGAACTCGCAACGTCTCTCGAAGTAGAATAAATTCGACTCATATCGACGTCGGTCATGGCGACACGGAAAAACGATTTCATGGTGGCGCGTGTAGCAGGGACGATGCCTGGGGGGGAGGATTCGTACGATATCGAATCGTGGGAACCACGGACACTGACCGATCGATTCGCACTTCGACTATACCGACTTCTCGCGGAGGTGACTCGGGGGACGACACTGGTCGTCGCGCTGGTGTTCGTCATCGTCGAACTCGCACTGGTGGGTGCGACGGTCGCAGAGCGACCACTGCTGGGCGTGCTCTCGTTCTTCTCGGTCGTCCCAGCCCTCGCACTCGCGGCCTACATCTGGCGAATCGACCCGACCGAACGGGAACCACTCGTCACGCTCGTCGCAACGTTCCTCCTCGGCGTCGTCTTCGCGGCGTTCGCCGCGGTCATCAACACCGTTGGCTTCATCCTGCTGGCCGGAACCGGGGTGAGCGTCCTCGCCATCGTCCCCTTCTTCTTCCTCGTCGTCGGCCCTGTCGAGGAGTCGGTGAAGTGGCTCGCGGTTCGGTTTCACGCCTACCGCACGCCCCACTTTCGAACCGCGGTCGATGGCGCGGTGTACGGCGCGATGGCCGGGTTGGGCTTCGCTACCATCGAGAATCTGACCTACGTCGTCGGATCGGTACAGGGAGATAGCATGGGTACTGCCGTCACCGTCTCCGGCGTCGCGGTGACGCGGGCCATCGTCGGCCCGAACCACGTCCTCTGGGCGGCCATCTCGGGGTACTACCTCGGATTGGCGAAACTCGTCCCCGACGAGCGCGGGCCGATAATCGTCAAGGGGATCGCCATCCCCGCACTCCTACACGGTTTCTACAACTCGACTGCCGGGTTCGTGACCGACTGGCTGGCGTCCGTCATGGGTGGTGGGACGCTCCTCTGGCTGTTGGTCTACGTCCTCGTGTTCGCGGGAATCGTCGGGTCGTACCTTTTCCAGAAGATCCGGCGCGCACGAGAGTATTACGAGGGACAGATTCGTCTCGGCTGGTGATGCTCGACCGCGGCGGATGTCCGGGTGCAAAGACATCCCTTCGAGGTTGATGGCCCCTCTCGAAAGATCGGAGCGGTTCGAACGCCGCGACGACCGGAGTTCGTTCCGTTCGTCGAGTAGTTATTCTTTGTCAGTCTCGATACTCCGGCTTCGTATCGATCACGACTGTTCTATCAGTTCGAACTTCTGTACCTTTCCGGTCGTCGTCCGGGGCAATTCCTCCACGAACTCGACCTCTCGGGGGTGTTTGTACGCCGCGATGTTGTCCAGACAGTACTCCTGTAGTTCCTCGGGCGTCACATCGGAATCCGGAACCGGCACGACGAAGGCTTTCACCGTCTCGTTCCGTCGTTCGTCCGGAATACCGACGACGGCCACGTCCGCGACAGCCTCGTGTTCGAAGAGGAGTTCTTCGACTTCGCGCGGATAGACGTTGTAGCCCGCCGTGTTGATCATGTGTTTCTTTCGGTCGACCACGTAGAAGAAGCCGTCCTCGTCCCAGTAGCCGATGTCGCCCGTGTGGAACCAGCGTTTCCCGTCTCGCTCGGTGAACGCTGCTTCGGTGGCTTCCGGAAGCCCCGCGTAGCCGACCATCACGTTCGGCCCGGCGACGACGATCTCCCCCGTTACGTCGTCCAGTTCTGCATCGTCCTCGTCGAGTGGCCCTTCCGCGACCGGAGGGAGTTCCTCGAAGTCGTCGTCCACGACACGGGCATCGACACCCGGAATGGTCGTCCCAATGCTACCGACGCGCCGCCCGTTCTCGGGGGTGTTGAAGTGTGTCACCGGACTCGTCTCGGTCAGTCCGTAGCCTTCGTAGATCGTCGCATCGTACAGTTCCTCGAATCGCCGGAGCACTTCGATGGGGATTCCGCCCCCACCCACGCCCGCGAGTCGCAGGGAAGAGAGATCGAACTCGGCGGCGTTCGGCTGATTGATGATGTCGTTGTACATCGCCGGAACGCCGTGCATGATCGTCAGTTCCGCATCTTCCACGAGCGAGAGGGATTGCTGTGCATCCCACGTCGGCAGCGGATAGAACGACCCGCCGCGGAACAGCGTCCCGTTCATACAGACCGTCATGCCGTAGATGTGGAACAGCGGAAGGACACCTAGCATCGAGTCGTCCGGCCCGATTCCACCGGGGACGAGGCCTGCTGCGGCATCGGTGTTCGAGGCGAGGTTTCGATGTGTGAGTTTCACGCCTTTCGGAGTCCCGGTCGTTCCGCTGGTGTACGGCTGAACCGCGAGGTCGTCATCTGCCCGATCTGCGATCTCGGGGTCGCCGTCACCGAGGAACTCCCTGAATCCGCCATCGCCGACCGTGACGACGTGTTCGACGTCGGTTTCGTCGCGAACTTCCTCGACGAACGGGACGAGGTCGGGGAGGGTCACGACGACTCGTGCGCCACTGTCCGCGAGCAGGTGTCGAATCTCGCGTGCTCGATACTGCGGATTCATCGGGACGACGACGCCACCTGCCCTGAGCGTCCCGTGGAACGCGACGACGAACTCCGGGAGGTTCGGCAGATACACCGCGACTCGGTCGTCGACGCCGACATCTCGCTCCGTCAACCCTGCCGTGAATCCACCGATCTGCTCCCATAGGTCTCGATACGTCAGTGTTCTGTCATCCGCGACGATAGCCGGTTCGTCCGGGTGTTCGCGTACTGTCTCCCTGACGGCAGTGACGAGGTTCGCCATGATTTGTGATAACGATAACCGTGGCCTAAAGTGTTTGCCGAACTGCGGAAACTGACGGCCTGATTCGAACTCGGATGAACGCGACCTTTCGACGGTGAGACCGATCAGCGAGACGAGAGTCCATCGGGAAAAATTCCAATCTGGTGGGCAAATCCCAATCGGTTAGGTAGTATCTTTTGGACAGGTCGTGTCGTCACTCTCGATATGGACATCCACTGGCATCGCCGCGACCTCCGGGTCGAAGACAACCGCACACTCGCCACTGGGAACACCATCCTTCCCGTGTTCGTCTTCGACCGGGCCGTCCTCGACCACGCGAGCCCACCACGGGTATCGTTTCTCCTCGATACCCTCGAATCGCTTCGGGAAGCGTACCGCGAACGAGGCGGCGATCTGCTGGTCGTGTCCGGCGACCCACGCGAGGAACTGCCACGGATCGCAGAGGAACGCGGAGCAGAACGAGTCGTCTGGAACCGCGATTACTCCGGCCTCGCAAAAGAGCGGGACGCGGCAGTCGCTGACGCGTTGGCTGACGTGCGAATCGACCACCGAACCGTCCACGACGCACTGCTCCACGAACCGGGAACCATCACGACGAATCAGGGCGACCACTACTCGGTCTTCTCGTACTTCTGGAAGAAGTGGCGCGACAGGGCGAAAGACGCGCCGTTAGACGCACCGAGCGAGGTGGACACGCCCGGCGAGATGGCCGAGGGAGGGGGGACGATCCCAAGTCTCGCCGACCTCGACTTCGAGGAACCGGACGCGGACGTTCAACCAGCCGGAATCGACGCTGCTCGCGACGTGCTCTCCGGATTCTGCGAGGACGACATCTACTCTTACGATGATCACCGTGATTACCCGGCCCGCGAAGCCACATCGCGGCTCTCGCCGCACCTCAAGTTCGGTACAGTCGGGATTCGGGAGGTCTGGCAGGCGACCGAGGATGCGAAAGCTGATGCCTGGGACGAAGATGCCGCAGAATCCGTCGAGAGCTTCCAGCGCCAGCTCGCGTGGCGCGAGTTCTACGCGCACGTCCTGGACGCCCGGCCCGACGTGGTCGTGGCGAACTACAAGGACTATCAGTACGACATCGCGTGGCGCGACGACCGGGACGGACTGCAAGCGTGGCGCGCCGGCGAAACTGGGTATCCCATCGTGGACGCCGGGATGCGCCAACTGCGCGACGAGGGGTGGATGCACAACCGCACCCGGATGGTCGTCGCCTCCTTCCTGACGAAAGACCTGCTCGTGGACTGGCACGAGGGGTACGACTGGTTTCGGCGAAAACTCGTCGACCACGACACCGCCAACGATACTGGCGGGTGGCAGTGGGCCGCCTCGACCGGCACCGACGCCCAGCCCTACTTCCGCATCTTCAATCCGATGACGCAGGGGAAACGATTCGACCCGGATGCCGAGTACATCAGAAAGTACGTCCCCGAACTC
Source organism: Haladaptatus rarus (assembly GCF_054177585.1). Classification (NCBI taxonomy): domain Archaea; kingdom Methanobacteriati; phylum Methanobacteriota; class Halobacteria; order Halobacteriales; family Haladaptataceae; genus Haladaptatus; species Haladaptatus rarus. Next base: position 455,200 of record NZ_JBPEHG010000002.1, on the reverse strand, counting down.
GAAGGCGTCCCACCGAAGAAGATCCACAGTTGGCACGAACTGGACGACAGTGAACGTGAGGAACTCGCCCCCGACTACCACGCACCGATCGTCGAGCACGCAGACCGACGCGAGATGGCGATCTCGATGTTCGAAAACGCACGAGGATAGATTCGGACGATACCGGCGACCGACCACGCGACGAAATCGTCACGAACCACCTGTGACAGCATCGTCATCGTCCACACCTGACGGTATCGTCGCACACCACTCCCGACGACATCGTCGCTCACTCCCTGCGGGCCTGGTGGATGGAGGGCGAGGGAGGGAGTGCCGTGCGTGGTGAGCGAAGCGAACCACGAACGAGCGAGCGACTGAGGGCTCCGTCCTATCCTAATAGCAGCTAGTGCCTTCGAGGAACTCCGATGAGGGGAGGCGACAGAAAAAGGACGCAAGATCGTCGAATCCACCGGACTCACTTCGCTCGTCCGCCGTCCAGTTACGCGTTTTGCGTCTTCCGTATCGCCTTCTCGAACAGCGGATAGGGCTGTCCGCCGATAATTTTCCTCGATTCGTCCGACTTGCGGTTGTAGAAGATGAACCCGGGCGTCCCACGGATGTCACTCGTATCGGCGGCGGAGACGTCGGCGTTGATGCTGGATTTGATCTCCTTCGTCTGGTTCTGGAGACACGAGTCGACGGCGTCCGCATCCACACCCTTCACGCTCTGGGTGATTTCGAGCAGGTTCGCTTTCGACGCCCAGCCGGAGTTCTCCTTCCCCTGTTCGTCGAACACCGCTGCGTGCCAGCGTTTGAACGCGTCCGGATCCTCGTCGCGAACCCGTCGCCAGACGCATTTTGCCATCCGGGCTGCCGTCGTCGAATCGCTGCCGAGATACGGTAAGTCGAGGACGACGATGCGAACCGTTCCCGGTTGAACGTAGTCCTCGATGAGTTTCGGAAGCGTCTCCTGTTCGAACTTCTTGCAGAAAGGACACTGGTAGTCGCTCCAGTAGTAGATGTCCACTGGCGCGTCGGGCGACCCCATCACGGGGTTGCCCTGGAGGTCGATACCGTAGCCCGTCTTCTCGTCCGTCGCGTATAGCAACGACGACCTGTCGGTGGAGTTCCCGTCTTCGGAGTGCGTGGTTCCTGATTTCGTTTCCGTTCCGGTTTCCGCCTTCGTTTCTGTCTCCGTCGTCGTTTTGCGGGTCGAATCGTTCGTACTCGTCTGCCCACCTAACTGGTCGGTGATGCTCGTACACCCGGACAGCCCGAGGAGCGCCCCTACAGTCGTTCCGAGGAACGCCCGCCGGCCGGTTTTGTCGCTGTCGAACATGGTTACTCGTGTCGAGGGAGACAGGCGAGGAATAAAGCTTTCCTGCCCGACTCCAGTGCCGGAAATCGGTCGAGGATCACACGTCGACCCGGCACTCCCGTGGGTCGCCAGCCCGGACGAGAAATCCCACCAGAAGCACCAGACCGCCGATCCGGAGCAGGTCGCCATGGAACGGCATCGCCGCCAGCGCCCCGGCGAACCCCAAAAAACCGAGTAATCCCGCGCCGCAACTCGCACACCCTGAGGCGAGCAGTCCGGGGAGCACGCCGGTCAGATCCGAGAGGCTCGACACGCCGGTCACGCTCACTTGCGCTGCGGTGTTGGTGACGGCGATACCCGTCAGTAGTGCGTAAGAGACGATGAGCGCGAGACCAGCCCAGCCGTTGGTCGCCAGCACGTTCTCCATCAACAGGACGAGGGTTTCGTCCAGCCAGTGTAGCCCCGCGCCGAGCATCTGCATCGACATCTCCGGAAACGTCGAGAGGATGAGCAGGAGGTAGGTGAGGACAGCGACGACGAGGGTTCCGACGACTCTCGTCGTTGAACTCGTCGGATACATCAGCGCGTCTTTGAGATTCGTGCTCCATCGACGGAGTCGGGTTTGTCCGGTCATACGTCCTTGGTTTGCTGGATAGCGGCTTCGAATCGGGGATACGGCTGTGCACCCTTGATGGTCGTGGAAGTGTCCGACTCGGTGCCGTGGAAGATGAACGTCGGCGTCGCGCTCACACTGTTGTCGATACCAGCGTTCACATCCTCTGACACGGCTGACCTGGCATACTGGTCGTTCTTATGGAGGCACGACTCGACGGCACCAGCATCGACGCCGTCGACGCTACTGGTGATATCGAGTAGCTTCTCTTTGGTCGCCCAGCCGGAGTTCGGTTTCCCTTGTTCGTCGAACACCGTTGCGTGCCAGCGTTTGAACACTGTCGGGTTCTCGTCTCGAACCTGTCGCCAGACGCACTTGGCGATTCGGGCCGCGGTTCTGGATGCGTCTCCGATGTTTGGATATTCGAGAACGACGAACTGAACCGTACCGGGTCGAATGTGGTCGTCTACGAGCTTCGGGAACGTCTCCTGTTCGAACTTCTTGCAGAATGGACACTGGTAGTCGCTCCAGTAGTAGATGTCCACTGGCGCGTCGGGCGACCCCATCACGGGGTTGCCCTGGAGGTCGATACCGTAGCTCGTCGTGATGGTGCTCTCGTACACCAGCGTCTTCGGATCTTCCGGTGCCTTTCCTCCATCACTCGACGTTCCGGCGGAACTGGTCTTCGTGTCAGCGGTGGCAGACCGCGTTTCGGATGGGTTCGTCGTATTGGCAGTCCCTGCAGTACCGCTCTTTTTCGTCGTATCTTCTCGCAGGCCATCGATGGCACTCGTACATCCGGCCAACGTGGTCAGCGACGTCGCTGTCATCCCGAGAAACGCCCGCCGACTGCTCCCAGTATCGTCGAACATGATGATCGCTCGTTTCGAGGACGTCACTCGTGACACAAAGAACGCGACACTCGTTTTCAAGATCAGAAGTCACCCGGCACACTTTAAATGATGAAGTGTCCTTGTCGATGTGTGAGTGAGGAGCCGAGTCCAGCCGAGCTGTTTCGTCTGCTGGACGACGAGTACGCACGCGCTATCCTCACCAAAACGAGCGAACAACCGATGTCTGCACAGACCCTAAGCACCGAATGCGACGCCTCGCTTCCGACCATCTATCGGCGGCTGAACGACCTGGAAGCGTCTGAGCTGGTCGAAAAGTACACCCGCCCGGAGCCGGACGGTAACCACCGAGCCGTGTACGAGGCCGCCATCGGACACGTCGAGATCGACATCGAAGACGGCGTGCTCGACGTGCAAGTGTCAGAACGCGAGGACGCGGCAGACCGATTCACTCGCGTCTGGGAAGATATGCGGGGGGACTGACCATGCGCGTCGAACTCCTCGCCGGGAAACTGCTCGTCATGACGCTCGGCCTTCTCATCGCGTATCAAGGCTACCGTGGCTATCGACGCAATCACAGCGAGCCGATGTTCTTCGTCGCCACCGGCTTCATCTTCCTCACCGTCGGCGGGACGATGGGCTGTACGCTCATCGACACGCTCGACATCTCCGCGTTCACGCTCGGCATCGCCCAGACGCTTCTCGTCGCCGTCGGTATGGGTTTCGTCCTCTACTCGCTGTACGGGTGACCTCGGGGCGAGCAAGCACGGTGTGGGGGGTCATGTTCACGATTCTTACCAGACCTCAGTTGCGGTATCTTCCCGAACTACTCGTATCGGAATCGTCACCCGCGACTCGTGACAGCATCTCTACTTTCGACCTGCGGGCCTGGTGGATGGAGGGCGAAGGAACGTCGGACGAACGAAGTGAATCCGGCGTGACTGAGGGCTCCGTTTTGCCCTAGCATTAGCTAGCCACGTCGAACGATCTAGCTAGTGATAACGGCGAGAAAAGAGACGCAGAATCGCTAGGGCAAAACGGAGCCCTCAGTCGCTCGCTCGTTCGTGGTTCGCTTCGCTCACCACGCACGGCACTCCCTCCCTCGCCCTCCATCCACCAGGCCCGCAGGGAGTGAGCGACGATGTCGTCGGGAGTGGTGTGCGACGATACCGTCAGGGATGGGTCGTAAAAGATTTCACAGCAGAGCTGGTAGCTGGTCTGACTCGAAATCCAGTCGGTCGCCTTAACGCTTAACACGACCACCGTTGACCAGCACACGGGGGATTTCGAATGGCAACCTACGAACTACCAGACTTGCCGTACGACTACGACGCGCTGGAGCCGAGCATCGACGCGCGAATCATGGAACTGCACCACGACAAACACCATCAGGGGTACGTGAACGGTGCCAACGCGGCACTGGACAGGCTAAAGGAGATGCGACAGAACGACGAGTGGGGAGATATCAAGGCGGTCGAGCGCAACCTCGCGTTCAACCTCTCGGGTCACGTTAACCACTCCGTGTTCTGGGAGAACATGTCGCCCGACGGGGGCGGCGAACCTGGCGGCGAGCTCGCGGACGCGCTGGACGAGCAGTTCGGCTCGTTCGACTCGTTCAAGTCGCACTTCGCGGCAGCCGCGAAGGGTGTCGAAGGCTCCGGGTGGGGACTGTTGCTCTACGACCACATCGGCGACCAACCGATCGTGAGCATGGCCGAGAACCACCAGAATCAGACACCACAGGGGACGACGCCACTGCTCGTGCTGGACGTGTGGGAACACGCCTACTATCTCCAGTACGAGAACAACCGGGGCGAGTACGTGGACAACTTCTGGGACGTGGTGAACTGGGACGACGTGGCGGCGCGATACGACGCAGCCAAGGGCGCATAACGCCTGGAATCGGATTATTTTGCCGCAATATCGTGTAGTGTGTTAGCGAACTCCTCCTCAAGGTTTAACAGCGATTGGTGAGATGTGAAGGATGGAGGAAATACAATGCCAGAAAAATCCAACGCGGAACTGCCACCACTTCCGTACGATTACGACGCGCTAGAACCACACATCTCCGAACAGGTGCTTACGTGGCATCACGACACGCACCATCAGGGCTACGTCAACGGCCTGAACAGTGCCGAGGAGACGCTCGCGGAGAACCGCGAGTCCGGGGACTACTCCAGCACTGGAGGCGCACTCGGAAACGTAACCCACAATGGCTGTGGACACTACCTCCACACCCTCTTCTGGGACAACATGGATCCGAACGGCGGCGGCGAGCCAGCGGGCGAACTCGCAGACCGCATCGAGGAGGACTTCGGTTCCTACGAGGGCTGGAAGGGCGAGTTCAAGGCCGCCGCGAGCGCCGCAGGTGGCTGGGCACTGCTCGTTTACGATCCTGTCGCAAAACAGCTCCGTAACGTCAAGGTCGACAAGCACGACCAGGGCGCACTCTGGGGTAGCCACCCGATTCTCGCACTCGACGTGTGGGAACACTCCTACTACTACGACTACGGTCCGGATCGCGGTGACTTCATCGACAACTTCTTCGAAGTCGTCGATTGGGACGAAGTTGCTGACCAGTACGAGAACGTCGTGCCGCGGTTCGAATAAGGCCGAAACTACCGATATTTTTCTCAGACTGAACGAAGAGCGACTGCTGTCGATTCCGTATCTTCCGGTCGCCGTCAGTCCTCTGTGGGCGTCACCGTCGGAACGTCGTATCCCGACGCGATATCGGTCACGTGTCGATAGAGCGATTCGTAATCGTGTCCACCGGGCTGTTGGTCGAGACTAGCAAACACCCCGACGTTTCGCTCTTCGTCCGCGAAGAACATCCGAAACTGCTCGAAATCGTCGAATCCCCGCACCGTGTACTAGTAGGAAGCGTAGTACATTTGGTTGTACGTATCCCGTGTGATGAAGCCGAATCGTTCGTTGTCGACGAACTTCGATACGGTCACGTCCTCCAGTTTGGTTGCGACGTCGTCCCGTAGATACAACACTTCGAAGTCTGTCTGGTCGAACAGCCAGATGTCCCGAAGGTCGTCACCAGCGAATTCGGCGAATGCCGACACGAGGGCCTGTTTCGTCTCGCTACCCTGTTCCTCACGCATGTCATTGACATTCTAGAACCAATCATATAAATTCTCGGTTATGATTATCGATAGTTATATTAGGCGATGGGGTGATGGATATTTTTCCAGGAGACGGGTCGATTCGTGAAGTTTTACGCTCGTTCGTGCGTAGCCCCAGATATGCCCAAGTCGAAATCGGAGTTCGAAGAACTGCACCCCTGTGATTTCTACGAGCCCGAGGATCTGCTCGAATCGGATTCGATGTACAACGTCTACGAGATCGCTCGTCTCTTGCAGGGTCTCGACGTCGACGCCGAACTCGACGTGGAGACGGAAGAGATCTTGCTCGACTGGGCGATCCCGTGGATCATGACGAATGCTGACGACCTCGTGGTCGGGGAACCGCCGAGCGATGAGGAACCCGGCTATTACGGCCTGAAGACATGACGATTCTCGTCGCCGGAAGCGACCGAGTGGATGCGGGCAAGACCACGTTCACGGTCGGTCTCCTCTCACATCTCTCCGCCGTGGGGTTCAAACCACGCGCAGGCAACGACCTCTGGTTCGACCACGACGACGCCATCAACGCCATCTCCGAGGGGCGACTCTACGGCAAGGACGCGACTCGACTTGCGGACGCAAGCGCGGGCGAGTACGCCCCCGAGGACGTGAACCCGGTTCACCGACTCTGGTGGCCCGCACCGAGAAAGGGACAAGGTCTGCTGGGTCAGAAACACCGGGAGTTTCTCGTCGACCGTGTCGGTGAGACGTTCGTCGTGAACGGAACCGTCGAACAGCCCACGGTCGTGCGGGAGAATCTTCCGCTGGACGACGCCGTGGAAGTCGAGTCGCTTTCCGAACTGAACGACCAGACCGAACGCCGCTACCTGCCTCACTTCCGGGCACTGGCGGAACGAATCCGTGACGAAGACAGGGCGGTCGTGGAGTCCTACAGCGACATCGCCCGCCCCATACAGGGTGTCGAGTTCGAGACGGTGGCAGTCGTCGAACCCCGCCGAGTTCGAGTGTACGACGGCACTCGCTACGAGAAAGCCTGTGAAGTCGCCGACAGCAGTGCGCGCGACGGAACGCTCGAAAAGCGCGTCGAAGACGTGGTGAGTCTGCTCGATCCCGCCGAGACGCAGACGCTCGAACCGCTGACGAAAACCGAGCGAAACGACCCCGAGAAGATCGCGGCAGCGTACGAGTCAGCATACGACGCGCTTCGGTAGGAATTCGATTTGCTCTCAGTACATCCGCGCGGCCTGCGACGCGAGTTCGATGTCGTGGTAGGGGTTGGTGGTCACGCTCGGCCCGTGCCCGGTGTGCATCTCGTGCAGGTCGTCGTCCACCGCGTCGAGCACGCGGTCGATACTTCGCACGAGCGTCTCGCGGTCGCCTTCTTCGAGGTCGGTTCTGCCGAAGCTCCCGTTCTGGAAGACGAGGTCGCCAGCGAAGAGCACACCCGCCGATTCCGAGTAGAAACAGAGGTGGTCGTTCTTGTGTCCCGGCGTGTGGAGCGCGCGGTAGTCGTCGTCGCCGAGCGTGACCATCTCGTCGTCTTCAATCGCGATGTCGACACCGTGCTGATTCGTGTCGAACCCGAACGCCTCGACGCCGAATGCATCTTTGACCTTTTCGACGTTTCCGACGTGGTCTGGATGGGTGTGGGTGAGAACGATGGCGTCGAGGCTCCCGGCGACCTTTTCGACCTGACCCGCTGCGTCGAAGTTCGACCCGGTATCCACGAGAACGGTTCGGTCGCCGACTACGAGGAAGGCGTTGCTGGTGAACGACTGGACGCCCGCCGCGATATTACGAATCATGCTCAGGCGTAGGATGGGGTGGGGTTTCCGATTTTCGTTCCCACCGGAGAGACAGAACTATCCCCGCCACCTTCGAACGTCGACGTGTGAATCGTCGTCGGTTCCTTCGAGTCGGGATCGTCGGTGCGGTGGCGACGACTGCCGGGTGTACCACAGCAGTCTTCGGGACGAATCAGGGAGCCGTCGTGGGAAAGGCAGTTCGAGTGGGTGGTGAGAAACTGATCTCGGATGGTCCGGACGGTGTGACGACCCACGGCGATTATCCCGGAACCGCCAGTGCGGGAAACCTCACGATGAGCGACGAGCTTCTCGGAACACTCCGGAAGACCGCCGGAAATCCGACCTACGAGGTGACCATCGACCACTATCAGGTGGCGTGGCCGAACGACGCGACAGCAGGTACGAAGAAACGATACGCCACACACCGGTCGCTGTTCAACCGACTTCAGGTGGGAGACAGCGTGACGTTCCAACCGGAGCCGACGAACACCGATACCATCAGTTCCGTCTCCTGCATCGCACCGAATCGTGAATCGCTCTCCGTACGTTGTGCGACCGGAGGCGATGATGGAACACCGCTCTAGTCTTCGGCGAGTTCCTCGACCAGCGTTTCGAGGCTGTAGCTCTGGAGCACGCGGTGGGAGTCACGAAGCGTGGAGATGACGAACGTGGAGTTCGTCCGTTCTACTTCTTCTATCTTCTCGAAGTCGGTGATGAGTCGTTCGACCATCTCGCGCCCGGAGAGATGAGCGATGACGATGAAATCCGTCTCTCCCATCGTGAAATACACCTGCGTCACACCCTCGATATCGAGGATCTTCTCTCCGAAATCGCTATACGAACCTGTGTAGTTGGCGAACACCTCCACGACGACGGTAACCCCGAGTCCGAACGCTTCGAGGTCGATATCGTAGAGGTCGTTCTCGATGATGCCAGCATCGCGCAGGTTGTTGAGCCGGTAGTGGATAGTCGAAACCGGGATGTCGGTCTCCTCGTGTAGTCGTTCGGGACTTCCTGTCTCCAGATCGGAAATCGCCTTGAGCAGAGTGATGTCGCGTTGATCCATCTATTTCGAATTGGTGAGTCCGTGTACTTAACCTCTGGATTTTCGGTCAGGACAGTAGCGTGATACACTCCGAGTTATCTCCCCTCGAAACTGATTCTTCGAAGCCGAACTCTCACATTCCTCTGAGATACTGATAGTGATTCAGTGTCAGACGAATCTCTTGTAGAAGGATTTAACAAGGAGTCACCGATACAGTTGGATAGAAATACATGCTATTGACTAAATATAGTAGATTACTACCACAAAATGGCATATTATTCGTACTGTTAGCTAGCTTCTGGGGGGCTTCGTTCGTCTCCATCGACGTCGGACTCGACTACTTTCCGCCTCTGCTCTTCGCGGCCATCCGCTACGACGTGGCCGGACTGGTCATCCTCTGCTACGCCGTCGCCACGACCGACCGCTGGCAACCACGGAGTCGGACGGATGTGCTGGCCATCGTCACCATCGGCGTGTTCATCATCGCGGGCCACCACAGCCTGCTCTACCTCGGCCAACAGCACGTTCCGGGTGCACTCGCGGCAGTCGTCATCAGCCTCTCACCCGTGCTCACCGCCGTCTTCGCCAGCACGCTCCTCGCAGACGAACACGTCACGCCCGTCGGCGTCGTCGGATTCGTCTGTGGCGTCATCGGTGTCGCCATCGTCGCCGACCCGAACCCAGCAACCATCTTCTCCATGGACGTTCTCGGCATCGGACTCGTCTTCCTCGGTGCGGCGAGTTTCGCCCTCGGGTCGGTGCTCGTACGCCCACTCGACAGTGGACTCTCCATCCCCGCGCTCCAGGGCTGGGCGATGGTGTTCGGATCGGGACTTCTCCACGGCATCAGCATCCTCGACGGCGAATCCGTCACCGCGATCGACTGGTCGATGCCCGCGGTCGCTTCGCTGGCCTACCTGACGCTCGTCTCCGGTGTGATCGCGTTCCTGCTCTACTTCCAGCTGTTAGACCGGATCGGCCCGACGGAACTCAATCTCGTCGGCTACCTCGAACCCGTCGTCGCGACGCTCCTCAGTTGGCTCCTCCTCGGCGAACTGGTGGCCGAAACGACCGTCTTCGGCTTCGCCGCCATCTTCGTCGGCTTCGCGCTCTTGAAATGGGATGCCCTGTCCTCGGTCGTGCGGTCGGCGAAGCCGAGCGTGCGACGAATCTGACCCCACATCACTTTTCGCCTCGCTCCCCCTACGCCCCTGCATGGCTACAGGCGACGCGGGCGACGCGAGCGATGTGGGTGACGCGGACGACCCGGCCCGCGACGACCGGGCGGATTACGATTACCGTTCCGACGACGTGGCGCGTCCCGGACTCGTCGCCGACCTTCGAAGCCGGGTCGGCGGCGAGGTTCGTTTCGACGAGTACTCCCGCCAGCTGTACGCGACGGACGCCAGCGCCTACGAAGTGACTCCCATCGGCGTCGTCTTCCCGCGCTCGACCGAGGACGTGTCGGCGGTGATGGCCTACTGCGCCGAGCGCGAGATTCCCGTCCTGCCGCGCGGTGGGGGAACCAGTCTCGCCGGGCAGTCCATCAACGAGGCGGTCGTCCTCGATTTTACCCGGCACATGGATGCACTGCTCGACACCGACCCCGACGCCCGAACTGCATGCGCCCAACCCGGCATCGTCCTCGGTGATCTGAATCGCGCACTCGCAGACCACGACCTGAAGTTCGCACCCGACCCGGCGTGGGGCGACAAGAGTGCGCTCGGGGGTGCGATCGGCAACAACTCGACGGGGGCGCACTCCCTGAAATACGGCAAGACCGACGCCTACATCGACGAGGTCGAAGTCGTCCTCTCGGATGGTACGGTGACGACGTTCGGCGAGGTGACCATCGACGAACTTCGAGAGCGTGCCGACCCGGAGGGCGACCGCGAAGTACAGATCTACGCAGAAGTCCTTCGCATTCTCGACGAGGAAATCGAGGCGATACAGGAGGTGTTTCCGCAACTCAAGCGCAACGTCTCAGGATACAACCTCGACCGACTAGTGCAAGAGGCCGAAGATGGTTCGATCAACCTCGCGCGCCTTCTTGCCGGAAGTGAAGGGACGCTCGCCATCGTCACCGAGGCCACCGTCTCGCTCGAACCGGTTCCCGAAACGAAGGCGGTAGCGCTCTTTTCTTACGGGAGTCTGAACGCCGCGATGGAGGACGTAGCCCCCATCCTCGAACACGACCCCGCCGCGGTCGAAGTGCTGGACGACGTGCTCATCTCGCTCGCCCGCGACACCGAGGAGTTCCGCGACGTGGTCGAGATGTTGCCCGAGGGGACCGACTCCGTCCTGCTCGTGGAGTTCTACGCCGAAGACGACGAGGATGGCCGCGAGAAGGTCGCCCGGCTTCGTGACGACCGCGAGGGAGACAGAGCACTCGCCGCGATGGAAGCCCACGACGAAGCCGACCGTGCGCGGTTCTGGAAACTCCGCAAGTCCGGTCTCCCCATCCTGCTCTCGCGCACGACGGACTCGAAGCACATCTCGTTCATCGAGGATGCTGCGGTTCCCCCCGAAAACCTGCCCGAGTACGTCGCGGACTTCCAGCAGGTATTGGCGGACAACGACACCTTCGCCAGCTTCTACGCCCACGCCGGGCCGGGGTGTCTCCACATCCGCCCCCTCGTCGATACGAAGAGTCCGGCGGGCGTGAACCAGATGGAATCCATCGCGGATGCAGCGACCGACCTCGTCGTGGAGTACGGCGGGAGCGTTTCGGGGGAGCACGGTGACGGTCGCGCCCGTACCCAGTGGAATCGGAAACTGTACGGCGAACACGTCTGGGAGGTGTTCCGCGATCTCAAGTCCGCCTTCGACCCCGACTAGCTCCTGAATCCCGGACAGGTCTGCGGCGACGTTGATATGACCGAGAATCTTCGATTCTCGCCCGGTTACGAGTTCGATTCTGGGTTCGACCCCGTATTGAACTGGGAGAACGAGAACGGATTTCAGGGGATGGTCGAACTCTGTCACGGCTGCGGTGGCTGTCGCGGCGGGCAGGAAACGACGGGTGGTGTGATGTGCCCCACCTACCGCGCTGCGGACGAGGAGATAACGAGCACGCGCGGCCGAGCGAACATGCTTCGGCAGGCGATGAGTGGCGACCTGGGGGCGGCGAACGCCGCCAATTCGGAGTGGGCCTCTCCCGCGGAGGGAGGCGACGAGCAGTTCGACGTGGAGTTCATGCACGAGGTGATGGATCTCTGTATCGGCTGCAAGGGCTGTGCCCGCGACTGCCCGAGCGAGGTCGATATGGCGAAACTCAAGGCCGAGATCGAACACGAGTACCATCGACGGCATGGCGCGAACGTGCGCGACCACCTCTTTGCAAATATCGGCAAGCTTTCGGCGCTCGGGAGTACCCTCGCGCCGCTTTCGAACTGGGCGACGAAACTGCCGGGTGCTCGAACGCTGTTGGAACGAACGGTCGGTATCGCCACGGAACGCTCACTGCCGACGTTCCACCGCGAGAGCCTCGATGACTGGTTCGAAACGCGCGGAACGGGCGTCCCGGAATCGGACGCCACGCGGCGTGTACTCCTCTTTCCCGACACCTACACGAACTACAACCACCCCGATGCTGGAAAGGCGGCCGTCCGGGTGCTCGAAGCCGCAGGCGTCCACGTCCGGATTCCGGACGACGTGGCCGCGAGTGGTCGCCCCGCCCATTCGAAGGGCTTTCTCGACACTGCGCGCGAGCATGCCGAGACGAACGTCGCGGCGCTTGGGCCATTCGTCCGAGACGGCTGGGACGTAGTCGTGGTCGAACCCTCCGACGCCGTGATGTTCCAGTCGGATTACCTCGACTTGCTCCCGGCGAGCGAGGAGTCCGGTTCGTCGAGTGGTCAATACACCGAACCGCGCGCTGCCGACCCGGAAGCAGGGGGTGTCCGAACCGAAGCCGAACGACTGGCGGCGAACACCTACGGCATCTGCGAGTATCTCGACACATTCGACCTCGATCTCTCGTTCGAAGGAAGCGGGTCGCTGACCTACCACGGCCACTGCCACCAGAAAGCCACGAAGAAAGACCATCACGCCGTTGGCGTTCTCCGGCGGGCAGGCTACGAGGTCGACGTCCTCGATTCCGGCTGTTGTGGGATGGCGGGCAGTTTCGGCTACGAATCCGAACACTACTCGATGAGCATGGCGGTCGGGTCGATCCTGTTCGACCAGATCGAAGACAGCGACGGAGCCGAGGTCGTCGCACCCGGTGCGTCCTGCCGAACTCAGGTCGGTGATCGGCAGGATGAGGAGCCACCACACCCCATCGAGAAGGTGGCCGATGCGCTTCGATAAGAGTAGAGGCGTAGTCGTTGAAACGTGGCGAGAAGTGTTTTCCGACTCGCACCCCACACAGACTACCACGTCGGCTATGGAGGTTCCACAACAGCACTCTCAACACGAACGAGCAGAGGAGTTGCCACTGATGACCGATTCCGCCAAGATCACTCGTGTCGAGCATCTCGGGCACAACCGTACCGAGGAGGTGGTCGAACGAGTCGCCGAACTGCTCGAAACACACGGGCGCGAAGGGTGGATCGAACAGGTCGAACGCCCGAGGGCGAACGACATCGACTGGGACGAGTTGGCATCGCTACTGGAGTCGGAAGACCGCGGTCACGAACAACTCACCACCATGCTCTCGACGCTGAAGGCCCGTCACGAACGCGCGTTTCCGACCCTGCTTCGCGTTCACATCGACGATGACGAGTTCGATTTCGCTCCCGGTCAGTACGTCACGGTTCGATACGAGGACACGCCCCGCCCGTACTCCATCGCCAGCACGCCGAACGAAGAGACGATGGAGATCTGCGTTCGACGGGTGCCACACGGACGACTCACGTCGAAGCTGTTCGAAGACCTCGCTGAAGGCGACGAGGTGACGGTTCGCGGGCCGAACGGTGATTTCGTCCTCGAAGAACCGTCCCGACGCGACATGGCGTTTCTCGCCACCGGAACCGGTGTCGCACCACTCAGGAGCATGATTCGATACACGTTCGAGGAGGGACGAGACGAGCACGACGGCGACCGACGCGACGTGTGGCTTTTCCTCGGTGCGACGTGGAAAGACGATCTCCCGTACCGCGAGGAGTTCGAGGAACTGGCCGAGCAACACGACAACTTCCACTTCGTCCCGACCTGCTCGCGCGAGGAGTATCTCACCGATTGGGAGGGAGAGACGGACTACGTCCAGCAGACGCTCGTGAAGTATCTCGCCGAGGACGCAGACTGCCCGGACGAACTGGCGCAGTCCACGGGACCGACGGCCTATGACATCGACGCGCGGATCGACCCCGCCGACCTCGAAGTGTATGCCTGTGGCGTGAACGCGATGGTCTCCCGACTCACCGGAACCGCGCAACTGCTCGGCGTTCCCGACGAGCACGTCCAGTACGAAGGGTACGGGTGATTCCAGGAACCATCAGAAGTCGGTGAACTTATCGCGTCGATAGATGTCGAGTTCGCTGACCGTCGATCCCTCCTGCCGCGCCGCGAACGCGATCGCCTCTGCGACCTCCTCCGGTTCGGTGACGCTTCCGGGGTCGAATCGCTCGGCGAATGGTTCGCCGTACTCCGAGCCGAACTCGGTTCGAACCTCGGAGGGATTGACCACCGTGATACCGACGCCATCCCCACCGACCTGCCCTTCGAGACTGTGTGCGAATCCACGTACCCACCACTTCGTGGCGGCGTAGACAGGGTTGAAAGGACGGGGATACTGGCCCGCGAAACTCCCGACGAAGACGAGGTTCCCTGCCGATTCGCGGAGGTGTGGGAGGGCCGTCCGCGTGGTGAAGAAGACGCCATCCACGTTCGTCTCCTGCATCGTTCGGTACTCGTCGGTCGAGAGGTCTTCAACCTGTTCACCCCGCGCCAGTCCTGCGTTGTTCACTAGCACGTCGAGACTACCGAATTCGCCGACGGTGTCTTCGACCATCGACTCGATCTCGTCTTCGTCGCGCACGTCGGTCGGAAGGACGAGCGTCTCTGCGTCGTATTTCGATTCGAGTGACTCGGCGATGTCGGCTAGTTCCGATTCTCGCCGGGCCGCGAGCGCGACGTGCGCCCCCTCCCGCGCGAGTGCATGCGCGGTCGCCTGTCCGATGCCCGAACTCGCACCCGTTATCAACGCACTCTTTCCAGAAAGCGGCGTTTCTGCCATACCCCTTCGTTTGGTTTCAGACGGGTTCGTTCTTTTGCCCCCTGCCGTGGCTGCGAAATTCTCTCTCTATCTCGCTCTGCCGCGACCCCGACAGTTATCTTGCCAGCGCGTCTCACGCCAGTCATGATCGTACTTCGCGGTGGAGATGTCGTCGACTCCACAGGAGTCCGGAAAGCTGACGTGGCGGTCGAAGACGGTGAGATCGTCGCGGTTGGGGAGACACCCGACGCCGATGAAGAGATCGACGTCAGCGGACAGTTCGTCGCACCGGGGCTCATCGACTCGCACGTTCATCTGATGATGGATGGCCGACCCGACCCAGCGTCGACGGTCGGTGAGTCGGAGACGATGCTCGCGTATCGCGCGACGGCGAATCTCCGGGCGGCACTCGAAACCGGCGTGACGACCGTACGCGACCTCGGTGCGCCCTCGTCGCTCGCTCTCGATGCGGCGCGAGCGGTCGATGAAGGCGTCGTCGATGGACCGCGCGTGGTCGCCTGTGGCGAGAACGTCGTGATGACGGGTGGACACGGCCACTGGTTCGGCCGGGAGGCGGACGGGCGCGCGGAGGTCAAGAAGGCTGCCAGAGAGCAACTGAAGCGCGGCGCGGACGTGATAAAGTGCATGGCGACCGGTGGTGTCCTCACCGAGGGTGCGATCACTGGCGCGCCGGAACTGGACGAAGGGGAGCTAACCGCACTCGTCGAAACCGCCAGCGCGAAACGCGTTCCGACGGCGGCTCACGCCCACGGCTCGGCAGGGATCAAAAACGCGGTTCGTGCTGGGATATCGAGCATCGAACACGGGACGTTCATGGATCGGGAAGCGGCGGAACTCATGGCCGAGCGAGGCACCTACTGGGTACCGACCGCGAAAGCCCTCCACGGTATCGTCGACGAAGGCGTCGAAGCGGGTATTCCCGAATTTGCCGTCGAGAAGGCAGAAGAAGCCGCCGCCGCCTTCGAAGAGGCGTTCGAACACGCCATCGACGCTGGAGTGACGGTGGCGATGGGAACCGACGCCGGGACGCCCTTCAATTTCCACAGCGACATCCCCGAAGAGCTGGAGCTGATGGTCGAATACGGTCTCTCCCCCGACGATGCGCTGGAAGCCGCCACGGTCAACGCCGCCGACTTGCTCGGACTAACGGACGTCGGACTGGTCGAAACGGGCTACAGGGCCGATCTCGTCGTCCTCGATTCCGACCCTCGGGACGACGTAACTGCATGGCAATCGCCAACACAGGTCATGTCATCTGGAAGCATTGCACGCTGACGAGCGCACGTCACAAGGTCTTTTATATCCGGGCATGGACGAATTATGTACATGAGACGGCTCCTGGCTGTCGGCCTCGTCGCGGTACTACTCATAGGGTCGCTTCCCGCTCTCGGGACGACTCAGAGTAGTGACCCGACAACTCCCCAGACGATCACAACCTCCCAGGAGTTCGACGATGTCGAATTTCATATACTGGTCTATGGCAATGGCTCCGCGCGGTGGACGTTCCGCTACGAAAAGACACTGAACAACGAGAGTGAACGGAAGGATTTCAATCAGTTCTCCAACGAGTTCAACAACGGCAACACAGAGCTGTACAAGGACTTCCGGCAGAATGCGATGCAGTTGACCTCGACGGCGAACAATCAGACGAAGCGGGTGATGACCGCCGAGAACTTCACGAAACGAGCATACATCGGCGGTGGCGGTTTGAACCAGGATGCGAAACGGGGCGTCGTCGAGATGTCGTTCCGATGGACGTCGTTCGCGTACACCGACGAAGGATCGGACGGAGAGACGTATCTCGCCATCGGTGACGTGTTCAAGGGAGGGCTCTACCTCGGAGCGAACCAGCGGTTGGTGGTCGAACCCGCGGACGGGATGAAGTTCGAATCCGCACAACCAGTGAAAGGACGCCACATGACGGGCGATTCGCTAGTGGAAAGCGATACCGTCTCCTGGAATGGTGACCGCGAATTCAACGACCAGCGACCGATGGTTCGGTTCACACAACCGAAACAAAACGAATCACCGACGACAACGTCCCCGCCGGGCGGAAACGACCAGCCGGGAGATGGTGAGGAGAAGCCATCCGATTCGCCGATGATGCTGTTCGTCGCTGCCGTGGTCGTCTTGATCGGCTTGGCGGCGGTGTTCGCGTGGCGGCAGGGTGGCTTCGGGTCGCTCTCCTCGACTCCGACCACTCCAAGTGGCGGCGGTGGTGGCGGCACCGCGTCCACGGAGTCCAGTGGCGGGAGTGCCGAACCTGCCGTCAGCGACGAAGAGCTACTGACGGACGAAGCGCGGGTGAAGAAACTCCTCCGTGAGAACGGCGGTCGGATGAAACAGGTGAACATCGTGGAAGCGACCGGTTGGTCGAAGTCCAAGGTGAGCATGCTCCTCTCGGAGATGGAAGACGAAGGCGACATCAGCAAACTCCGGGTCGGACGCGAGAACATCATCAGCCTCGACGGCCACGAACCGGACGCTGCCGGGTCGCCACTCGACCGCGAGTGATCGGTCGTCCGGTTTCGGTCACTGTTCGTCGATTCGAGAACGCAGTCCACGTTTCTGGATGTGACAGATTGGGCCACAGCGTGGCGAAAACGCAACTGTTAAACAGTCCGTGCGATTATCGAAAGATGCGCTCCGTTGGTGTAGTCCGGCCAATCATCTTGCCCTCTCACGGCAAGGACCAGGGTTCAAATCCCTGACGGAGCATTTCTATCGAGACAAATCCCGAAGGTGGGTTTCTCTCTGAACTTGCATTCACAAGCACAAGCAACAGCCCCGTCGCCACGAAAGACAAAGCCATGCTTTCAGTACTCGCGCCCATCCGGTCGGTGCTTCGCTCGGCCATCAACCTCGTAATCGCGATCATCACGCTCCCCCTCCGCCTCCTTCGCCGGATACTGTAGCGCCGGAACAGTTCCGGCCCAGCTCGGAGTGACTCTGTTTAAGTATTCTCTCGATAAGCTTCGGGTATGACTGAGTCGATACTGGAATCGTCGCCCGAACGAACCCTCCACATCGGTCGGGACCGACCGATTCGTATCAGTTCTGGCCACCGGTTGCTCCATCACGATGGGAAATGTAGCCGACCGCACGGCCATAACTACGAGATCGAGGTAACGGTGGTCGGCGAACTCACGGAAGAAGGATGGGTCGTAGATAAAGGAGATATTACTGCAATCATCTCCGAGTGGGATCATCGATTCCTGCTGGAGGTGGGCGACCCTCTCGTCGAGGCGTTCGAGCAAAGTGGTGATTCAGACGCTGTCGTCCTCTTCGAAGATCCACCGACGGCCGAGGTGATGAGTATCGAACTGGAACGCCGCCTCCGTGAGGAACTGCCAGACACCGTCTCGGATGTCGCGGTACAGGTCAGTGAAACCGCAGAACTCTGTGGTGGGCCTGTCTGACTATGCCGGTGAACGCCGACGCGTGCTCGGAAGCAGATTCCGAATCGAGTACAGCGATGGATGCGAATCCCGATGAACCGACACTTCCCATCAACGAGTTGTTCTACTCGCTTCAGGGAGAGGGAACGCTGGCGGGGGTTCCGAGCGTCTTCGTCCGGACGAGCGGGTGTAACCTGCGCTGTTGGTTCTGTGACTCGTATCACACGTCGTGGGAACCGACCCACGCGCAGATGACGCTCTCCGAAATCCTCGCCGAAGTCGACTCGTACGATGCGAATCATGTCGTCGTCACGGGTGGCGAACCGCTGGTTCACGACGAGACTGTCATCCTCCTCGATCAACTCGCAGAGATGGGGTATCATACGACCGTCGAGACGAACGGAACGATCTTCAGGGACGCAGCTATCGATCTGGCGAGTATCAGCCCGAAACTCGCCTCCTCGACGCCGACGGCGGAGAACGACCCGAAAGGAGACGGTGAGTGGGCAGACCGCCACGAAGCGCGCAGGATCGATATCGACGCACTCGCGGCACTCGTCGATACCTACGAGACGCAGTTGAAGTTCGTCGTCACGGACGATTCCGACGTGAACGAAGTCGAGACACTCGTTTCGAGCGTTCGTGACGCTACGGACACGACCATCGACGACACCGACGTGCTCTTGATGCCCGAGGGCGCGACCCGCGAGCGGTTGGACGAGACACGCGAGCAAGTCGCAGAGTTGGCGATGGAGCACGGCTACCGATACACACCGCGATTGCACGTCGACCTCTGGAACGACGCACCAGGAACCTGAACCGATGACAGGAGACGAGACGACCGACGAATCAGAACCGGCCGACGAATACGAAATGACCGACAAGAGCGAAACGACCGAAGACGTACCGACACCGAATCGAGCGGTAATCCTCGCCTCCGGCGGGATGGACAGCGCGACCGCGGCCTACGAAGCCCGCAAACAGGGGTACGAACCGTTCTTCCTGCACACCTCCTACGGCCAGCGAACCGAGGGCAAGGAGTTCGAGTGCGCGAAACGGCAGGCCGACGAACTCGATGCCGAGTTCCTCCGCGTCGAAACGAGCCATCTCGCCACCATCGGCGGGTCGAGTCTCACCGACGACGAGATGGCGGTCGAAGACGCCGATTTAGAGAGTGAAGAAATTCCAGACACCTACGTTCCCTTCCGTAACGCGAACCTCCTCTCGATGGCCGTCTCGTGTGCGGAAGCGAACGACTGTGACGCCGTGTTCATCGGTGCGCATAGCGAGGATTTCTCGGGATATCCAGACTGCCGACCCGCGTTCTTCGAGGCGTTCCAGCAGGTCGTAGACGTCGGAACGAAACCCGACACGACCATCGAACTCGTCGCACCGTTCGTCGAATGGAGTAAGACCGACATCGCCCGACAAGGGGTCGAACTCGGCGTACCGTACGAACACACCTGGAGTTGCTACCGTGCGGAGGAACCCGCGTGTGGAACGTGCGATGCGTGCGCCTATCGATTGCAGGCATTCCAGAACGTCGGGGTACGCGACCCCATCGAGTACGAAGAACGCCCCGATTACTGAGCCTCAGCGTGCGGTCGAAGTGACGTAGATCCCTCCGAGGACAACGATACCCCCGACGACGGTGGCGATTCCCGGCACTTCACCGAGGATCGCAAGCGCGAGCAAGGTGCTTCCGACGGGTTCGCCGAGGAGCGAGACGCTGACGACGCTCGATTCGACGTACTTCAGTGCCCAGTTGATGACCGTATGACCGAAGATACCCGGCCCGATAGCCATAGCGAGAAACAGGAGCCACTCGATAGGTGGGTAGGCAGTAAGCGCAACGGTCGCATCACTGAACAGCGCCGCGCCGAGCAGAACGACGGTACAGACGCCGTAGACGACGGTCACGTAGGGGATGAGCGAGACGCGCTGGCGGAGTGACCGACCGGCGAGGACGTATCCTGCTGCCGCGATCGCTCCAGCGACCGCGAGTGCGTTGCCGTAGAGCGGATTCTCACCGGCCACGACCGCACCCGAGATGAGGCCGCCGAACGACATCGCCATCATGCCCACGAGTGCGACGAAGATCCCGACCACGGTTCGCTGGGTTACCCGCTCGTCGAGCAGTGCCCACGCCCCGAACGCGACGAACAGGGGTTGTGACTGGACGAGCGTCACGGAGGCGGCGACCGTCGTCCACTCCAGACTCTCGAACCAGGTGACGAAGTGGATGGCAAGTGCACCACCAGTGACGATCGCGATGAGAAAGTCCCGGCGTGAGAAGGTTCGAAGGTCGTCCCGGTAGCGGGTTACGGCGAGTGGAGCGAGCAGCAGCGTCGTAAAGAGCACTCGATAGAACGCTTTGATGATACTCGGGGCACTGCTCAACTCGATGAGTATCGCACTCGTACTGACGGCGACGATGGCGACTGCAAGCGCGACCATCGGTGGAACTTCGTCTTCGACCCGCTCGACCACGTGAAACATCACTCGTCGGTGGATGGTTCCGGCATCTGATTTAAACTTCCGGGTGATGGTTCGGAGCGGTCGTCTTCATTTACTCTCTTTTTCCACCAGTCGTCACAACGGGATTCGAAGCCACGAGAGCCACTCGACGACCGTCTCCGGGGGAATCAGTGGGTCGTGAAGCACCAGCCAATCGAGGAGGAAGAGACCACAGCCGTGCGCGACGACGGAAGGAAGCAGCGAATCGCTTTTGTAATCCACCGCGCCGAAGAGAACGTCGGTCGGTCCCGAGAGGAGGAGTTCGATAGGTGGTTTGCCGAGATGGTGAAAGGCGTACACGACCGGGCTGATGAACACGCTCTTGAACCCGATCTTGCGCACGCCGACACAGAGCAAGCCACGGTAGTACGTCTCCGCGGCGATCACGACGATGAACTGCTTGATCGTGTGGGGAACGAAACTGCCGAACTCGATCGTCGCACCCCACATCGGGTAGTACGCTCGAATCGATGGAAGTGACGACCCGACGATGTAGAACGGAAGGACGAACGCCGCGAGAAATATCGTGTTACGAATCGCCTTCCGGTCGATACGATAGCCGAGGTGTCGTCCGTGGGTCACCGCCAGTATGCCGGGGATCACCATGTATAGCGTCACGTCACGGACGAGTCGTGCGTTCAGGTCGTCACCGGGAACGTCCCACCACATCCACGCGACTGTCAGCACAGCCCCGACGAGAAGCGATAGCTGTACCCACGTCAGGCCAAACGTCCGCCCTTCGGTCGACCGGACGACGCTCACGAATCGTCTGCGGTCGGAACCGGGCCGGTGCCGATGGCGTCCCGGATGTTCTGCGTGAATTCGTGTTCGCTCTGGAAGTACGTCTCGTCGACACTCTCCAACACATCTGCGAGTTTCTGTGGTCCGTCAGGGGTTCGAATCGTCTCGTCACCCGCTTTTCGGGCGAGTTCGCTCTTCTGGATCGGCCAGTGAATCCGAGAGGAGAATCGTGCGACCGGCGCGCCTTCGACGGGGTCTCGCTCGCCGAGTTCGACGGCAGGCCCCTCGTCTTCGTTGTCGTCAGCCATACTCGCCCGTTTGACACCCCACGGATTAGGCTTTTCGACACGACCTTTTGCTGCGGTCGGCGAAGGCGCACGCACGCCGGGGAGGGATGGGGACGCCGAGGACGGGTGGCCCCGGCGATTTGGGCCACCCGTCCGCACTGCCGATGCGGTATGTTGCCCTGGCGACTCCTGCCGTGCAGTGCTGCCTCTAGCAGCTCCTGCGGTTGCGGCAGTTTGCTGCGGTGATTTCTGTTGTGACAAACGTATCAGGATACCAGTTACCTCGTGACTTCCAGTCGTCAGTTCGATTCCGAGTCGCTGTCCAGAGACAGTGAATCGAACGACCACCCAGCGAGAATCGAGCTAACGAGTAACGAAGTTGAATGGTCGAAGATACCGCCATTGCAGGCCTTTTCGTGCCGAACTCGCGCTTTAATATCTTATTTGTGATAATTTTCTGATGCAGTAGTTTAGTAGGTGGCCTTCAATGACGGACACATGACAAGCCTCGGGGAAACGTACGAAGGGCGCGACGGGGTCAAAAAGCGTCCAAAACGCCTCTAGATCGGCGTTGGACTGTTTCTCGCTGGGTCTTTGCTCGTCGTCGTCGCCATTCTCGCAGCGACCACGAGCCTCTTCGCGGCGATCGGCCTGGACATCTACGGCTCCCGAAAGCTCGCGGGCATCACCGCAGGTTTGGGCGTCCCAGCGGTGTTCGTCGGCATCTTCGCCGTGCTCCCAGCGACGAGTGATCGCGTCCGCGCGGCGGCGGCCATCGGGTCGAGTATCTCCATCCTCGGCGTCGGGATGTTCTGGTACGCCTACCCACTCCACTGGGCGGGGTACAATCGTGATCTCACCCTTCCGGTCGTCGCGGTCTACTTCGTCGGTCTCGTCGTCACGTTCTGGTGTCAGTTCACCGCCGTCGTGAACTTCAAGACGCGCAACGACCCCGGTGGAACCGTCACGATGGAGGTCACGCGCAAGGGTGAGACGAAGATCGTGGAGGTCGAACGCTCCCGCGGATTCGGAAGCGTCGGCGTCTTCGGCGACCAACCAAACGGCGATATCGGTGTTACGACCGATACAGTAAGCGACGGCGGCGCGACGAGTGACGATATCTCCTCCCCCATCCAGCAAGGAAACGACCGACGACCCACAACCCCCGAATCGGCCGCGACCGACACCTATTGTGGCAACTGCACCCACTTCGATTACGTCCGCACTGACAACGGAATGACTCCCTACTGCGGGCTCTACGATCAGCGAATGAACGATATGGATGCCTGCGACCAGTGGACGCCGAACCGCTGAACCCCTACAGATTTCGAAGCGTTCGTTCGATCGAATCCCAGTGACTTCCTTTCCAGAACCGCTTCCCGCAGTCTCGACACCGCCAGACAGCCTGTTCGTCGGGAACGTGGTCTGGGAAGCTGTCGGTACGATTGCTATCGTCGCGCATCAGCACCCCGTTACACGCTGAACACCGCGCAGGCTCGGAGAGCGAGAGGTCGAAGCCCAGAGCCGAGAGTTCGCGCAGTTGGTCGGTTACGTCGAGCGATTCGATGAGGATAGAATCCTCCATCTGCGCTGACAGGGCTTCGTCCCGCGTCACGAGCGTTCGGCCCTCCTCTCGCGCGAGTTCGAGGATCAGGTCGTCGTCTTCGATACCTCTATCGAGGGCGTAGGCCGCGTCGTGCCCGCACATCCGGAGGTACGTCGTGAGCTTGCCGAGCATCACGTCGAGTAGGAGCCCCATCAGTGACAGAAATCGCGGACGCCCTCGGCATCACGGGTGTTGAGCACGTCGTCGGCTTTGGCCCATCCACGCCGGGCGGTGTGAACGCCGTACCGGACGTTTCGATACTCGCCGGGGCTGTGGGCGTCGGTGTCGATGGCGATGGTCGCACCCTCTTCGACGGCGACCTGTACCGCCGCTCCCCAGAGATCGAGCCGGTGTGTGTTGCTGTTGATTTCGAGTGCGACTTCGTGTTCGACGGCAGCCTTCGCCACCTCGCGCACGTCGAAATCGACGCCGGGGCGCTGGTTGATGAGACGGCCACTCGGATGCCCCAGGATGTCGACGCTCGGGTGTTCGATGGCTCGAATCAGTCGGTCCGTGGCGTCGCCGTTGAGTCCGCTGTGCGGCGATGCGACCACGATATCCAACTCGGCAAGCACATCGTCGGCGACGCTGATTCCACCCCCCGCGTCGATGTTCGCTTCGACGCCGGTGAACACGTCTATCGGGGCATCTTCGGCGACTGTACGAACGTCATCGATCTGCTCGCGGAGTTCGTCGTCGTCCAGACCGACGCCGCCGACCATTCCCGGCCCGGTCGCGTGGTCGGAGATAGCGATGTAGTCGTGGCCGAACTCGGCGGCTCCCTCGACCATCTCCCTGATGGTGTTGTTTCCGTCCGACCACTGTGTGTGCAGGTGGAGGTCGCCGCGAACGTCACCTTCTTCGAGGAGGGTGGGGAGTTCTCCGGCGAGAGCCGCGTCGATCTCACCCCTGTCTTCGCGCATCTCCGGGGGAATCCACGGTAGGTCGAGCGCGTCGTACATACTCTCTTCAGTTTCGCCAGCGATTCGCTCTCCGACTCGCTGGCCCGCGTCGGGGTCGTCGACGTCGCTTACGTCGAACACACCGTACTCGTTCACCTTCAGGCCGCGTTCGATGGCGTAATTCCGCAGGGTGATGTTGTGGTTCTTGCTCCCCGTGAAGTACTGGAGCGCACTACCGAACTCGTCTGGCACCACGACTCGGAGGTCGACGCGCATGTCGGAGACGCGGATTGCGGCCTTGTCGGTGCCTGCTTCGATCACCTCCGTCGCACGTTCCCAGTCGGTGAAGGCGTCTATGACTGCCTGCTTGTCTTCGCTCTCCGCCAGCACGTCCACGTCGCCGATCGTCTCGCGCCAACGGCGCAGGGAACCCGCGAGTTCACAGCGCCCGACACTCGGCCCGTCGGCGAAGTACGCGAGCACCTGTTCGCCCACCGGACGGGCGTTTCCGAGCAGTTCTCGTCCACGGACAGTGCGGGCGAACTCGATGCCGTCGAGGATGTTCTGTTCGGACTTCTGTCCGTACCCTTTGAGTTCCTGGATCTTCCCCGCTCGGGCCGCGTTTTCGAGGTCGTCAAGCGTTTCGACGCCGAGTTCGTGATAGAGGTCGCCGACCGTCTTCGGGCCGACGCCTTCGACACGAGTCAATTCCTCCATCTGGACGGGTAACGTCTCGCGTTCTTCTTCGAGCGCCTCGATCTTCCCCGTCTCGAAGTATTCGACTACCTTTCCGGCGATGGAGTCGCCGACCTGTGGAATCGCTTGCACCGCGTCAGATCCCTTCGCCGCCATCTCCTCGATATCCTCGGGATAGTCCCGAATGTTGTCCGCAGCGCGGCGGTACGATTGGGGTTTGTACCCCACGTTCTGTGCCTCCAGAAGGTCTGCGTACTCTTCGAACAGGTCCGCGATCTCGGCGTTTCGGCTCATGGTCGTGTTCTATTGCTGGCGTCGTTTCGACCCAGTGCTTTCTTCAAGAACGTCATCCAGCGTTTCTTGTCGGCGGTGTCTTTCGCTCGTTCCTCCGCTTCGAGGTCGGTCGGGCCGAGACTCTCCAGCGCGTTCAGCGCCCGATCGATACCGATGATACTCTCGACCAGTCGCTCTCCCTCTTCGCGACTGATGTCACCGTCTTCGAGTCGCTGTTTCCGCTGGAGGCGCTCCCGGCGCAGGTTCGACTTCGCCTGGTCGACTCGGTCGCGTTCACCGGCCGGAATCGTCTCCCGGCGTTTGATCTCGAAGACGAACTCTCGGAGGTTCAACTCCTCGCCTTGCACCGTTATCGACTCCGGGATGGACGCGCCAACGGTGGCCCCCTCGCGTCCGACGCGCTCCAGTAGCCCTTTTCGCTCGTACTCTTTCACACGTCTTACTCGTCGGCGTGGAAGCAAAAAGTTCCTGCTGCTATGCATCCAGCGAATAAATTTTCCACTCCAGATATGGGCATAAAAAGCATTTCTTCCTCGGGATGTAACCTGTGGCATGAAAAAGCCCGGCGAAGTGTTCGAAGACGCTCGCGTCTACGACCCCGGCATCGAGGCCATCGTCCCGCGATACGACGAACTGCACGATGCCATCCTGAATGCACCACCACAGGAACGCACCGACGAGATTCGCGTCTTGGAACTGGGGGCGGGGACGGGAGAACTGACCGCGAAGCTGCTCACGCGCTTCCCCGAGAGCACCGTACTCGTCGTCGACCACAGTGAGACGATGCTCACCGAAGCCGAGCGCAAACTGGAGACGTTCGGCGACCGCGTCGTGATCGAACAGGGTGCGTTCCCGGACGATCACCCGGACGAGAGCGAGGCGTTCGACCTCGTCATCTCGTCGCTCGCCATCCATCACCTCTCGTCTGCTGAAAAGCGGACGCTCTTCGACCAGCTTCTCGATTCGCTCGTTCCCGGCGGCTGGTTCGTCAACGGCGACGTCATCCACTTCGACGCATCGCACCTCGAGACCCTCTCGGACGAGATGATCAAAAACTGGGTTCGCACCAAGGGGTGGGAAGAAGAAGAGTTCATGAACCGTTGGCAGGCCAGTGACGACCACGACGACCCCGACGTGCTCACCGACCAACTGGTGTGGCTCCGCGAATCCGGGTTCGAGTCGGTCACGTCGCTCTGGCAGTACTACAACTTCGTCGTCTATGGCGCGGCAAGACCCGAGTGATCGATTGCGGCAGGGCAGCGACCCACCCAAACCCATTTGACGTGTCGGTTCAAAAGTCGGAACAATGGCGAAATGCGACGCGTGTGGTCAAAACGAGAATATGCCGTACAAATGCCGGATGTGCGGCGGGACGTTCTGTAGCGAACATCGTCTTCCGGAAAACCACTCCTGTCCGGGGCTGAACGAGTGGGATGATCCGAAAGGGGTCTTCGATAGCGGGTTCGACGATAGCGTGAACCAGCAGGGCCGAACCAGGACGTTCGGTGTGAACACCGGCACTGGCGGCCCACTCGCCTACTTCCGGGGGAACATGACGTACGTCTTCCTCGGGCTGATGTGGCTGACGTTCCTCGTCCAGTACGGTATCGCACCGTTGGTGTTGGGCATCCCACAGGGGTCGCCCGAATGGTTCAACATCTTCACGCTGAACACCGCCCACCCAGAGTACGTCTGGACCTGGTTCACCTCTATCTTCGCCCACGGAGGCTTCGGTCACATCGCGATCAACAGCATCGTGCTGTACTTCTTCGGCCCGGTCGTCGAACAGCGCATCGGGAGCAAGAAGTTCACCGCGCTGTTTCTGGTGACGGGCGCGCTCGCGGGACTCGCACAGGTCGGTGCGACCATCATCACCAACCCGAATGCGTTCGTCCCCGTTCTCGGAGCCAGCGGTGCAATCGCGGCCATCATGGGCGTACTGACGGTGCTGAACCCCAACCTGCGCATCTACCTCTACTTCATCATCCCGATGCCGCTCTGGCTGGCGACGCTCGCGTTCGCCATCTACTCGGCGTTCGTCAGCGTTTCGGGCGGGATCGGTGCAGGTGGGGTGGCCCAGCTGGCTCACCTCACGGGACTCGGTCTCGGGCTGCTCTACGGTGCGAAGCTCAAGAAGGAAGGCCAGCGCGCACCCCAACAGCTCGAATTCGGGGGCGGCGGCGGTGGCATGGGCGGTCGTAGACGATACTGATGAACGTCGTCCACCCCGAATTCGCACCGGACGCCTCGCTCTCGCGCGAGGAGATGGAGTCGCTCCAGCACGAAGTGGCCGACACCGCGGTTTTCGAGGACGAACTGCATTTCGATCCGGCCAGTGTTCGTGCCGGAACTGGTGACGACGCACAGACGCAACTGCCGACCGGGAGTGATGGCCAGCCTACTGACGCAGACACCCCGATCGTCGTCGGAGTAGACCAGGCCTTCGTCGGCGAGAAGGCGGTGAGCGCCATCGTCGCGCTCCGTGACGGCGAGGTCGTAGAGCGCACCCACGCCGTGGTCGAGACAGAGATTCCGTACATCCCCGGCCTGCTGTCGTTCCGCGAAGGAACTGTGATCTTGCGTGCGTTCGAGCAACTGTCGGTCGATCCGGACCTCGCGATCGTCGACGGGAGCGGGCGGATCCACTTCCGGGAGGCGGGTATCGCCACGCACATCGGCGTCATGCTCGATCTGCCCGCTGTCGGCGTCGCCAAGAGCCTGCTCTGTGGAACCGTGCGCGATTCGCCGGAGGGCCACATGCGCGAAGGCGAGCGCGTTCCCGTGCTCTCGAACGCGCGCGTCAGCGCGCCCGACGGAACCGTCATCGGCTACGCCCTTCAGTCGCGTCAGTACGATAACCCCGAGAAGCGCCACGTCAACCCGCTGTACGTCAGTCCCGGCCATCGCGTGAGTGCCCAGACGGGGGCGGATCTCGTCTGGCAGCTCTGTGCTGGCTACAAGCTCCCGGAACCAACGCGGCGTGCGGACGCCTACGCAGACGAGGTGAAGGAAACCGTTGGTACTTAGCCACCCCCCTCCGAAGGAAACCCCATGGCCGAGACTGTGTTGATAACGGGCAGTTCGTCGGGTATCGGCAGGGAAACCGCACTCTCGTTCCTCGCAGACGGATGGGAAGTGTACGCGACCGCCAGGAACCCCGCCGACATCGAAACGCTCGGCGACAAGGGCTGTCATATCGCCAAACTCGACGTGACCGAGGACGACGACGTCGAGCGCGTCGTCTCGCGTATCGTTGACGAACACGGACACATCGATTGTCTCGTCAACAACGCGGGCTACGGGCAACCAGGCCCCATCGAGGACGTACCGATCGAACAGGTACACGCCCAGTTCGACGTGAACGTCTACGGGCCACTTCGACTCACGCGAGCCGTCCTCCCACATATGCGCGAGCGAGGGAAAGGAACCATCGTCAACGTCTCCAGTGCGGTAGGGCGGGTCGCCGTCCCCGGCATGGGGATATACTGCGGGTCGAAGTTCGCCCTGGAAGGCATCTCGGACTCGCTTCGCCCGGAGGTCGAAGCGTACGACGTGGATGTCGTCGTGGTCGAACCGGGCCCGGTGGACACCGAGTTCTACGAACGATCGAACGGTGAAATCGAGGGTGTCGAACGCTCGGGTGCCTACGAACGGTTCTACGAGATGTACGACGACCGGCAAGCCATCGACGGCGGGATGCCAGGCGCAGTCCATCCGAAAGAGGTCGCCGACACCATCCTCGATGCAGCGAACGTCCAGCACCCCGACGCCCGATATCCGGTCGGCACCGTCGCGGAACTGGCAGGTTACGCTCGAATCCTCCCTGCGGCGTGGCTGGACAAACTCTACGGAACGATCTCGGGCCTCTCGACCAGCGACTGGGCAAAGAAGTTTCTGGGATGATATCGAATCGGGCGGCACTCGCCACGACGCCCACCCGCGAGACGGCACTGGCGTGTATCGAGACCGGCATCGAGGCGGCCCACCCGCGAACCGTCGTCCGTGAGCAGGTGAGCCTCGACGGCAACACCCTTCGAATCGGGGATACGGAGTACGACTGTTCGGAGTACGACGAGATGGTCGTCGTCGGTGGCGGCAAAGCCGCCGCACAGGTCGCCGTCGCCTTCGAATCCATCGTCGGCGACCGAATCTCTCGTGGTGCAGTCGTGACCAACGACCCCGAGGAGACGGCGACTATCGACGTGCTTCCAGGTGACCACCCGGTGCCGAGCGAGGCGGGCGTCGAGAGTACGCGACAGGTACGACAGCTCGCCGAATCCGCCGACGAGAACACGCTCGTATTCGCGGTCGTCACCGGCGGTGCGAGTGCCCTCCTGCCAGCACCTGCGGACGGAATCGCGCTGACCGATCTGAAGGACGTGACCCGCGACCTGCTCGATTCGGGGGCGGACATCGACGAGATCAACGCCGTCCGCAAGCACTGTTCGGCGCTGAAAGGCGGGCAACTCGCCCGCACTGCCGCACCCGCGACCGTCGTCGGGTTGCTGTTCAGCGACGTCGTCGGTGACGACCCCGGCGTCATCGGCAGCGGGCCGACCGCACCGGACGAGACGACCTTCGAAGACGCACTGGGAGTTCTGGAACGGTACGGAGTCGAATCACCGGTTCGACATCGATTGGAACGCGGTGCTGACGGTGAACTGCCTGAGACGCCGGATTCGGACGATTCGCTGTTCGACCGCGTCACGAACCACGTCCTCGCAAACGGGTTCACCGCACTCGACGCTGCCCGCGAAATCGCCGAGGAGCGGGGGTACGAGACGATGATACTCTCCTCGCGCGTTCGCGGGGAGGCGCGCGAGTCCGCGACCACGCACGTCGCCATCGCAGAAGAGGTGCAAGCATCCGGCAATCCACTGGCTCCGCCCGCCGTCCTCCTTTCCGGTGGCGAGACGACCGTCACGGTTCGAGGGTCGGGTGAAGGCGGCCCGAATCTGGAGTTCGTCCTCGGTGCGCTCCTCGAACTCGACACGGGCATCGTGGTCGCAAGTGTCGATACCGACGGACGCGACGGAAGCACCGACGCGGCAGGTGCGCTCGTAGACGGGGAGACATCGAAAGAGAGCGGAGTGGAGAATGAGGAGGGTGGAGCGGAGAGTGCAGCGGATGCACTCCGGGAGAACGATTCGTACCCGTTTCTCGATTCGGTGGGGGAACTCGTGGAAACCGGCCCGACGGGGACGAACGTGAACGATCTGCGAGTTCTGGTCGTCGAGTAACGAGATCGGTTGGGTAATCGGTACTGGCCGAGTCAGTCCAGACACGCCGCGACGACCTGCAACATCTCCTCGCCCCGCACTTCGTCGGCGAACAGCGGGACGCGCTTGATGTCGTGGCCGCGGAACACGTCCTGGGCCTCTTGCAAGGCACCCTGTTGAACCTCCCATCGCTGCTGGCAGAACTCACACGTTTCTAAGTTCGGCGTGACGAACTGGCTCGAATCGACCGCCCCCGTCACGTCGGCGAGGTTCTCCATCACGCGGTTGACCACGACCGTTCCCACCGGGATTTCGAACTCTTCGAGTTGCGAGAGCAATCGCTTCGACTCGAAGACGCTCATCTCCTCGGGAACCATGACGACGCGAAAGTCGGTCTTCGAGGGGTCGCGCAGCGTCGTCCGCAGGCGCTCGATCTGCGCTTTCAGGGCTTCGAGGTCGTCGATGCCCTCCTCCGGTTCGGCCTCGCCGCCGAACATGCCTTTCACGCCGTCCATCATCCCCTGCAATCGCTGGCGGAGCGACACCATGCGCCCGACCATCGTGTCCATGACCTCGGGGAGTTCGAGCAGGCGAAGGGTGTGACCCGTCGGCGCGGTGTCCACGATCACGCGGTCGAACCGGTCGTCGTCCAGGAATTCGATGAGTTTCTGCATCGCGGCGGCCTCGTCGGCTCCCGGCATCGCCCCGCCGAGCAGTGAGGACATCGGCCCGTCACCGTCTTCGCCGAGAAGCCCGCCGAGTGGGCTCTCGCCACCGAGTGGGCCTTCGTCGCCGAACATCCCAGCCTGTTCTTCCAGCGCGGCGTCGGGGTCGATCTCCGCCGCGAAGAGCGGGATCTCGTCTCGAATCCGCGTCGCTTCCGGTGGAATATCGACCTCGAAGGTGTCCGAGAGCGAGTGTGCCGGGTCGGTCGAGACGACCAGCGTTCGCGTCCCGTCCCGCGCGCTCGCCAACCCCGTCGCGGCGGCCATCGTCGTCTTCCCGACGCCACCCTTGCCACCGTACAGGACGTACTCCGGCGCTTCGACACCCGCAGGTACGTCCCCCTCGTTGATTCGCTCGACGGCCTCCACGTCGATTTCGCTCATGACATGGGGTTTCCGGCGTGGACTTGTGTACCCGTCGGTATCGACGTGGACGGTGGTGGTGGAGAGGAGGTTCGATACTCGATCGTTCGGTAGTACATTTCAGTACAAAGCAGTACATTATCACCGTCGTGGGATTTTCTCTTTTGATCTGGTTCTTCGAGACGAACGAGTTACCGCAGTTGCGTTGTCCCAGAAAGCCCTCAGCCGCTACGCTTGCGCGACACGTGAGAGCTTCGCTCTCGCTGCCCTCCGCTCACGTTCGTGGAGGCCTCGCTGCGCTCCTCACCTCGTTTCCTTCGGTCGCTCGGTCTGCGGTGCTTCCTTCGTCGAGCTTCGCGTAGCGACTTCGCCCTTTCAGTCCACCAGGGGATTGTACGGACGGGCCGGGATGCTCTCGTGACTGGCTGGTGTGGACGCTCGGCGGCTGGTCGGCCATGCGTGCGGTGGCGCGCGACTGACGCACCGCAGGTGCGCCCGCGCGATGGACGAGTGAGCGAAGCGAGCGAGGAGGTTGGGGAGGACGAGGTGCGGTGGCTGTGGGGATGGGACTGAAAGCGGCCGGGGGCTTTCGAGGACACTACCTTTCGAATGGCGAAGTCAAGATATCTGCGTGGCTCTGAAATCGCATTCCAACGAAGCACTACAACAGGTTCAGAGTCAAAATCTGCTTACAGAACACCGACTCCACCAACAAATTGACCTCCTCCCGCGCCTCAAGACGCGGGAATCCCACCATGGGATTTCAGGCCGTCCGAGACGACCCTAAGGTTTCAAGACGCATCCGTTCCAAGCGTCACTTGCTGGGTGTCAGCATCGGCGTGGGTGTCTTGCGGGACGGTCAAACGTCCCCCATCCTCTGCCGAGTCATCGCCATCCGTGTGTTCTCTTGAATGGCTCTCTCCACAGAGGTAGCGGTCTACAATATTGAGCGCGGCGTTGACATCTGCTTGGTACTCCGAAACCCAACACTCCGAGTTGGAACACTTGAACGTCGCTTGATCAGGGCGGTAGCCTCGTTCTCCGCAACAGTGGCACGTCTTCGATGTGTATGCGGGATTCACCGTCTCCACACGAATCCCTTTCTCAGCCGCCTTGTAGCGAATCTGTGCGTGCATCTTTGCGAAGCCCCACCCGTGAAGCCGTCGGTTCATGAACGCGCCGTAGTCCATATACTCACGGATGTGCGTCAAGTCTTCCAGCACTAACACGGGATTCTCGAATTGGTCGGCGTAGGCGACCACTTCCGACGTGACAGTATGGAGGAGATGGTCGATGTGTCTCCACAACTCATCGCCGTAGGACTCTGCGATTCGTTCGCTCCCGCGTTGCTCAAGGCGTCGAGTAGCCGCGAAGTACGTCTCTCGGAGCTGTCGGACTCGTTTGCCTTCATCGTTCCAAAGGTTGGGTGTAGTCGGGGTGCCGCGCTCGTCACGGTGACACACCGTTAACAAAGAAGCCTCCCCGATATCTATCCCGATCGGCGTCTCCGCCGAACTGGTTTCTCGCTCCTCCACGTCTCGCGAGGCGACGATGTGGAAGTACCATTCGCCGTCGCGGTCGAACAGCCGACACTCACCCATTGTCGCGTCTCCTGCGTGCAACGCTTCAAGCCACTCTCGCTGTTCTGGATTCGGATGCGCGGGTAACCAGAGATGGTAGTCGTCGTGGTGAGGGATTTTGACGTACCATTCAATGGCGTTTTGCGGCTTGTGGTCGAGTTCCGGCCCTTCGTTCGTGAACCGAACCGGGTGGTCGTCGTGAAGCTCTTTCGCGTCGTAGCTGCCGCCACAGAGTTGCGGGACGTACTTCTTGAGCGCGTTCTTTGCGTATCCGCTCAAGTTGTAGTTCACGACCACATCGTTGGCCGCCGACTGTGTAGTACAGTTAGCAGTGAATGCGGCTTGGAGTGCCTGTTGGTACGCCTGTTTCGTCTCACACAGCTTGCGATGCTTGTGAGTATTCGGATTCACAAGTTTGAGTTCCAGCGTCTCGGTGAGTTCGGTCACTGCCCGTCCTCCTCGTGACGCTGGATGTAGTTTTGGACAGTTTCACTCGAAACGTGGCCCGCTGTGCCTGCGTAGTACCCACGCGCCCACTTGATTTTCTCGCCGTCGTGGTCGGCAAATCGGTGGTTGTACTTCCGCGAACTGATACCCTTGAACCAGTTTGCGAGCAGCGACGGAGCGTGTTTCGGCGGGCTACTGACGAACAAGTGGATGTGGTCGGGTTGGACTGTGAGGTCGATTATCTCCAACCCTTTCTCGTCAGCTACTTCGTGAAGGATTCGTCGCACACGGTCGGCTGCGTCGTTAACCAGTACCGGGCGTCGGTACTTTGGCAACCACACTATGTGGTAGTTGAGGTTGTAAGTAGCGTGCCGTGTGGTCTTCATCCGTACCACACACTATGGTTGTGTCGAGCCTTAAATCCGCCGAATGGCGTGGGAAATCCAGCCGTTTGTAGCAACGAGGAATGGACGCACTATGCCTACCGCTTGACCCCCGCCTAAAGACGGAAGTATGCGCTATCGGTATGTATCACGTCGCCGTCACCGCGCATAGAGTTTCGACCCGACGAGCGTCGCCAGTCGCGTTCCCTCATCAGGTGAGACGGCGAGGTAGGGCCGCGAAACCGGGCCGAACACGTCGACGACCCTGCCCACGGTCTGCAAACTCTCGTCTACGACCTCGGTACCGAGGTTCGGATACTCCTCGCCCGGCGACTGGACGATGGCGAGTCCCTGTGCCGTCCGAACGACCTGCCCGAGTCGCTGCATCACTCGCGCATGGCCGTGACGTATGCGGCGACGGCCTGGATGAGGTCGTTCTTCGAGGAGTCGTCCGCGTTCTTGACCAGGACGCGGCCTCGTGCTTCCCACCCTTCGCGAGAATAGGCTTTGTCGCGTTCGATGACGGTGTCGTACCCGACCTGCTGGACGGCGCGGGCGATCTCGTCCACCGTCGGCTCCTCGACGGCGGTGTGTTCGGGCACCCGCCGCCCCTCACTCCGAGTCAGCTCCGCGTCGAGATACGCGGGCCAGATGACTAGTTCGACCATATCCACCTCTCCGTAGTCCCGCGTTAAACGCCTTTTCGTGTCGGTCTGGTCGAACGCCTCACTCGCGCCGAGCAAGGAGCGACACCAACACGAGCGCCACGATTGCCGCAGGCGTGCCGAAGCCGGGTTGGCCACCGGAATCGCTCACGGTCGTGGTTTCCGTGGTCGAGGATTCAGCGGTCGTCGTCGCAGTCTCCCCGGTGTTCGTCTGCGTCGTCGCAGTCGCCTCGGTGGTCGTCGACGTCGCGTTCGCCTCGGCGTAGGCGTCCGGATGGAGCGTCTTCGCCAGTTTCGTGATCGAGTAAACGATTCGCGGTGCGGGTTGGCTGATGTAGTTCGGGTTCAGCGTCACGGTCTGGTTTTTCTTCGCAGCAGGCGTGTCGCTGTAGGCGTCCGGAACCTTGGCTCCGGCAGAGAGGATGAGCCACGCCGGTTGCTGCTGGACGACGACCTCGCTGCTGATCTGCTTGTAGCCCTGGATTCCGGCTTCCGCGGCGACGTTCGTCCCGCCAGCCGTCTGGATGATAGTGTTCACGAACGTTCCATTTCCGGCGGTGAAGCCACCGCTCATGGCGTAGAGCACCTTCGGACTGTCTTCGCCCTCGACAGCCTTCTCGACGGTGTTCACGCGGTCTTTCATCCACGAGACGGTCTCCGCCGCGCCCTGGCACTCACCGGTCAACTGGCCGGTCAGCTCCGTCTTGGCGTAGATGTCCTCGATGGATTTCGCTTCGCGGAATTTGTAGACTGTCAGTCCCGCATTCCGGAGTTTCTGGACGGTCTGGTCTGGGATGACGTTCGGCGCGAGCACGAGGTCGGGCTCCTGTGCGACCACCTTCTCTGGGACGACGGCCGTCATCCCGGCTCCCGAGACGTTAGCCTTCGCACCTGCCCCCTCCAGATAGGTCGCGTATTTCGTCACACCGACGACCTTGTCTTTCCCGCCGATCTCCCACATCGTCTGGGCTGCACTCGGCGAGAGCGTGACTATCTTCTGCGGTTCTTTCTCGATCGTAACATCGGTTCCTGTCGCGTCGGTCTTCG
Organism: Haladaptatus rarus; assembly: GCF_054177585.1. Lineage (NCBI taxonomy): Archaea > Methanobacteriati > Methanobacteriota > Halobacteria > Halobacteriales > Haladaptataceae > Haladaptatus > Haladaptatus rarus. The sequence continues at coordinate 419,446 of NZ_JBPEHG010000002.1, read as the reverse complement.
TGACCGGGAACGAACAGGTTTCCTGTGTCGCGTCAGCGACGCCGACAGCACTCCCCGTGTCGAGGGCACCGATACCACCGAAAACGCCGGCGATGACGAGCATCGCCGACAGCAGTAGATGTTTCATGACACTCGACACGTCGAGCGTATCCAATAAATATTTACCTAAAGCAACTGGACTTGCAGACAGATGCGATACGGGACGCGTATTACGACGTGGTGTGGTGGGTTGACGGTCGCGCTGGTGGTCGTCGTGTTGGCGAGTGCCGCAACCGGGCCGACCTCCCTCACATCGAGCGTCGTGGCGAAAACCTTGCTCAACACCCTCGCAGTACCGACCGGAGTCGGTCTCTCCCAGCACTCGCTATCGATTCCCGGTGGACTCGTACTCGGCGTTCCGATCCCGGATCTCACCTACAGTCCTGCCTTCTCGTTCGCGGTTCCACAGACCGCGACCGTCATCGTCGTGAAGCTCAGACTGCCGCGAATCGCACTGGCCGCGGTGGTCGGCTTCGCCCTCGCCACGGCTGGCGTCGTGATGCAGGGTTTCTTCCGTAATCCGATGGCTGACCCATCAATCATCGGCGTCTCCTCGGGCGCGGCGGTCGGTGCGGTCGCAACCATCGCGTTCTCCATCTCGCTTCCATTCGCACTCCCCGTATTCGCCTTCGGCGGCGCGATAATCGCCGCCTTCGGCGTCTACCTGCTGGCGACACAGGACGGGCGAACCCCGGTTGCAACCCTCCTGCTCGCCGGTGTCGCCGTCCAGACGCTGCTCGGTGCAGTCGTCTCCTTTCTCCTGCTCGAAAGCGGCGAGAGCCTGCGCGAAGCCGTCTTCTGGCTGATGGGACACCTGCACTACGCCTCGTGGGGCAAGGTCGGAGTCGCACTTCCCATCTCGCTCCTCGGGTTTCTCGTCCTCGCCGCGTTCGCACAGGAACTCAACGTCCTCCTGCTCGGCGAGGAGGACGCCCACAACCTCGGCGTCGAGGTGGAGCGAACCAAACGACTCCTGCTCGCGGTCGCGAGCATCGTCACCGCCGCTGCAGTCGCGGTGTCGGGCGTCATCGGATTCGTCGGCCTCGTCGTCCCACACGTGATGCGCTTGCTCGTCGGCCCAGACCACCGTATCTTGCTGCCGACCAGCGCGCTCGCTGGATCCGTCTTCCTCGTTGCAACCGACACCGTCGCCCGGTCTGCGGCAGGTGCCGAACAGCTCCCGGTCGGCATCGTCACCGCCTTCCTCGGCGCGCCATTCTTCCTCTACTTGCTCCGAAAACGGGAGGTACACGCGCTATGATCCGGATCGAGGACGTGGCAGTAACGCTCGGCGAGACACGGGTGTTAGACGGTGTGAACGCTCGGATCGGAGGGGGCCAGTTCGTCGGTCTCGTCGGCCCCAACGGTGCGGGCAAGACCACCCTGCTTCGGGCGATGAATGGCGTCCTCACCCCCGATTCGGGGCGCGTGCTGGTCGGTGACGACGCCATCTCCTCCCTCTCATCGAAGGCAGCCAGTCGTCGGGTAGCGACGGTGCCACAGGACACCTCACTCTCGTTCGACTTTCCCGTCCGTGACGTGGTCGCCATGGGGCGCAATCCCTATCGCTCGCGGTTCGGCGGCGTGGTCGAACGGACAGGAAACGATGCGGCGCAGACGAACGGGGGAGAAACGGACGAAACGACGGGAGATTCGAGTTCCGGCGAAGTGATCGTCGGGCAAGCGATGAAGCGAACCGAGGTAGCGAGATTCGCCGACCGAGCTATCACCTCCCTGAGCGGAGGGGAACGCCAGCGGGTCCTGCTCGCCCGCGCGCTCGCACAGGACACACCCGTCCTTCTGCTGGACGAACCGACCGCGAGCCTCGACATCAACCATCAGGTGCGAACGTTCGAACTCGTCCGTGAACTGGTTCGTGAGGGGAAGACGGTCGTCGCGGCCATCCACGACCTGAATCTTGCCGCCCACTACTGCGACGAACTCCTCCTGCTCGATTCGGGGTCGGTACTTGCCTCCGGCTCGCCGACCGAAGTGCTGGCCGAAGACACCCTCCGCGAGGCGTTCGACGCTCGTGCGGTCGTCTCCCGCCACCCCGTAACCGGTTCGACCTACGTGACCGCCCTCCCGGAGCAAACCGCTTCCAACCACGACGGTCGCGTCCACGTCATCGGTGGCGGTGGAACCGTCTCGCGGTTGCTCTATCTGCTTTCTGCGGCAGGATACGAGGTGTCGGTCGGCGTGCTGAACGAAGGTGACTCCGACCTCGAAACCGCCCGGCTGCTCGGCCTGGATGCGGTGGTCGAAGAGCCCTTCGCTCCCATCGGTTCTGCGGCACGAGAGGCACTCGAAAGCCGGATTCGAGACGCGGACGTGACCGTCCTCGCAGACGTGGAGGTCGGCGCTGGCAACCTGCCGAATCTCGAGGCTGCCCGCGAAACGGCATCCGTCGTCGTCGTCGAAGAACGGCCGTTCGACGAGCGAAACTACGCCGGAAGCGAGGCTGCCGTCTGCTATCGGTCACTCTGTGAACGAGGAACGGTCGTCTCACCGGACGAACTGCTCTCGGCAGTCGAAGCCAGCGTCGGCGACGATTCCTGATCCGGGGATCGGTCAGGGCGTGTACCGTTCTTGCACCAACTCGAACAGCATCAGTGCGGCGAACACGCTCGCGGCGAGCATGACGATGGCGGCGATGCCCACCGGAACCGACGGTGCGACGACTGCACTGACACCGAGGAGCATACCCGACAGCAACGCCATCAGGAAGCGTTTCACGCCCGACAGCGACACGAACCGCTGGGCGAGCGTCGGGTCGAGACCGACGATGCGAGACCAGATGACGTACAACGTTACGACGACGAGGAAAGAGAGGAGTGCGATACCGAGTATCAGTAAGAATCCGTCGAGTTGCACGTCGTTTACCTCTGTTAGAAATAAAGCCACAGCATGCAGACATAAATCCATCGAACATCGTACATTTCATCCAAGAAAGAAGTGCAGTGCGGGGGTACTGGTACACCGGGATGAGAACTTTCGTGAGAGGGTTGGTGACACTTTGGAAGGAGGCCAACCTTCCGCCAGAGCCTCCGGCGCCGCCGGGGTACCTGCGCTCACACTAGCACGCTTGCGCGCCCGAGTCAGGAAGGGCGCACTTGGACAATTGTACTCCGATACCTTTGTTATACGCCAGCTAAACTCCCCGAGAAACGACCTTATACACCGGGAAACCCCCAACACGTCAGGGACTCGTTTTTATCAGCGTCGCGGTCTGAAAGTACGTATGAACCTCGCCGACCAGTCAGTCGTCGTCGTAGGCAGTGGCTTCGGAGGACTATCGACGGCGTGCTACCTCGCGGAGGCGGGAGCGAACGTGACAGTACTAGAGAAGAACGACCAGCTCGGCGGACGGGCAAGTCGCCTCCATGCCGATGGGTTCCGGTTCGACATGGGACCGTCGTGGTACCTGATGCCCGACGTGTTCGAGCGGTTCTTCGGCCACTTCGACCGCACGCCGAGCGACTACTATCGGTTACAGCAACTCGACCCGCACTATCGGATATTCTTCAAGGATGGAGACCGCGCCGATATTCTCCCCGATCTCGAACGAAACAAGGAACTGTTCGAGTCCTACGAATCGGGGGCTGGCGAACAACTCCAGCGATATCTCGACAAAGCTGAGACGAACTACGGGGTCGGGATGGAGCACTTCGTCTACACCGACCGCAGTCGGTTTCGGGACTACGTCTCGTGGGACGTGGCGAAGAACGCTCGCGGCCTGAACCTCCTCGGATCGATGCAAGACCACGTCGAGAAGTTCTTCGACAACCCGAAACTCCAGCAGATAATGCAGTACACGCTCGTCTTTCTGGGTGGCTCACCGAAGAACACGCCAGCCATCTACAACCTGATGAGTCACGTCGATTTCAACCTCGGCGTCTACTACCCGGAGGGCGGCCTCGGCGGAGTGGTCGATGGCATCGCCGAACTCGGCGAAGAGTTGGGCGTCGAATACCACACCGACCACGAAGTGACCGGTATCACGGGCCACGAGGGGGATTTCCTCGTCCACAACGGGAGTGCGACGACCGCCACCGACCTCGTCGTGAGCGACGCCGACTACGCCTACACCGAACAGGAACTCTTGCCCCCGGAAGCACGTCGGTACAGCGCCGACTACTGGGATTCGCGCACCTACGCCCCCTCGGCGTTCCTCATGTATCTCGGCGTCGAAGGCGATGTGGAACCGCTCGCCCACCACACGCTCGTCCTGCCGACCGACTGGAACACCCACTTCGACCAGATATTCGAATCGCCCGCGTGGCCCGACGATCCGGCGTACTACCTCTGCGTGCCGAGCGAGACCGACGACTCGGTCGCGCCCGAGGGGTACAGCAACCTGTTCGTCCTCGTTCCCATCGCCCCCGGACTGCCGGATTCCCCGGCTATCCGCGAGCAGTATCGTGAGAAGATGCTCGACGACATCGCCGAGAATACGGGCGTCGAACTCCGCGACCGCATCGTCTTCGAAGAGCAGTTCTGTATCTCGGAGTTCGCCGAGCGATACAACAGCACGAAGGGAACCGCTCTCGGACTGGCCCACACGCTCAAGCAGACCGGCCCCATGCGTCCCGGCCACCGCTCCCCGAAAGTGGATGGTCTATATTTCACCGGATCGTACACCACACCTGGAATCGGAGTCCCGATGTGTCTCATCAGCGGCCAACACACCGCAGACGCCGTCTTCGAAGACCGATAACCGGGAAACACCGTGAATCCGAAAAAACGCATTCGATACGATGATCCGATATCTGTTGCAACTGTCTCGTCCACGATTCTGGCTCTATCTGGCCGGCCCGGTGTTGGTGGGTATCGCCTACGGAGCGAGTTCGACCGCAAATCTGCTCTCGTTCACCGCGATCGCCCTGTTCGCGTACTTCCTCGTTCCGGCGAACGTCTTCCTCTACGGCATCAACGACGTGTTCGACGCTGACGTGGACGAGGTGAATCCGAAGAAAGACCAGCGAGAGACGCGATATCGCGGAAACAGGGTCGTTCCCGTCGCAGTGGCGGTCTGTGCGCTCCTCGGACTCTCGCTCGTACTCGTCACACCACGGGTCGCGTGGCCCTGGCTCGTCGGGTTTCTCGTCCTCGGCGCGGAGTACTCTGCGCCGCCACTGCGATTCAAGACGACGCCCCTCGTCGATTCCGTCTCGAACGGTCTGTACGTCCTGCCGGGGGCCGCGGCCTACGCCGCACTCGCGGGGAGCAATCCGCCCGCACTCGCTGTTGCAGGCGGATGGCTCTGGACGATGGCGATGCACACTTTCTCGGCGATTCCCGATATCGAACCCGACCGCCAGGCTGGCATCGAGACGACCGCGACGATGCTCGGAGAACGCGGGACGCTGGCCTACTGTGGCGTCTGCTGGCTCCTCGCAGCAGGGCTGTTCGCCCTCCTCGACCCACGGGCCGGTCTGTTGTTACTCGCCTATCCCATCCTCGTCGTGGCGTGGGTCGTCCGTGACGTGCAGATCGACCGCGCCTACTGGTGGTATCCGGCCATCAACACCGCCGTCGGCATGGTGTTGACCGTCGCGGGCCTGTGGGGTGGCCTTCGTGGATAGACGCGATGCGGAGGCGAGGCTGGCGGCGATCGTCCGGAACAACCGGTTCACCATCGCCGTCGTCTTTCCGCTCGTCGGTGCCCTGTTGTTCGTGGCGGGCTACGAGGGATGGCTTCCGGCGTGGCTCGCACGCAGTCCACTCCTCATCCTCTTTGGCACGCTCGTCATGCGGTCGCCGCTCGTCGCCGGACTCGCCCCACTCGTCGACCGCCGGGCGGGAATCGCGCTCGTCGTGTTGACCGCCTACACCTACGCAGTGGAGTTCGTCGGCGTGACGACCGGCATCCCCTACGGTGAGTTCCACTACGAACTCGAACTCGGGCCGATGCTGTTCGGCACGGTTCCGGTGGGCCTCCCCGTCTTCTTCTTCCCGCTGGTGCTGAACAGCTATCTGCTCTGCCTGCTCTTGCTCGGCCCACGGGCTGAATCACGCGGCACGCGATTGCTGGCCTCGCTCGCCGTCGTCCTCGTCATCGACCTCGTGTTAGACCCTGCCGCCGTCGCACTCGGATTCTGGTCGTATTCGGCAGGGAGTGTGTACTACGGCGTTCCGCTGTCGAACTACGTCGGTTGGCTGGTAAGCGGCACGGTTGCCGTCGGGCTGGTCGAACTCGGGTTCGACTGGCGTGCTATCCGCGAGCGACTCGACCGCTGCGAGTTCATGCTGGACGACATGGTGAGCTTCGTCATCCTCTGGGGTGCGATGAACGCCTACTTCACGAACTGGATACCGGTCGTCGTGGCTGGCTTGCTGTTCGTCGGTCTGCGTCGGATCGACCGGTTCGATTTTGCCGTCTTTCGATCCCCTCGTGGAACGTCCCCATAGCAAACTATTCCGTAAAATGTCTCCCTAACAGGCCGCCCCGCAGAACGCTCGTCTATCGCGTCGGTGTCGGAGACCCGGTTCCTGCCCGACGACCGTCCCCCTCGGGAATCGAACTCACGGTACGGAAGACGGTCTCCGGGTCGTGGCAGAACTGCCAGCGCCAGCGCGTGCGAGCGAGCACCCACGCCTTTCGAGCGAGGCCGAGTTGGGGCGTCGAAGACAGCACGTCGTACTCCTGTGCACGGATAAGTCGGTGGTGTTCGGCATACAGTATCGCGGCGAGGAGGACGGAAAACTGGCAATCGGTGGGGAGATACTGGATACCGGCGACCCCGTCCCAGTACAGCGATTCGGCCCGCCGAAGTTCGTCACGCATCGCGGCCGCGAACCCCTCGGAGAACTCCGACCGGCGGATCTGTTCGTCCGTGACGCCGTGGCGGTCGAGCGTCGTCTGGGGCAGGTAGATCCGATCCCGGTCTCGGATGTCTTCGCGCACGTCGCGCAGGAAGTTGGTCAACTGGAACGCCTCGCCCAGTGCCGTCGCGTGGGGGCGGGCGCGCTCGGGATCGTCCGCGCCCATGATCGTGAGCATCATCCGCCCGACCGCAGCCGCTGACCCGTCCATATACGTCTCCAGTTCGGCGTAGTTCGCGTAGCGTGCCTTCTCGATGTCCGTTTCCATCGCATCGATGAACGAATCGATCTCTGCGTCGGGGATGTCGTGTTCGTCCGCCATCTCGCGGAAGGCGGCGAGCACCGGGTCGTCGGTCGGCTCTCGACCCTGTGCTTGTCTTCGGAGTCGCTCGAGCGCGGCCCGCTGTTCGTCTCGTGGAACGTCCCCCGCATCGTCGACGATCTCATCAGCTGTCCGGAAGAAGGCGTACAGGACGTAGGTCGGCTGGCGGACTCGTTCCGGAAGCAGCCGCGTTGCGACGTAGAACGTCCGTCCGGTTCGCCGATGAATCGCCTTGCTCGTTTTGAGCTGTCGTTCTGTAACCATTTCGGAAACCCGTTACCCGTGTCGGCGTTCCATCCCGATACGACGGCATCTTCTATAAATCGTATGTGCCTTCCAGGTACACAAGCGTCACCTGCGTCTGAAGAGGACGCCGATGAGAAATCCAACGACGAGGGCGAGACCGACGCGACGAGAGTCCGTGAACCGAACGAACTGCGTCTCGTCAGGCGTCAGTTCGACCACGCCGACCGGTTTGGCAGTGACTCCACCACCCATGCCGCCACCGTCGTCGCCCGTGCCGCCACCGAATCCGTAGTTGACGCTCGCGACGGGGACGACTGTCCGGTCACCGACCGAGATCGGGTCACCGTACACCGTTTCGACACCCGCATTCTGACTGAGTCGTTCGACCAGTGTCTGGATCTGTTCGAAGCTGTCCATATCATCGAATACGTCGGATAGTGACAAGTCGTTTTGGGCACCGACTGTGGCAGTACGTCCACACTTGTTCAGTTTTCGATAGTCTATCGAAACATATATAGAACAATTAGCGAACTCTTTACACTACCCGTGTGAGCGTCGAGACGTGGCGCGCCGAAACTCCGCCGTGACAAAACGTCATCCACACTCTGCCAGCCAGCAACCCCGCGCCACACCATCTCCTTGCCGGGTCTACCTGGGCTCTACACCATTCCTTGCCAGACCGACTGGGCACCACACCATCTCCTGTGACATCGACCCAGATTCGATAACAGGTCTCTCAGCGTCACGATTCCGGTGCGGATTCCGTTCCTCACCGTTCGGTTCGACCCTGTAACACCAGTCCGGCACCGAGTAACCAGACCCCGATACCGGCACCGAGGAGGCCGAGCGAGAGCAGCTCCTGTGGCCCACCGAGCAACGAGCCACGCACCGGGACCGCCTGAACGAGGTTGCCCAGCGCGTCCGAAGTGGTCGCCGTGTTCGTGACGATAACTGCGATTCCGACGAACACGACCGAAAGAGAGAGGATGAGAACCGCCGCTCCCGACGCGATCGAGAGCGTTCCGACGGTGTGGATGGTTCTTCTGGTGGGCACCGGGTGATTCGTCAGTTGGTAACACCCGGCAATCCTTAGCGTTATCCTCACGGAGAGTTCGAAGGCACGGAAACGGTACGGAAAGAATCGACGGTGGATAGGACTACAGTTCTCCGTGTCGCCGGGCGCGGACGAACCAGAATGCGAAGGCGAGTGAGAGGACCAACGCACCACCTGCGAAAAAGAGCAGTCCCGGTGGGATGCCGACTCCGGTTGACCCTTCCGCGACCGTTCGAGTGATAGTCGTCCCGCCGTCCTGTATCGTCACAGTCTCCCGTGCCACCGTCGTCGCCGTCTCTTCTGCCACAGACGTAACCGACTCGGCGGTCGTTCGTACCGCTTCTTCCGTCGTCCCACTGTCCGATGCCGGTTGTGTTGCGTCGGTCGTCGCCTCACCACTCCCCGCTCCCCCGCTCTTGTCACCGGAATTTGGTGCCCTATCGCCTTCACCACCCGAGTCGTTACTCGTCGGCAGGAAAGGCCCGGACGAGAGCCGCTGGACGACGAGACTCGCCAGTCCGAGAACGCCAAGACCACCGAGCAGGTTCGAGAGAGCGGATTTCAGGCCGACCGTCTCCGATTCGTTTCCGGCGAAGAGTACGAGCGGTTCTGCCGACGGGGCGTACACCTTCATCTCGCGGCCTTTTTCGGAGTAGATGGTATCGACGACCTCGACGAGCTCACCGTTTTCGAGTTTTTCCAGATGGTACTGGACGTTCTGAAGGGACGTATCGACGGTCTCTGCGATGGCAGCGGGCGTCGAGGGCTCTTCGTAGAGCGCGGCCAGGATATCCCGTCCAGTCTGGGAGGAGAGCGCGGCGACGAGTTTGTCGGCGTCCTCGCTATCGACGCCGACGACGCGAGGGTCGCGGACTTCGTCCTCGACAGAGTCGAGGGAGGAGGGCGGAAAATCGACCATATCGTGACATCCCATGCGATGATAATAACTTTGACCGAGTTTCGAACCCCACCGGCGATTCCCAGCGTTTTAATACGGCCCACTGAAAATCCCGATTCGATAGCTGGGTATGGAAGGGGAGATGGATTCGTTGCGACCGTTGTTGCAGATACTTGCAGAGCCACGGCGACGATACGCGTTGTATCATCTTCGCCGGCACGAGGAGACGACAGTCACGCGACTTGCCGACAACGTTGCCGGGTGGATGGACGCCGCCCAGGACGAACCGCTCTCGGCGGAGGCGCACGTGCGGATCTACACCGACCTCCACCACACCGACATTCCGAAGTTCGTCGCCGCCGGGATCGTCCACCATCACGACGAGGACGAGCATCTCGAAGTCATCCAGTTTCCCGACGTACTGAACAACCTCCTGGACGTGACGCTCGAATACGACGACGAGTTGACGACGATCGACACCACGTGACGGTTTAGTCTCTCACTAATAAAGTCAACAGTCGGTGAATCCCCACGTACGATGAACCGGATACAGCGGGTGCTGTCGCTCGTCGGTGTCGTGTTATTTCTTGCCGGTCTGGTGGTTACGATGGGTGGGTTCGACCTCCTGACCCCCGACGCGACACGGTCGTCCGGTTCGGTCCCAACGACGGTGATGGACGAAGCGAGCGGTTCGAACACCGCCGCCGATACTGGAGCCGAAACTGTCGCGACCAGCGATAGCGAGGTCACGCAAGACGATGGGAATCGAGAGACGAGCGAGGAGGCGCGGGAACGAGATGGCGACGAAAAAGAGCGGAAGGAAGAGAAAGAGGCGGAGAAAAAGGAGCGGAAAGAAGAGAAGAAGGAACAAAAAGAAGAGCAGAAAGAGGCCAAAAAGGAGCGAAAGGAGGAGCAAAAAGAGGAGAAAGAAGAGCGGAAAGACGAAGAGAAAGAGGAGGAAAAGGAGGAGGACGAAGACGGTTAGCACGGTGAAAACGAGCGCGACGACGGCTCATCGAGCGGTAACGGCCACGGGAAAGACGAGTCGGGTGAAGACGAGACGCCGATCAGGGCATCGGGAACGGATACCCCGCTAATCAGCCACCCCCTATCCGGCCCATTCGCCGCGCATGTCGCCGCTGATCTGTTCGCGCCACATCTCGAACTCCTCGTTACACGGCTGATTCTCCCGGATGTGGACGATGAATCCCCATCCACCATCGTCGAGAGCGGCGTTGCAGAACGGACACTGCTGGGGGTCGTTCCACTCTGCCGTCGTCTGGGCGGGTTGTGTTTGTGGTGTCATACCACGACATACGAGGTCATATCATAAAAAATTTCGCCACTAGTTAGACATTTGGAACCATTACGAGGGATATAAACAATATATATTCATAAACTCTCCTAGTCCAGTTACCGTTCGTCACACTCAGATCTCCTGAACGGCGGATTGAAGGGCTTCTTGCACTACGATAGCGGTATGAAGGCGTTCGCTCCGGGAAGCGTCACGGCGCTGTTCGCTCCGGCAGTATCGAGCGACGGATCCAGAGGTGCGAGTATGGCCATCGAAGATGGCGTCGTCTCCGAGGTACGGGCTTCAGGGCGAACCGAGGTTCATCTCGACGGCGAATCGACCGCGTTCGAGCCGGTCGAGGGGGTACTCGATAGGCTCGGTGTCACTGCGCACGTCGACCTGGATTCCGAAGTGCCGATCGGCTGTGGGTTCGGTGCGAGTGGTGCCGCGACGCTCGCGACCGCACTGGCTGCGAACGAGGTGTTCGAGCTTGGACGCTCGCGGGACGAACTCGTGCAGGCCTCCCACCAGGCGGAGGTCGAAGCGGGAACCGGACTCGGTGACGTGTTCATCCAGTCGGCGGGTGGCCTGTTGATGGACGACGGATCGGGACGCAGGCGGTGGGAACCGACCGACTCTATCGAATACGTATCGTTCGGCGGAATGGCGACGAGCGACACCCTCGGCGACGACGAACTCATGGCCCGCATCGAGACGGTCGGTGGACGACTCCTCGAATCGCTCCCCGAAGAACCGTCGCTCGAACGGCTGACAAGCGACGGATGGACGTTCGCCCGCGAACTCGACCTGCCGACGGAACGAGTTCGAGCAGCGGTGGCAGACGTCGAGGCTGCTGGCGGGGTCGCGAGTATGGCGATGCTCGGCGAAACGGTGTTCGCCGTCGGTGTCGAAGACGCACTCCCCAACCGTACGAGCATCTCGTTCGACGGTTCAACACTACTGTAGCTGCGTCGCGTATATTGATAACAAACGATGGTGTTTCGTCCGTTTCAGCAACCGTCACCTTCAGAGCTACTTCATCTCTATTCGCGCCGCTAACGAGTCGACGGTTGATAAAAACGGAACGCCACGATCGACGGTTAGCTACTGCCCGAGAGCTGGACGTCGTCGAGCGTCATGCCCACGTCGTGGACGGTTATGTCGATACGGCAGATCTCGTACGTCTCTCCGTTCACCGAGAGCGTGAGTCCTTCGATGGTCGTCGTGGACTTCTCGACGGTGTACGTCCGGTCTTCGATGGTTGTGTCCGGCAGTCCCGGCCCTTCGAGGTGGGTGTCTTCGACGGTTATCGTCGCGTCCTTGATCGTGATTTCTTGGCTGCCGATCTCGTGGACGCCTTCGTTCGAAGACTGCCCGTCTGCGAGAGCGACGGTCGTTCCGCCGCCGATGAGCAGAACGCTTACCAGTACGGTCGCCACGATTCGTCGAGATGGTATTTGCATAGTACAGTCACATGCTTTAGCGGCCATGGGAAAAAACGGGGGAGATGGTTGGGAGGCGTTCGACTCGATTGATGGTAGTTTATTTTGTACAAATACTATATGAAGAAACGCTCACCAACTGTTGGAATTGTTCATCGACGTTCTGAAGTGGTCTTCACGGTGATGAAAATAGAACGGCGAGTGGTTCGCTGTTGGAGTCCATTTCGACACTCTAGGCCAGCCCAATCCGGAGATAAGCAACTCCTACGACATCGCCTCCGCACCCCGACCCCATCTTCATCACGCTGTTTTACTTTCGTCACGCCGGTTCCGTCTCCGCTTTCATCTCGTCGGTTCCGTCATCTCCCTCGTCACTCGGATTCCGACTTTCTCTCTCATCACTCCGATTCCGTTTCTTTCCAGTCCCCTGCCTCTTCACCATGGAACTCTCCTTTGGCTTCTCGTTCCTGTGACCAGAAGGTAAGAAACACCACGACGAGATAGAAGATACCGACAGCACCGACGACGAGTTCCCCCGGAATACCCGGTATCGACGCCGTTTCGCGCCACGTCTTGGTCGGGTCGAAGAGGGTGATTCGGAACAGCCATGCGACGCCGAGGAGCAGATAGAGCAGGAAGTAGACGCGCTTGAGCCGACGGGAAAGCGCCTCTCTGTACGACACCTTCAACATCGGGTCTCGAAGGTCGTCACCGAGTTCTTCGCGCCATTCCGACAACGGCGCGCCGACCGGATCGAAGGCGTTTGCGTACACGTTCTCCTCGATGAGTCGGACGCGTGCACGGATCGCGTCGTACATCCGGTATCGGCGTACGTCGAACACGAGGAACATCGTGATGGCGATCATCCCGATGAGGAGGAGATACGACGACGCCTGCACGCTTTCGAACGCGAGTGCGAGGACTGCGGTGACGAGAGCGATGGCCCAATCGACGGTCAGGTCGAGTCTGTCGAGGTACTTTCCCGCCCGTGACACCTCTACACGGTAGTAGTGTGGAATCATCGAGAGGAACTCCTCACGGTCGTATGCGGCATCTCCGGCGACTTCCCGTGTCTCGCGCTCCGTCGGCCCGAGGTTCTCCCCACTGTCGCCCGTCATCACACCACGTAGTAGTTCGACGCGGTTAACCTCGCCTCTCGGTTCCACTGAGTGGATGACCGTAGCAAACCGTTGGTCGAAAGGACGGCAGGTCGAAACGGGTCAGTCGTCCGCCTGTCCACCGAGTTCGAATCGCTGTATCTTTCCGCTCGTCGTTCGGGGAAGCGTCTGGACGAACTCGATCTCCCTGGGGTGTTTGTACGCGGCCATCTCCGCCAGACAGTGTTCCCGAAGCCGGTCAGCGTCGGGCGACGTCCCCCTCGCCGGGATGACGTATGCCTTGATGGTCTCACCCCGACGGTCGTCCGGCACCCCGACCACGGCCGCATCCGACACGTCCGGGTGCTGGTGGAGTACTTCCTCGACCTCCTGTGGATAGACGTTGTATCCGGCGGTGAGGATGAGGTCGGATTTACGCCCGAGCACTTCGTAGTAGTTGTCGTCGTCTCGGCGGACGATGTCGCCCGTCCTGAAGTAGCCGTCGTCGGTGAACACCGCATCGGTCTCGTCCGGACGGTCGTGGTATCCCGCCATGACGTGCGGGCCACGAAGGAGGAGTTCACCCGCCTCACCCGACGGGATTTCATAGCCATCGTCGTCGACGACCTTGCAGTCGGTCGCGCGAAACGGCTGGCCGATGGTGCCGCGTCGGGGGCCGAACGTCGCGTTGATCCCGGCGTGCGTTCCGCCGCCGGTTTCGGTCAGCCCGTAGGCCTCGAACAGTTCGATTCCTGCCCCGGCTTCGAACCGCTCCTGAACTGCAGTCGGCATGGTCGTGCCGCCTTCCATCGATTCCTGGAGGCTCGACAGGTCGTACTCGCCGAAGGAGTCGTGTTCGATGATATCCACGTACATCGCCGCGACAGCACCGAACTTCGTGATCCGCTTTGCCTCGATGGTCGCCATAGCGTCCTCGGGGTTCCACGATTCGGGGTCGCGGAGGTAGACGGACGCACCCCGGACGAGGGGTTGCCACGTCCGGTTGACGAAGCCAGCGATGTGCGATAAGGGAAGCACCGACAGGAACCGTTCGTCCTCGGCATCGAGGGCAGTTCGCTCGAATCCCATGAACGACTGGGCGCGCAGGTTTCGGTGCGTGAGCAGGACGCCTTTGGGTTCGCCCGTCGTTCCGCTGGTGTACGGTTGCATCGCAACGTCGTCGTCAGATTGGTCTTCGACCAGCGGGTCGCCGTCGATCGCTTCGAACGAGAGACCGTCGAGTTCCTTGCTATCGCCATCACGATCGCTCCGCTCGTCGCGTTCGATGACCAGCGGGTCGCCGTCGATGCTGGCAACCGCCTCATCGACCGTCGCTCGGAGTGTCGCATCCGTCACGATCGCTGTGGCATCGGCATCGGCCAGTCGATAGGCGACTTCTCGGGTGCGATACTGTGGATTCATGGGAACGAACGGCGTCCCCGCCTTGAACGCACCGAGTGCCGCGACGACGAACGCAGGACAGTTCGGCAAGAAGAGTGCTATCCGGTCGTCGGGGCACAGACCGAGCGCCCGAAGACCGCCAGCGAACCGGGCGGAACGCTCGCGGAGTTCGGCGTGCGTGTACGTCGCCCCATCCATCTCCAGTGCCAGCTTTCGTGGATGGTTCGCTGCGGTTTCGTCGTACAGCCGCGCGACGTTCCCCGACCGGGCCGCGACTGAAAACTCGTCGGCCTTCATGAACGTAGCGCCACGACCAGTCGGGAAAAGTGTGGCAAACCGTTCAGCGACGACAGTCGTGAACTATCCGGTTAGCGCGAGTCTTCGCCGTCGGCAGGTGGTACGTACCGAACTATCAGAATTATGATCTTTCGTCGTCCACTCTGCCTAGCCGTGCGAACGACCACCGCAATTTACGGACGCCGTTGGTGTCCTTCCAGCGATGGCAGACAGGGAGTACGCTTCGTCCACCGGTGATTCGTACACGATTCGGCAGTACGAACCCGGCGACCGGGGTGGCGTGCTGGCGCTGTACGAGATGGTGTTCGGCGACCGGCGTGGGCGTGGTAACTGGTTCGACTGGAAGTTCGTCGAGAATCCGTATCGCTCGCAGGTGCCGATCTGCGTCGCGGAACGAGACGGGCAGGTCGTCGGGGCGCGCCCGAGTCTTCCCCTCCCCCTGTCCGTCGGGGGGTCGCGGGAACTTGCGCTCGTGCAGGTCGATCCGATGGTTCACCCCGACCACCGCAGACAGGGGCTGTTCACCCGGATGGCGGCACACGTCTACGACTACTACGGTTCTCGAGAACCGTCTATCGTCGTCGGATTCCCCAACGAGGCCGTGAAAGCCGGACTCGAAAAGATGGCCGAGACGCTCTCGCTCGAAGAGGGGATCATGACGGAATTCACCGAATTTTATCGCGTGCAGAACCCGCGTGCACTGTCCGCCTCGCCTCTCGCAAGGACAGCAACACCGGGGCTTCTCTCCTATCTCGCAGTCCGCGACCGAGTTACCCCCACCGCACCTGCCGACAGGGTAGACCGCTATGCCGGAGTGGCGCCGACGCTTCTCGCGGAGATCGCGACGCGCCGGAACACCCTACGCGCGCACGCCGTGCGCGACGAACAGTTCTTCCAATGGCGCTTTGCCAACCCACGATACGACTACACCACCTACGTGCGTCAGGGAGACGGCGACGAACCCTCGGTCGCCATCGTGGTCGGCGAGCAAGGGAATACGGACGAAACCATCGTCCACCTCTCGGACGTGCTCCCCGTGACGGGTGGCGAATCGCGCACGAGGGCACTCTCCGCGCTCCTCGGGAGGATCATCGAAGAGTACAGAGATGCCGACGTAATCGCCGCGGCAGGGACGACGATTCCGCGGTCGGTGCTCGCCCAGCACGGTTTCTTCGGCACCGACCGGATCCCGCTCTCGCGGTTCACCTCAGCGTACTGGTTCTCGGCACGACCACTGAACGGTTCAGACGGCGAGTGGGTTCAGAACGGCCAGCGACTGGCTGACGAAGAGAGTTGGAACCTGTCGTTCTGCGAGTTAGAAGTCGGGTAGCAGGTGACGGGTGACGGTCAAGTCGAATGCGATTCGAGTCAGGCGGCGTTCGTGAACCACCACGATTCAGGGTGTTGACCACCCCAGCAAAGTCGATCGACTCAAAGATATTGCTGATACGCACACGAGGTGCAGTGGAGTCGATCTGCGGTACAGAGGAGAATTCCCTGTCCGCATTCGGCACAGACACCGAGACACTCCCCGGAACCGATGGGGATCGTTCGGGACTCCCGTTCGAGTTGCTTCATCAGCGCAAGCTCTCGCTCGTGCTGTTCGATCTTGCGCTGTAGCTCTTCCATCTCTCCTGCTAACCGATTCCGATTCCGTTTTTTCCCCATCAGTGGCCCAGCCATCGTACTCACCTGCTGTGTGAATAAGTCACACAGGTATATAGACAATCTGTACGAGTTTACCACATCTCGGTGAGAAAGAGAAAGATAGTGGAGAAGTGGGCGACGGAAACCGCGTTGTTTCTTGCTCGACAGCTTCAGACCGAACTCGTTACTCTCGAATTTGTTCGCAGAGAAGGTAAGCCGGTGGAGGGATTTGAACCCTCGGCCTATTCCTTACGAAGGAATCGCTCTAGCCAGTCTGAGCTACACCGGCACGGTGTTGCTAACTGCATTCAAACATACTCACTACTGGAAGCATAAGGGTTGCGGAATCGCCGTGGGCTAACGGGTTAGTCGCACATCGAGGCAGACGTTCGTCTCGTGCGGGGCGTACGACCGCACGACGCGGCGCGTCTCCACCGAAACGTCGTACTCAGGCTCTGCTGTGGCTCGAATGGCCGCCTCGCCGGGGCCGAACGGGTCGTCTTCGTGCTGGATGTCGTAGTAGTGAATCACGCAGTCGTCGCCAGCGAGCGTGACTGCCGTGTCGAGGAACTCGTCCGCGCTGTGGGGGAGATTCATCACGAGGCGGTCGGCCCAGTCTTCGTATTCGGGGACGGTCTCCCGGACGTCGCCGCAGATGGCCGTCACCCGGTCTTCGACCTTGTTTCGGCGCGCGTTTTCCCGGAGATACTCGATCGCCACGTCGTTTACGTCCACGCCGACGACCTGCGCGCCGCGCGTTGCGAAGGGAATGACGAACGGGCCGACGCCTGCGAACATGTCGAAGGCCTGCTCGTCGGCAGCCACTTGCTCGGCGACGCGGTGGCGCTCGGTGGCGAGACGTGGAGAGAAGTAGACTCGTGCCACGTCGAGGGCGAACTCGTTGCCGTACTCTCGGTGAACTGTCTCGGTCGTCTCGCCCACGAGCACGTCCCAATCACGGACGCGGGTCTCGCCTTTGACCTTCGATGCCCGGTTGAGCACTGTCGAGACGGGGAGCACCGAGTCGACAATGGCGTCGGCGATTTCCTGTGCGCGCTCGGGGTCGTCTTCGTCGACGAGGACGATGTCACCCAATCGCTCGTAGGACGGGTCGAACCCGAGTAGGTCGGCGGGGGTGTCCTGCGTTCGGCGGGTCGGAACGTCGTGTTCGACGACCGTGAACCCGTCGGGGACTGGGTCTGCGTTCGTAACGGGGATGTAGAGCCAGTCGTCTTCGACTACGATCTCCAGGTCGTCCGTGATGAGGTCGTCGTCCGCGAGTTCGCGGCGCGCCGCCTCGCCGTGTTCCCGCTCGACGCGCACGCAGGGCGCTTTCATACGTCTCCCTTGCCGGAAGCAGGCGTTAACGCTGACGCTTCGTGTTGGAACCCCGTTCATCTCTCTATTTTGGCTCGCCCCAGTCTCGGTTCGGTTCCGGTTCAGTTTCGATTCGGTCCCGGTTCGACTCTCAATCTGCCACCTATCACCTCTGTGGTCGAATCAGCAGAAGGACCGATTTCCAGAAGAAATTCTCGGTTCGCCGTTCAGTGAACGACGGGGCACAATCGCAGGGCGGCTCAGTTCTAAACTGTTCGGACGGCTGTAGCTGTCGGGCATCGTAGCTGAACGATTCGAAACGGTGAGTCCGATTTATTCCGGGTCTCGATGTACGGCGGAGTAGCTCCGCAGGCGGATGCGGAGCCGGAGGAAAACAATGGCACAACAGTACCAGCAACAGCCAGAGACACAACAGCAGGTCGGCGTCGGACAGCAGCCACAGCGATATCGGCCGATCGGCCAGCAGGGTCAGCAACAGTCGACGCAGCAGCAGCCGATGCAGCAGCACCAGCAACAGCCACAACAGCAGTACCAGCAACAGCCACAACAGCAGCAGCAACAACCACAACAGCAGCAGCAACAGCCCGGACAGTTCGGCCAGCAGATTCGCCAGCGCTACGAGGAATCCGTTCCGAGCGAGGTTCGACTGGCGGTCGACGACTTAGAGAAGGTCTCGACCACTGCGGAATGGGCCAAGATGAAGGCGGTACAGCGTGGGTTGCCGCGCGTGGCGAACGTCTGTGACGACATCCAGGAGCTCGCGGAGTTCCAGAAGAAGCTCATCATCCGGCAGTCGCCGTTCAGCCAGGAGCTCGGCCAGTGCACGACGCAGGTCATCCAGCACGGATTGCAGGAACTGCAACAGCACATCGACGAACCCGAAGTGCAGGACACTATCGAGCACGCTCGGCAGTCGCTCGACTCCATCAACAAGGGACTGACGGCGCTGCAAGGCTTCGGCACGCAACAGCAGGTCGGTGGCCAGCAGATGGGCGGTGGCCAGCAGATGGGCGGTGGCCAACGTGGTGGACAATCGATGGGGCAGATTGGCGGCCAACAGACCGGCGGTCAGCAGGTCGGCGGTCAGCAGGTCGGGGGTCAGCAGCTTGGTGGTCAGCAGACGAGCCAGTTCCCGAGTCAGCGATACTGAATCGACGACCATCGACGGTTCGATTTTTTGGACGACGTTCCGCGCCGCTTAACCGACGAGCGTGCAGAGTGACGGTATGCTCACCTTCATCGGTCTCGGCCTGTACGACGAGCGTTCGATCACCGTCGAAGGCCGTGACGCGATCGCCGATGCTGACCGCGTATTCGCCGAGTTCTATACCAGCAAACTCGTCGGTGCGGACGTTGTCGACCTCGAACGATTCCACGAGAAAGACATCGAGGTGCGAGACCGCCCCGGCGTCGAACAAGACCCCGAGGAGGTCCTCACTACCGCCGAATCGGGTCACGCCGCCTTTCTCACGGCAGGCGATACGATGATCTCGACCACCCACGTCGACCTCCGACTGCGTGCCGAAGACCGTGGCATCGACACCCGCGTCATCCACGCACCCACAGCAGAGTCCGCCGCGAGTGGCCTGACCGGTCTCCAGAACTAC
Organism: Haladaptatus rarus; assembly: GCF_054177585.1. Taxonomy (NCBI): domain Archaea; kingdom Methanobacteriati; phylum Methanobacteriota; class Halobacteria; order Halobacteriales; family Haladaptataceae; genus Haladaptatus; species Haladaptatus rarus. The sequence goes on along the minus strand of NZ_JBPEHG010000002.1, from coordinate 399,939 downwards.
CGCTTCGGCAAGGCGACGACGCTTCCGTTCGATTACGCCCACGGCGCGGATGGTCTCCCGGCCAGCGTCACGACCGTCCTGGACGACAACCGCGACCGCGGTCTCCACACGCTCGTCTATCTCGACATCAAGGTCGGCTGGAATCCGTCCGGGGAAAAGAACGCAACCACGGAAGACGAGTACATGACCGCGGACGTGGCGAGCGAGATGCTCGCCGACGGGTACGACGACGTGCTCGCGGTCGTGGTCGCACGGGCAGGGAGTCCCGACCCACTGGTCGAAGCCGATCGACTGTCGGAACTCGCAGAACGCGACTTCGGTGACCCACTCCACCTGCTCGTCGTGCCGGGTGATCTCCACCACATCGAAGCGGACGCCCTCGAAGCACTCGCGGGCGCACCGAGCGAACTGCTCAGCGTCGAGTAACGGCGGTCGTAGTTACCGGAGAATCGTCGGTGTTGTCGTCACTGCAGAATCATCGGCGTTGTTGTTACTGTAGAACTATCGCGGTTTTCGATACCATAGAATCGTCCCCGTCTTGGGTGCCGGAGAATAGTCTCACTTCTCGATTCGTCTTTGGGTTCGATAGCGCTATCGCTCAGCGGTCGAGTGCGCGAAAAATGAATCAGTTATCGTTGGAATCGGAAGTTAATCCGATTTAGTTCTCTCGGCGGAGCGCGAGGAGCGCAGCGGCGAGGAGTGCGACAACGGAGACTGCGACACCGAATCCAGGCTGACCGTCATCGTTGGTCGACGTGGTCGTGGTGGACGTTGGCTCTTCCGTCGTGGACGTTGGCTCTTCCGTCGTGGACGTTGGCTCTTCCGTCGTGGACTCAGTCGTCGTGGTCGTCGTCGTCGTCGTGGTTTCCTGGAGGTTTGCGTTCAGGACACCGTCGACGGAGACCGAGTCGACGCCCGTGGCACTTGCCGTAACACCGAACTCAGTGCCGTTCTCGTAGCCACTGAAGTCGAACGTGCCCGTGAAGGAACCGTCCTCGGAGACCGTAACATCCTGGTTCTTGAAGAAGACACCGGAGCTGCGGGCTCGCAGGTTCACCGACGTACCGGGTGCGAGGTTAGTCATACCCGTGACCGTCTGGTTGTCCGAGTTCGCGACTTTGAGGTCGTTACCGTCGTTCAGTTCGAACGAAGGCTGTTCGACCGTGAACGTGGTCGATGCGTACTGGTCGTCGTCAGGCGTGACGGCGTAACCACCGCTGCTGGCATCGCTCACGTGGAACGTGGCCTTCCAGTCACCGTAGAAGTCCTCGTCTGCGTCAGACTGTTCAGCGAAGTCAACTGCAGAGGTATCAATAACTGCGTAGAGCGTGTTGTTCTTACCGTCAGCGAACACCTTGACACCGGCGCTGTTGCTGTTGAGACTGTTGACTTCCGTGTTTGGCTCTGGGTTGACCTCTTTGATACTCAGTGAGAGGCCCTCAACGTCGTCAACGGACGCACCGAATCCCTGAGCGGCGAGAGCACCGTAGATACCAGTCGTGTCCTTGAGTTGGACAACGATGTGGTCGTCCTTTGCGACATTGCTACGCTGGGTGAGCTGCGACGTCAGACCAGGAGCGTCGTCGTAGCTCTCAAGATTGTTGGGAGCGATCCACGTCTGGGCGCTACCAGTGGAACGTGGGTCGACGGAGAGCGACGCAACGTCGTCCGGGGTACCGTCATTGTTCGTGTCGACGGACAGCTCGTAGATGTTGTCACCCGACGTGACTGCGATTGGGTCTTCCAGACCGCCACTCGAGGGCGTTTCCCACGCTGCCGTGACGCCATCTTCGCTGTTGGCTCCCGCGTAGATGACCTTGGAAGCGTCAGTGTTGGTCGTCTGGTACGTGTTCAGCCAGAAGGTGACCTTACCATCGTCGTCGTTGTCGGTGACGTCGACGGTCATCTCGAAGTTGGACTCTGCGCTGCCAACAGTAGCCGTTGCCGATTTGGTGTTCTCGAGGTTCACCGTGATCGGGACGATGTCACCGCGTGGGACGTTGTAGACGCTGTCTCCGAAGCTGGAGGATGCGGAACCGCCCTTCTTGACGGTGATCTCGAACGTCTGAGATGCCGTAGTGTCATCGACGCTAACAGTCACGTTGTACGTGCCAGGCGAGAGGTCGTAGCTGCTGAGGTCGAGGTCGAACGTGTGTGGACCGTCGCCTTCCTCGTGCATTCCGGAGAACGAGTCAATGGCGCTGTCGTCGCCAGTGATCTCTTCGGAGTAAACACTGACGTCGAAGTTCTCACGGTTCGAGTCATCGATGGAGAACGAGACCGACTGGTCTTCGCTGTTTTCCATGAGAGTGGTCGAGTCGGCACTCACATCGAATGACTGCTGAACGACCTGGAAGGTGATTGTTACGGTAGTACCGCTGCCATCGTCTCCCGAGAGCTGGTAGAATCCTGTCTCCAGCTCGGAGGTGTCGATGGTGAATTCGCCGTTAGTGTCCGCGGTGTATGTGTCGACGAATCCGTTACCGCCGTCTTTTCCTTTCGAGAGCGTTACTTCTTTCTCGGCCCCGAATGCGTTCACGAGACCGACTTGACCTTGATAGACAACAGTGTTGTCCGAAATCGTCTTACCGGATTCTGCTGCCACAGCCGAACCTGCGAACGCGGTTGCGCCGGCGAAGACCGACATAACCATAAGCGCCGTCAGGAGCAGGCTGCGAACCTTTGTCATATTTCCTGTCATGCTTTCTCTTGTTTTGTTTCTATTGCGGCGACAGTTACTTTCCCACGACCATTTGCACATTTTGTGCAACCCGAATCGAACGGGAAGTCAAGTGGTACTCCGATTGCCACCATGGGTAGGGGTACAGACGAAACGTTATCCCCTTGTTATAAATTCTTTGTGGCATAGTGATCGGGCCATACACCCTCAAACGCCCGGTTTCGGGCAGTAGAGGGTTCTATGAGGGTTCGCAGTAATGGTAAATCGACTGATTGGTAACGAATTTTGTCGTCAGATTCAGGCCGGGATTACTCCCATGAATGAGATGATTCACCATTCCAGTCTTTAAGTAGCGTCGAATAACCATATCAAATGAAGACATGATTCGATGCCGATTATGACATCGAACGATGACTGACGACTATCCGATAGAACAGTGATTTCGGGCGTATAACGTCGGAATACTATCGTTTTCGGCTGAGTGCTAGAAGTCGGGGACGGCGGCTTACTCGCGTTCGACGAGTTCGATCTCGTGACCGTCCTGGTCTTTGGTGAAGGCGTAGCGGTCGCCACAGGAGTCTGGGTCGCGGTACTCTTCTGCTTCGCGCTCCATCAGCGTCTCCCAATCCTCGTGGAGGTCGTCCGCGCGCACCGCGAGATGTCCCCATACGTCGCCCATCTCGTAGGTTCGACCGTCGTAGTTGTAGGTGAGTTCGACCGCCATCGACTCCGGCGCGGCGTCCTCGGGTTTCACGAAGTAGTTGGCGAACGTGTCCGACTCCCAGCGTCCGGTGTGCTGGTACTCGAACTTGCGCGTCCAGAAGCCCAGGGCTTCGTCCGCGTCCTCGACGCGGATCATGGTGTGGTCGAGACTCCAGCGCGCGCCGTGGTCGCGCTCGACGATCTCGACTTCGTGCCCATCTGGGTCTTTCACGAAGGCGTAGCTCCCGCCACAGGAGTCGGGGTCGCGGTAATCATCGACGCCCTCGTCAATCAGCTCCTCGTAGGCGTCGTACACGTCGTCCACCCGCACGGCGATGTGGCCCCACGCGTCGCCCATCTCGTACGACCGACCGTCGTGGTTGTACGTGAGTTCGAGCACGGCACCCTCGTCGTGAACGTCCTCCGGCGCGAGGAAGACGTTGGTGAACGTGTCGGCCTCCCAGCGACCCTTCTCCTCGTAATCGAGGTGGGTCTGGTACCAGTCGAGCGCCGCGTCCAAGTCCTCTACGCGCATCATCACGTGGTCGAGTGTCCCACTCATGCGTTCGAAACCAGCCACTCCGCGGCGAAAAGCGTACCGCTCGCGGAACTTCGGGATGATAGGCGGAGCTTCGGAACGGTTGTTTTTGGTTGTTGTTCGCGTGTGTCGCGTGCGGGCAAACTATAATGAGTGGTCGGTTATCCGGTGACGAGACTACGACCGATCCAGCGCACCGCGCAGGTCGGGCCAGTGGAACCACCACGCAGTCGCCCAGAGTGCGACAGTCCCGAGTGGAACGACCAACCCTGCCCGTCGCACGAATCCGAGAGCGAAGTTCGCGTGGGTCACACCTGCCAGTACCAGCAACGCCCCCGTCACCCGTCGGTCTTCGAAGCGCCCGGAGAACGAACTCACGAGTGCGAGCAGGTAGAGCAGCACGCTCACCGGCCACGCGAGGAGTCGTCCCGGCAATCCGGCTGTCAGGACGAACAGATACTCGGGAAGCGTCGTGACGTGGAGCGTCGTCGGTTCGACGAGTCCCCAGGGAAAGACGAGCGTCGTCCCGCCCGGTGCGACGAGGATCGTCCACGGTACGATGCCGAGCGCGAGCAATGCGAGGTGGCGATGCTGCCACGAGTCTTCGCGTGAGGAATCTGCTTGTGAAGAACCTGCCTGTGAGGAATCAGTATGCGAAGACGAACGCCTCGTAAGAACCATGGGGACGTTTACTTTCGAAGGATCATTCGGAGCACGTCTTCGTCCGCGAGAACGTGCTCGGTGCCGACCTGCTGTTCGTCGTGTTTCGCGCTGGGACCGCTGACCCGCGCGAATCGGAACCGCTCTTCGAAGTCGCCGCCGAGTTTCTCACAGGCATTCGTGATGGTGCTTCCTTCACGGAGGACGAGCGGCTCGTCGTAGTCGACACCGCGACCCGGTTTGTCCATGTAGACACGCATCAGACCGAGTTCCGACCAGATCTTCTCTTTCAGCGCGTCCAGTCCCTTCTCTTCTTCTGCGCTGATGAACACCGCCTCGTCGGGATCGATATCGTGTTCTCGAAGCTGTTCGTGGACGGTTTCGGCGTAGTCTGGATTGATGAGATCGACCTTGTTCACCGTCACCATCGACGGGATGTAGACGCGGTTGTCCATGATGCCGTCGATGAGGCGGTCGATATCCATCTTCTCGCGCAGGGTCACGTCTGCGTTCACGTAGCCGCGCTCGCGGAGCACCTCCTTGATGACGTTGTCGGACATCTCCAGGTCGGCGCTGGAGGTGACCTTGATCCCGCCTTTGCCTTTCTTCGAGATCGAGACGCTCGGCGGTTGGGAGTCCAACCGGATCTTGTTCTCGTACAACTCCTTGCTGAGTCGTTCGTACTGGTCGATCTCGAAGACGGAGAGGACGAACACCGCGAGGTCGGCGGCACGGACGACCGACAGCACTTCGCGCCCTCCGCCCCGCCCGTGGGCCGCACCTTCGATGAGTCCCGGCACGTCGAGCAGTTGGATGTTCGCACCGTTGTACTGCAACATCCCCGGATTCACGTCGAGCGTCGTGAACTCGTACGAGCCGACCTCGCTCTCTGCGGCGGTCAGGGCGTTCAACAGCGTCGACTTTCCGACGCTGGGGAAGCCGACGAACGCGACCGTCGCGTCACCGGTTTTCTCGACGGCGTAGCCGTGGCCACCGCCTGCGGAGGACTGGTTCTCCAACTTCTCTTTTTTCTCCGCGAGTTTCGCCTTCAGCCGACCGATATGTGCCTCGGTCGATTTATTGTATGGCGTGTTGGTAATCTCCTCGCGGAGATCCTCGATTTCCTCCTCCAGTCCCATTATGGACACCTCCGCCGTGACTGCCGAAAAATCTGTTCTTTCGACCCAGCGAGAACCCTGCAATAGTTTCGACACGTTAATAGGTTACGGCTAGCGAACCCCCTACACGAATGCCGGATCCCGCCCACCTCCGCGATAGTACCCAGATTATTCTTCACCGCGACGTCCTCAACGGGATTCGGGCCGACCTCGAAGATCAGTTCATAGTCACCATCGTCCCCTACGAAGACGACCAGCTCCGCATCATCGGGAGTCCGGTCGAGATCAAGAGAGCGAGCGAATTCCTCGGTCGACACGGCGTGAGCCTTCCGTGAGAGACGTTCCAACGCTCACGACCGACGCTCGGAGAACCAGACGCTGACGGCGACACTGCCGCCAGTCAGTATCCCTATCTTGAAACCCTGTTTCCGACCGCCAGCGACAGATGCAACCGACGCTGCGACGACGAATGCGAGGAGTCCACTCGTGAGTCCTTTCGTAGCGGGATTCATACCGAACCGATAGCCACGATGGAGAGAATAGCTATCGGTTCGAAGACGACCACGAAGCCATCGTTCCGAGCCGGCATCCCGACGACTGGTACACCCACCGAGAAACGAGAACGGACACGATCGCGATGAACGCGAGCACAACTGCGCTGATTCCAAACGGGAAACAGGACGTGGAATCTATCGAAGCCATCCCTGCGAACGGTGGCCCAGCGAACTCTCCTCGTAACGTTTAAAACTGCGGCGAGATTCCATTCTGGTATGGCTGATACAATCGAAGTCCTCGTACCCGGAGGGCAGGCCAACCCTGGCCCACCGCTCGGCCCGGAACTCGGCCCGACCGCGGTCAACGTACAGGAAGTCGTCAACGAGATCAACGAACAGACCGCCGCCTTCGATGGTACGGAGGTTCCCGTGACCATCTCCATCGAAGAGGACGGCAGCTTCGAACTCGAGATCGGTGTCCCGCCGACGGCAGCACTCATCAAGGACGAGGCTGGCTTCGACACGGGCAGCGGCGAACCCCAGAAGGATTTCGTCGCCGACCTCTCCATCGACCAGGTGAAGAAGATCGCGGAGCAGAAACACCCCGACCTCCTCGCCTACGACACGAAGAACGCGGCGAAAGAGGTCGTCGGGACGTGTACCTCGCTCGGTGTCACCATCGAGGGAGAGAACCCCCGCGAATTCAAAGAGAAGATCGACGCTGGCGAGTACGACGACGCTCTCGCCGCCTAATCCGGGTCTCTTCTTTCCGCTGTTTGCGATCTGTAGCGACAGAGCTGACTCTGTTTCGCTGGTCAATTGGATGGGCAGTCACTCACGCGAGAAGTAAGATCGCCGTGTAGCCTGCTGCACCGAGCGCGAACGCCCAGAATCGACTCTCGCGCTCTTCGGGGAGTTCTTCTTTGATGACGTTCAAGACGATACCCCCACCGAGAAACGCAAAGAGGGTGTTCACCACGGCTTCGTCGACGTGGGTCGCACTGCCGATCGCCCACCCGACGAGCACTGCTGCGGCGAGCAACCACCGCCCCCGTCGGTCGTATGCGTCCTCGTGGTGGTCTCGGAGACCGTAATCGTTGACGAGGAAGTGCAACCCCATCGCCACGGCGAAGTACAGCAGACTCGCCACGCCCGGTTGCTCCCGATGGACGAGCAGATAGCCGATGAGTCCGTTGTACGCGGTAAAGGAGCCGATGTGGAGCCAGAACACCCCGGAACCGGTCACTCGTCGGTTCGCGTCTTTCCCGTTGTCGGTTCGTCCGTGGCCGGACTCCTGTGCGAGTCGTTCCAGCCCATAGAACAGTGCGAACCCGATGAGCGCGACGATGAAGACGTGTCGTTCGAGAAATCGAGCCAAGAAGGCCACCGATTCCAGCACCGTCGCCCCTTCGAGTTCTGGCAAGATGTGGACGAAGACGTATGCGACCGACGCACCACCAGCCCCCGAGAGCCAGTAGCTCCGCGGAATCACCTGAAACGACTTCACCTTCCCGGCGAAGAGGTGGACGGCGGCGAGCAAGAGCGCCAGAACCCCCGGTAGTAGCGTCATCGTTCGATGGTCGTGTGGCGATATTTTACCATCGTCGCACATATCGATGGCGGCTCACGGCACGCTCCGATGCGGGTGGTTCGACGGGTTTAAGTTACGCATGGGACAATTTCGAGTGAGACAGGCATGGCCTGTTTCACTGACCCGTAGGAGCATTCCTGCGTACTACGGAGGTGAACGATGGCAGATAATGAGATAGAGCAAGCAGTCTCTCGCGCACTCGAGGACTCCCCACAGCGGAATTTCCGCGAAACGGTAGACCTCGCGATCAACTTGCGCGACCTCGATTTAAACGATCCCTCGAATCGTGTAGACGAGAGTATCGTACTCCCGTCTGGAACCGGCCAAGACACCACTATCGTCGTGTTCGCGGAGGGCGAAACCGCCCTTCGAGCTGAGGACGTCGCCGACGACGTTCTCAGCGGTGACGAACTCGAAGACCTGGGTGACGACAACGACGCGGCGAAAGATCTCGCCGACGACACGGACTTCTTCATCGCCGAGGCATCGATGATGCAAGATATCGGTCGATACCTCGGTACCGTGCTCGGACCGCGCGGGAAGATGCCGACGCCACTCCAGCCCGACGACGACGTGGTCGAAACCGTCAACCGGATGAAAAACACCGTCCAGCTTCGCAGTGGCGACCGACGGACGTTCCACACGCGCGTGGGCGCAGAGGACATGAATGCGGAGGAAATCGCTGACAACATCGACGTCATCCTCCGTCGTCTCCACTCCAACCTGGAGAAAGGTCCACTCAACGTCGATACCGTCTACGTGAAGACGACGATGGGCCCATCCGTGGAGGTGGCCTAAGATGTCCGCAGAAGCCGAACGCAAGACTGAGACTATTCCGGAGTGGAAACGTGAGGAAGTCGGCAAGTTGACAGATTTCGTCGACGACTACAGCAGTGTCGGCGTCGTCAACATCACCGGCATCCCGAGCAAGCAGCTCCAGAACATGCGTCGCAGCCTGCACGGCAGCGCGGAACTCCGCGTCAGCCGTAACACGCTGGTTCGACGCGCGCTCTCGGAGGTCGGCGAAGGATTCGAAGACTTAGAAGAGTACGTCGACGGCCAGATCGGACTCATCGGCACGAACGACAACCCGTTCGGGCTGTACCGCGAACTGGAAGCCTCGAAGAGTCCGGCACCCATCTCGGCGGGCGAAGTCGCCCCGAACCAGATCGTCATCCCCGAGGGTGACACGGGCGTCGACCCCGGCCCGTTCGTGGGTGAACTCCAGCAGGCCGGTGCTGCCGCACGGATCATGGATGGCTCCATCCACGTGACCGAGGACAGCGTCGTCGCAGAGGAAGGCGACGAGGTGTCGGAAGCACTCGCAAACGTGCTCTCCGAACTCGGCATGGAGCCGAAAGAGGTCGGTCTCGACCTGCGCGCAGTCTACTCTGACGGCGTCATGTTCGAGTCGGACGAACTCGCCATCGACGTGGACGAGTACCGCGCAGACATCGAGACGGCGGCGGCCTTCGGTCGCAACCTCTCGGTCAACGCGGTGTTCCCGACCGAACAGACCGTCCCACTGCTCGTCTCGAAGGCGACTGGCGAGGCAAAGAGCCTCGGTCTCCAGGCCGCCATCGAGAGTCCCGACCTTGCCCCGGATCTCGTGAGCAAGGCGGACGCACAGGTGCGGACGCTGGCTGCCCAGATAGACGACGAGGACGCACTGCCCGAGGAGCTTCGTGGAATCGAAGCCCCTGCTGCGGGCGGTGTGGCTGAGGAAGAAGAATCGACTGACGAAGAAACTGAAGCCGAGCCTGACGACGAAGACGACGAAGACGACGATGACGACGCGGCAGGAGAAGGCCTCGGCGCTATGTTCGGATAACAACAATGGAATACGTATACGCTGCACTCATCCTGAACGAATCGGGCGAAGAGATCAACGAAGAAAACCTCACCAACGTGCTCGACGCTGCTGGCGTCGACGTCGAGGAATCCCGCGTCAAGGCGCTCGTCGCCGCGCTGGAGGACGTCGACATCGACGAGGCCGTCGAACAGGCCGCCGCAGTCCCTGCCGGTGGTGCCGCAGCTGGCGGTGCCGCAGGCGGTGCCGACGAAGGCGACGAGGAAGCCGAAGAAGAGGAAGCCGCAGAGGAAGAAGAAGAAGACGACGAAGAAGAAGAGGCCAGCGGCGAAGGTCTCGGCGAACTCTTCGGCTAAGCGACGACACCAAACGAGATTTTCTTTCGCGCACTGACCACGGAGCGACAGCCATCGCCACCCGGAAAACGACGGTTCCCTCAGTGTGAGAGAAGCGTACTGAGAGACGAACGCACCACACGACCTGCCGGTCTTGCTGGTCGTCAAAGTGGTCGCTGGCGTCGTCGGGGTCGTCCTCGTGCTCACTCCAGGAGATGGCTATCGCCGAACAATCGGCAAGATGGACTACCGACTACTCTCGGTGGGTGTTCTCTCCCTGTTGGTCGTCGCATCGTATCTGTTCGCAGGTTCCTTCGGTATCGGCATCTTCCTCGTCAGCACGGCTCTCAGTTTGTTTCCACCCCGTGTCGGGTGTCGCCGCGTTCATCTGATGGGGGTGTTGATGGGCCGCTCGCCCTCGGTGGATGACCACGGTGCTTTTGTCCGTCGCCTGTCGATATGCGGGTATGGTTCCCCTGTTTGGCCCCGTTCCCGGTGGGATGGAAATTCTCGTCATCATCATCATGGCGATCATGCTGTTCGGCCTCCCACTGACCATCTTCGGTGGTTTGTATCTGGTCTACAAGCGGTCACAAACGGAGCAGGCGTCGAAAGACGACGTGGCGAAACTCGAAAACGAGGTTTCGGAACTCCGTGAGGAGATCCGACGACGAGATGCGGAAGGACTCGGCGAAGACCAGGAAATTGTCGGACAGGGAGAAACGGAGAGCAAGGAGTAGTCAGGCCGTATCGAGATTCGCCCACGCTTCGTCCACGAGGTCACCTGTTTCGGAGACGATGTCCGCCCACGCGTCGCTGTCGGGAGCCATCCCGACGAGCCGGGCGATCTTCATGATGCTGACGTGGTAGACGGTCTGAGTGCCAGGTGCTTCCTCCCAGATGACGACGTTACAGGGAAAGAGCGCGCCGATCTGCTGGTCGCTCTCGTCCAGTGCACGATTCGCCATCGCAGGGTTGCACGCACCGAGGACGTGGTACTCGTCCCGGTCGGCGTCGATCTTCTCCGCGAGTAGTGCAGAGGGGGAGAACTCGGTTGCGACGCCGAACCCGGCGTCAGTGAATGCTTCTCGGACGTGTTCGACGGCTTCCTCGTGTTCCATCGCCAGCGTCGCGCGTTTTTCACCGATCGCTTCTGCATCCACCTTCGAAGGGTCGATTTCGAGGCTCATATGGACTCCTCAGAGGGAAGACAGTAAAAGGCCGACATCCGGGCCAAACTCTCCGCTTTCAGCCCTGTCCCATCACTTCGAGACAGCGACCGATGAACGAGTTTTGCACCGCGAACACCTCCCCATCGAGTGCAACGGCAGTTCCGGAACGTTCGCCGTGGACGAAATGCATCTCGACGGCGTCTTCGAAACAGCGAATCGTACAGTTCAACGACCCGTGGACGTAGAGGTCTTCTTGATGGGCCTTTTCGATTGCTTCAAGCCGCATATCTTGGATTACGTTTGTCCGCCCGTTTTCGTTGTAAGCATCGGCAACGTCGTCACGAACGTATAGTAAGTCAGAGACATCGTCGTCGTAGTAGAGGACACTTCGGAGGTGATCGCCGACGTGCTCTCGCAAGAACGTAACGAGTTCTTCCGACTCAGTGACTGTCATGGGAACCAACGTACATCGAGTCAACACGATACTATTTTTAATCTTCGAAAGGTTATCAAAAGAGAGGATTACCCGGAAAGTTCCCGAACGACTCGCTCTTGTACCGACTCTCGCATTCGATGGCTCGCTTCGGCGTCGGTGAGGACTTCGATGACCTGCGTTCCCGGCGTGTCGAGCGACGTCTGGAACTGCTCACGGAATTCAGGAAGCGATTCTACGCGCTCGAAATCGAAGCCGTAGATGTCGCCGGTTGGCTCGAAATCGAGACCGTGCGGCGTCTTGAACTGGCCGGTGAACGGCGGGTCGAACGATTCGATGGGGAGCATGTGGAAGATGCCGCCACCGTCGTTGTTGATCTCCACGATGGTCGCATCGACATCGCAGCGTTCGAGCGCGAGCAACCCATTCATGTCGTGGTAGTACGCGAGATCGCCGGTCACGAGGACGAGCGGGTCGTCCGTCGCACTTCCGGCCCCGAGTGCTGAGCTGACGATACCGTCGATACCACTCGCACCGCGATTGCCGAGTACAGAGATCTCGGCGGAACGAGGTCTGCCAAACCGGTCTAGATCGCGAACCGGCATACTGTTCGAGACGAACAGGGTCGTCGGATCGGGAACAAGTTCGGCGACGGACGCGAGTATCTTCCCCTCGAAATACTCGTCTGTCGCTTCGACCGCATTCCAGTGGCAGCTTTCTGCACGGGCGAACCGACCAGCCCAGTCCTCGTCTGCCGACGTATCGAGCGTATGAGCGAGTCGCTTCGCAAATCGGGTCGGGTCGGCGACTACGAGATCAGTCGCAGTGAAGGACGCCTCACGCCACCCACCCGCGGAATCGACGACGAACTGGTGAGCGTCGGTCCGTTCGAGATACTGTCGGAGCACCTTCGAGGTGGGTGATGCGCCGAACCGGAGGACGACCTCCGGGTCGGGCCACTCGTCGGTCACGTCCGGGACGAGATACGAGTCGTAACCACCGACGATGGACCCGTCGTGGCCGAACCGATGACCCGACAGAGGGTCTGCGATCACCGGGAAACCGGTGGCGTCTGCAAGGGTTGCCAGCGCGTCGCGGGATGGCGTGGGCGCATCTTCGGGACCGACGACCAGTAACCCGCGGTTCGTACCCGCAATCCTGTCACTGAGTCGGGCGACCGATTCGACGTCGAGTTCGGGAACTCCCTGTGTCACCCGAACGAATGGGCCATCGCGTCCCTCGACCGCGAGGGGATTGCGCTCACGGAAGTCGTCCGGGACGTCACCCGGAACCTCGGTGGGTTCGAGCGGTTTTCGGAACGGAACGTTGAGATGTACCGGTCCCGGCGGTGTTCCAGTCGCCGACCCGACTGCGCGCGCAGCCGTGGTCCGAAGCGACCGGAGTTTCCGTGGCTCGGCCTCCGGTTCGGCGAGGTCGGCGTACCATCGGACGGTGTCGCCGTAGAGTTTCTCCTGATCGACCGTCTGATTCGCCCCGCTATCTCTGAGTTCCGGTGGACGGTCTGCCGTGCAAACGAGCATCGGCACGCGCGCCCTGTCCGCCTCGATGACTGCTGGATAGAAGTTCGCCGCTGCCGTTCCCGAGGTGCAGACGAGCGGTGTCGGCATTCCAGTGCGCTTTGCCCGACCGAGCGCGAAGAAGGCCGCGGACCGTTCGTCGAGATGTGAGAAGACTTCGATATCGTCGTGTGCCGCGAACGCGACCGTCAGCGGTGTCGACCGACTGCCGGGGGTGAGACAGACGGCCTCGACGCCTCCGGCGGCCAGTTCGTCCACGAACGTCTCGGCCCACAGCGTGTTTCGGTTCGGTGCAGTCATTCGAGTTCGTCGAGAATCGGCAGGAACTTCAACTGTACCTCTTCCCATTCGTCGGTCGGGTCGCTGTCGGCGACGATGCCGTTACCGGCGAAGAGGGTCGCACGCTCGTCGGCAGCGATACCGGCGCGGATCGCCACCGCGAACTCGCCATCACCGTCGGCATCGAACCAGCCGACGGGAGAGGCGTACCAGCCACGGTCGAACGTCTCCGTCTCCCGAATCGTTTGCATCGCTTCGTCCGGCGGGAGGCCCCCGACGGCAGGAGTCGGATGCAGTGCTTCGACGACCGAAAGGATATGCTGGTCGGCAGTGAGTTCCGCCGATATCAGCGTCTGGAGATGCTGGATGTTCGAGAGGCGCTTGAGTCGTCGGTCACCGACGACGACCGACGACGCGAGTGGTTCGAGTCCGTCCCGAATCGTTTCGGTGACGAGGTCGTGTTCCTCGCGGACTTTCTCGCTGTTGGCTAGTTCCGCTGCGAGTTCGTCGTCCTCTTCGGGCGTCTCGCCCCGAGCGATCGACCCCGCGAGGGCCTCCGTCTCGACGGTCTGCCCGCGAAGCGAGACGAGTCGCTCGGGGGGTGCGCCGAAGAAGCCGCCACCCTCGGCGGGTTCAACGAGGAACCGGTAGCATTCGGGATACGACGTGCGAAGGCGTTCGAGGGTATCCGGGACGGAGACCGATTCGGACAGTTCGACGTCGAGTGCGGTCGCGAGGACGACCTTCTGGAGGGTTCCATCGTGTATCTGGTCGGTCGCCCGGCGAACCTGTTCGCACCATTCCTCGCGCGAGGTGATGTGCTCGGTCGTCTCGACACCCGGCGGGTCGGCTGTTGGCTGCATCTGGGGGAGCGACTCCATCTCGGCACGAACGTCCGTCAGCGTCTCCGCGACGGCGTCCGGTGAGGTATCGTGGCCCGAGACGGTAAGCCACGTATCGGTCGCCGTTCGGGTCAGTTGGATTCGCGGGAGGACGAACTCCGCACCGTGGAAGCCGTCCCATGGTGGGGTGGTGGCGTGTTCGGCGTGAAACGAGAACCCACCGAACAGCCGCGGACGGGTCGATTCTGGGGCGTCGTCGGTATCGACCGAGTCGAAGAGGTCGTTCGCTCGCGCGCGAACGTCGTCGAACCGACCGTCTCCGTCGGCAGTGATGCGGGCGACAGCCCCACTCGCGGCGATCTCGAGACCGTCGGGGGTAGTCCAGTAGATTCTCGGTGCCGGTCGCCCGGCGAGAAACGAGCGAAACGAAACGTCGGATATCCGGCAGGATCGAGTGACGAGGGGTACACCTGCCGATAGTTGACCGTCACGGTGCGGTGCCATTGAAAGAAAACTCAGGAGCGATAACCCTTCAGCCTAACTATATCGCTCCTGGTTCCACGGATTCGCCGTGTTAGAATACCCACGTTTCTCCCAGTAGCCGCGTTCGGGTTCGGTGAGAAATTCGATCCCGTCTACCCATTTCGCCCCTTTGTAGGCGTACTTGTGTGGGGTGAGCACCCGAAGCGGGCCACCGTGTTCGCGCGGGAGCGGGTCGCCATCGTACGCCCACGCGAAGAGCACTTCGTCGCGCATGCACTCGGACAGCGGGAGGTTCGTGGTGTAGCCATCGAGGGCGGAGAACATGACGTGAACGGCGTCCTCGTCCACACCAGCCTGCGCTGCGAGTTCCGGGAAGGTGACGCCCGTGAACTCGCAGTCGAACTTGCTCCAGCCGGTGACGCAGTGAAAGTCCTGTCTCTGTGTCTCGCTCGGCAGGTCACGAAACTCCTCCCACGTGAACGATAGTTCGTTCTCGACCGCGCCTGTGACCGAAAACTCCCACGTCTCGGGGTTCCAATCAGGTGTCCCCCCTTTCGAGAGGACAGGGAATTTACTCGTCTCGCGCTGTCCCGGTGGCAGTCGTTCGTCGTCGAACTCTCGATACAGGTTCGTCACGTCCCTGACGCTCATGGTCGAACTCTGGGGAGCGAAAACGTAGGGTTATCGACTGCGCCTCGTCCGGCGGTAAACGTGAAATTTCCATCGAGTATCCTCCATTTCTCCCGAGTAACCGTCGTAACTGGTTCCATCGCAGCGGTGCTGGAAAGTAGCGACTGAATAACAAAGACCGGCGTTGCATAATCGGTTGACGCATGTCCGAAGCAGAACAACGAACGAGAATGCGAGAGCGCCCCGCGATGGAGGCAGCGGAAGAATCGACACGAGACGTCGCCATACTGGCTTCGGCCGTCTCCGTGCTTCTCGCGTGGCACCAGTTCTTCATCAGGGGGAACCGAGAGCGCGGACTGTTCATCGGTCTCTGGCCGCCGACGATTCTTGCGTTCGCCAGCTATTTCAACCAAAAGCGGATGGAACAGCGGCTCGAATCGCTGAAGCCGAGTAGTATCGTCGAATCGTTAGATCAGATGTTCGGCAACCGATGACGGCAGATAGATAGCTTTTCCTTTCTTTGCTGAGACAGCAGCGAGTTATTGGTCGAGTGTGAGAATCCGCGGAGTTGGGAGGAAATAAATTTGTGAAATAAACATTTCTCGTTCGCAAACCGCCGAACTATCTACCCGTCAGACTTAAGAACACCCCTCTCGAAGCGTGCAACTGTTCCAATGCCAAAGGTAGAGATCACCGTCCCGGAGCACCTCGAAATGCAGATTGCCCAGTTGGTTGACCAAGGGGAATTCGTCAATCGGGAGGAAGCCATTGAGGACCTGCTCGCAACCGGTCTCAAGGCATACAAGACGAGTGGGCCGATGGACGACGACCGGGAACCAGGTATGGAAGATGAGGGGATGATGGGGCACGAAGACGAGTACGTCTTCTGACACCGCCGTCCACTCTGTGTGAATAGTTCTCAGAAACCCTTAAATCGACTACTTACTAATCCGCGAACATGCATAAAGACGAACTCCTCGAACTTCACGAACAGATGGTCACCATCATGGAGTACTTCAGAGAGCAAGACGACGTTGCCGACGGGTCGTTCGACGCGTACGACCAACTTGACGTCGACCCCTCGCACGTTCACAAATCCAAGAGCGAGCACAAGCACGCGGTTTTCGTGCTCGGCAACTCCTTGGCCGCCGTGATGAGCGAAGACGAGTTCAGCGAAGCCGGTCGAATCGGCAAGCGCATGGAAGAGCTCGCCGACGATGCCGAGAGCAAGATCTGATTTCGGCGACGACATGCACGTTCGTGTTCTCGGGACTGCCCAGGACGAGGGCATTCCTCGACTCGATTGTGACTGCAACCAGTGTTCTGCGGATATCGTTCGCCACGGGCCAGCTATCGTTATCGAATCGGGCGACGAGACGATTCTGGTGGATGCACCACCCGACATCCGACAGACGGTCGGGCTGACGACGGTCGATTCCATCGTCGTCACCCACGCCCACGTCGGTCACTACGGCGGGCTGTTCTACCTCGGTCGAGAGGCCTACGACACGGACGGAGTCCCCGTCTACTGTTCCGGCGCGTTGGCGACGTGGCTCCGCGAGGGAAACAAAGCCTATCATCACCTCCTCGCCCGCGGAAACGTCGAATTACAGCCGTTCACGCCCGACGAACCGTTCGAGATCGGGGGGTCGACCTGCCATCCATTTAGCGTTCCCCATCGAAACGAGGACGCCGACACGGTCGGGGTTCGGTTCGAAGACGACGACACCTCCGTTTACTATCTTCCGGATATCGACTACTGGACGACCTCGGCAGAGCGCGCAGTCCGAGACTCCAACGTGGCACTGGTGGACGGGACGTTCCACTCGCTCGACGAGGTCGATGGGCGCGCCGAGGAGGTTCCGCATCCACCGATTCCGGAGACGATGACACGATTCGAAGACTATCAGACGGCGATTCATTTCACACACCTGAATCACACAAATCCGATCGCCGACCCCGATAGTTCGGAACACGGTACCGTGGTCGAGCAGGGATTCGGCGTGGCGAGCGACGAACAGGTAATCTATCTATAACACGTCTGACGGTCGTGTTCCGCCAACCCGAAAGTATTTGACGGGGTTACCGTTTTGACGTAATATGGATGCGCGTACAGTCGAGAAGATAAACGAATGGGATTCTCGCCCATTCTCCGGCGGTTTCGACGCACTCCGCGACCTCGCCGACACCGAGTTCACCGGTGCCGTGCAGGCGAGCGGCGCGTGGCTGTTCATGTTGAACGGTCGCGTCGTCGGCGTGTTCGGCGGTGAACTCGCCGATTTCGGGAGTGCGAGCGGGACGCTGTTCGAAGCGCCACACCCCTCGCTTCCGCTGTTGTTCACCATGCAAGAACGCGGTGGGAAGACGCAGGCGAAATACTACACGAACGACACACCACTCGCCGAGGCGAGCGATACACTCGCCGAGAAGAACTTCACGGGATACATCGAACTCAGTGAGAACGTCCTGAGCGGTGATTACTACGTTGTCTACCACGCTGGGCGCTCCATGAGCGTCGCGTACGTCGGCGAGAGCGAACAACTCGTTTCGGGAGACGACGCGTTCGAGCGCGCTAACGACGAAGTCGGAATCTACGAAGTCGTCGCCGCAGACGTGGACATCATCGGTATCCCACAACCGGAAACGTCGGACACGACACCGGTATCCGAGCCGGAAGACGCGCCGGATCCGGAACCCGAGTCAGAATCCGAACAGTCGTCGGCGTCGGATCCGAATCAGCAGTCGGGTCCGAAACCGGAGTCCGAGCCGGAGCCGGCGAAATCCACGGGAACACCGCCGACACAAGAAACGGAGCCTCCGCGTCAGCCCACCCCAACGACGACCCAGCAGCCACCCGAACGAACGTCGGAAGCGAGTCAACAGCCGACCCAACAATCGAGTCCGTCGGAGGACGAGACGAAGAAACCGGGGTCTGACCCGCTCTCCGACGAAAAGCAGTGGCGGGAGACCACGACGATTCCGTCCCTCGACCCGGACAAGAGTAGTTCGTCCAAATCGCGAGAAGTGGGCGTCAAACAGCGCCGAACGACGCGACGACCGCCACAGCAACAGACACAGGGTTCTGCCTCGTCGAAGCGAGCGAAGGAACTCGAAACCGAACTCACGGCGCGCGCAGAGAAGATAGAGGCGCTCCAGGCGAAGCTGTCCGAGACGGAAGCCGAACGCGACGAACTCCGACAGGAGCGCGACCGGCTTCGAGACGAGGTGGAGAGACTCCGCGACGAACTCGAAACGATCAAAGAGAACAGCCCCGGAACGGTCGCAGAGCGCCAGCTTACCCCTCAGAAGGCGCTCTCGGAGACCAACCTGTTCGTCCGATACGGCTCGAAGGGGAAAGGAACCCTGGCCGACGCGGCAGCAGGCGAGATCGAGCGATCTGCGGTCGAATCTAACCTGAAACTCGAACACCACACGCAGTTCGAATCCGAGGGCGTCGCGGTCGACGGTCAGGAGTACGAGGCGTTCCTCCACGATTCGATGGAGTACCAGTTCGTCTCGTGGCTCGTCACCGACCTGCTGTACGAGATCCTGGAGACGGGCCACCAGCGCGGGATGAAAGACCTCTTCGACGCGATCCAGGAGATCGATCGGGCCGAACTTCACGGGATGGTGACCGCGGTGGACGAAGCAGGCGAGGAGCTGGAGCTGTCGTTCGACGTCATCTTGCGCGACAGGATGGGCAACCCACTCGCCGTCGCGAACATTAACGATTCACGCGACCCGGCCACCGGGGAGATGTTGGGGTCGCTCGTGGACGACTCGACCGATGTCGCCTCCGCGAACGACGAACTCAGCGCAGCCTTCCAGGTCACAAAGAGTTTCTTCGAACCCGCCGCACTGGAGACGACGGAGGACGCGACCAGTGGCGGGTTGCTGACGCGGGAAAAACGAGAGAGTTTCGTCAAGCTATCCCGTAAGCGGGGGTATCATCTCTGCTTAGTCGAATCACGTAACGGCGAGTTTTACCTGACCGTTCCAGAACTCTAGTTTTCTGCTTCGGGCTTCTCACCGATCTTCATCGTGTCGAGCTTATCCGTAATCTCGGTGAGTTTCTCGTCGAGCTCGGCGACGAACTCCTCGGTTCTGTCGGTCGTAATCGCACCTTGGTTGGAGGGCGAGATGAGATTCTCTTCTTCGAGGACGCGGAGGGAGTACCGAACCTTGTGATGCGGGTATCCCGTCTCGTTCGACATCTTCACGATACCGATGGGTTCGTTCTCGATCACCATTTTCAGAACCTGTAAATGGCGTTCTAACATATCGACTTCCTTCTCAAGTCGGTCTATCATGGCATGTGTTAACTTGTCTTTGAGGCTTTTAAAGGTTGTTGTCCGCCCCCGCAACGAGAAGTAACAGTCGACACGTAACGTTTTTCAGTGAGACTAGTTAACACTTCCGGCTTGCACCTGACGATATACCCGGAAGTGCACCATTCGGCGTCGTTCGAATCACATATTATGCACGAACATGCATCGCTTTGCTCTGCAGACCGTAATCGGTTTACGAGGTGCGCGAGAAGCCATCTCCGGTATGACCGTAACTATCGTCGGTTCCCAACTCGGCGACGAGGGCAAAGGTGGCGTCGTCGACCTCTATGGCGACGCTGCAGACGTCGTCGTCAGGTATCAAGGCGGCGACAACGCAGGCCACACTGTCGTCGAAGGTGGCAGCGAATACAAACTCTCACTCGTCCCGAGTGGTGCTGTCCGCGGCAAAGTCGGCGTCCTCGGAAATGGCTGTGTCATCAACCCGGAGACGCTCTTCGAAGAGATCGATGCACTCCGTGAGCGAGGGCTCGAACCGGACGTTCGACTCGCGCGCAGAGCGCACGTCATCCTCCCATATCACCGCGTTCTCGATGGGATCGAAGAGGACGCGAAAGAGGACGACGACCTCGCGGCAGGCACGACGGGCCGCGGTATCGGCCCGACCTACGAGGACAAAGCCGGACGGCGCGGCATCCGCGTCGGCGACCTCCTCGATCCCGACGTGCTCCGCGACCGACTGGAGTACGTCGTCCCACAAAAGCGCGCACTGGCCGAGAAGGTGTTCGGCATCGAGACCGGCGACGAGTTCGACATCGACGCCCTCTACGAGCAGTACCGCGACTACGGCGAGCGACTGGAGAACGAAGACATGACAGTCAACGCTGGCGAGTTCCTCTCCGACCACGTCGAAAACGACGAGAACGTGATGTTCGAAGGCGCACAGGGAACGTCCATCGACATCGACCACGGCATCTATCCTTACGTTACCTCCTCGAATCCGACTGCGGGTGGCGCTGCTACCGGAACCGGCGTCGGCCCGACCGTCGTCGGACGCGGCGAGGTCGTCGGCGTCGTGAAAGCCTACCTCTCGCGCGTCGGCACCGGGCCGCTTCCGACCGAACTCTACGACGAGACGGCAGAGTACATCCGAGAAGAGGGTGGCGAGTTCGGAACGGTGACCGGCCGACCACGTCGTATCGGCTGGCTCGACATGCCCATGCTCCGTCATGCGACGCGCGCGAACGGATTCACCGGACTGGCGATCAACCACCTCGACGTGCTCGCAGGCATCGACGAACTTCAGGTCGGGCACAGCTACGACCTGGACGGCGAGGAGATCTTCACGATGCCGGCGACGACCGAACGATGGGGTCGCTGTGAGCCGAACTACCGGACCTTCGAGGGGTGGCCAGAAGTGGACTGGAGTGACGTCGCCGAGAACGGGTACGACACTATCCCGGAGAACGCACAGACGTATCTCGAATACGTCAGCGATGAACTCGACACGCCCATCTACGCCATCGGCGTCGGACCGGGCAGAGAAGAGACCGTCATCCTGACGAACCCGTTCGAATAACTTCGGCTTTCGACTCTCATCTCACATTTCTCCACTATTCCGGGGTTCCTCCTCTGTTCCCTGCGCCGATTCTCCTAGTCGGCAGCGGTCAGGTAGATCGCGAGCAGTGCGAATCCGATCCCTGCGGCCTTCCGCGCGGTGAGCGGTTCGTCCAGGAACGCGATTCCGAGGATCGAACTCGTGGCGATGAACAGGCCGAAGATGGGGACGACGACGCTCACCGGCCCGGACGCCAGCGCGCGGTAGTACGCGAGGATACCGATCGCGAGGAAGACACCCGCGAGGTACATGTACGGCGCTTTGTCGCTCGTCAGGTAGGGGACGATCTGCTCGCCTTCGTACACCGTGATGGCGAGCGCGGCGACGACCAAGATTCCGTTTGCGACGAGCGCAGCGACCGTGTCGGGGATCTCCTGTGTAGCGATGCTGACAAGCGGCGGCAGTGCGGTGTACCCGACGAGGGCGACGATGGCCCACCCGACGTAGTTCATGACGGATGCTTTCGACCGAAGGGTGAGAGACGTTTCGAAAGCAGAAGGTGGTGTCCGAATCGTAAGCGCCACACTCGCCAGTTCGTAGATTCAAATACCAGAACGGAACCAGTTCGTGTCAGATGGGGATATCGTCGATGCACCCAGACACGAGTCACCGAACCCGTCACGCTTTTGCCCCACCCCTTCGTCTCCCCTGTCATGAAGCAATCCCTGATGGACATCATCTGTTGTCCACTGGACAAGCAGGAACTCGAACTCGACGTTCGACAGGAAGACGACGAAGAGGTTCTCCAAGGAACCCTGACCTGCACGGAGTGTGGCGAACAGTATCCCATCGAGGATGGCATCCCGAACCTCCTCCCGCCGGACATGCGCGAAGCCTGAATATTGTAATACTCTGAACTAAAGAGGGTACCGTGCCAGGGACGCTACCGATCCACATCAACCGCGAAGGCCTGCACGACATCGACGTAGCACCGTCGTTCGAGGCCGACGACTCGTTCACCATCTCGCTCGAAAACCACGGCGCGCCCGTTCACGCCTACGTCCATCTGGACGACGAACTCTCGCAGGTCGCAACGCTAGAGGCGACGAACCACTACGTCGAAGCAGAGACGACTCGCCACGTGAACGTCTCGGTTCACGACTGGCCCTCTCACGGCAAGTTGAAGGTTGCGACGGGATACGGTGCGGAAACCGCCTACATCGATGTCGATATCGTGGAACCCGACGGGCAAAACGGCACTGTGCTGGTGGACGAATCGCTCTCGAAACCACAACGGCGTCCTTCCGAAACTGAATCAGAGCCATCGGAGCTGATTCGGAACCTTCCGCTCCTCGTCCTCGGTGCGTTCGCGCTGATCCTCGTGATCGGGGTCGGTGCCATCGTCGATGGTGTGGTCGCGGTGTTCGGCGCGCTGGTCATTCTGGCCGGACTCGGTGTGGCGGCGTACTTTTTGACCCGGTAACTTCCTTCTTCACTCGGTAACTTCGTTCACCACTCGATATCCCCCTACGCGGGAGCACCGTGTCCATTCGAAGGTATCCCAGTCCCGCTCCAATCACATCTCTTTTTGTGGTTCTGTGCGTGCAGGTCGGTAATGTCACTCGCAGCAGCCACCCGAGAGGCGGTTCGACGACGGCCATTTCTCCACACCGCGCTCCGTGCGGGCGTCGTGAACTACACCGCCGCAGCCCGATCTCTTGCGGACGACGTCGGAGACGACACCGACGCTATCTCGACGGCACTGAATCGATTCGCAGACGAGCTCCCCGACTATCAGCCCGAAACGCGGGATGCTCGCGTCGCCATGCAGAGTGGACTCGGCGAATCGGACGACGACCCACTGCTCGTCGTCGGCGACACCGGCTTCGCTCCCGATTCCGGCTCGCTTACCGCGGTCATCGCGACCGGCGAGGTGGATACCGTGGCGCTCTCGCACGTCCTCGCGCGCCTCGTCACGGCGGAGATCGAAGTCGTCGCCGCTGGTGCCGCGGATTCGCTCGCCGTCGTCGTCGAACGACGGGATGGGGCCACGGCGGTTCGAGCGGTCGAAGACGCGCTCGATTCGGTGCCAGAACTCGGCTGACGGGGAGTTCCGACGGTTTAAAACGGTTGCTGACGCTACCCTTCTGCATGACACTCTCCGTAACGAACACGCTCACGGGAGAGCGGGAACCGTTCGAACCCAGTGACCCCGATTCCGTGCTTCTCTACTACTGCGGATTGACCGTCTCGGACTACGCACATCTCGGTCACGCACGCGGATGGGTACACACCGACGTGATACATCGCTGGCTGGACCACCTCGGCTACGACGTCCGCCACGTCGAGAACTTCACCGACGTGAACGAGAAGATCGCGGCACGGGCGGGAGAAGACGACCTCGGTGACGACGAGGCTGCGGTCGCACAGACCTTCCTCACGCAGGTCATCCGTGACATGCGCGACCTGAATCTGAAACGGGCGGACGTCTATCCGCGAGTCACCGAACACATCCCGGAGATCATCGATCTCATCGAGACGCTGGTCGAGAAAGGGTACGCCTACGAATCGAACGGCTCCGTCTACTTCGACGTGACGACGTTCGACGAGTACGGAAAGCTCTCGAACCAGCAAGTCGAGGAGATGGAATCACAGGGCGAAGAACAGGGCGACAAGCGCCATCCCGCCGACTTCGCGCTCTGGAAGGCAAATGGCATCGGTGAGGACGCGATCGAGGAACACCGAGACTCGGACACCGACTATTCGGTCGCACACCCCACCGGGCAGACGTGGGAATCACCGTGGGGCGAGGGCCGACCGGGATGGCACATCGAATGCTCGGCGATGAGCATGAAACATCTCGGCGAGACCATCGACATCCACATCGGCGGCCAGGACCTCGTCTTCCCGCATCACGAAAACGAGGTCGCACAGAGCGAAGCCGCGACCGGCCACCAGTTCGCCCGCTACTGGCTTCACGTTCGCCTCCTCGAAACGGAGGGCGAGAAGATGAGTTCGAGCCTCCAGAACTTCTTCACCGTCCGCGAGGCGGTGGCTGAACTCGGCGCGAACGCGGTGCGGATGTTCTTGCTCTCCACGTCCTACGCCAACCGCCAGACGTACAGCGACGAGACGGTGAACGAAGCGGTCGACCGCTGGGAACGACTTTCGGGCGGATACGAACGCGCGCTCGACGCACTCGACAGTCCTGATTCCCGGACGAAAGTCGTCGACGACGACCTGCGCGGCGCTGTGGACGACGCCCTCGTCGAGTTCGAAGCGGCGATGAACGACGATTTCAACACGCGCCGCGCGCTGGCGGCCCTGCTCGACCTCGTGACTGCGGTCAACCGACACGTGGACGAACACGAGGAGTACGACTACGACGGCCTCCGTCGGGCGGTCGAGACGTTCGAAGAACTTGGTGGTGGCGTCCTCGGGTTCGCATTCGGCGGCGAGACGGGTGGCGACGTGCGACTCGCGGAGGACCTCGTCGAACTCGTTCTCGATCTGCGCGAACAGGAGCGCGAATCGGGCAACTACGAGCGTGCCGATACCTTGCGAGACGACCTGGAGGCGCTCGGTGTCGACGTACAGGACACCGACTCGGGGCCGACGTTCAAACTTCCGTAGCGACTTGGGATAGCTCACAGAGGTCGAGCGTCGCTTGGAACTATTCTCAATCTCCCATAATGAATGTGGTATCGTTCAAATTTCAAATTCCATAGTCGTCGGGTTTATACTACGGTAGTGAGAACCTGAACTCTACATGAAACGAACGCTGGTCGCAGGAACGTTTTTAGCGGTACTCGTCGTCACGAGTGGCTGTCTCGGATTCATCCTCGGGGATAGCCTCGCGTTTAGCGCCAACAAGGCGACGGTCGGCGACGAAACAGTCTCGAACACGGGGTACGAGAAGGCGAGCGTCGAACAGAAGCCAGTAACGCGGACGTTCGAAGCCGCCGGACAGTCCCGCGAAGTCAAGGTGACGAACTGGCTCGCACAGTACGAGAAGACAGCCGGCATTCCGGGTGTCGCCGAGGGAACTGCTTCGACGTTCGTCGTGCTCAGCAGCCCAAAGTTCGAGGTTGCTGGCAAGCCGATCAACCCGCTGGCGAAGTACAGCGATCGCAAACTGGTCGAGAAGTTCGTCTCTGGGTACGCGAACGTCAACGACCTCGAGAAGACCGGTTCGAAAGAAGTGACGATGCTCGGAAAGACGACCGACGTAACGAAGTTCACCACCACCGCGAAGTCCAACGGCGCGGAGGTCGAGGTGAACATCCACGTCACGAAGGTCGAACACGGTGACGACGTCGTGGTCGCCTTGGCAGTGTACCCGAAGAAGATCGACGAATCGGAGAACGTCTACAAACTGATCGAGGGTATCGAACACGAGAAGTAGACGGGCGACAGGGTGCGTACTCCCGCTCGCGACTGGTCGGAAATAAGCGGTGTATACTGCGCTGATCGTTTTCTCCTGTAAGATGATTCGAGAGGATATCTATCGAGGAGCACTTATCGGGTTACTTTCCCTGATCTCGTTGCAACTGGTAGTCGTAATCCAGTTATTGCATGGCGAGTTCTACGTGGCAGACCCCTGGAATATCCGCAATTCGTCGTGACGTGCGTCCCCGTGCTTTTCGTGGTGGTCTTGCTCGAATACTGGTATAGTGTGATGAAAGATCACCCAGTGGCGACTCTGGCCGAAGACGGTCAGCAGGACTGACGAACGCGGCGTCATCTACGAAGCCGTCATCGATAGCAGCGCAGGGCCGGACAGCAAGACAGACCACGCCGAGTACCGAGTCGTCGAACTCGGTGCGTCACCGGAGCACTCCGAGTGGGTCGCCATTCAATTTGTAGATTTTTCTGCCAACCTATATCACATAGTATAGTTAAGCCTCTGAGGCGCCTAGACGCGCCGACCATGTTCGAGGAGATACGGCGAGCGAACCGAGCGACGCGCGTCCAGTACGGCCTCATGCTCATCTTCGGGGCGCTGTGTATCGTCACCGCATTCGCACCGCTCGAAGAGTCGATCCGCATCACGACCGTCGGCACCCTCTTCGGGTTCACCGCTGGCCTCTGGGTCTCACACCTCGTCCAGGTACTCCAGCGTGCTGCCGAACTGAAAAAAGCCGACGTCACGGGAGTAGCTGACTAATAATCCTACCAGAGCCAATCATGAACCAACCGGAAACCACCGCCGACACGGAGACCGAATCGACGTTCCTCGACAGTATCGAGTTCCTTACGGGGAAAGATCCCAATCTCGGTTCGTTCCTCCTCGTCGTCGGGATGGTGACGAGCGTGTTCATCGCGCTGTTCCAGTTCACGATCCCGCCACCGATCTCGCATCTGCTCACGGCTGGCGTGCTGTTCGTCACCGTCCTTAGCGCCATCTTCGCCTCGCTTCTCGACAGCCTCGGCTACTTCGAGCGGGACACCACGACTACCACCAGCGAGTCCGACAACCGCAGGACGGGCGCCAAGCCATGGGTTCCCGAGGGGAAGGCGTCCGCACCCCTTCCGCCGCTGATCAACTTCGACGCCGAACTCCGGGCCTACGCCGACATGTTCGCCGGAGACCTCCCGGAGGAGTTCGACCCGTTCATCAGCGATTACCGCCGTCTGAAGACCAACACGAGGAACCGACCCACCATCGCAAGCGACCTGCGAGCCGACCTGAACCCGATCGGCACCCTCTTCGATGACGGCTCTGAGGGCGACAGGATCTACGAAGACATATCGCAACGACTCTTCCGATATATCGGCAGCGAGAACAGTCTTCTCACCCTAGATCGCGTCGCATTCTACGACGAGGACGGAAACGAGGCCGACATCGACACCCTCGAAAACCAACTCGGGCACGTCGAACTCAGTGTCACCAACGAGGGTGAAACAGCCGAGGTCGATGTCGACATCACGTTGTACGACGAAGCCGACTCTGCCATCTCCAGTCACACCTACAATGCGGGTTTCGTCAGTCCAGGCTCCACGAAGAACCTCGACGCCGACATCTTCGTCCCCTCGGACGCCGAACGCGCCAGCACGACCATCCGAACATAGATCAGTGACGAACCCGAACCATCGTGGCCGTTCGAATCCGCTGAAGGCCACCGATGTCGTCCAGACACGAACTCGTAGCGACGGTCTACCTAACGAACTCGTCGTTCCAACGACGGCAACAGTCGGAGTTCCCAGTACAAATCAGTAGAAAACAGTACATTTCAGTACGAGCGAGTGGAGACCGATTTCACGGGACCGAAATCCGCCCTACAGCCCGAAATCGGAGAGGTTCGCCTGCACGCCCGAGACCATCTCCGATTTCCGGCGAAGCGAGTTCATCGAGATGGGCAGTTCTGGAACGATGTTCCGAACGGCGGTGTGGAACGATTCGGATTCGCCGAACTCGCCGTCGAAGGCATTGCGGACGCTCTCGCGTACCTGCCAGACGCCGACGGGTGCCCAGTAGTCGTCGCTCACCTCACGCAGGACGAGGGCTTTCGCCTGTCGGCCCACGCTTTCGAGATGCTCCAGCACGCCGAGGCGGGAGGCGTAGTACGCGCCCGCCGTCTCCTCGACGTATTTCGTTCGGCCTTCGTACCCCTCGTGGGCGCTTCCCATCCAGATATCGCCCGTCGGCGAGGGGTTCCAGATGCTGCCCGGTGCCTTCATCTCTACGAGTTCGAACTCCCACTGGCCCGGCGCGAGGACGACCCAGTAGCGGTTGCCCATGTACTCGTTCACCCAGACCTGCGTCTCGTCGATACTCGGCGCGTTTCGGATGCGTCCCCGAAGGTACTGGCCGATGGTGTCGTCTACCGCCGTGATCGACCAGCGCGTGGGGACGAGTTTGCGATTCTGCCCCCGTCCGAGCGCACCCGCCGAGAGGATGTTGTTGATGTCGTACACGTCGAATCCACGCCGATAGAGGTATGTCATCGCGCCCTGTGCCTGCCAGTCATCGTCTTCCAGCGTCTTCTTCACCGGGCGCGGGACGTGGGGATTCTCGGCGAGCGACGCTGAGTTCGCCCGCGCCGACGGGCCGGTCGGGGTGGCGATGTCGTCTACGTTCACGTCCAGATCGAGTTTCTCCGAGAGGCCGATCTCCACGTCGACCGGGCGGTCGGCGATGGCGATCTCGCGCTGGACGCCGACGAACCCGTCCCACACGTCGTCGACGTTCACCTTCGCGGAGCGATTCGAGTTCAACAGGCCGGTGCGGTACTGGAGGACGTTGTCGATGTCGAGTCCGCGCTGGTACCACTCGCCGCTGGTTGCGAACTCCGACGCGCGCTCTTCTTCGCCCACCGGAGAGAGGATACCGGTCGAGACGTTGGGGTACGACGACCGCCCGACGAACACCGAGGGCGACGTGCTCCCGAAGAGCGAATCACCCTGTGCGACTTCCGCGAAACGGTCTTCGAAGTCGTCTACATAGTCCAGAATCTCGTAGGATTTCTCCTCGGCGAGGCGGCGACGGCGCTCTTCCTCGTTGGGGCGCAGGTCGTCGATGTACTCGTCCAGCCGCATTCGCTGGCCCTTGGGTCGCAGATGGCTTGAACGTTCGGTCACGCTCCACTGACCGGGAGCGCGAGCGAGTAGAGTGGCGAGTGGGTAGAGTTGCAAGCGAGTAGAGTGGCGAGCGGTGATAGCAGCCGCTCGCCGGAGATTGTAAAAAAGAGGGTGGCCTAGCTGTGGATTCCCATCGCTTCGATCTGCTCTTGATACCGATTGCGGATCGTGACCTCGGTCACCTGGGCGACGTCCGCGACTTCGCGCTGAGTCTTCTTCTCGTTGCAGAGAAGCGATGCAGCGTAGATCGCGGCGGCGGCGTAGCCCGTCGGCGACTTGCCCGAGAGCAATCCTTTTTCGGCGGTCGTTTCGATGATGTCGTTCGCTTTCGACTGGACCTCTTCACTGAGTTCGAGTTCAGAACAGAACCGAGGGACGTATTTTTTAGGGTCGACCGGTTTCATCTCCAGGCCGAGTTCCTGCGAGATGTAGCGATACGTTCGTCCGATTTCTTTTCGCTCTACGCGAGATACCTCTGAAATCTCTTCGAGACTTCGTGGAATCCCTTCCTTTCGACAGGCAGCGTAGAGTGCGCTCGTTGCGACACCTTCGATGGAGCGCCCGCGGATGAGGTCTTCTTTGAGTGCCCGGCGGTAGATAACCGAGGCGACCTCGCGGACAGACCGGGGAACACCGAGTGCAGACGCCATCCGGTCGATCTCGGAGAGGGCGAACTGGAGATTCCGTTCGCCCGCGTCTTTCGTCCGGATGCGTTCTTGCCACTTACGCAGTCGGTGCATCTGACTGCGCTTTTTGGAAGAAATAGACCGACCGTAGGCGTCTTTGTCCTTCCAGTCGATGGTCGTCGTCAAACCTTTGTCGTGCATCGTCTGCGTCGTGGGCGCGCCCACGCGAGACTTCTGCTGGCGTTCCTGATGATTGAAGGCACGCCACTCCGGACCTGGGTCGATCTTCTCCTCCTCGACGACTAACCCACAGTCGTCACAGACCAGTTCGGCCCGGTCGGTACTCTTGACCAGATTATCAGACCCACATTCAGGACAAGTTCGCTCTCCCTCTCGTTCGTTCGCCGTTTGCTCCCCTTCTAGTTGGCGCTCCCGCTGGCGAGTGGACCGTGTCATCGCACTTTTATAGTAGTAGCTTCGAAGTACTTAAATCCTCGGACAATAGTTATATATATCTGACACGCTGTAACACATACGTCCGACGTATCGGAACCTGTTTACTTACTCACAGACGAGTGCCGACAATGCCAGTCATCGAGTGTGACGTGGACGAGGCACGCCAGACGCTCGCCGATGCGGGGGTCATCGTCTCGGACGGAAAGACCGAGTACGAAAAGTGGCGAGCGAAACGCGGTGATGCCGTCGCTATCGCCTACGACAACAAGGTCGTGATACAGGGCTCGAACCCCCAGGACATCGAAGCGATACTCTCCGATACGGGGGGTCACGGGTACGTCTACTTCGACGGTGCGAGTCGTGGAAACCCCGGCCCGGCGTCCACCGGTTGGGTCATCGTCACCAGTGATGGCATCGCCGCAGAAGGAAACGACCGGATCGGGCGCGCCACGAACAATCAGGCCGAGTACGAGGCGCTCATCCAGGCGCTCGAAGCCGCCCGCGATTACGGATTCGACACCGTGGAAGTGAAAGGCGACTCGCAACTCATCGTCAAACAGGTGACTGGCGCGTGGAAGACCAACGACCCCGAACTGCGTGAGCGACGAGTGCGCGCGCGCGAACTACTCGACCAGTTCGATAGCTGGTCGCTCAAGCACGTTCCGAGAGAGGTAAACGAACGCGCCGACAAACTCGCAAACGAGGCGTTAAACGATGGCTGAACTGCCAGACGAGACCATCGAAGCGGCGGAGCGACTGACCCACCTCGAACGCGCCGCCGGAGAGGAAGAAGCCGAGGCGTACCGAACCGAGCGCAAACGACTCCTTGCAGACCACGATTTCACCGCACGAATCCGCGAGGACGACACCCGCACCGTGCTCGTCCTCCACCCGGACGAGTGGCTCGACGATGGAACCATCCGCGTCGAGCGAATCGAGGACACGAACCGAGCAGTCGAGATCCCACTCGACGGCCCCGGCGACCCCGACGATTGGGACGAGATAGACGAACACAACCGGGCCGTCGCACGGGAAGTCCGCGACTCACACGGCGACGTTCACGGGGCGAACGCCGAAGCTTTTGCCGATTTCATGAGCAACCACTACGCCCGACCAGTCGAGTCGGCGACGGAGACCGAAGTCACCGAGTTCTGTACCGAGTACTTCCGGCGTAACGCGTGGCCATCGGCGGAACAAAAAGAAGTCGTCGAGAAATCGGTCGAACTCGTGTTCGAGTCCGTTAGCTGTGCTTCTCGATGAGCGAACGTACCTTCTCGGCACGGTCTTCGTCCGTGACGAACTTCGAGAGCGACCACGCAAGCGAGTCTTCGACGGCGCCGAAGCCTTCCTGAGTAAGGCCGTACTCGTTGGTGCGCTTGTCGAGTTCGCTCTTTTCGACCAGTCCGCGCTCGACCAGCGTGTCGAGGTTGGGGTACAGACGACCGTGGTTCACTTCCGCGTCGTAGAAGTCCTCCAGTTCACGCTTGATCGCGAGACCGTACATCGGTTCCTCGGTGAGGACGATGAGGATATTCTTCTGGAACGCGGTAAGATCGCGAGCGGTACTAGTTTCGGTGAGTGTTTGTGCCTCTGACATTGGCGTTGACACGAGATATGTAACCGGGATATTTAACCCTTCGCAAGTTTTTTGGTGTTTCTCTCCGCTTTCGTTCGATTTTAATACCCGACCACTCTGCCACGAATGCGGAGGCGTGTATTGTTTGTGGGGTAGTGAACGGGTACAGATGGAGGGTTTGCATCGATGCCGAAAGGCCTTTTTGGTCTTCCCGTCGATTCGCAGGTGACCCATGACGAATCTCTGGGAAGACCTCGAAACGGGGCCGAACGCTCCCGAGGAAATCTACGCAGTTGTCGAGTGTCTCAAAGGCGACCGGAACAAGTACGAATACGACAAGGACATCCCCGGCGTGATGTTGGATCGCGTCCTCCACAGCAACGTCCACTATCCGGGCGATTACGGATTCATCCCGCAGTCGTACTACGACGACGAAGACCCCTTCGACGTGCTCGTGCTCGTCGAGGATTCGACGTTCCCCGGCTGTGTCATCGAAGTCCGTCCGGTCGGTCTCATGAAGATGGACGACGACGGTGAACAGGACGACAAGGTCATCGCCGTCCCCATCGAAGACCCGCGCTTCGACCACATCGAGGACGTCGACGACATCACCCAACAGCAGAAAGACGAGATCGACGAGTTCTTCCAGACCTACAAGAACCTCGAAGCGGGCAAAGAGGTCGAAACGCTGGGCTGGGAAGACAAGCAGGCTGCACTCGACGCTATCAAGCACGCACAGGACCTGTACGCAGAGCACTTCGGCTAGTTCTGTCGGTAGAACAGCAGCTAGTTCTCTCTGGCCAGTACTGTCTACCGGCCAGACATTTCGACGTTCCATATATTTTAGCAGCTCCTCGAAACACCGTCATCACTACCGATCATCGGACGAAGAGATCGAACCATCACCTTACTCGACGGAACATTAAATATAACTGTTACAGTATTCCATCCGAAAATATTTACGACTGGACAGAGCTATGCGATACCAATGCCTTCCGGTTTTCTCGACGGAAACACGACGGTCGTACTCGTTGCGCTCCTACTTGCGCTCTCTACCGGTGGTGTTCTCTACGCGGTTCAGCTTCGTTCGGTGCGCCGCAACGACGAAAAATCGCCGATCGATTCGCTTCGAGAGACGGTGGCGGGCCAGAACCGGGTCGCACTCGTCGTTCCCGAAAGTGCGAGCATCGACTCACTCGCGGCAGCAGTCGGTGCCCAGGCGCTCTGTAAGGATTGGGGCGTCGCAGGCCGAATCGCGGCAGAAGGCGAAGTCACCGGCGAGGATAGCAAGGCTTTCTGCAACATCTTCGATATCGACCTGACGGTGATCGACAGGGGCGAAGGACTCCCGGACTGTGACGCCGCCATCGCAGTCGGTGGGGGCGGTGCAGTGCCGCGCCTCTCGAACAACCCGCCGGTCGTCGGAGTTATCCGCCATCGACCGACCGCAGAGGAGAACATCCTGACCATCACGCGCCCGGACGACGGTGCTACCTCGACCGTGGTGACCGAACTCATCCGTGAAGCGGCCCTCATCCCCGACCAGCGCGTGGCGACGGCGCTGTTGTACGGCGTCCGCGCCGGAACACGGGAGTTCCGTCGTGCCAACGGTCCCAACGACTACGACGCCGCCGGGTTCCTACACGCCTACGCCGACCTCGGACGCATCGAGGCGTTGCGGTCGCCCGGCGTCAGCGGCGACACGTTCGACGTACTCGGCGAAGCCATCGCCAACCGGGAGCGCCGCGCGAGTTTCGCCGTGGCGAACGTCGGAGGCGTCCCCTCGGTGAGCGCGCTGGAAGAAGCCGCCGACTCGTTGCTCCGACTGGAGGGCGTCTCGACGGCGGCGGTGTTCGGACTGCACGAGGAGACCATCGTCATCTCGTGTCGAGCAGAAGACGTTCGAACCAGCGCGGTCGACATCCTCGACGGTGCGTTCGACGCCAGCGAGACGACGGGGGGGAACACCGACGCCGCGACGGCACGTGTTCCGCTCGGGATCTTCGCGCAGGTAGATAGTCAGCACGCCGCCACGCTGGACTCGTTGATCGATGCGAGCACCCGGAAGGCACTGTTCACCGCGTTCGAGAGTTCGTAGGGTAGATACTTGAGAGGCGGTAGCACGGAAACGAAGGTTCTTGTAGTCGCCTGTGGTAGGGCGCCCTATGGGTCTATTCGATAGGCTCCGTGGAGGCGACGACCCCAGGGTAGCCTTCTTCGGTATCGACGGCGTGCCGTATAGCTTTCTCAAGGAAAACGCCTCGGAGTTCCCCAACATCGCATCGCTCGCGAGCGAGGGAAGTGCTGGGGCTATCGACAGCATCGTACCCCCGGAATCCTCGGCCTGCTGGCCAGCCCTCACGACGGGTGTCAACCCCGGAGAGACGGGCGTCTACGGGTTCCAAGACCGCGAAGTCGGATCGTACGACACGTACGTGCCGATGGGCCGGGACGTGCAAGCCACGCGAATCTGGGATCGCGTGACCGACGCGGGCCGAAACGCGACGGTGATGAACGTCCCCGTCACGTTCCCGCCCCAGCGCAACGTCCAGCGCATGGTCTCGGGCTTCCTCTCGCCCGGCGTGGACAAGGCGGCGTACCCCGACGAACTGCGGGACTATCTGGAATCGACCGATTACCGCATCGACGCGAACGCGAAGCTCGGTCACGACGAGGACAAATCCGAGTTCCTAGAGAACGCACACGCGACGCTCGAAGCGCGCTACGAGGCGTTCCGTCACTACATCGACCAGGACGACTGGGACTTGTTCTTCGGCGTCTTCATGACCACCGACCGGGTCAACCACTTCCTCTACAAGCACTACGAGGAGGACGGCGATTACAAACAGGAGTTCATCGACTTCTACAAGAAGGTCGACGAGTACCT
The DNA here is from genome assembly GCF_054177585.1 of Haladaptatus rarus. Taxonomy (NCBI): domain Archaea; kingdom Methanobacteriati; phylum Methanobacteriota; class Halobacteria; order Halobacteriales; family Haladaptataceae; genus Haladaptatus; species Haladaptatus rarus. Next base: position 365,664 of record NZ_JBPEHG010000002.1, on the reverse strand, counting down.
CGGCGAACTCCGTGATGCACTGGCCGACGACGTGACGATGGTCGTCGCCAGCGACCACGGGTTCACCAGCCTCGACTACGAGGTTCATTTCAACTCGTGGCTCGAACAGGAGGGCTGGCTCTCCTACGAGGACGACGACCACGAGGAACTCGGCGACATCGCCGACGACACGGAGGCGTACTCACTCATTCCGGGTCGATTCTACATCAACCTCGAAGGGCGCGAACCACGTGGAAGCGTCCCCGAAAGCGAGTACGAAGCGAAACGCGCCGAACTCAAGGAGAAACTCGAAAACCTCGAAGGGCCGAACGGGAAGAAAGTGTGCGCCCGCGTGGTCGAGAAGGAAGATGCCTTCCGCGGCGACCACGAGGACATCGCACCCGACCTCGTCGCCATCCCGAACTACGGCTTCGACCTCAAGGCCGGATTCAAGGGCCACGATGACGTGTTCGGCGTCGGCCCGCGCAACGGGATGCACAGCTTCGACAACGCCTCCCTGTTCGTGGACGACCCCGACGTGACCATCGGCGAGGGTGTCGATCTGTTCGACATCGCACCGACCATCCTCGACCTGATGGAACTCGACTACCCCGCGAGCGAACTCGACGGGCGTAGTCTCGCCTGAACGCGATAGTCCATTTTTTACAGTCGAAATATCGTCGAGCGACAGAGCTACGAGCAGATCGAACGAGAGCGGAATCCTCGAAGCGCGACAGAACGAACCACGTTTTAACCGTCGAATCACAATCCCCGGACGAATGACCGACCGAGTCGGAACCGTGCTGGTCGTCGTCTCCGCAGTGGGCTTTGGCACCCTCGGCATCTTCGGCAAGCTCGCAGCGGAGGCGGGGCTGTCGATTCCGACCGTCCTCTTCTTTCGGTTCGTGCTCGCCACCGCCCTCGTCTGGACAGGGCTCGCGATGCGCGGGCGTCTCCATCGGTTTTCGGGACGGAACCTGTTCGTCGGGCTGGCCCTCGGCGCGTTCGGCTACGCCGTGATGAGTGGGCTGTACTTCTGGGGACTCTCGTTCATGACCGCCGGTCTCGTCGGCATCCTGCTCTACACTTATCCCGTCTTCGTCGTCGCTATCTCGGCGCTCGTCCTGGACGAGCGCGTGACCCGCCGAACCGGTGCGGCGCTCGTCCTCGCGCTGACCGGCGTCGCGCTCATCACGGGTGGCGACCCGGCGGGAGCTGACCTGCGCGGTATCGTCGTCGTCCTCGGAGCCGCCGTGGTGTACGCCAGCTACATCACCGCGAGCAGGCTCGCGCTGGACGCCGTACCCGCAGACCAACTCACCGCCCACGTCCTCCCGGCGGCGGCCTGCGCGTACTTCGCCTATGGTTCGACCACCGGGACGATCTCGATCCCGGCGACGGCCATCGAGTGGTCGGTCATCGCGGCTATCACCGTGGTGGCAACCGCGTTGCCCATCTTCACCTTCTTCGCCGGAATGGGGCGGATCGGCGCGAGCCGGGCGAGCATCGTCAGCACCATCGAACCCGTCGTCACGCTGCTCCTCGGTGCCGCCATCCTCGCCGAACCGATCACGCCCGTAACCGTCGTGGGCGGTGGGATGGTGCTCGCTGGTGTCCTACTCGTGCAGGTCGAGTGACCAGAAAACATATGCCATGAATCGATGTGAATTGACACAGTGATGGTAGATTCGATTTCGTCAAAGGGTTCGGCTCACGATCGCATATTCGCAGTCGTGACGACGCTCGCCGGACTCGTTCTTGCCGGGTACGCGGCCGCGATACATCTCTCGGTTGCCGGACGAGCACAGTGTGATGGCTGTGCGCCCTTCCATCCGCTGTTCGTCGTCGCGCCCTTCGTGGGCGGCGTCGCCCTGCTTCTGGTCGGTGGCTATCTTGTCAGCCGATAACGCGACAGAATCCGCAAAATCAGACCGAATCTGGCTTCTCGTGCACTTCGAGTTCCACGGCTCGGGGTTCGCCCTCCAAGTCCGCGACGATTCGCTCCACGACGGTCTCGGCTTCCCGAAGCACGATGGGTTTCACCTTGTTCACGACCCAGCCGAGCGAGACGAACATCGGCAGATCGAGCATGCTGGAGTCCGCTGAGTCTGCGTCGAACTGGATCGAGAGCCACACTCGCGAGGCGGTCTCTTTCCCCTCGGGTGCCTCTTCGGGCACCTCCTCGACCCGCCAGTAGCCGTGTGCGTGCAGGTCTTTGATTATCTTCCAGTCGATGCGCTTCGGCGGGTCGAGTTCGGTCACCTCTGACCGGACGGTGTACCGGAGCTTCCACCACTTGAGGTGGATGTCGTACTCCGTCCCCGGCCCACCCTCGCCTTTTCGTGTGACGCGAGTGAGGTGCTTCGAGTAGTTCGCGTACCCCGGAAAGTCGATGAGGAACTCGTAGGCTTCCTCCGGCGGTACGTAGACGACAGTGCTGAGTTCGACGCTATCCACGCCATTCAGTTCTGGGTGACTGAAAGTAAACATTCCGGCAGGACGGGGTATCCGCCTTCGATTTCGTGTACCACCTCGAAATCGAGACTCGGTTCACCAGGCCTGCATTCGCCAGTAGAACCCTTTCAACCCTTCCGCGAAAAGCACACGATATGGTAACCGAGTCAACCGAGGAAGGCAAGTTCTCGTGCGAACAGTGCGACGAGTCGTTCGAGCAGCAAGAGCAGTTGAACGACCACATGAAGCAAGCTCACGACGTCGCTCCGAACGAAGACAGTGAAGATGCCGCTGCGGCTGGTTCGGATGCGAGCGGGTCGACTGGCTCGATAACCGAGGAAACGAACGATTCGCCGTCTGCCGCGGAGCCGTCCGAGGCGGCTGGCCCATCCGAGAGCGATGCCGACGTGCGCCCCGACGACGCCGACGAAAACGACTCGTAAACACCGGACGACACCGTTCTTTTCCGACCCGCCACCAACACCAGCAGTTTATACTCCCCTCTCCGCTACCTGCGACCATGACACAGTACGACGTACTCATCGTCGGTGGAGGCGTCGCCGGGCTTTCGGCTGGCGTCTTCACCGCCCGCGCAGACCTCGACACGCTGGTCGTGAACGACGGCGTCTCCATCCTCCACCGGAACGCGATCCTGGAGAACTTCCCCGGTTTCCCCGCCGGAATCGACTCGCGCCTGTTCTGTCTCATGCTCGAAGAGCAGGCCGAACGCGCCGGGTGTGCGCGACTCGACGCCGAGGTATTAGACCTGACTCACGCAGACGACAGCGTCGGTTTCTCGGTCGTAACCGACGCGGAGACAATCGAAGCCCGACGGGTCGTCGTGGCCTCGTGGTCGAACTCGGAATACCTCGACGGACTCCGCCTCGACTTCGAGCAGTCCGGGAGCAAGCAGTTCGTCTCGGTGGACGACACGGGGCGAACCGGCGTCGAGGGGCTCTACGCCGCCGGGCGACTCGCGGAGCAGTACCACCAGGCCATCGTCGCGGCGGGCCACGGCTCGCAGGTCGGCATCACCGTGGTTCACGACGCCGACCCCGAGTTCTACCACGATTGGGTCGCCCCGGAGGGCTATTTCACAAACCGCGACCGCGAGGTTCCGGTCGGCTGCGAGGAAATCTCGGAGGACGAGCGCCAGCGCCGCGCGCGCCGCGCACACGACCGCCTTCGGACGTATCTGGAGGAGTGGGAAGACGAGACACCCGTCCCGCACCCGAGTTTCGTCGAGAAGATGAATTGAAGCGTTTCGTTTATTCTCGTCGAGTCGATTCCAGCGATAACGAGGTGATCTCTTCCCAGAAAGCCCCCGCTCGGTCGCGGTCGCTCTGCAACATCTCGGCTCGGCTCACTTCGTTCGCCTCGTCGAGAGCGGTCGCAGAGGCGACCACGTAAACGCGACCGAGCGGCCCCTTTCAGTCCCATCCCGTACCGCAACCGCGACGGCCACCGCAAGCCACGACCCTCCCCAGCCGATTCCTTCGCTCACATTCGTTCGCTCAGTCATCCCTCGCACGATGTCGGCACAGGCCTTCGGACGTGAAGTCCTCAGACCTGTGCCAGCGCGCGCCGGGTGGGTTGTTTCCTATCATCTATTCAACTTAGTGCCCGCCCGAGGAAATGTGCAGACCGACGATACCGACGACGATGAGGCCGATGAACGCCACGCGGAGCAGGTCGGCGGGTTCGTCGAAGAGGACAACGCCGAGCGTCGCGGTGCCGACCGCGCCGATCCCCGTCCAGACCGCGTAGGCGGTGCCGACGGGAAGCGTCTCGATGGCCTTCGCCAACAGCACCATGCTGACGACGAGGGCGACGACCGTCGCCACCGAGGGCCAGAACTTCGACAGCCCATCCGAGTACTCCAGCCCGATCGCCCACGCCACCTCGAATAGCCCGGCGACGACGAGTATCTTCCACGACATCGTTCGCTTCTCGTTCGGGGCAGGCACTATGCCTTCCGTTTCGGGTTTCTCCGCTGTCTCCGCGGTCCCTATCGGTTCCCAGTCTGCCGAAATCCAAGTCTCTTTATCAATCTGTTTTGAACCGTCTACGAAATGAGTGACCGCGACAATGAGTGACGACGAAGTCGACCCTGACGAATTGGGGGAGTCGGTGGAGCGACCGATGTATCGACTCTTCACCGAGTACGGCGACGACCATCTCCACTGGTTCATCATCGGTGTGCTGACGAGTTTGACCGCAAGATTCCTCGCGCTCGTTCCACCCGTCGTGCTCGGTGTCGCCCTGGACTCCGTGTTCGAGAGCAAGCGAGCTTACGAACTGCCACTCGTACCAAGTGCCTGGGTTCCGGCGACGACGATGGGGCAGTTCTGGTTCTCCGCGAAGATCATGGCCATCTCGATGGTGCTCGCCGCCATCAGTAACTTCGCCCGCTCGTCGACGCTGAATCTCTTCTCCCACCGCGTGAAACACGAGGTTCGGACGGCCACCTATCAGTGGATGCAGCGGCTCGACATGGAGTTCTTCGACGACCACAAGACCGGCGAGCTGATGAGCATCCTGAACAACGACACCAACCGCCTCGAACTGTTCCTTGACAACATGATGGGAAGCGCCATCCAACTACTCGTCCTCATCATCGGAATCAGCGGAATCTTGCTCTGGCGGAATCCCGGATTGGCGGTCATCACGCTGACCATCGTTCCCATCGCAGCACTGTTCACGTGGTGGTTCATGCGACGAGTCGAAGCGTTCTACGCCGATATCCGGTCGTCGGTCGGGAATCTCAACACGCGACTGGAGAACAATCTCGCCGGTGTCGAAGTCATCAAGACCGCCGGAACCGAGTCGTTCGAAGACGAGCGCGTCCGAAAGGCCTCCTACGAGTATTTCCGGCGGGACTGGAAGGCCCTTCGGATGAACTTCGTCTACCGGCCCGGCTTACAGTTGCTCACCTCAATCGCGTTCGTCGCTACCTTCGTGGCAGGCGGCTTCTGGCTCCTCAGCGAGGGATCACCGCTCTGGTTCACCGGGAAGTTCACCTCGGGCGATCTGGTCATCTTCCTCCTGCTCACCCAGCGCATGGTCGAACCACTCACGCAGATGAGTGAAGTCGTCGATCGATACGAGGACGCGAAAGCCTCGACGCGCCGGATCTTCGGACTCATGTCGATTCCACCCGCCATCGAGAACAGCCCGGATGCGGTCGCACTCGATACGGTCGAGGGGCGCGTCGAGTACGACCACGTCGATTTCGCCTACGACGAGGGTGAACAGGTGCTCTCGGACGTGACATTCACCGCCGACCCCGGCGAAACCGTGGGACTGGTCGGTCCGACCGGCGCCGGAAAATCGACCATCTGCAAACTCCTCCCGCGTCTCTACGACGTGAGCGACGGCGCGATTCGAGTGGACGGCCACGACGTGCGAGATGTGACGGTCGAAAGCCTGCGAGGGCACATCGGCTACGTCGGCCAGGACACCTTCCTGTTCGATGGAACCGTGCGCGAGAACATCGTGTACGGCACGTTCGACGCAACCGACGAGGATATCGAGCAAGCCGCGAAAGCCGCCGAAGCCCACGAGTTCGTCAGCAACCTGCCCGAGGGCTACGACACACGAGTCGGCGAGCGCGGCGTGAAACTCTCGGGTGGCCAGCGCCAGCGCATCTCCATCGCACGAACCATCCTCGCAGACCCGGAACTCCTCGTGCTGGACGAGGCGACGAGCGCGGTCGACACCGAGACCGAGATGCTCATCCAGCGAAGTCTCGACCGCCTCACCGAAGACCGGACGACGTTCATCATCGCCCACCGACTCTCGACCGTGAAGGGTGCAGACACCATCCTCTCGGTCGAAGATGGAGCGATCGTCGAACGTGGCACCCACGACGAATTGCTCGACAGTGACGGCCTGTACGCCGACCTCTGGCGCGTGCAGGCGGGCGAGATCGACGCGCTCTCCGAGAAGTTCGTCGAAGATGCGACCCGCCGGGCGAGTACGACGCAAGAGCCGAACCCGTGACTTTTTATCGGATTCCGCACCCAATAGCGGGTAATGCTTACCGGAGTGAACGTGGCGCTGGGGGTGACGGGCAGTATCGCGGCGGTGAAGGTCGTCGAGTTGGCCCACGAACTGCGTCGACGCGGCGCGAACGTTCGAGCCGTGATGTCGCCGAGTGCGAAAGGAATTATCCATCCGTGGGCGGTCGAGTTCGCCACCGATAACCCCGTCGTCACGGAGATAACGGGGAAGGTCGAACACGTCGAACTCTGTGGCCGCGAAGGGTGGGCCGACGTGTTCTGTATCGCGCCAGCCACGGCGAACACGGTCGGAAAGATCGCCAGCGCAGTCGACGACACACCAGTAACGACCTGCGCGACGACGGCACTGGGTGCTGAGGTTCCAATCGTCGTCGCACCAGCCATGCACGAACCGATGTACGATCATCCGGGCGTCCTCGACGCGATCGAGCGAGTAACGTCGTGGGGTGTCGAGTTCGTCGAACCACGATTGGAGGAAGGAAAGGCGAAGATCGCCACCGAGGAGATGATCGCACTCGAAATCGCTCGGGCGACCTTGCCTAGCCCACTCGCCGGGAAGCACGTCGTCGTCACCAGCGGGGCGACGAGCGAATCCATCGACCCCGTCCGAGTCCTGACCAGTCGCGCGTCGGGGAAGACGGGGCGGGGCGTCGCGCGCGCCTGCTACGTCTACGGCGCGAACGTCGCGCTCGTCCACGACGCACCTGATGTTCCCTACGCGACAGGGGTTCAGGTCGAGACGGCGGGCGAGATGATCGACGCCGTCACCGACCTCGTGACGGCGTTCCCGGCCGATGCGCTCGTCTCGGTCGCGGCCATCAGCGACTACACCACCGACGCCGAGGAGGAAAAGATCCGCTCCGGACAGGACCTCTCGCTCGACCTGCGTCCGACGCCAAAGCTCATCGACGAGGTTCGAGACAGCTATCCCGAGCTACCCATCGTCGGCTTCAAAGCCGAGACGATCGGCGACGATGAGTCGATGGTCGCCGCCGCGCGCGAGACGCTCACGCGCGCGGACTGCTCGTTCGTCGTCGCAAACGACGTGGGCGTGATGGGAGAAGACGAGACGCGAGCCCTGTTCGTCCGCGAACACAGCGTTCGCGAGTACAGTGGGAGCAAGACTGATCTGGGACTCCGGGTCGCGAAAGAACTCGCGGACGAGATGGCCGACGACTGAGATTTACTCTTCGTCAGGCCACTCGGCATCCCCGAAGAATTCGATACCCATCTTCTGGGCCGACCGGGAGATCATGTGCGCACCGGTCGGTGCCGTGAGAAAGAGGAAGACGATGCCGACCAGCGAGGTCAGTCCTGCTCCCTGCGGGCCGTACTGGACGAACCCGGCGAGAAAGAGCGATGCTGCGCCGAGCGTGGTCGCCTTGCTGGTGGCATGCATCCGGTTGTACACGTCGGGAAGTCTCAGGAGGCCGACCGTTCCGACCACGAGGAAGAAACTCCCGACGGTGACGAGCAGTGCGACGACGAGTTGCTGGATAGTGCTCATTTGATGATGTCCCCCTCGATGACGTACTGCGAGACCGCGATGGTACTGATGAACCCGATGATGGCGAGGACGAGACTCACCGTGACGAACAGGCCTTCGCCGGTCTGCAACGCGAACAAGACCGCGATGGCGACCACGTTCGTTCCGATGGTGTCCAGCGCGACGACCCGGTCGGGCACCGTCGGTCCCTTGATGACGCGGTACCCCGCGAGCAAGGTCAGCCCGCTTACGATGACGAGGGCCGCCTGCAGGAACGGTGTGAGGAAGGTTTCAGTCGCCACGTTTGACACCTCCTTCGGCTCGTTCGGTTTCGGCGTGGGTGATCGGCGTCTCCGGAACCGGATCGCCGGGCTTGCGCTCCTCGTCGAAGATGACGAGCGCGTAATCTTCCCACGTCCGGATCGGTGCGATGATCGACTTGGGGTCGCGGGCGTCGATGCTGTGAACGTATAGTGTGTTGGTCTCCTCGTCGTAATCCATGGTCAAGGTACCGGGTGTGAGCGTGATGCTGTTGGCGATGGTCGTGATCGCCGCGTCGGTCTGCACCCGAAGCGGGACGACGACCACACCGGGTTTGATCGGCATTCCCGGTGCGAGAACGCGGTAGGCCACGTCGATGTTCGCCGTCAGGAGTTCTTTGAGGAAGACGGCGACGTAGATCAGCGCGTACGGCGTCGCCTGTAGATGCCGGACGACGTTCGTCTCCGTCGTGTAGAATCGCCGGAGGATGAAGGCGATGAGCAGCCCGAACGCGAGACCGATGAGGAACTCGCCGAGGATGGCAATCGGTTCGAGTACGACGCCGCGAACGAACAGCCAGAGGACGGCGAGTACGACGCCGATAGCGGGCCACTTCTTCATGCACCACCACCTCCGAGCACGGCGTCGACGTAGCCTTGTGTTTCAGTAGCTGCCTTCGCCGCCGATTCAGCCGCCAGGAACACCGGATCGAATCCGACGCCGACCAGCAGGACGAGCAGAGCGAGTCCTGTGAGGACGAAGACACCGGTCGGCCGACCACCGTGTTCGACCATCGGGCTTTCAGCACCCCAGAAGCCGCGATTCCACGCGCGGGTGAAGTACGCGATGGTCAGGATTGCACCGGCCAGCGCAAGTGCGAGTGCGAGGCTCGCTCCTGCTCGTCCGGCCACGTCGAAAACGAGGAACTTGCCGAAGAAGCCCGAGAGAGGTGGAATGCCGATGAGCGAGAGCGCGCCGACGAAGAAGACGCCCGACAACATGGGGTCTTTCCGGGTCAGGCCACCGAGGTCGGCGAACCGGATCGAGCCGACCGACGAGAACACCGACCCGGAGACGAGGAACAGGAGTCCCTTCGCCAGCGCGTGATTCAGCGCGTAGACGAGCGCCGCTGCGATGGCGAGCGTTCGCACTTCTGGAACGGTCGCGCCGATGGCGAGGGGCAGGACGATGAAGCCGACCTGTCCGATGCTCGAATAGGCGAGCAAGCCGTCGATGTCCTCTCTGCTGACCGCGCCGAGACCGCCGAGCAGGATACTCGCGCCAGCCATGACGAACATGACGGGTCCGAAGAAGGCGAGTGCGGAGGTGCCCGAAAGGCCGGGGAGTCCGAGTTCGCCGACGTTCAGCCCCGCGAAGACGGTGAAGTAGAGGCGGATGATGGCGTAGACGCCTACCTTCTTCACCACACCTGCGAGCATCGCGGAGACCGGTGCTGGCGCAGCGCGGTAGGCCGCGGGTACCCAGAACTGGAAGGGTGCGATACCCGCCTTCAGCGCGAAGACGGCGAAGAGGAGCGCCGACAGGCCGAGGACGGGCAGGGGTGAGATGCCGCCCGATTCGGTCGCTAGACGTCGAGCGAGTTGCGCCATGTTGAGCGTCCCCGTCGTAGCGTAGATGCCACCGATCGCGAGCAGCATGACCGCACTCCCGATGAGGTTGAGGACGACGTAGTTGAGCGCCGCGCGGGTGTGTTGTGGCCCGCTGTAGAAGACGACAAGGACGTAACTCGACATGAGCATCACCTCGAACCAGACGAACAGGTTGAAGATGTCGCCCGTGAGGAACGACCCCGTGACGCCGACCATCATGAAGTGATAGAGCGGATGGTACGAGAGACGCTGGCCGAACTCGTCGACGTACCGGATCGAGAACACCAGTGCGGCCAGCGAGACGACCGCCGCCAGCGCGAGCATGAACACCGATAGTGAGTCGGCGACCAGCGTGATACCGTACGGTGCTTGCCAGTTGCCGAGCTGATACGGGACGACGTTCGATGCGCCCAGTGGCTCGACTTCGGCCCAGAGAGCCGCCACTGCGAAGACGTAGGCGAACCCTCCGATGAGGCTCACGCCGCGCTGGACGTTCTGCAATCGCCGGACGAGCAACGTCAGTATCGCCGTCACGAGCGCGACCAACAGCGGTGCGATGACGAATTGATTCATGCAGACTCACCCAGTTCGTTCATGTCGATGGTTCCGTGTTCTTCGTAGACGCGATACGTCAAGACGAGTGCGAAGGCGGTCGTCCCGAAGCCGATGACGATGGCAGTCAGGACGAGCGCCTGCACGAGTGGGTCGGTGATGGAGTGTCCGCCACCGTGGCCGCCGCCGTGTGAGAGGATGGGGACACCGCCGGACAGCCCGCCCATCGTGACGAGATAGACGTTTGCCGCCTGGCTGATGATGGAGACGCCCCAGACGACTCGTACCACGTCCCTGCGCAGGACGAGGTAGGTGCCGAGCGCGAACAGGAAGCCGAGGACGGCAGCGAGTATGAACTGCGTCATTCGGCACCCACCACCGAGAGGATCGTGAGGAGGGCGCCAACGACGACGAGGTAGACCCCCGTGTCGAACGCGATCGCGCTCGCCACCTCGAAGTGCGGGTAGAGCGGGATGTGTTCGAGGTAGACGAACGTCTGGTAAAGGAAGGCGTGACCGAACGCCATCGACACCAGTCCAGCGCCGGCTGCGAGTGCGAGTCCGAGCGCGAACATGGTGCGGTAGTTCTCGACGATACCGTGCTGGAGGTGTTCGACCGGGCCGCGAACCATCCGGTGGAAGAGTTCGTCTTCCAGATAGTCCAGCCCGTAGACGATGTAGATGAGGGCGAACGCCGTCGTCGTCAGGACGCCCGCGATGAATCCCCCACCGGGGAGGTTGTGTCCCTGCAACATCAGCGCCACTGCGGTGACGAAGATGAGTGGGACCACCGTGCGCGTGACGGTGCGGGTGATGACGGTCGTCATTGCGTCTCACCTCGTTCCCGCATGGCGATGAGCGTCAACACCGAGAGCGCGGCCATGGCGACGACCGAGATTTCGCCCATCGTATCGAAACCACGGAAGTCCACGAGGATGATGTTGACGATGTTCGTGCCGCCCGCCTGATCGACGGTCACGTGGGGGTCTTTGAAGTACGACGCGATGGAGTCGGGGTGTGCCGCCGTCGAGAGGAGCACCGTGACGAAGACTGTCGCGCCGACAGCGACCGAGAGTGCCCCGTCGCGGATGGCTCGCGCTCGAGTCGTCTCGCCGTAGAACGTCGGAAGCCGATCCAGGACGAGCAGGAAGATGACGAGCGCGAGCGTCTCGACCACGAGCTGCGTGAGCGCGAGGTCGGGGGCGCTGGCCAGCACGTAGAAGACGGCGACCATGAACCCCAGGATCGAGAGAGTGAGCACGCCTGCGACGTGCGAGGGTGCGATGCTCACGGCGATTGCACCGACGACCGCGACCAGCAGAATGAGCAGGATGGGATAGGTGACTGCTAATCCTTCGAAGGCAGGAAGCGAGACACCTGCCGCGGCGTAGCCGCCGAGTGCGAGGGCACTGACTGCCGCGAGCGTCCACGTCGCGTAGGTTCGGAGCAGGCCGGTCTGGACGCGAGGAACCAACGCCACGCTCGCGTCGTTCAGGCCGTAGACGGTGTTGTCGTACCACCAGTTGGCGCGAAGCGGGTCGATGGAGAGCAGACGGTTAATGCCGTCGTGCAGGCGGTCGTAGAACGGGTAGGCCGCCACGCCGAGCGCGATGGTCGTCGCACTCATGATAGCGTAGGGAGTGACGTGCGTCGGCAGGTGGTAGTGGAACGCCTCGTGCTGTGCGCCCGGCGGAAGGACGCTCTCGATGACCAGCGTGACGAAGTGGTCGAGGGGCGCGATGTGGACGCCGAACGTCGAGGTGATGCCGCCGAGTCCGATGAGTGCTGCGATGGTGCCGAGGATGGCGGGCGGCACGAGCATCACCGCTGGTGGGCGATGGACGTGTCCCAGACCTTCCGGCTTCTCGCCGAAGAAGAGCATCATGAATTTGACCGAGTAGAGAAACGTGAAGATGCTCCCGAAGACGGCCACGACAGGGTAGAGCCACGCGAGGCCGCCCGTGACTTCCGCGGCGTGGTAGGCCGCTTCGAACAGGAACTCCTTGGAGTAGAAGCCGTTGAAGGGCGGCACACCAGCCATCCCGAGCGCCGCGACGACTGTGATGGCCGCGGTGAACGGGAGGTCGTGACGGAGGCCGCCGAGGTGTTTTATCTTCCGGGTGCCTGCCTCGTGCGCGATGATCCCCGCGACGAGGAACAGCGCGGCCTTGAACATCGCGTGGTTCAAGATGTGGAACGCGCCCGTCTCGGCACCGAGTTCGGAGGCGAAGCCGAATCCGGCGATGATGAGTCCGAGGTGGCTCGCCGTCGAGTAGGCCAACAGTTCCTTGATGTCGGTGGCTGCGACGGCGAGGATGGCCGCGATGGTCATCGTGGCGAGGCCGAGGACGGTAAAGAGCAGCGACCACTCGGGGATGCCGTGTGCGCCTTCGGGCAGGAGGAGCGGGCGGAATCGCCCGACCAGATACACCCCCGCCTTGACCATCGTGGCGGAGTGCAGGAACGCGGAGACGGGCGTCGGGGCTTCCATCGCGTTCGGAAGCCAGATGTGGAGTGGTACCTGCGCCGACTTGGCTGCCGCACCGATGGCGACGAGACCGAGGACGGGCAGGAGCATCCCTGCGTTAACCAGTTCTTCGTGTACCTGCGCGGGGTGTTCGAGCATCGCCGCGAGGTTGAACGTCCCCGTCACGTCGTGGAGCAACAGGAAGCCGATGAGCATGAACAGACCGCCGGAGACGGTGATAATCATCGACTTCCGGGCAGCGTACTGGGACGACCGCTGGTCTGTGTAGTGGCCGATGAGGATGAACGACGAGAGACTCGTCAGTTCCCAGAAGAGAAAGAGGGCGACGAGGTCTGCCGCGAAGGCGACCCCGAGCATCGACCCCATGAACGCCAGCAGTGCGGTGTAGTATTTCGCCTTGCCCGGTTCGTGGTGCATGTACGCGCCGGAGTACGTGAGGATGAGCACGCCTACCCCGCTGGCGAGAAAGCCGATGAGTAAGGCGAGCCCATCCACGTAGAACCGGAGGGAGACGTCGAGTGACGGGATCCACGTGAAAGTAACCGGGCCGTGGGTGCCTGCCTGGCTGGCAACCATCCCGAAGCAGGCGAGCGCGACTGCTGCCGCATAGTAAGCGGTCCGCTCGCCCAACACGCGGTAGACGAGCGGTGTCAGCGCCGCCGCCGCGAACGGGAGCATCACTAGCGCAAGCACAACCACGGCTACCGGGTCGGATGGTGATTGCACACTCGAATGTGAGCGATGGACCCACCTTAACGCTTCTCAAACCGCTTGGATGACATGCTCGCGCGGGACGGGCCAATCAGTCCGCCGATTCGAATCGGTCGGCAGTTCAGTGATTCGCGGTTCGACGGGTCGGCGGTTCCAAGGCCTACAATCCGAAAACAACACTTTAACGGACAGTTCACTCACCATGTCGTAGTCATTATCTGCTACTTCGACTATCGCATTTAAATTCTCGCCCGAAAGGATGGATGGTATCCCGTCTGCCGCTCGGATTACGCCATTAGCCTTGCCTGGATGTCCCGAAGGGGTGGGATACGGATGGAACCCTGCTGGGGTAGGGGTCTGTGACAACCGTGCTGTCCTGCGGGCCTCGCCAACCCGCACTCTCTCCTACCGCAGGCAGTGTAAAAGTGGTGTGCCTTACCCGGACTGAAAGTGAAAGTGGCTCCTCGATACGAACACGATGAGACGGACGCTCGAACGGTTCCAGTATTCGTCAGTCGCCACCATGATTCCAGCTTCAGTGTCACCGTTTTTCGAATCACTTCGCGTACGCGATACCGGCACCTTTTACTGCTGGATTGAATACCTCCAACATGGACCAGTTGAAGCAGTCGCTTCTCGAAGCGCCGATCATCGAGAAAGAAGGGTACCATTACTTCGTCCACCCCATCAGCGACGGGATTCCGATGCTCGAACCGACACTGCTGCGCGAGATCGTCATCAAGATCATCCGCAAGGCGGATCTGGAGAACGTCGATAAGATCGTCACGCCCGCCGCGATGGGCATCCACATCTCGACCGCGGTCTCGCTGATGACCGACATCCCGCTGGTGGTCATCCGCAAGCGCCAGTACGGACTGGAAGGCGAAGTCGCGCTCTCCCAGCAGACCGGCTACTCCGAGAACGAGATGTTCATCAACAACGTCCACGAGGGCGACCGCGTGCTCCTCCTGGACGACGTGCTCAGCACGGGGGGGACGATGAAAGCCGTCACCGAGGCGCTCGAATACATCGGCGCCGACGTGGTTGACGTCTGTGCCGTCATCAAGAAAGTCGGCGCGAACGAACTGGACGACACAGATTATCTGGTGAAGACGCTCATCAACGTGGACGTGCAGGACGGCGAAGTCGTCATCGTGGACGAGCACGGCGACGGGTAAGATGCTCTCCAGACAGTTTCTGGCGATGCTCTCGACGTTCACGCTCGTCACGGGCGCGCTACTCGTCGGTGACGCCCTTCACGGGTCGGTCGTGACGGGCGTGTACGGAGTGCTCACGCCAGCGTTCGCCGTTCGCGTGCTCCCCGGAATCGCGTTCATCTGGCTCGGCTACACCCTGCGCGAGAATCACGAGCAGTTCATCTCCGCGTACTTCGCCGGACGAGACGCGGCATCGAAGTCGAGCGACGAGGAGTTCGACGAGCGAATGTCACCGCTCTCCGGTGATGGACTGGAGCATCTGGAAGCCAGCGACCGAGACCGCGACGAATGAAACTAACTCTCTTTGCAGAACATTTATGCTTGTGCCGAAGTAGCACAAACCATGGCGTTAAAGAATCGCGTCCCGAAACAGATGCGCGGTCCGATAGGGTTTGTATCGATCGCTGTAGCAATACTCTGTGTCGTCATTGGATACATCTACCTCCTGTTCGGCATCTCACTGTACTTCAAACTGATACCGCAGTTGAGAGCGACCATGACGACGACCGAGTCGCTCATTGTCGTTGCGAGTGGTGTTCTACTTCTCGGTCTCGGCTACGCTGGCTGGCGCGGTTTCAACTACTTCGCGTACTAAGCTATGGATATTCGAAACCATCCTGACGCCCCCGATTTCGAGGAACTGCAGGACATCGTGGTCGAACCCATTCCTCGTGAGGAGATCGAAGCCCGGAGAGCCGACGGCGAGGTGCTGGTCGAGGACAACGTCCGCGAACGTGACGACCTGAACGTCGTCGCGTACATCAGTCCCGGAACGGACGGTGCCGACGAAGACAACATCGGCGTCCCGCTCTACCGGCTCGTCCAGATGTTCGGTACACCGCAGTTCCCCGAATACCAGGCGGGTGAAGACATCAGCTGGCGAACCGACGAGACGTTCAAATACCTGTTCCGGGTGATGCATAAGGGGGAGGCCGACGAACTCCCAACCGAGTGGCTCATGACGATTCACGATTCCCACGTCAGATTCGCTGCAAGTGTCGCCGAATGGCGCGACGATGACGAAGCGTTCACCGCCGATTCGAAGCTCGCGCTCACCACCTACGCTCTGGCGCAAGAGATCGTCATCGCGCCAGTCGAATGTGTCTTCGAAGATATCCGTTTCTGAGGACACTATGGACGACCTTGGAAACCGGGTCTTCTACTGGTTGACCAACGAGACGAATCTCTCGATACTGCTGTTCGTCGTCGCAACGGCGCTCGGTGTTTCGAGCCTCGTGCTGTTCTTTCTCTCTAACGAGCAGTCTGCCACCCGCATGGAGTTCGGTCTCCTCGTCGCCGCGATGGCAGTCCTCTTTTACATGACGCTCCGGAACAACACGTTCTAACGCGTCACGACGTGCATGATGGTAAACGCGAGCGTGATCGAACCGATGAGTAGCCCGGCAAAGACCGGGATGATCGCGCCGTAGTCGTACAGGTCGTACCAGTAACCGGCGTACGTGAGCAAGATGAACGACGGGACCGAAAGCAGCAAGAAAAGCGATGAGAGGTAGCTGGCGAGAGTCGGGTCGTCACCGTGTTTTGCGAAGGTGCCGCGCTCACGGACGGAGCGGTCACGGGTGGGAACGTCTTTCGACACGGAAGAACGTACAGACGCTCAGAACAAAACACTCACGGTTTAGGTAGATGCGTAGGCATCCACCGTCAGGGCTGTCAGATACGCGCCGAGGTACACCGACGAATAGACGAACAGTGCGGCGACGACCGCCGTCCCCGTCAGCCGTGGCAGCAGGATGTCACGCGCACCCGTCGAGTACGGAAGGATCCAGAGGGGCGCAACCCACACCCCGACCATCGTGAATCCACCGACGAAGAAGCCGACGATTCCGACGTGGATACTCTCTCGAAGGTCGTGTGCGAGCAGATGTGCGAATACGCCAGCGAGAGCCGTCAGTCCGAGCACGAGCCGTGGGTCTATCGAGATTGTCATCAGCTCCGACATGTTGTAGGTGAACGCTGCCAGGCCTGCGATGACACCCGAGACGAGGCTCTTCGCAAGGACAGCGATCTGATATCGCCGTCGGAGCTTTCCGCTGAACTTTTCGGTCGTCCATCCGTGGTTATTCGCTTCTGTCATCAGTTTGCTCCTCCGATATCTACGGGAACGGTTACCGATTTCTGACCGATCTCACCGTTGATTTCGCCAGCTAACCGTATCGAACCTGATTGGACGGCACGTCTCGTCTGTTTTTCGGTTGCCGGGGTGAGATCGATGTTCGCCGTTATCTCGACCGTCTCTCCTGCTGGAACCGCTGTTTTATCGAACATCGTCGTCGTTCCATCGTTCAACTGCGTTTGCCCATCGTAGGCGTGCAACAGACCAGAGTAGAACACTACCGTTCGTCGTGTCGGATTGTGTACCTCGAACGTGGCGGAGAGATGTTCACCACCATCGGTGACTGCATACTCCGTCGCCGTCACGTCGACACTGCCGATGTTCATCGTGGCGATGTGCCCCTGCATCGTAGGGACGAACAACATCATCGTGACGATAGCTGTAACGAGGACGAGACCGACGACGAGAGGGCGTTTCGGCCGTAAGGGGTTGCGGGCGTTCGAATTCGACATGAAGATGTGCGAAGCTATGTGTATCAGTACCGTAAGGTTTTCCCTCGACAACGGGACGGAATCGAGAAAGGTAGCGACGATCAGTCGGAAGCGTCTGGTGTGATCGGCTCCGTGTTCGACGACGACGATTCGTAGAGGTGACAGGCTGCGATCTGGTCACCCGACTGTCGCAATTCGGGATGACTCTGCTCACAGATCGTCTGGAACTCTCGGTCGAGTTGTTCCTCTGCTTCCTCGACGTTTCCTTCGAGGAGATCGCGCGCAGCAGACCGAAGTGCGTTCTCGGCCTGTCGAGGCATGTCGAGTGTGTCTATATCGACGTTCCCCTCGTCTTCACCTTCGATACGGTACTCTTCGGGTAGTTCCATCGCGAGCCCGGTTTCGAGCAGTCTATCGACGGCGTGGCGCTGGTCTCGGTTCTCCGCATCGATATCTTCTCCGTCGAGATCACCGAGGGCAACCTTGCGCTTGAAATTGAAGGCACGCCGGAACGCTTCCTGACTGCCTGTCCAGTCCTCCGGCGGGATTATCTTCGAACATCGCGGGTGGAACTGACAACCACTGGGTGGGTTCCGCGGGTTCGGAACCTCACCTGTCACGTTCGCCCGGTGGCGCTCAGCTTCGGGTTCGATCTCCGGCACCGCGTCGAACAGCGCTTGCGTGTAGGGATGTTTCGAGTTCTCGACGACCTCACTCGTCGGTCCCTGTTCGATGATGTCACCGAGATACATGATGGCCGTTCGGTCACACATGTACCGGATGAGCGAGAGGTCGTGGCTGATGAACAGATACGTCAGGCCGTACTCGTCCTGCAGTTCCTTCATCAGGTTCAAGACGCCTGCCCGAATCGACACGTCGAGCATCGAGACGGGTTCGTCACAGACGACGAAATCGGGGTCGACGACCAGCGCACGCGCGATAGCGACACGCTGCCGTTCACCACCTGAGAGCTCTTTCGGGAACTCGTTCAAGTACGCCTCTGCAGGCGAGAGACCCACGTCGTTCAACACCTGGACGACCTTGTCACGGCGGTCTTGGTAGCCCTCTCCGATGTCGTTTATCTGGAGCGGCTCGACGATGGACTGGAACACCGTCATCCGTGGGTTCAGACTCTCGAAGGGATCCTGGAAGATCATCTGGACACGCTGGCGGAACACCTTCTCGTCCTCCCGCGTGAGTTCGGTCACGTCACGACCGTCGAACTTGATGGTTCCGTGCGTGGGGTTGTACAGCTTCACCAGTAGCTTCCCGAGCGTGGTCTTCCCACAGCCGGACTCGCCAGCGATTCCCATGATGTCGCCCTTGTTGATCGTTAGGTCGACGTCCTGAACTGCACGGACCGGTCGTGGTTCTCGACCGAGCAGCCGCTCGACGACACCCTGCGATAGGTCGAACAACTTCGAGACGTTCTCGATCTCTACTAGTGCGTCTGCGTCGTGTTCTGTTGCCATATTTCCTCCTTTTTCGCCTCAGTGCGCATCATTTCGAGTTCGTCGACACGATAGCACGCCGAGCGGTGGATTTTGGGTTTGCTCGCTTCCGTGCGTTTCCCCGTCTCTGCCTGGTCGATATCGTACATCGGCGGGTGTGCCGAGTAGCACTCGTCCACTACGAACGGACACCGAGTTGCGAACCGGCACCCAGCACTCGGGTCGAGGAGCGTCGGTGGCGACCCGGGGATCGAGATGAGTTCCTGCTGTTCTTCTTCGACCGTCGGGAACGAATTCTTCAGGCCGAGTGTGTAGGGATTCGCCGAATCCGTGAGCACCTCGGTCATCGGTCCACTCTCCATCATCTTCCCACCGTACATCACGGCGAGCTGGTCACAGATCTCGGCCATGACACTGATGTCGTGGCTGACGACGATGATCGCAACGTTGAACTCCTCCTGAAGTGCTTCGAGTTCCTCCAGGATTCGGTCCTGGATGATGACGTCGAGTGCCGTCGTCGGCTCGTCCGCGATGAGCAAGTCCGGATTGCACGCCATCGCCATGGCGATGACGGCGCGTTGTTTCATCCCACCACTGAACTGGTGGGCGTAGTCGTCCGCGCGCTCCGGTTCGATACCGACACGTTCGATGAGATCACGTGCGCGCTCGTCCGCCTCCTTCTCGGTCGTGTTTGGTTCGTGACGCAAGATCGCTTCGACGATCTGATCACCGACCTTGTACACCGGGTTGAGGGCGTTCATCGCACTCTGTGGGATGAGTGCGATATCTCGCCATCGGACGTCACGGATCTCCTGATTGTCCAGCTTTGCGAGGTCGGTCATCCCGTCTTCACGAACCGGGTACCGGTCGTCGTCGATTATCTCACGACGTGCGTTGCCGTTCTCGTCCTCCCACTGTGGCAACGTTCCGTCGAACCAGATCTCCCCACTTTCGACGTATCCGTTCGAGTCGAGAAGGTGGATGAGTGACTTCGCCAGCGTCGTCTTTCCGCAGCCTGATTCACCGACGAGACCGTACGTCTCGCCGTGATCGACACTAAAGCTGACACCATCGACAGCGTGAACCTGCTTGTCGCCAGCGTCGTAGCGAACGCAGAGATCGTTTACTTCTAGTAGTGACATGAGTTACTCCTGTGGGTTGGCAACGTCCTCCACCGAGAATCCGATGAAGTAGAACGCCGCAGCGATAGACGTGATCGCCAGTCCTGGTGGGATGAGCCACCACGGCGCGTCGAAGATATACTGTTGTGCCTTTACTCGCTCGATCATCACACCCCACGAGACCTCCGTGAAGTCGGCCAGACCGAGGTACGCGAGCGCTGCCTGGGCGAGAATCGCGGATGCCGCGTCTTGCGCGAGGAACACGAATGCCAGTGGCACGACGTTCGGCAGGATGTGTCGGAACACGATTCGCGTGTCGCTCGCGCCTGCAACTCGCGCAGACTCGATGTACGCTCGTTCCTTGAGCGACAACGTCTCCCCGCGGATGAGGATGCAGTTGTTGAGCCACGACGTGATGGCGATGCCGAGGATGATGTTCGTCGTGTTAATCCCTCGGATCGCGACGAGGACGATGAGGAACGGGAGGAACGGCATTCCGTACATCACGTCCACGATGCGCTGGATGAGCTCGTCGATCCAGGTGTCGCCGTAGAAACCGCTGATGAGACCCAGCGGAACGCCGACGAGGCTGGAGAGGAGCCCGGCTGCGAACCCGATATACAGCGCGTCCTTCGCTGCGTACACCATCAGCGTCAGGATACCGTGGCCCAAGTCGTTCGTCCCGAGTGGTGCGAAGAACGGGTCACCGAACGCTGGCGGGTGTGGCAGTTGTTGTGTCTGTTGGAGCGTCATCCGGACGTACTGGTCGTTGCCGACGAACGCCCGCCACTCCATCGTGTGCGGGGCGAAAAACGACGGGAACAGCGCCCAGAGGATGTACATGAAGAGGATGAGGACACCGAGAACACCCATCTTGTGCTGCGTGTATCGGTTCCATCCCCGACGGAAGCGTTCGATGCGCGGTTCCCATCGCTCTTTGAATGTATCGATCGTTGATGCGTTTTCAGATTGTGTCGCCATCTATGATTCCTCCCCGAACTTGATTCGTGGGTCGAGGAACGTGTACGCGATGTCTGTCACCAGCCGCATCGTGATGATGAGGACTGCGAGCATGAAGAACGCCGCCTGTGTGACGGGGTAGTCCTTCTGCATCACCGCGTTCACGATCAACTTCCCGATACCGGGCCAACTGAACACCTGTTCGATGATGACACTCCCGTCGATGAGGAACGCCAATCCGACGATCGCCTGCGTAGCGACCGGAATCAGCGCATTGCGGGCTGCGTGTTTCATCATCACCGTTCGCTCACTGAGACCTTTCGCTCTCGCGAGGAAGACATAATCTTCCCCGGTGACGTTGTTCATCGACGGGCGCATGACGAGCATCGACCCGACCCACCCGACGAACGCGATACTGAACAGTGGGAGCGCGATATGGTGAAGAATGTTCGTCATCGCCAGGAACGGCGTCCAATCGGCGATTCCGAACTGGTCGACCATGTATGTGCTCTTCAGCAGTCCGAGTTCGTAGTCGAACAACCAGATGAACAACCATGCGATCCAGAATGCGGGCATGGAGTACATCGTCAGACCGGCGGTGTAGGTGAACTTGTCTTTCCGGGTACCACGCCACCAGCCCAGATACATACCCACCAGTGGCCCCACGGTGTATGCGATGACGAACCCGGCACCGAACAGGATGATGGTGCGGGGGAATCGTCGGATGATCAGATCCCAGACGGGAACCTTCAGCGTCGGTGACCGTCCGAACTCACCGACCTGGTAGTTGATCATGAAGTTCAGGTACTGTTTCCACAGCGGCTCATTGAGACCCCAGGTCTCTCGAAGTCGCTCGATCTGTACTGGCTTCATCTCCGGTGTGATCATTGTCGAGATAAACGATCCCGGCATGCTCCGAATGAGCACGAACAGGATCGTCATTATCACGAGCAGAGTCAGGTAGGAGACGACAAGCCGCTTTGCAAGGTAGCGAGTGCTAATCCTAGTCATTGTCTTCCTTTCGTTGACGTCGGTCTGTCAGTTACCATATCGCTTACTCTTGTGTATCCATACAATGCATGGTACACATTCGTTATCAATGTGGTGATTCTCTAATCGGTCGCGTACTAAATACAGCCATGTTCCCCCTACGTATCGGCAAAAAACCAGTGTCGAGGGTCGTGTGTCAGACCGTTATTTCTTCAGGTTCTTCTTGAGGTACATGTTGCCGTACTCGACGCCCCAGTTCGCGTAGGCGGGGTCGACGATGTTCTCGACCACACCACCGAACTTGGCCGTGTTCATGGGCCAGCGGTACTTCGCGTAGTCCTGCACCATGTACGGCATGTCGAGGTAGACGCGCTCGATAGCCTTCGCCCACTTCTTGTTCCGTGGCTCCGGTTCGGTCTCGCTGTATGCAGTGTCGATCAGTTTGTCGGCACTGCCACCGGAGACACCGTAGCCAGTGGAGTTGTAGGCGAACTTCTCGTGGTCGTCGCCGGACTGCCGCGAGTGGAAGAACGCCTCGATGGACGTTCCGTACGGGTCGGTTCCACCCCAACCCATCGGGTAGATGTCGAACTCCTCGGTCTGGTACACCTTACCAGTCATGGTGTTGAACTCGATCGGTTTGGTGGAAACCGGGATGCCGAGCTGTTTCAGGTTCTTCACCCACTGCGCGATAGCCTTCGCTTCGTTCGGCTTCTCGCTTGGCGGGTCGATGAAGATCGTGAGAGAGTCGCCGTCCATCATCTCGGGGATGGTTTTTCCATCGACGAGAAGCTCTTTGTCGGCGTTCGAGTTCTTGAGTGCCTTCGACTTGACGGAGCCGAAGGTGTACTCGTACTTCGAACTCGACCGGCTCGCTTTCACACCGGAGTACGTTCCGGGGAACTCCTTGCCGACGTAGGTACCTTTGCCGCTGACGACGTTTCCGTCCGTCAGGAACTTCCGAACGCCTTCGATGTCCGGTTTCTTACCACCCGCGCTCCGGAAGTCGAATGCGTTCGTCTGCGGATCGGTCAGCAGATTTCCATCGTGGACGGATTCGGGACGTGCAGCCCGGTAACCCGGCGAGTGTGCGTAGTCGCCCTTGATGACGAAGCCACCTTTGAGGGTCTGCGTCCAGTACTTGTCGTCGAACAGGAACGCCATCGCCTGTCGGAGTGCAACGTCGTCGAGGGGGGCACGCCGACAGTTGAATCCGTAGTACGAGAATCCACTGTCGTACCCCTTCATGAGGCCTTTATCTTCGGATTTCTGGACCTTGGGGATCTTCGATGCCTTGAAGCTCCCGTAGTGAGTGTCGATGTCACCGTTCAGGAACGCCTGCGTCATCGGACCGGTACCACCGTAGACCTTGAAGTTCACGCCATCGAGGAACGGACCGCCGTGGACGAGCGACTTGTGGTCTTTGATCCACTGGAGGCTGTTGAGAGCGTAGGTGTTATCGATGTAGTCGCGGCGGAACTTGACCTGCATCGAGGTGTCCGGGTTGTACTTGGTGAGTTTACCCGGCCCGGTTCCGACGGGACCTTCATCGTTCTCCTTCATCGGGTCGTAGTTCTTGTAGTCGACGCCCTCCCACTTGTGCTTGGGAATGATCGGCGCGCCACCGAGGATGGTGGAGTCCCACGTCCCGACCTGCTTGGACATCTTGATGTGGAGGTCCCAGTCGTTGCTCGCCTCTTCAATTGCATCGAAGTCATTCCACACCGAGTACTCGCCGGGTTCGTTGTCGAGTACGTACTGGTATGAGAAGAGCACGTCTTCGATCGGCTTGAACTTCTCACCGTCGTTCCACTCCAGACCTTCCTTTCGGACGTTGAAGTAGATGTCCGGTTTCTCCTTGTCTGCGTTCTTCACTTCCCAATCAGTGAAGACGTTCTCTTTGACTTCGAACGTCACTGGGTCGGTAGTGATACCGTAGTTGTAGATGGGACTGAGCGCGACTGCTGAGTAAACGCTGCCCGACAAGAAGATGTTCGGGCTGTCCGGGTTCGATGGAAGACCGTAGCGGAGCGTTCCACCGGGCGTGATGTTGTCCGGCCCGACTTCGACGGTTCCGGCTGCTTCGGTCGTAGTCGAACCTGTGCTCGTCGTGCTCGTGTTTTCCCCTTCGTCGTCGTTGTTATTCTGAGTCGAACAACCCGCAAGCGAGAGGGCAACTGCTCCGGCCCCACTTGCCTTCAGGAAGTTCCTTCGGCTGTCATCCTTACCACTTCGGTTGCGTCGCCGTGGCATACCAAAGACTTGCACAAGATGTATTTAAAGCTACTGGTTGCCAGAAGCTTTTAGTTTTTTGAGTCTCATAGAAGACGAGAGTGGTTCTAAAGTATGATGAACTGTTCGTTGATACTGAACAGATATGTTTTCATTAAAATGTTTTCCGTTAATTAACAGATTCTCTCGCAAGCATCCCATAATAGATCGCCCCGGCAACCGCAGTCGTCCCTAATACGAGATGCGACTCTGCGGGAATCGCGGATTGGTTCGGATACTCTCGTGCCCAGACGACACTCAGGCCCGACCAGATACTGGCTATGAAGAATGCAGTCGTGAGTAACCAGAGCCCCATCTGCTTTCGCCCCGAGCGCATTGCGGCGATGGCGATGATCATCGTCCCCCCCGCCATCACTGCCAACACACCGCGTGTCCCGACCATCCGTTGACACTGGGGGCGACGCTGGTATAAATCGACCGATTTCACTAATCGATGACCTATTCGATACCGAGCGCGTCGAGCAGCGTCGTCGCCGCCGCGTGCGATGACCCCGGTCCGCGTCCCGTGATCAGATCGCCATCGGTTCGGACGCTCGTCTCCGCATCCAGCTCTGCGTCCCAGTTACCGCCCGCGCCTTTCACCTCGTCTTCGACCCAGTACGGGAGCTTTCTCCCGTCCGGCATACAGTCGTTCTCGTCGACGATGCCCTCTTCCCACTCGTTCGGGAAGCCGGTCACGTCACGTCCCTCGACGAGCAGTTCGCCGTCACTGTCCCACGTGAACGCCAGCAGGCCGACCGCGTGACAGACCACGAGTGCTTTCTTCTCGCCCGTTTCCACCGCGTCACGGAGCAACCGACGCGCATGTTTGTCTTGATTGATATCCCATTCGGTTCCGTGACCGCCGGGGAACACCACCGCACCGTACTCGTCCATCCCCGTCTGTGCCAACGGCGTCGGGTCTTGAAGCCGAGAGTCGTTTTCGTGCGCTTCGCGGACTCGCTCGGCGGTCTCCTCACCGACGTTCTCCGGGTCGGTCGAACGTTCGTCGATGACCGGTTTCGAACCGCTCGGCGTCGCAACGTCGATATCGACACCTGCATCGGAGAGCGTCTGCAGCGGCTCGATACACTCTTCGCCCCAGTAGCCTTCTTCACTAACCACGAATAGCACGGAGGTCATACACCAGACGTAGCGTGCCACTATCCATAAATCGGGTGGCCCGACCGACGAAGCAGGTGGTCACTCGGCGCTCACCAGAGATTCGGATAGAGAACCCTCCACGAGGGTTTGTTTCCTTTACAATAGCGGGAGGTAGATTTGAACTACGCCAGAACATGCTCACTACGTTGTGCGTGTCCTGTCTCATTCAAATCTACTCAGATACGATTTTGCTCACCAGAGAATCGCATAGAGAATCCTCCACGAAGGTTTGTTTCCTTTAAAATAGCGGGAGGTAGATTTGAACTACCGATCTGCGGGTTATGAGCCCGCCGGAATCTCCTGGCTATCCCATCCCGCTACCATCTCGTACTGGCGTTCGGTAGTTAAGGATTGTGATTCGACCGCCCTATGTGAGTTCCTACCGTTATCTCACCGTCGTCAAACGTATCGGAACTGTGTCACGACCCCAAGACGTATATCCATGCGGCGCACGCACCAAATCAGAGATATGGAGTTCGGACTCGTCGCTATCTGGCTGCTCGTCTACTATGCATTCGCTCTCGCGGGGCTTCCGGTCGCTACCACGCTCTTTCCCCGGTTTCCCGACCGTGGTGCCGCGTTCGCACTCCCGGTCGCCCTGACGGTCGTTACGATAGTGACGTACTGGCTCGGGCAGTTTACCTTCACTTCGTTCACGATCGCTGGCGCTATCATCGTTCTCGCTGCCCTCTCCGCTCTGCTAACGAGACGCGACCTCGAACTCGACCTCCGACGGTACGCGGAAGCCATGGTCGTCTTCACCGTCGCATTTTGCTTTCTCGTCGCCATCAGGGCTATCGACCCGGCGCTACACGCGGGCGGGGGCGAGAAGTTCCTCGACTTCGGGCTGCTGAAATCCCTCATGCGCGCGCCCGCGCTCCCGCCCGAGGACATGTGGTTCGCCGGGGAATCCATCCGGTACTACTACGGCGGTCATCTCATCGCGGCGATTCTGACGAAGCTGATCGGGACGCTCCCCCGGTTCGGCTACAACCTCGCACTCGCCGGATTCTACGGAATGTTGGTCACCACCGCCTACGGACTGGCTGGCGCTATCGCCGACCGACACGGAACTCCAGCCCGATTCGCGGGGGTCTTCGCCGCGTTCTTCGTCGGGTTCGCCGCGAACGTCTTCACATTGATTCGGCTGTTTGCGGGAGTGTTTCCACGTGCAGTCGTCGTGGCGATCGCAACACCACTGGAGATGGAACCTGCCGACGTCGCGCTCGCCGCAAAGGATTTCCACTACTGGGATGCCAGCCGCGTGATGGTCGGGACGATAAACGAGTTCCCCCTCTTCGCGTATCTGAACGGCGATCTTCACGCCCACATGATGGGGCAACCGTTTCTCCTGCTGGTCGCGGCCCTCGGGTTCGCCGTCTACCGCGCCGAAACCCGGTGGCGTCGAATACTCGTCTTCGGGGTACTTCCACCGGTCGTTGCCTTCGTCAGTACCATCAGTTCCTGGAGTTTCCCGACCGCACTCGGTGTCGTCTGGCTGGCGCTCACCTTCGCCGACGAACACCCTGCGACACTCGTTCCGGGCGGCGAACGAATCGTCGGCGGCAGGTCGGCGATCACCCGAGAACTCGGAACCATCGTGGTTGCGATGGCGATGACGCTCGTCGTCGGACTCCTCTCGCTCCTCTGGGCGGCACCGTTCGTGGTGAACATCCTGCTCGGGGCGGCAGGAACGCGAAGCGTCGGGTTTCTCCCGGATCGAAGCAGTTTCGTGGAGATACTCATCGTCCACGGTACGTTCCTCGTCCTCTTTGCGCTCTATTTCGGCTCGCACGTCCAGTGGCGAGACAGGGAAGCCACACAGGTCGGCGTTCTCGGCGGTCTGCTGGTCGTCGTCGGGTGGCAAGGCGGGGTTGCGGCACTGGCGTTGGTCGCTCCCCTCCTCGTCGGTGGGTGGGTCCTTCTCCGTCTCGACACCGACCTCGGCTACGAGACGGTCTTGGTGCTCGGCGGTGCGGGCCTCGTCTTACTCGTGGAGTTCGCTTACGTACAGGACAACGCTATCTCCGGGCGGTTCAACACCGTCTTCAAGGTGTACATGCAGGTGTGGGTGCTCTGGGCGGTCGCCGCGGGTGTCGCACTAACACGACTCCTCACCGATTCCGTCCCCGACCAACTCACTGGAACCCTCCTCACGCCTCGACAGTGGATGGCCGTCTTCACCACGTTGCTCGTCCTCTCGACCTCGGTCTACGGCGTGTTCGCCCTCAGCGAGCACGTCAACACGGACAATCCCATCCACCGCGCAGACGACCCGTCACTCGATGGGCTGGCGTTCGTCGAAACCTTTCGTGGAGACGAGGCTGGTGCAATCGCGTGGCTGGACGCGAGAGAGGGGCGACCACACATCGTCTCGGCACCCGGAAAAGCGTACCAGTGGAGCAGTCCGGCAGCGTCACTGACCGGCTTGCCGACCGTTCTCGGCTGGCCCCAGGAACGGGCCTATCGCGGCCATCTAGCCTACACAGAGCGAAAGAACGACGTGAAATTGATATACAGCCAGAACACCGCGTGGTGTACGCGCGCGGAGGTCCTCCAACGGTACGACGTGCAGTACATCTACTACGGCCCACAGGAGCGAGAGTGGTACGGTCGGATAGGCTTCGAACCCCTCCCCGGTATCGAGCGCGTCCATCGCTCCGGGTCGGTGTCGGTCTACCGCGTGAACCAGACGGTCATCGACCAGCAGGTCGGTAACTGTTGAACGAGACGTATCGACCGAAATCTGTCGACTGAAACCCGTCGACAGGGCATCGTCGACCGGTGACTGCTCAGTCGAGCGAGAGCCCCGGATGCCAGCGTTCGACGCCCGCTTTGGCTTTCAGTTCGTCCATCTCGGCGAGGAGCTTCACCGCCAGGCTGGCGGTTTCGGCGGCGCGATGCTCGCCCTCCGTTCGGAACTCTCCTGTCTCGCGATTGGCGTATACCGAGCAGACCGCACCCGCACGCAGACCGTAGACGTTTGCGATGGTCAGTATCGCGCTCGCTTCCATCTCGATGTTCTTCACGTTCGCATTCTTCAGGTGGGAGACTAATTCGTCGCCCCCCTCCGCGAGGAAGCCTTCGAATCCCGGACGGCCCTGTCCAGCGTAAAAGCTGTCCGCGCTCATCGTGATGCCGGTATGATAGTCGTAGTCGAGTCGCTCTGCGGCAGCGACGAGCGCGGCGACCACTTCGTAATCCGCGACTGCGGGGTAGTCTTTGCGGACGTATTCGTCGCTCGTCCCCTCCTGTCTGACACCACCGGTCGTGATGACGAGGTCGCCCACGTTCATGTCGGGTTGGATCGCACCACACGACCCGACGCGGATGAACGTCTCCGCGCCGATTCGCGCCAGTTCCTCGACCGCGATCGCGGCAGACGGACTCCCGATTCCCGTGGACGTAACGCTGATCGGCGTCTCGTCATAGGTGCCGGTCACGGTTCGGTACTCGCGGTGGAAGGCGACCTCTTCGGCCGAGTCCCAGAACTGCGTAATCTTCTCGACGCGCTCGGGGTTCCCCGGCAGCAGGACGGCGTCGGCAACGTCTCCCTCGCCGACCTCGATGTGGTACTGTACGTCCGCATTCGGGTCTTCGCTATCGTCCATACCTGTCACGTCTGGCGGGGGAAAAATAGGTGCTTCGCGTCGCGTCCGGTTCACTCAGCCGAGCATCTCTTCTGAGATCGTGTTCGGTAGCAACTCGCCAAGGGTGTACTCGGTCACGTCGTCACCCTCGTCGCAGACGACCGCGAGGTCGTCGTCGCAGAATTCCGCGAGCGTCTGGCGGCACATTCCGCAGGGAGTCACACCGTCGCGTCGGGCGGAGCTGACGGCGAGTCTGTCGAACTCCCGATGGCCCGACTTGATGGCCTCTGCGATGGCCACCTCCTCGGCGTGCAACGAGTTGCTGTAGTTCGCGTTCTCGATGTTACAGCCGACGTACACCGTCCCGTCAGTGGCTCTGAGTGCCGCACCGACCGGGTAGTCCGAGTAAGGGACGTGTGCGCGATCCTGTACCTCGCGTGCCTGCTCGACGAGTTCGTCCATACGAGAAAGGTGTGTGACGGTGGTTCAAATAAAACGCGGACGTGGCTCGTGACGAAGCCCTCGCTCACTACGTTCGTTCGCCCTTCGTCCACCGGGGAAACGGGGGTCATCATCGACCAGGACAACACGAATCTCCATCTGGGACCACAACACGAATTCCGCTCCTCGCGCGGGCGCGGCGCAAGCGTCGCTCGCGCCCGCGCCGAACGTTTATTATACCAGTACGGAACCAGATTCGCCGTGTTTCACCACCTACTCGTTTCGGTCGTCTGGCTGTTCGTCTTCGAACGCCGATGCGAGTTGACGACGCCGATCGCGTTCCAGAGGACGACCGAAACACGGTACAGAAAAAGAACCACGATCGTGGTGACCGACCGACCACTACCTCACTCTTCGCCGGATTCGTAGTGGTCGCCTGCCGCGTCCGGCGTCCGGGTACGACCGACCAGCGCGAGGACGACGATGACCACGACGTACGGCACGAGGCGGACGAGAGTCTGCGAGACAGCGAATCCGAGGGTCTGGAGACGTATCTCCAGTGCCGAGAGCGCCGCGAACAGCAGTGACGCGCCGAACGCGCCGATCGGGTTGTAGTTCCCGAACAGATACGCCGTGATGCCGATCCAACCCCGGCCATCCACCATGGTCGCGCCGCTGCCGATGAACTGCCCCAGCGACAGGGAGAGTCCGGCACCGCCGATACCGCAGAGGATACCCGACAACAGGACGCTCGCATAGCGAACTCGGCGGACGTCCACACCGGCGGTGTCCAGCGCCTGCGGGTTCTCGCCACTGGCGCGCACCCAACGCCCGAACGGTGTCCCGCGGAGCACGTACCACGACAGCGGCACGGCGATCAGGAGCATGTACACGGTCGGGTTGGCGTCGAAGAACACCGGCCCGATCACCGGTATCTCGACCAGCCCGGGTACCACCCAGTTCGACATCGACGGCACCGTATCGCTGGTGGTGCTCCCCCAGATGATCCGACTGGCGAACGGCGCGAGTCCGAGTGCGATGAGCCATACCGCCAGCCCTGCGATGATCTGGTCGGCTTTCAGGTCGATGGTGACGATCGCGAATAGCAACGCGAACAGCGTGCTGACGGCGATCGCCGACAGGAAGCCGAGCCACGCGGCAGTCGATGGCGAGACGAAGCCAGTCGACGAGCCACTGACGGCGATGCCGGTGAAGGCAGCGATGATGAGCAGCCCTTCGAGACCGATGTTGATGACGCCGCTCTTCTCGGCGAAGATACCACCCAGTGCTGCGAAAGCGATGGGGACGGTCACCCGGAGCGACGCACTGAGGTATCCGGCGTCGATGATACCGATGACCGCCGCGACCGGGCTCGCCGGGAAGAACACTTCCACGACGAGCGCGACGACCACGACCAGCGCCGCGAGTGCGGTGAGCAGGCTCTGTTTCCTACGCATCGTCGTCACCTCCTTCATCGCCGTCGGTTCCAGTTGGTTCGCCACCATCCGCGGCGACGCGCTCGCGCTTTGCAACCCCGAGTCGACCGCCGAGCATGCGGAAAAACTCCGGCATGGCGACGAACAGGATGATAAGCCCGCGAAGTACGCCGATGAGTTGCGGCGGAACGTCCGTCTGGAAGCCGACCGTGAGACCGCCGCTTTTCAAGACACCGAACAGGAACGCGGCCGGGATCACCGCGAGCGGGTTGTTCCCCGCGAGAATGGAGACGGTGATACCGTCGAAGCCGAGCGCCGGCGGATTGATGTATCGGCCTTCGACCATCAGCACGAAGATCGCCCCGGCGATCCCACCGATGGCCCCCGAGAGCGTCATACTCGTCACAGCCATCCGCTTCGCGTTCACTCCGGCGTACGATGCGGCTTCCGGCTGGATGCCGCTGGTTCGCAGGTCGTAGCCAAAGGAGGTGTTCTTGAACAGGTGATAGACGCCGACCGCGAGTGCCAGCCCTCCGAAGAAGACGAGCAGTGAGAAGCTCGAACTCGGGTGGAACAGGAGCGGTTTGAGCATTGCATAGCCAGGGACGCTCTCGGTAGCGACCGTCGAACTCACCCGGAAGTAGTTGTTGACGAGATAGAATGCGATACCGGAGGCGATGAAGTTGAGCATGATCGTGGTGATGACCTCGTTGGCGTCGGCGTACGCCTTCAGCGCACCCGGAATCGCTCCATACACGCCACCCGCTACCGCTCCTGCCAGCAGTCCGAGCGGGATGAGGACGATAGCACCGACGATTCCGGTCGGAACCAGAGGTGCAACGTAGAGAACGGTCAGCGCCGTCGCCAGTGAGCCGAGCACGAGCTGCCCCTGCGTACCGATATTGAACAGACCGGCCCGGAACGAAACCGCAACCGCCAGCCCGGTGAGCAAAAGCAGGGTCATCTGCTGGAGTGTGAGTGCGATGTTGAACGGCGTTCCGATCGCGCCGATGAACAGATAGAGGTACACGAGCAACGGGTTGTAACCGGACGCCACGAGCAACACAGCACCGACCAGCAACGCCGCGAACAGCGCTGCCACACTCAGTGCCAGTCGTTCGAGGGCCGACGCACCGACGAGCCGTTCGAGTCCGGCTCGCACCCGACCTCGCAGCCCACCGCTCATCGACGATCACCTCCGGCGGGCATACCACCGTCTGCTGCACGCGCCGCCATCCGCGGCACCGAGTCCGGCTCCTCACCTGCCATCAGCAACCCGAGCTGTTCCTCGGTGACCGTGTCGGGGTCGACCACGTCGACCAATTCGCCATCGTGGACGACACCCAGGCGGTCGGAGAGCTGTTGCACTTCGTCGAGTTTCGAGGAAACGAGTAGGATGGCCTTCCCCTCCTGTCGCAGATCCAGTAGACGGTCGTGGATGAACTCGATGCTGCCGATGTCCACCCCACGTGTCGGATGTGAAGCGACGACCAGTGACGGATCGCGGTTGAACTCCCGTCCGACGACGAACTTCTGCTGGTTGCCGCCGGACAGCGAGTGTGCCTCGGCGTCCGCGTTTCTCGGGCGCACGTCGTACTCCGCTACGAGATCCTCTGCGTGTTCTCGGGTCGTCTCCCAGTCGATGCTGCCGCGCTTGGCGTAGGGTTCGCTGTGTTGGCTGCCGAGCAAGCTGTTCTCGACGAGGTCGAAGTCCATGACGAGCCCTCGCTCCTGGCGGTCTTCGGGGATGTACGCGATCCCACCTTCGATGTGTTCGTGGCGTGAACGGCGGGTCACGTCTTCGCCGTCGAAGACGACCTGACCAGCGTTGGGTTTCCGCATCCCCGTGATCGCTTCGATCAGCTCGTTCTGCCCGTTGCCGTCCACGCCCGCGATGCCGAACACCTCGCCTTCGCGCACGTCGAAGCTCACGCCCGAAACGCGCTCGATGCCAGCCTCGTCGGTGATTCCGATATCGTCGACCGAGAGGACGACGTCACCGGGAGTCTGAGGTGCTTTGTCCGCTTCGAGGATGACTTCCCGACCGACCATCATCTCCGCCAGTTCCTCGCGGGTCGCGGCGGCGGCGTCTACGCTGCCGATGTTCTTGCCGTCACGGAGGACGGTGATATCGTCAGCGGCGTGCATCGCCTCGCCGAGTTTGTGCGTGATGAAGATAATCGTCTTGCCCTGGTCGGTCAACTCCTCGAAGACGGCGAAAAGATCCTCGACCTCCTGGGGCGTGAGCACCGCGGTCGGCTCGTCCAGGATGAGCACGTCGGCCCCGCGATACAGTGCTTTCAGGATCTCCACACGTTGCTGGACGCCGACGCCGACGGACTCGATGTTCGCATCGGGGTCGACGTCGAAACCGTATCGCTCGCTCAGATCGACCACCTGCTCACGGGCACGTTGATGGTCGACCGCCAGCCCGCCCCATTTTCGCGGCTCGTTGCCGAGCACGATATTCTCGGTGACGGTCATCGGATCGACGAGCATGAAGTGCTGGTGTATCATGCCGATGCCGACATCGATCGCGTCCCGAGGTGATTCGAACCTGCGAGCGTCGCCGTTCACTCGAACCGTTCCCTCCTCGGGGCGGTACAGTCCGTAGAGGACGTTCATCAGCGTGGTCTTCCCTGCGCCGTTTTCGCCGAGGAGCGCGTGAACAGTGCCGTGCTCGACGACGAGATCGACGTCGTCGTTAGCGACGACTCCGGGAAACCGCTTCGTGATTCCATCGAGATGTACAGTAGGAGTACTCATTTATGTATGACGACGCGACGTTCGTCAGACGGTGTATTTACCTCTCCCCGCCGCCGTCTACCAGATTCGGTAGTTCGACGACTGTGTGTGCCGACCGCCGTCGACAGCACCGTCTGGGAGTCACGTCAGATCAGGGTGTGCGATTAGACGTTCTTCGGGTCAGTCGGAACCGAGATGTCGCCGTTGGTGATGGCTTTCTTCGATTCCTCTAGCTTCGAGGTGATCTCCTTCGGGAGTTTCCCTTTGAAGCTCTGCCCGATGACGGCCTCGACGCCGTCTTTCTGCAGGCCGAGGGCGTGCGTCTGTCCGCCCTCGAAGCTGTCGTTGGCAACGTTCTTCACGGAGTTGTAGACAGCCGTGTCAACGTGTTTGACCATGCTGGCGACGATCCAGTCCGCGTAGGATTTTGCGCTCTTGGACTGATCCGAGTCCACGCCGATGGCGTAGCGTTTCTTCTGCTTGGCCGCCTTGAACACGCCGTTTCCGGTGCCACCTGCGGCGTGATAGACGACATCTGCACCCTCGTCGTACATCGAGAGGGCAATCTCCTTCCCGCGCTGGATGTCGCTCCACGAGCCCGCGTACGCCGACTTGATCTTGATACTGCTGTCGGCGTGCTTCGCGCCAGCCATGAATCCGGCCTCGAACTTCTTGATGAGCGGGTTCTTCTTACCGCCGACGAAGCCGACCACCTTGTCGCCGTTGGTCGAACCGCCGCCCTCACTGAAGTCGCTCGTCGTCAGCAGTCCTGCGAGGTGACCGACCTGGAACGATCCCTGTTGTTCTTTGAACACGTAGTTGGCGACGTTGTCCTTCTCGACCGCGCTGTCGACCAGCATGAAGTTCTGCTTCGGGAAGTTCTTCGCCGTCTTCTTGAGCGCGTCAGTCTGTACGAACCCGATGCAGCAGATGAGGTCGTAGTTGGGACTCTTCGACGACGCGAACTTTCGCTGTAGCGTCTGGAACTGGCTCGCGTCCTCCGGTTCGACCTCGGAGAGGGAGACGCTCATCTCGTTTTTGGCCTTCTGGGCACCCTTGAACGCCATGTCGTTGAACGAGTTGTCACCCTTGCCGCCGAGGGCGTACACCATGCCGACGTTCGTCTTGTCGCCACCGGAACCTGGAACACCACTGAGACATCCCGCGAGACCGCCGATACCGAGTGCACCGCCGGTTTTTACGAGTCGCCGCCTCTGTTTGTCAATGTTCGTCATCTATGTATAGTTCACCCCAATTGTTCCTCATAAACGCACCGCTTCGCTACTGTAACGGCGAAAAATAGGGAATCTACTTATATTGCGAACTAATTCCTGGAATCTGACACCGCTTCTGCTACGACATTTTCGGTGTCGGCGACCAGTGTTGCCACGTCTTCACTTTCGGCGTAGATCCTGATATACGGTTCCGTCCCACTCGGTCGGACGAGAATCCACGACCCGTCCGGTAGTTCGGCCCTGACACCGTACTCGGTTCGAACTGTCGCGTCTGAGAGTCGCTCCGGAATCGCTGTCTCTAGCCGTTCCATCGCGCCCGCCTTTGCATCGTCCGGACAGTCGACGCTCACTTTTCGATACGGGCGCTCGGTCACCGCACCCCGGAGTGTTTCGACGGAACCCACGTCGGCGACAAGTCGAGCGAGCACTGCCGCGCTGACGACGCCGTCTATCCACCCGCCGAACTGGGTGTGGATGTGTTTCCACGGTTCGGCAGCGAACACGACCTCGGTGTCGTCATCACTCGCTTCGAGTGCCGATGTGATGCCCTCGTGGAGTGCGCCGAGTCGAACGCGCTCGACACGGCCCCCCGCCTCTCGAACACGTTCGTCGATCCGCGCCGAGGCGTTCGGCGTCGTCACGACGACCGGGTCTTGGGCCTCGCTCTCTTGTACGTACTGTTCGGCGAGGATGGCCACGACGGTGTCTTCGTGGACGACTTCACCGTCACCGTTGACGAGGACGATCCGGTCTGCGTCGCCGTCGTGGGCGAGGCCAAAGGCGAAGTCGTCTGTGGCGACGAACGAGAGCAAGTCCGTCAGCGTATCCGGTGTCGGTTTGCTCGGGCGACCGGGGAAGTGGCCATCGACGTTCGCGTTGAGCGTGACGACACGGGCACCCAGCGCGCGGAGCACCTGCGGCGTGGCGAGACCGCCCATCCCGTTTCCACAGTCGACGGCGATACGAATCCCATCCAGGGGTGCGCCGTGACCTCGTGCGTACTCGATGACGGCGTTTCGATAGTCTTCGAGTACGTCCTCGCTCGTTCCCGTCCCCCACTCGTCCCACGGGAGCGGTGGTGAGTCTTCCGCGACGAGTGATTCCACCTCTCGCTCGGCGGTGCGGTCGTACTCCACTCCATCCTCGAACAGTTTGATACCGTTGTCGGTCGGCGGGTTGTGGCTCGCCGTGAGCATGACGCCGCGACGTCCCTGTGATGCGAACGCCAGTCCGGGGGTCGGCAGTTTGCCGATGCGACGGACGTCCGCCCCGGCACTTTCCAGTCCAGCCTCCATGGCGGCAGCGAGCGCGGTTCCCGTTTCGCGCCCATCGCGGGCTACGACAAACTCTTCACCCGGTCGTCCCGCGGCCCGCCCGACCGCGAGTGCGAGCTCGGGCGTCACCCGCTCGACGACGTTGCCGCGGATACCCGCGGTTCCGAACAAGTCCATACGAGTTCGTTTGCTCCTGGATACTTAGATTCACGCGATTCCCGACTCGTACTCCCAACAACGATATGCTACAGACCATCGTAGTGACTGACATGAACGTGCCAAAACTGACGACACCATCCGGTCTGTTCGATTATCTCATCGGACTCATCATCGTTCTCGCAGCACTCGCCGGACTCTACCTCGTCGCAGTATCCGCGAACGTCATCAATCCGTGGTTCTAAGTCCAAAAAGCAGGATCAAAGCTCGACACCGCTCGGAATGAGACTGTGTTGGCGGAGGAGGTTGCCGTCGCTGTTGTAGATGAGGAATGTCGCTTTTTCGTAGGAGACCACGTGGTCACCGTTGATGGCGATATCGACGTGATACCGACCCTCCGTATCGTCTGTCTCGCTTCCGTACGCGCGGGCAGCTTTGATGAATCTGATGACGTCCGCCGCGTCCTCGTTGAGTTCGAGGATGAAATCTCCCGTCGTTCGATTCGTCACGCTCACCACGCCCGTCGCGTCGGGATCGTCGATGTCAGCCTGTAGACGGAAGGTCACGTCCGTCTCGTTGGCGTCGAGCAGTTCGTCGTCGAGTCCAGTGAGGCGTTCACGAAGTGTCGATGACGGCCCCTCGAAATCGATGATTACCGTCGGTTTACGGGGCGTTCCATCCGCTTCGACCCAGTCGATATTTTCGACCTCTAGTGTGAAATAGTCGCGCCTCATTCCGTAGGCCCATCTACGTTCTCGCGTCTCATGAACGTAACGCACACGACAGCACATCGGAAACCGAACGTGTCGCCCCTCGGACGAACGTTCACTATCGTTTTGGCAATAAATCGACGTTCGTATCTGCACTGAAACTATCCAGCCATTGTTTTAAGTACTCCTACTCCAATGAGTGTGACGAAACCAACCTGTCACGCAGAGGATGATGGGTAACTCCTATCATCCCACGACAACCATGCCCGATTGACGGTTACAACACATGTCGAGTCTGGAACTAGACGAACTGACCGTCCGCGTCCGAGAGTTTCGGCGAACGATCCGCCGGACTGCCGAGATGCTTCGCGGCTCGACGATATCGGTCGGTGACTACGACCCCGACGAGCACGGCTCACTCATCACCTTCACGGGGGTTCCGGGCTACCGCGAAATTGAACGATACTGGATGAACGCGCCGTTCACGTTCATCTCCATCAACTACGACGCGGACGCGAACGAACACCTCTACTACGTGGTCGAACCGGAGCTGGACGAGTTCGAAACCGAACTACTCGACCGACTGTTCTCCGACCTGCGGGAGTCGCTCATCTACCGCCGTGAGATGGGTGGCAAAACCGCGGAAGGCGTCCTCCGTGACGAACTGCGCGAACTGCTGGAGGTGTACGGCGTCGAAGTCGACGCAGCCAGCTACTACCGACTCTTCTACTATCTCTTCCGGGCGTTTCGCGGATTCGGCAAACTCGATCCGCTCATGCACGACCCGCACATCGAGGATATCTCCTGTGACGGGTACGACCTGCCCATCTTCGTCTATCACGACGAGTACAACGACATCGAGACGAACATCGTCTACGCTGAACACGAACTCGACAGTCTCGTCGTCCGACTCGCCCAGCAGTCGGGCCAGCACGTCAGCGTCGGCGAACCCGTCGTCGAAGCGACCCTGCCGGACGGCAGTCGTGCGGAACTCGCCCTCGGTCAGGAGGTCACGCCGCGCGGGTCGGCGTTCACCATCCGGAAGTACGCCGACGAACCGTCCACGCCGGTCGATCTGGTGAACTACGGTACCTTCAGCTTAGATCAGATGGCTTACCTCTGGCTCGCTATCGAGAACAACAAATCGCTCATCTTCGCGGGCGGGACAGCGTCCGGGAAGACCACTTCGATGAACGCCATCTCGATGTTCATCCCGCCGCGCTCGAAGGTACTTACCATCGAGGACACCCGAGAGCTGACACTGTATCACGACAACTGGCTCTCGTCGGTGACCCGCGACCGACTGGACGAAGGCGCAGACATCACGATGTACGACCTGCTTCGCTCCGCACTGCGCCATCGGCCCGAGTACATCGCGGTGGGCGAGGTGCGCGGACAGGAGGCGATGACGCTGTTCCAGGCGATGAACACGGGGCACACGACCTACTCCACGATGCACGCCGACAGCGTCCAGACGGTCATCAACCGGCTCGAAAACGAACCCATCAACGTGCCGCGAGCGATGATCCAGTCGCTCGATATCCTCTCTATCCAGACGCTCACCTACGTCGGGGAGGAGCGCGTTCGTCGAAACCGAACGGTCGCAGAGATAACCGGTATCGACCAGCGAACTGGCGACCTAGACTACACGACCGCTTTCAAATGGGACGCCGCGACCGACACCGTCCGCAAACGCGACAGCGACGTGCTGGACGAGATTCAAGAGAATCACGGCTGGTCGCGGTCGGAACTCCTCTCGGAACTGCGTGACAGAAAACTCGTCCTGCAGTATCTCCGTGAGAACGACGTGACCGATTATCGTCGGTTCACCGCGATGGTGAACGAGTATTACGCCGACCCCGAGCGCGTCGTGGCGAAAGTCGAGCGAAACACCGACAGCGACGTATCGGAGTTCGACTGATGGGGCTACTGAACTTCGTTCCACTCGTCGTCGCCCTCCTTTTGCTCATCCCTGTCGCGTTTTCGCCCGTAAGCAAGACGGCCTACCGAATCGTCACGCGAATCGCGTTGCAGGTATTCGGAACCTATCTTCAAACCCAGGGCAGGCGACGGTCGAAGCGAAGCGATCTCCTGCGTGCCGCGCACGTCGGTGAGACCTACCGACTGTACGCCTCGAAGACGTGGGTGTATGCCACGCTGGCGGCGGTGTCGGGGAGCATTCTCGGCGTCTATCTCGTCGGGCTGGTGCTGGCCGTGCTGTCCATATCGCCTGAGACGGTTCGGGAAACGCTTCCCACTCGACTCGATTTTCTGTCGAACCTCCTTTCGGTTCCCAGCCTCTCACCGGGGGAGCTGTTCGTCCTCCTGCTGTTCAGCAGCGCGACGGTCGGACTGCTCGGTGGCGTGACGGTCTACTGGTATCGCTGGGAGACGCTCTCGTATCGTGGAAACGCCCGCGCTCGAAAGATCGACGCTAGCCTCGCGCGAACCGTCGCGTTCATCTACGCGCTCTCACGGAGTGGAATGGCGTTTCCCGAGATCATGCGGACGTTGGCACAGAATCAGGACGTGTACGGAGAGGCTGCAGAGGAGATCTCGGTCGGGGTGAAGGCGATGGATCTGTTCGGTCTCGACATGCTGACGGCCATCCGCCAGATGTCACGCCAGTCACCCAGCGAGAAGTTCGAGGAGTTCGGCGAGAATCTGGCGAGCGTTCTCCAGAGCGGTCAGAGCCTTCCGTCGTACCTCCACGACCAGTACGAACGCTACCAACAGGACGCGAAAGCAGAACAGGAGGCGTTTCTCGAACTGCTGGCGACGCTCGCCGAAGGGTACGTCTCGCTGTTCGTCGTCGGCCCGCTCCTCTTCATCACCATCCTCGTCGTCATCGGGCTGATGGGTGTGGCAAGCACGCTCGAATTCATCTCACTGATGGCCTACGTGCTCATCCCCCTCGGAAACGCCGGTTTCGTCGTCTACCTCGACAGCATCACGGAGTCGCTGCGCATCTCCCGAGACGACCAGGAGATAGTTGAAGGGAGTCTCCCCAGCGTTCGCCGGGCGGCAGACCCGGATGCGGGACGAGCCGTGAGCGACGGCGGGTTCACGACGAACACCGAGCGACTGGCGGCATACGACCAGTTCCGAGACGTCAGGAACGCACTCGCCAACCCCTTCCGCACGGTACGCGAGAATCCGGTCACACTGCTTTACCTGACGATACCCCTCGCACTCCTCTCTGTCGTGGCTCGTCTCGGCCCCGAAATCGTGGCTGGAACCGCCACGGTCGCGGCGGCGGACGACGTAGTGGCACAGGCCATCCTGCTCGTCCTGGCGACGTTCGCCGCTGTCCGGGAGGTGAAACGGCGTCGACTCGCCGCCATCGAAGCCGCGATTCCGGACTTGCTCGACCGACTCGCCAGCGTCAACAAGGCGGGGATGACGGTCGTCGAGAGTTTCGGTCGCGTCGCCAACAGCGACCTCGGGGTGCTCAACACGGAACTCCAGCGCACGTGGCGCGACATCGAGTGGGGAACCGACGCGGCGACGGCCCTCCGGCGGTTCGAAGACCGGGTCGACACACCGACCGTCACCCGTGTCGTGACGCTCGTGACGAACGCGATGCACGCGAGCGGCGCCATCGGTCGCATCCTCCGTATCGCAGCGGACGACGCACAGGCGAGTCGGCGACTGAAACGCCAGCTCCGTCAGGAGATGGCGACCTATCTCGTCATCATCTACCTCTCGTTTCTCGTCTTTCTCGTCATCATCGGATCGCTGAACAGCATCCTCATCCCCGTGCTGGAGAACCTGCCAGCCACGGACGCGGGCACGGGTGGCCCGGTCGGCGTCGGCGGCATCGCCGACATCGCGTCGGTCGATATCAGTGCCTACGAGATCGTGTTCTTCCATACCGCACTCTCGCAGGCGATCTTCTCCGGATTCGTCGCGGGACAGATGGGTGAAGGGAGCGTGCAAGACGGCGCGAAACACGCAACCATCCTGTTCACCATCGCCTACGTGATATTCCTCGTGCTCCCGTAGCTCGGTTCCGCTTTCTTGCGCCGTAGTTCGACACCGTGTACGTCTGCCGTTCGTCCGTTCCCGCAGGACATTTGGCGTCCGACGCGAGAGTTCCGATATGGAGCCGACCAGCCGCGACGTGCGGGCGACCTACGACCGCATCGCGGCCCACTTCGCCCAGACGCGGGAGTACGCCTGGCCCGAAGTCGAAACGTACCTCGACGGACGACGAGTGGACACCGCGCTCGACCTCGGCTGTGGCAACGGACGCCACGCGGAGGTGCTCACCGCGCACGCACAGCGCGTCGTGGGCGCGGACGTGAGCGCAGGACTGCTCGCGGAAGCTCTCGCACGCGCACGCGAGAGAGATTACGAAGTCGAACTGGTGCAGTGCGATGCAGCCCGCCTGCCCCTCACTGACGACTCCATCGACCTCGCGGTGTACGTGGCGACACTTCACCATCTTCCCACGCGCGAGGCTCGCGTCGAGAGTCTGAACGAGTTGGCGCGGGTGCTTGGCGCGGAAGGCACCGCACTGGTGAGTGCCTGGAGCACGGCCCACGACCGATTCGAACAGGAGGAAGGGTTCGATACGACGGTCGATTGGACGCTCCCCGGCGGCGAGACGGTGCCTCGATTCTATCACATCTACTCGCCGGAGGAGTTCCGCGACGATCTGGCCGACAGCGCGTTGCTGCCGGACGACGTGCGCGTTTCGAGTGGCAACTGCTACGCCGAAGTTAGCGGACGAAAACAGTAACACCCTTAAGCCGGGGTGCACAATTCGGGAGTACGCTCGAATGCACATATCGTGTGTCCGAGTGAGATGCGCACCGGTGGTCTAGTGGCAGGACCTGAGCCTTCCAAGCTCATGGCACGGGTTCAAATCCCGTCCGGTGCATTTTACCGAACGTAAACCGGCGAGCGACTGGTAAGGGCTTGGTTCGTCTCGATACGAAGGTTACTACCGGAGTTATGGCGTCACAGAAAGCTCACAGTCACGTATCGCGCCGCATTCGGGTGACTTCTGGTGAGTGAACGATTGCGGTCAAGATGTCTTCGAATGCCTCCGGTCGATCACGGCGCTTCGCGCCTCGGTTGGGAACGGTGAAACCGTGAGGGAGGTAGGCGAAGCACGACACCGTAAGCACCGCAACAGAGCGAAGCGAGGTGAGGAGCGCAGTAGGGGGCGCGCGAGTCACCCGGACGGAGTGAGTGTGACCACGGAAGTCACACGCCCGCACAACGCAGTGAGCAGGAACGTCCACGAGAGCGAAGCGCTTGTGTGCCGATCAGAGATCTCCGATTTCTGATGACGTCTTCCGGTGGCATAGCCCACGAGGGCTTTCTGGGGCTCTGTAACTGCAGTCGCTCATCCGTCAGAAAAACAGAGACGAAGCACGACTCCATTGCCAGACCTAGGACGAAGAAAATGTCCGAACCCACTAGCGAAGGTGAATCGTTTTATCCCACCGCTCCTCTAGTCGTCCTGATGGATTCCGACAGCATCTCGCCAGTCCACTTCGTCACCGCCCAACTCGCGGTCGTCGTCGCGGTGAT
The DNA here is from genome assembly GCF_054177585.1 of Haladaptatus rarus. NCBI lineage: Archaea > Methanobacteriati > Methanobacteriota > Halobacteria > Halobacteriales > Haladaptataceae > Haladaptatus > Haladaptatus rarus. The sequence continues at coordinate 323,229 of NZ_JBPEHG010000002.1, read as the reverse complement.
CCACCTTTCGTTGGGCGTGCTCAACTGGACGCGGTGGGTGATGGCCGGATTTCTGATTCCCCGCGATCTGCGGTGGCCGCTGTTCGTGCTCTCGGGAGCGGCGATAATCATCGGGCTGTTCCTCGCCGCCGCTGGGGCCAATCGGCGGCCGCTGTACGCCGGTGGGATCGTTCTCATGGTCGTGTACATCGTCGGCTACTTCGGCTGGCACGTAGGTGGGCATCGACCCCTGCTCTTTTCCGGCCCCGGAACGGAGCACGCAGGCCCACTCGTGCCATCTCTCCTCGACCATCTCTTCGCTGGCCCGGTGGAGTTCCTCGCACTCGCCTCGGAGTTCGCACTGCTCGTGCTGTTGGCATACCTGCTCGTGACTGAATCGCGGTGAGGTGTCGAAGTTCACCGACGCACTGAATTCGGTGACACATCCGAGTTCACCCACGTAACTGACCATCACGTTCTGCGACAGTGCCAACTAAGGGGAACCATCACATCGTCCCGTGCGAGAGATGACAGACCCTGGAACGATCTCGACCTACCAGTCGGTCGCAGACGAGTACCGAGAGCGCCACGCCGACCGCTCGAGTATCGAGGAGCTGGTCGAGCGATTCCTCGCTGTCGTCGAGGACGCCACGGACGATGAGCGCGCCCTGATCGCCGACGTCGGCTGTGGTCCCGGTTGGGAGTCGGCCACGTTCGCCGCTCGCGGGCACGAGGTGGTCGGAATCGACCTCACGCCGAACTTCCTCCGTGCGGCACGCGACCAGGCCCCCAGCGCATCGTTCGCCCGGATGGACATGCGCCAGACCGGCCTCGAATCGGATTCCTTCGACGGGCTGTGGGCCTGCGCGTCCTTCCTCCACGTCCCCCGGAACGACGCGCCCGATACCCTCGCAGAATTCCGGCGGGTGCTCCGCCCCGGCGGCCGCGTCCACCTCTCGGTCAAACGCGGCGACGGCGAGCGCGACGGCACCACCTACGACGAGGACGACCGGCGATTCACGCTGTACCAACCGGACGACCTGCGGGCGATGGCCGAGGACGCTGGCTTCGACATCGTATCACTCCACGCCGACCAGTGGGTGCAACTGCTGGCACGAGCGTAACGAGCGATCTACCGATCTGTTTCTCCTCGGAACATTCACCAACATCCGATTCTTGGCGTTGTACTATTTTGTACTGAAATGTACTATTTCACGGTTGTTCGAACGGATAAAGCCAAGCACTGGTGCGTAGCGAAGCGCACAGCGAGTGCGCCGCGAACGAACGTGAGCGGCGACCGGACGAGCAACGCGAGACCGGCCCGGCGAGCGACCGGGGGCTTTCGAGGACATCGTCACTGCGGGAACTCGTTTCGAAGAGATCGACGAAATCTTTCAACGACAGCAGGACGTCGTTCTCGGAGCTATCGGTTCGAACGGAGCGTCGAGATGTTTTTCGGGTCGATACGACGACGTGATAGGACGTGCTAGTTGCTTGCGTAGAACGCAATCCCCGCAGTTTTTATTACCCCGGGGCGTAGGTGCGGCTAGACTGGGCAACTCGCGGGTGTGCGGCCCCCGTCGCGCGCGAGTGCCAGACCGACGTGCTGTAAGACGCCGGGGTCTGACGCTCGCGGCCCCGCGAGAGTTTCAGTGAGCAACGCAACCGCCACGCAGTGTGGCATTTCAGTGCTCGAGGAAAGCAAACTATGGAAATCGAAATCGCAACAATCGGCGGCTACGAAGAAGTTGGACGGCAGATGACTGCCGTGCGCGCGGGTGATGACGTGGTTATCTTCGACATGGGACTGAACCTGTCGAAAGTACTGCTTCACGACAACGTCGAGACCGAGAAGCTACACAGCCTCGACTTGATCGACATGGGCGCGATTCCGGACGACCGGGTCATGTCCGATCTCGAAGGCGACGTGAAAGCCATCGTCCCGACGCACGGTCACCTGGACCACATCGGTGCCATCAGCAAATTGGCGCACCGATACAACGCACCCATCGTCGCCTCGCCGTTCACCATCGAACTGGTGAAACAGCAGATTCAGGGCGAGGAGAAGTTCGGGGTCGAAAACGACCTCATGAAAATGGAAGCGGGCGAGACGATGCAGCTGGGCGACGAGGTGGAACTGGAGTTCGTCAACGTCACTCACTCCATCATCGACGCCATCAACCCCGTGGTTCACACGCCCGAGGGCGCGATCGTCTACGGACTGGACAAGCGGATGGACCACTCGCCGGTTCTCGGCGACCCCATCGACATGAAGCGGTTCCGTGAGATCGGACGTGAAGGCAACGGCGTCCTCGCGTACATCGAGGACTGTACGAACGCAGGACGCAAGGGTCGCACGCCGAGCGAATCGGTCGCTCGCCGACACCTGAAAGACGTTCTATACAGCGTCCAGGACTATGACGGCGGTATCGTGGCGACGACCTTCTCCAGCCACATCGCCCGCGTGAAGAGTCTCGTCGAGTTCGCACAGGATATCGGACGCACTCCGGTTCTGCTCGGACGCTCGATGGAGAAGTACTCCGGCACCGCAGAACGACTGAACTTCGTCGACTTCCCCGAAGAGATGGGCATGTTCGGCCACCGCAAGTCGGTCGACCGAACCTTCAAGCGCATCATGAAGGAAGGCAAGGAGAACTACCTCCCCATCGTCACCGGCCACCAGGGCGAACCCCGCGCGATGTTGACCCGGATGGGTCGCGGCGAGACGCCGTTCCAGCTCGAAGACGGTGACAAGGTCGTCTTCTCCGCGCGTGTCATCCCGGAGCCGACGAACGAGGGACAGCGCTACCAGTCCGAGCGCCTCCTGAAGATGCAGGGTGCACGAATCTACGACGACGTGCACGTCTCCGGCCACCTCCGCGAGGAAGGTCACTACGAGATGCTCGACGCACTGCAACCGCAGAACGTCATCCCGGCTCACCAGAACATGAAGGGGTACGCGCCGTACGTGGATCTCTGTGAGAACCAAGGCTACCGCCTCGGTCGAGACCTTCACGCCACGCGAAACGGCAACCTCATCCAGCTAGTCGATTGATATGACAGACGCGAGCACGGAAACACGCGAAGAACTCGTCATGCAGACGGTCGAACAGCGTCGCGAGCTGGTCAACGAGGCCATCGTGGAGGAGCTTCCCATCGTCGAACCGGAGCGCCTCTACGAAGCGTCGCGGTATCTGCTCGATGCAGGCGGGAAACGTCTCCGACCGACGGTGCTGCTGTTGGTGGCAGACGCATTGCTGGATGTCGAACCCATGTCGGAAGCCTACCGGAAGTTCCCGGCGCTCGACGGAACGGAGGTGGACGTGATGGCCGCCGCGGTGAGTATCGAGGTCATCCAGTCGTTCACCCTCATCCACGATGATATCATGGACGACGACGACCTGCGTCGGGGCGTTCCGTCCGTCCACCGTGCCTACGACACCGAGACGGCAATCCTGGCCGGTGACACCCTCTACTCGAAAGCGTTCGAGATCATGCTGGACACCGACGCCGCGCCGGAGCGATGTGTCGATGCACTCGACGTGCTCGCATCGACCTGTACGAGAATCTGCGAGGGACAGGCGCTCGACGTCGCGTTCGAAGAGCGTCCGGACGTGCTCCCCGAGGAGTATCTGGAGATGATCGAGAACAAGACCGCCGTGCTCTATGGTGCGGCGGCGAAGGTTCCCGCCGTCTTGCTCGGTGCGGACGAAGAGACCACGGAAGCGCTCTACCGATACGGCATCGACGTGGGGCGGGCCTTCCAGATTCAGGACGACGTGCTCGACCTGACGGTGCCGAGTGAGAAACTCGGCAAACAGCGCGGAAGCGACCTGGTCGAGAACAAACAGACCATCATCACACTCCACGCCCGCAACCAGGGCGTCGACGTGGATTCGCTGGTCGAGGCCGACGAAGTCGGCGACGTGACCGAAGAAGACATCAAGGAAGCGGTGCAGCAACTCGACGACGCGGGTAGTATCGACTACGCGACGGAGACGGCACAGGAGCTCGTCCAGCGTGGGAAAGACCACCTCGACGTGTTGCAGGACAACGAGTCTCGGTACCTGCTCAAAGAGATCGCAGACTACCTCATCGAACGCGGCTACTGAGCTGCTGACTTTTTGGCCAGGGACTACTCGTCTCCGGTCGATTCGTGTTCCAACAGCGACTGCAATATCGCCAACTCGCGTTTCAGCGAGTCGTCACCGATGACTCCCATCTCCGATTCGAAATGTCGTTCGAACCGGTCGATACGGTCGGCGTAGGTCGGCGACACCTGCAGGTCGGTCGAACGTCGCTCCCACTCGCCGAGGTCGGACGCGGTCGATGCGGGTTCGACGCCATCACCGGGTGTCTCCACGTTCTCGCCAGCCAACTGTGCGCGTTCGTAGCGAATCCAATTTTGCATCAGATCACCGTACTGGGCCAGCAATACCGCTTTGCGGATGGCGGTGTTGTCGGCGTGCGGTGGCGACCGCTCGGCGAACGTGACCGTCTTCTCGTTCTCGTACTGTTTTCCGGTACGGTCTTCGTACGACACGGTGAGTGTGAGTTCCGAGGCGGGTGCCGCGCGGTTCAGTTGGACGAGGACGACACCACCTTTCGTCCGATTTTCCTTCGTCTGCGAGGGGAACAGCGTGTTCACAGACATCAGTTCGCCGGTCGCCTCGTCCGCACTCGGTGAGCCATACACGTTCTCGATCTCGTAGCCATCGGAATCGACGGCGAGCGAGAGGTCGAACACGAGCGGAGTCACCATGTACTCGAATCCGCTGTCCATGCGCTCGGCGAACTGCTCGTTCGAGTGGACGGCGTAGTAGTTCGCGCCTCGAACGTCGGTGATGGCGTTCACCAGCTCCGAGTTGAAGTCGATACCGACGCCGATGAACGTCGAGTAGATACCGTCGGCTGCTTGCCCTTCGAGATCGTTTTCGAACCCTACGAGGCTCGTGTCACCGGTGTTCGGCATCGCGTCGGTGAGGTAGATGACGCGGTTCTCGTACTCCTGCGGATTCGCCGTGCGATACGGTTCGAGCATCCCCGACGCAGTGTCCATCCCCGCTTCGAGGTTCGTGCTCCCATCGGCCTGTATCTCTCGAATCCGCCCCCTGACCTGCTCCATGTTCATCTCGTCCACGCGTTGCAGGTCGATGACCGTGCGAGCGTTCTCGTTGTAGACGACGACACCCAACCTGTCGTCGCCACGAAGGTGGGTCGTCAGGTCGGCGAGTGCCTGCGTCGCTGCCTCGATCTTCTTCGTTCGCTCTTCTTCCGCGACGGTCTTCTTCTCGCCGCCGTCGTAGTAGTAGCGACCGAATTCGCTTTGCATCGACCCTGACACGTCGAGGACGACGACGAGGTTCAGCCGCTTTCGCTCGAACGCTTTCTTCGAGATACCGGAGTTGAGACTGACGGTCATGTATCGCTCCGTCTCGTTCGAGAGTGGGTCACGGAGCGTGGCAGTGCTGTAGGCTGGACAGAACAACTCGGAACACTGGCCGTCACCGCCGGTGTCGAAGTAGTAGTCGTGGAACAGTCCTTCGTGGGTCACGTCGGAGGGCAGGGGAAGCTTCTCCTCTTCGACGTTGTTCCGGAAGTTGTTGATGTCGTTCGCGCCGCCGACGGCGTACCCTAGCTTGCTCCCACTGGATCTTGCCGCATCGTTGCCCGAGAGGTTGCCACTACCGGCACAGCCAGCGAGAACGAGCATCACTGCGACGAGTATCGCAGGAATCGACCTGTGCATGCTAGAGGATATCTACGTGATGGTTTATTTGTTCTCAAGACTACAATAACCGTTTGAGTCTTGTGGCGGATTCGCGGGAGTTTTGAGACGGGCAGGAATACGATTCGGTAATGGACGACGAGTTACGCACCCGAGTCGAGACCGAAGCGGAGAAACACGCGCTGTTCAACGCGCTAAAACACGACAGCGACGCGGATGTCGGTGCCATCATGGGGTCGCTGATGGGAGAGAATCCCGAGTTCCGCGAGTACGGAAGCGAGGTTCCGGGAATCGCGGGGAAGGTCGTCGCGCAGGTGAACCAGTTGGACGCTGAAGGCAAGCGAGAGCGACTCGCCGACCTCGACCCCGAACTCGTCGAGGAACTGGATGCCGAAGACGAGGAAGACGACCGAGTGCTCCCCGACCTGCCGAACGCCGAGGAGTACGAACAGGTGCGCATGCGCTGTGCGCCGAACCCCAACGGCCCGTGGCACATCGGGCACGGTCGGATGCCAGCCGTCATCGGGACGTACAAGGACATCTACGACGGCTGGTTCCTCGTTCGCTTCGACGACACCGACCCCGAGACGAAACGCCCCGACCTGGACGCCTACGACGATATCTTAGAGGACGTGGAATACCTCGGCTTCGAACCCGACGAGGTGATGAAGGCCTCCGACCGTCTCGAAATCTACTATGACCACGCCCGCGACCTCATCGAGAAGGGCGGCGCGTACACCTGCTCGTGCTCGGGTGAGGAGTTCTCGGACCTGAAAAACGACGCGAAGCCGTGCCCGCACCGCGACAAAGACCCCGCGACGACGATGGCCGAGTTCGAGGACATGATCGCCGGGGAGTACAGTTCGGGCGAGTTGGTGCTCCGCGTGAAGACAGATATCGAGCACAAGAACCCCGCACTCCGCGATTGGGTGGCCTTCCGAATCGTCGATACGCCCCACCCCCGGCCGGAGGCCGCTGAGTACCGCTGCTGGCCCATGCTCGACTTCCAGTCCGGTATCGACGACCACCTGAAAGGTATCACACATATCATCCGCGGGATCGACCTGCAGGACTCCGCGAAGCGCCAGCGATTCGTCTACGACTACTTCGACTGGGAGTACCCTGAGACCATCCACTGGGGGCACGTCCAGGTAGACGAGTACGACATCAAGATGTCCACCTCGACCATCGGCGAACTCGTTCGAAAGGGCGAACTCGACGGCTGGGACGACCCACGCGCACCCACGCTCCAGAGCGTGCGCAGGCGCGGCATCCGCGGCGAGGCGATCACCGAGGCGATGGCCGAACTCGGCACCTCCACGAGCAACGTCGATCTGGCGATGAGCACCATCTACGCCAAGAACCGCGATCTCGTGGACGACGAGGCACCGCGATTCTTCTTTGTCCGCGACGGGGTGGAGTACCCCCTCATCGGCGACCATCCCGAGGTCGCAGAACCGCCGGTTCACCCCGACCACGAGGATAGAGGCACGCGCCACATCCCCGCCGGAGAGGCAGTCCGCATCGAATCCAAGGATATCCCCGACCACAACGAGCGCGTCTGGTTGAAGGGACTGGGCTGTTTCCGCCACACCCGCGACGCCCTCCAGTACACGGGCGACGACATCAGCGCCGTCCGCGACGAGGGCGTGGACGTGATCCACTGGGTACCCGCCGAGGCGACCGTCCCGGTTCGAATGCGAACCATGGACGGGGACGTGGACGGCCACGCGGAACCCGACTTCGCGGAAACCGACGTGGACGACGTCGTCCAGTTCGAGCGCGTCGGCTTCGCTCGCGTGGATCGCCACGACGAGGACGAGATCGTGACCTACTTCACACACGAATAGACCGACGGAGCGGCGTTTTTCTCGGATCTCGACCACCTGTCGCGTTTCACGAATCGTTGACTCCCTTCACGGCCACGAGGACGGGACGAACCAGTCCGGTGAGTCCCGTCCTCGACGGGGGAGGGCAGGACCGAACCTGGCGGATGACGGGCGGGGGAGGAGCGACTGAAAGGAGCGACGACCGAGGGCAGGAGGAAATCTCCGATTTCCTCGGCCGCGGAAGAGCTTTTTTCTTCCGCAGGCTTCGCTTTGCTCCACCATCAGCTAGCCTCTCGACCGGTAGTCTCTCTGCTGGTTCGGTAGTTTTCCGAGAGCGAATCACTGGAGTCGAACGATTCTACGCAGACTATCGCTAGGGCAAAACGAAGCCCTCAGTCGCTCACGACTCGCTTCGCTCGTCGTTCTCTCTTTCGCCCTTCACCCGCCAGGCACCGCACCGCCTGCTTTCCCCCGTCGAACGCGGAACTCGCTGAACGTGCTCGTTCCGCGGTCTCGGCCACGATACTGAGGTCAGTAGCGAGAAGATCGCCTCCTCTCTACTTCCACTCGACATCCTTGAGCGGTTCTGCCACGACACCGTCCTTTTGAGCCAGCACCCGCGCGTGGCTGGTGCAAACCTCTCGATTCTCGGCCCAGGGGATGTGCAGGCGAACCGCCGCCTCGTCGTCGCAGTCGTCCTCGGCGCACTCCATCACCCGACCATTGGGTGTCGCCCCTAATCGGTGTACCGCCCGACTTCCGCTTGGGCGGTGTCGTTCCCATACTGGTCGACGAGTGGCTGGAACGCCTTGCCTAATGCCCGCATGGCCTCCCCCGCTGAGTGGTATCCGAGTTCGTCAGCGACACCCGGCCATCGGTGGGCCTGCAACACCTTCCGCACCAGCAGACGCTCTTGGTCGGCCGAGAGCAGGTTCGAATCGGCTGGATCGACGAGCTGCTTCACGACCAGTCGCCGGAAGGGGTCGGGGCCGTGGTCGAACTGCCCCGGCCCGTAGGCGCTGGCGGCGACGAGTCGCCACTCCCAATCCGAGAGCGCCAGCGAGATCGTGGTGTCTGTCGCCCGAAGCGCCTCCCGCACCACGTCCGGTTCCATGTCGCGGAGGGCATCCGTGAGCACCGACACGATTCGTTCCGCGAAATGCCGAGCGTGGCGGTCGTACAGGTCGCCCCCCGCATCGCTGAGCGGGTCGAGCATGAGCGCCGAGTACTCGCCGCTGGCGTCGTTGCGCGTGGTCGAGAGCTGGACGGTTCGATAGCCGTTCTCGCTCCAGAAACGGAGCAGTTCGGGGGTCGCACCGAATCCCGTTCCGAGCCAGTCGAGGGTCGAGAATTCGCGCCGGATCTCGCCGAGTAGGCGCGATCCGAGTCCGGACGACCGCACGGCGTGGTGAGTGGCGATCCGCATGACGCGCATCCCCTCCGGAACTCCAGCCTCGAAATCTCGCAACTGCGTCGTGAGAACGTCGGGGAGCATGTTCCCCTTCACGCGCCCGCCGTCGTACATGTGGTCGCGCACGCTCGCGGGGAGGTTCCCTTCCCGCGCCAGCAGCGCGACACTGACGACATGGCCACGCCAGCAGAGTGCTCGCACCGCGACGTTCGGTGCGTCGAGCAGCCGTGCGAGGTCTGCCGGTTCGGTTCGGTAATGAGCGAGAACCAGCAGGCCGAACGTCTCGCGGAGGCGGTTCTCGTCTTCGAGCAGGTCGTCCGGCTCGAACGCTCGATACTCGGCCTCGTCGGGAGTCGCATCCGCGACGAGCGGTTCGACTGCGGGCCGGGCATCGAGTGCGAGTGCGCGGAACGCCCACACCTCCACGGGGTCGCCCGGCGCGTACCGTATCGGCTCGACCATGCTCACGTCGGTCACATCGTGGCCGGTCCCGGCGAGTCGGTCGCGAAACCGAACCGAGAAGCCACGCCCGGCACCCTCGTAGCCGTGGACGGTGGTCGTGAACGCGACACGGGGAAATTCGAGAAAACGCTCCAACAGCCGTACCGAGAGTGCGGCGGCTTCGTCCACCAGCACCACGTCGGGGCGTGAGTCGGGATCGACCGCCGCCGTCGGTTTCTCGAATCGAACGCTGCCACCTGCGCCCGACTCGATCCGCGTCGGTGGGTCGTGGTCGGTGTCGGCGAGTTCGTCCAGCGTATCGAGCACTGCACTCGCCCGGACGAACACCTCGCGGGCACTCCGATAGCTCCGAGCAGTGACGAGTACGTCGTCTCCCTCTGCGGCGAAACAGCCTGCCGCGATTCCGGCGGCGCTCGATTTCCCCCGTCCGCGGTCGGCCTCGACGACGACTGCTCGTTCCTGCTCTCCGCGTTCCGATTCGTCTCGTTCGTCGTGTTTCGAGTCACTCTGTCCGCGAAGTACTTCGAGGGCACGCACCGCCGTCATCTGGTCGTCGGTGAGGCAGGCTTCGTAGGCGGCTCGTGGAAATTCGTGCGTCGGGAACTCGCGTTTCTGCTGTGTCAGTCGCGGGGCGGGGTGAGTCAGGCCGTCGTCCTCGACGGTTCCCGAATCCACGTTCAGGATTGCGACGCCGGGATGCGCGCGGAGGGTGGCGACGAAGCGTGTTCGAAAGTTCCCCGTCACGTCCTCGACTTCGAACGGTGGCACTGCGAGCGTCTCGTCGAACTCGTCCCGCCGGGTGGCCCACGAATCGAGCGACGGGGTGAGAAGAACGAACAGGCCACCGCCATCGACCGCGCCGACGACCCGCCCCAATGCGTTTGGTTGGAGTTCGTCGTGCGCGTCGAAGACGATGGCCTCGTGGGTCGTTCCGAGCAGGGTTCCCGCCTGCTGTTGAGTGACCTGTTCGCAATCGAGGACGTGTTGTGGGCCGACCTGCGTCGTTTTCGCTCGCGGAATCGTCGCCGCGTCGAATGCTCGTCTGGCGGCGTCGTACCCCGAATCTCGATTACCAGCGAGCACGAGCAGTCGTCGCTCGTTCGACTGGCGGGCTTCTGCTTTCAGGGCGGTCGCCACAGACGAGACGTCCATACTCGGCCTTCGGAAGGCTGTCGCAAGGATGTTTCTCTTCTTCGATGAACCGGTAAAAGGTCAGGAGTCGTGGCGAGGTGGAGTCGGGTGATGGCGCCAGACCCACTCGCACTCTGCGGGGACCTCGCCATTTGCACCGACATCGTCGTTAAATAAATGCTTTCTGGCACTGGCAACGTTTCACACTCACCCAGTGAGCGACGCCCCGGCGTAGATGGAGACGACGAGGAATATCCAGACTGCGTCCACGAAGTGCCAGTACATCGAGACCGTGCTGATCGAAGTGTCACGGTCCGCGTCGTACTGTCCGACCAGCGCACGAACCAGCAAGATCGCCATGAGAACGACGCCGAGTGTGACGTGCAGTCCGTGCAACCCCGTCAAGCCGAAGAATGCGCTTCCGAAGACGCCGGACGTGAGCGTAAAGCCCTCGTGGACGATGAACTCGTAGTACTCGAACAGCTGTCCACCGAGGAAGACGACGGCGAGCGCGACGGTCAAAGCGAGGAGACCGACGAATCGCGTTCGGTTCCCTCGATGGAGCGCGACGTGCGAGAAGTGCAGGGTGACGCTACTGACGACGAGGATGAGGGTGTTGACGAGGACGAGCGAGTTCAGCAGGGGTGGGATGGTCTGCCCGGTCGGTGGCCACGCGCCCGTGCGGATGAAAAAGTAGTAGACGAACCCCGCGCCGAACGTCGCCAGTTCGGTGCCGAGAAACAGGATCATCGCCCACCGGAGTTTCGTCCCACCGGTCGCCTCTCGACTCCAGTAGTGGTCGACGAAGCCGTGATAGAGCCAGCCGTAGAGTCCGACGAGAAAGACTACCGTACTTGCGACGAAGACGGCAGGGCCGGACATCGCCGGAGCGTAGTCGTTTCCGCCGTGGCTCAGCACGTACAGTCCGGCACCGGCATACAGCCCTGCCGCCCCGACCGCGGAGACGAAGGGCCACCACGACGCTTCGCCGAACCCCTGTGGCCAGTCCGCCGTCGCTGGATGGTGAGCGTGTTCTCGTTCTTCCCTGCTTCCTCCCGTAGTCTCCATCCCTCCTTCTCCTCTGGACTCTATGCCTTCCCCACTCATGGCTCCCATTCCTTCCCATTCATACCTCGAAGTACGGGCCGCCGCGTCAAAACAGTCATTCAGATTTCTCGAAGACGTTTCGGTCGGCAATTTGCTGTGAGCGATGTGAAACGATTTTGTCACTCTTCCGTCTCGTCTCAGGTATGCCCGGCCCCGTCTTTCTCGAAGGCGACCGCGTCGAATTGCGTACGACCGAACGGGAGGATCTCGACCTCCTGCAGCAAGCACGGAGTAACCCCGACCTTCGGAGGTCACTCGGCTTCCTCCAGCCGTACTCCCACGAACAGGTCGAGGAGTTCTACGAGAACACGATAACCGCGAACAACGGCGATGCGAACTTCGTCGTCTGTGTCGACGGCGAACCCATCGGTGAAGCGAGTCTGTTCGGCATCGAACGAGACCACGGCGAGATCGCCTATTGGATAGATACCGATTGGCAGGGAGAGGGATACGCCACGGAGGCGGTGTCGCTCTTGCTCGACTACGCCTTCGATACGAGAGGGCTTCATCGAATCGTCGCAAAGGTTGCAGCTTTCAACGAGGCCTCGCAAGCCCTCGTCGAGCGACTGGGATTCGCGCAGGAAGGTCGGTTGCGAGATCACGTGTTCTCGCGCGGCGACTACCGCGACGTGCTGTTTTACGGTCTGTTGTGCGACGAATATCCCACAGATAACTGACAATGGATTCGTCCGAAATCACCCGACGTGGGGGCGTGCGCTAGCGTAGCACCCCGTCGTCTATTTGAAAGCGTTTTTATGGGGGCATAATCTACTGAAGGGTACAACCTGTGCGGGGTTGATGATGCTCCTAGCCATACAGGATTCATCTGGCAGGGGAGCCTGAGCCAGCGCACAGGGAGGTGAACAACCTATGCCAGTATACGTCAACTACGACGTCCCAGCTGACCTTCAAGACCGAGCGCTCGAGGCGCTCGAAGTCGCACGGGACACCGGAAGCGTAAAGAAAGGAACGAACGAGACGACCAAGGCAGTCGAACGGGGTAACGCAGACCTCATCTACGTCGCCGAGGACGTCCAGCCGGAAGAGATCGTCATGCACCTGCCCGAACTCGCAGACGAGAAGGGTATCCCCTTTATCTTCGTCGAGACGCAGGACGATGTCGGCCACGCCGCTGGACTCGAAGTCGGCAGTGCCGCCGCAGCCATCGTCGATGCGGGCGAGGCTGGCGAGGACGTAGACGATATCGCCTCCAAGGTCGAGGAACTGCGGTGAGGTGGTAGACGATGAGTGCTGAAGAGACCGGACAGGAGGATTCCACCTCCGCCGAGGTCATCGAAATCGTCGGCAAGACTGGGATGCACGGCGAGGCCATGCAGGTCAAGTGCCGCATCCGAGAGGGCGAGAATCAAGGGCGCATCATCACGCGCAACTGTCTTGGCCCCGTCCGTGAGGGCGACGTGCTCCAGTTGCGTGAGACCGCACGCGAGGCAGACTCCATCGGAGGACAATAATGCCACAGACACGAGAGTGTGACTACTGCGGAGACGACATCGAACCCGGTACGGGGACGATGTTCGTCCGGACGGACGGAACGACCATCCACTACTGTTCATCGAAGTGCGAGAAGAACGCCGACCTTGGCCGGGAACCGCGCGACCTCGAATGGACCGAGGAAGGCGGTAGTGGTGGTAACGAATGAGCGAGCGAACCTTCGTGATGGTCAAGCCCGACGGCGTCCAGCGCGGCCTCATCGGTGAGATCGTCTCCCGATTCGAAGACCGCGGTCTGAAGATGGTCGGCGGGAAGTTCATGCAGATCGACCAGGAACTCGCCGAGGAACACTACGGCGAGCACGAGGGCAAACCCTTCTTCGAAGGCCTCGTGGGCTTCATCACCTCCGGACCAGTCTTCGCGATGGTCTGGGAGGGACAGGATGCAGTCGCACAGGTTCGCAAGATGATGGGTGAGACCGACCCCGCCGAGTCCGCGCCGGGAACGATCCGCGGCGACTTCGGACTCGACCTCGGTCGGAACGTCATCCACGGCTCGGACACCGAAGAAGGCTCCAACGAACGTGAGATCTCGTTGTTCTTCGACGATGACGAACTCATCGACTACGAGCGAGTCGACGAACCGTGGCTGTACGAGTAATCAGCTACTGACGACACGGATTCATTTCATTTTGCTTCGATAGATAGCGGATAGCCGGAGATGTTAGCGGCAATATTTGCCGCTACACGTCACATCACGATAATCGGTAGCGTACCTCATCCCCGAGGGGAGGAACAGTGAGTGACACCGAATCACCAGAAAGCGGAGCGCACGAGCACCACGAACACCACCACGAGGTAGAGGGGCCGGGGTACGCCACGCCACAGGCGGCCATCGAGCAGGCCGAGCGCGAGAAGATCGCCTACGTACCATCGCTGTACGTCGGCACCGACGTCGACGCACCGGACTTCCTGTCAGTCGTGGACGTCGACCCTGAGTCCGACACCTACTGCGAGGTCATCGATCGAGTGGAGATGCCGAACAAAGGCGACGAGCTACATCACTTCGGCTGGAACGCCTGTTCGTCGTCCTGCCACGTCGAAGGACTGGAGCGCCGACACCTCGTCGTTCCGGGCCAGCGGTCGTCCCGACTCCACATCGTGGACACGAAGAACCGCGAGAGCCCCGAGATCGTAAAGACCATCGAACCGGAGGAGGTGTACGAGTACGACCTCTCGGCACCGCACACCGTCCACTGCATTCCGGATGGCGAGATACTCGTCTCGATGCTCGGTAACGCAGAGGGCGACCTGCCGGGTGGCTTCCTCGAACTGAACGAGGACTTCGAGATCGAAGGGCGGTGGGACTCGCCGGGCGATATCGAATTCAACTACGACTACTGGTACCAACCCCGGCACAACGTGATGGTGTCGAGTGAGTGGGGTGCGCCGAAGACCTACTATCCCGGCTTCGACCTGGAAGACGTGGAGGCGGGCAAGTACGGCCACAGTATCCACTTCTGGGACTGGACGAACCAGACTCTCGAGCAGACTATCGACCTGGGCGAAGAGGGGTTGATACCGCTCGAAGTCCGATTCCTCCACAGCCCCGAGGCAGCCCACGGCTACGTGGGCGCGGCACTCTCGTCGAACATGTTCCACTTCTACGAAGAGGATGGCGAGTGGCACGCCGAGAAGGTGATCGACATCGAACCGCGCGAGCACGAGGACTGGGATATGCCGGTACCGGGTCTCATCACCGACCTCCTCGTCTCGATGGACGACCGATACCTGTTCTTCTCGAACTGGCTCCACGGCGACGTGCGGATGTACGACGTGAGCGACCCGAAGAACCCACGGCTCGTCGATCAGGTGTGGGCTGGCGGTCTCTACGGCCCGCGCCACCCAACCGGCGAGGACGACCGGCCGGTCATCGCAGGGCCACAGATGCTACAGTTGTCCATCGACGGTGAACGGCTCTACTGGACGACCTCGTTGTTCTCCACGTGGGACAACCAGTTCTTCCCGGAGGAGGGCGAGAAGGGGTCGGTGATGCTCAAAGCCGACGTGAACCCACGGAAAGGCACGATGACCCTGGACGAGGACTTCCTCGTTGACTTCGGTGAGATGCCGAACGGTCCGGCCCGCGCACACGAGATCCGGTGGCCCGACGGCGACTGCACGAGCGACGTGTGGCAGTGAGCCATCGCGTCGAACTCCACTGGCGCGACGGGCGCACCGAACTCGTCCACACCGACGGCGAACAGTCGATACTCGACGCGGCAGAGGGTGTGGCGGTCGGGCTACCCTTCGGCTGTCGAATCGGCGCGTGTGCGACCTGTACGGGGCGACTCCTCGACGGTCGAATCGAACATACGCGACCACCGAAAGCACTGAAATCCCGTTTTCGTGACGAGGGCTACGTCCTGCTCTGTATCGCACGGGCACGAGAGGATTGCCGAATCGAAGTCGGTGTCGACGTACAGACCGACCTCGTGACGAATCCGTGGAAGTGAGACGAAGCACGACCACACAAAATCACCGATTGACCTGATCGGCCCGATGGGTTCGATTGTCGGGATACATCCATTTATATCGACTCCCTCACAGTTCGATACATGGATACTGACATCACCCGCCGCGCGCTCGTCGGAGCCATCCTCGGCGGGAGCGTTGCCGGGGGTGTCCTATCCCCGGTCGAGAGCTACCTCCAGCGATTCGCCCCTCTCTCCGGGTCTGCGTGGGACGGGGCGACCGACCCACCCGACGGGCGCGTCGAAAGTCCCTACGGGGACGCCAAACTCCGGTACGACGAGGACGGTGTCCCGAACGTCACGGCCGACGACGAGCAGTCGTTGTACTTCGCGGTGGGGTACGCACAGGCTCGAGACAGATTGTTCCAGCTCGACCTCCAGCGCCGACTGATGCGCGGCCAAGTGTCCGCTGTCGTGGGCGAGGTGGCCCTGGAGTCGGACGAGTTCCACGTCCAGATGGATTTCGCGGGTGCGGCAGAAGCCACGTGGAACCACGTCTCGGACACCGACACCGGCAAACTCGTTGCGGCGTTCTCCGAAGGCGTCAACAGCTACATCGAGAACGAATCGCTTCCGCTGGAGTTCGGTCTGCTGGAGTACGAACCCGCACCGTGGACGCCCGCGGACACCATGCTGATGGAAAAGCAGATATCGTGGAACCTGACGGGGAGTTTCCTCACACTCCGGCGGGCGAAGGTCGCGGAGAAACTCGGTGGCGAAGCCGCCCGTGACCTCTATCCCGCACGCCTCGACCACGATTCGCCCATCATCCGAGGCGGCGGGGGCGGGGACGAGAGTGGAGACGGCTCGAACGAGTACGTCTCGCCGGGGTACGATCTGTCAGGGTACGGTTCGTCGGGGAGCACGGTCGGAACGCCACTGCTGGACTGGGTGGGCAAGTTCGAACGCGGACACGGAATCGGGTCGAACAGTTGGGTCGTCTCCGGGAAACACACGAAGAGCGGAAAGCCCATCGTGGCGAACGACCCGCACCTGACCCTGATGGCGCCGCCCGTCTGGTACGAGATGAACCTGCGGGTAGACGGGATGCGAGTGCGTGGGGTCACCTTTCCGGGTGTCCCGTTCGTCGTCATCGGGGAGAACCACGCCGGGGCGTGGGGATTCACGAATACGGGTGCGGACGTCATCGATTTCTACGATTACGAGACCGACGGCGACCGCTATCGATACGAAGGTGCGTGGCGCGAGTTCGACGAAACGACGCGGGAGATCGAAGTGGCCGATGGCGAGAGCCGCCGCGTGACGGTTCGGAAGACGGTTCACGGCCCGCTGCTGGAACGGGAGATGCTGGACGACGAAGCGTACCGCGTCGGTGTCGCGTGGACGGGCCACACCGCGACGGAGACGACGCTGGCGATCCACCGGTACAGCAAGAGTGAGGGGATGGACGACGTACTCGCCGCGACGCGGCAGTTCGACCTGCCGACACAGAACCTCGTCTACGCCGACCGCGATGGAAACACGCTCTACTACGTCACCGGTCGGATTCCGAGACGGATGGTAGACGGCAAGCAGGTGCGCGGTGACCGGATCTTCGATGGCTCTGCCGGGGAGGGCGAGTGGAGAGGCTTCGAACCCTTCGGCGTCTCGACGTGGGAAGGGTTCGTCCCGTTCGAGGAGAAACCGCACGTCATCAACCCGGACCTGCTGGCCACCGCGAACCAGCGCGTCACCGACGACCCGTATCTCTCGGAAGCCTACTCCAGCCCCTACCGCGGCCAGCGAATCTACGAACTGCTGGACGAAGCGGTGGCGTCCGGCTCGGGGATAGACGTGGCGACGATGGAGGCGATACAGGACGACGCGCTGGACAAGCGCGCCCAGCAGCTCGTGCCCGAACTGCTCGACGCCGCGCGTGGAAAAGACGGCCTTCAGTCGGCGGTAAAGACGCTCTCAGGGTGGAACTACCGGATGAGCCGCGATTCGTGGGGTGCGCTGGTGTTTGCGCACTGGTTCGACGCCTTCCGCGAGGAGACGCTGGGACAAGAGTTCGAACGCGCGGGGTTGGACGAGAGCTACTACCCCCGCGACTGGGTGCTGGCGCACCTCCGAGGTAAACGATGGTTCGGCGGCGACGGCAGGAAGGCGGTGATGGTGCGCGCCCTGCGGAATGCGCTAAAGAAAATCGAGGACGAGGGGTACCGGACTTACGGCGACTACAACACGACGCGGGCCATCACGCATCCCTTCGACCAGTCGTTCTTGAACTACCCCCACATCCCGACCGACGGGTCGAGTCACACCGTGAACAACTATCGGGTGGAGTCCGCTGCGGGGAGCAGTTGGCGGATGATCTGCCCGATGGACGACGATTCGGAGGCCATCCTGCCGGGTGGCAACTCGGGTGACTACTTCTCCGACCACTACCGTGATCAACTCAGAGAGTGGGCAGACACGAAGTACAAACCGATGACACACGAGATTCGTGGTGATGTCGCCGCCACGTTCGAGGAGGGAGCACGATGAACCGACTCGACGAGGTTCGAGGGGAGGATGCGGCGAGGCGATTCGACGACCTCCAGAACGACGGCACTCTCCGCTGGGTGCTGATCGGCGTCGGCGCGATCATCGGCCTCGCACTGGCGTGGGTGCACTGGCTCGGCTTGCTGGTCGGTGGCGTGCTGGTCAGTCTTCCCACGCGCGACTGGAGACGCGGCATCCTCGCCGGACTCGGGTTCGGTGTGCTCGCCCTGCTGGTCTTCGCGGGATTGCTAGCGGCTCGCGGTGCACTTGCTCCGGCGCTTGAGATGGGTCAGATCACTCTCTTGGCAGTGGCGATTCCGCTGGTCGCCGGTGGAATCGGTGGACTAGCACGGGGACTAGTTTAACGGCTATAGCATCGGAATCGTTTCGTTCTCGGAGGACGAGTCGAAAGCGGTAACGAAGTTTCCAGACACCTTTGCTTTGAGGCGTAAATTACCGCAGTGACGTCGTCCCAGAAAGCCTTTGGACGCCATCGTCACTACAGACGAGCTATCGACGTAACAGAGTCCTCGAAAGCCCCCGTCGTCTCGACTCGAGCGCTACGCGAGCGCGGGGCGCTCGCTCGTCGCCGCTCACTATGTTCGCGGCGACCTCGTAGCGCGCTTCACTCCCTCCGGTCGCTCCAGTACTTACGTCGTCGTCCTTCGCCGAGACGACGGCCCCTTTCAGTCCCACCCCGCAACCGCCACCGCACCTCGTCCTCCCCAACCCCCTCGCTCCCGGTGGTCGCTCGTCCCTCGCGCGGACGACCCGGAGGGTCGTCTTCGCGCGCCACCACGATTGCTGGCCAATCACCGTCGAGAGTTCACGCCTGTCAGTCACGGAAGTTCCCGGCCCGTCCAGACAACTCCCTGGTGGACTGATAGGGCGAGCGGAGTAGGCGAAGCCCGACCCCTAAACACCGCAGGCACGACCAGCGGGAGCGCCGAGGAGCGCAGGGCGGTTCGCGCGAGAATAGCCCGCGAGGGCTTTCTGGGACGACGTCACTGCGTCGGTGGGGGCGCACGAAGTACGAAAGAGAGCTTTTCGAGACGTTAACACGGTGTTAGCAGAATCATCCGAATCCAGTACAAAACAGTACAAATCAGTACAAGTCAGTAAGACCCCGCCATGAAGGCTGTAATCCCCGAAAACCACTTCGACTCTGAACCGTCGCTAGTCGTCCGCGCTGACGGGCGTGCGACGAACCTCCAACTCGCCCGAATCCAGTTCTGCCTCGATCTCGCGTGCGGCCTGCACCATGTTGGCCATCTTCTCGTAGGCGACCTCACGCGGAAGGAGTTTGAGACCACAGTCGGGACTCACCGTCAACTGATCCGGTGGGACGATCTCGAGCCCTTTCTCGATGTTCGCCTTGATCTCCTCGACGCTCTCGACGGTGGCGTCGTGGGCGTCGGTGACGCCGAGCGCGAGGTTCGCCGTGAACTCGGGGTCGCGGAACACGTCCAGTTGGTCGTAATCGCCGTTCGCCAGTTCGAGATCGAACTCGTCCACCGGGAACTCCAGAATCTCAGGGTAGATGCGCGAGTAGTCGCCGTAGCAGACGTGCAATCCGAGATACACGTCGTCCGGGATGCCGTCAGCGATACGCTCCAGACATCCCCCGACGATGGCGTGGTCGTCGGGCGTCGTCGCCAGCGCGGGTTCGTCGATCTGGATGTAGCGCGCTCCGGCGTCCACCAGTTTCTCTATCTCCTCGTTCACGAGGTCGGCGAGGTCGTAAGCCAGCGATTCTTCGTCGTCGTAGGCTTCGTTGAAACTCCAGCTCGCCAGCGTGTAGGGACCGGTGATCGGAACCTTCACGGGGCGCTCTGCGACCTCGCTGGTGAACTCGTACTCGTCCACGAGCCACGTCTCGTCGTACTCGACTTCCGAGACGACGCTCGGTTTGTCGAAGTAGTTGTGCCCCCACACCTTCACCGGGCCATTGAACTCGTAGCCGTCGATCCGGTGGGCGAAGTACTCGACCATCTCGTTGCGCCGCATCTCACCATCGACCACCACGTCGAGGCCCGCGCGCTCGTGTTCGGACGTGATGAGCCGAGACGCGTCGTTCTGTGCTTCTTCCAACGCTTTCTCGTCGAAGTCGGCGTCGGGGTCGTCGTACAGGTCACGCGCCCTGTCCACCCACTTGGGCTTGGGGTAGCTGCCGACGACAGTCGTCAGGATGAAGTGGTCGTTGTCGTGCTCCGGGGGTTCGAACTGGGAGCGTGCGTCGCTCTGCTCGCGGGTCGTTCCTCCCCGCTCGCTACTTCGAGATTCCTCCGGGATCTCGCTACTCATGCTCGCACCTCCTGCACCTGTGCCGCTTCAGCCAGCGCCGCGAGTTTCGCCTCGAACTTGTTGTACGGCAGGTAGAACAGTTCGGTGTTGCTCGTCAGGTAGGCGGTATCGAACTCGTTGACCGGCGTGTTCTCCTCGAACCATTCGACGCGCTCCGCGATAGTTTCCGACGATTCGACCAGGGTGTTCTGGCCGTCCACGAGACCGAGCGCGACGGAATCTTTCGTTCCGTACTCGTTGACGTTGTAGAGACTACCTTCGTGGTCGGTGACGAGGTCGTACCCCACTGCGTCTACGTCGGCGTCCAGCAGATGGGCGTGAACCTTCTCGTCGAGCGAGCCCCAGTAGGTGTGGACGACCACCTCGGCGTCGGTCGCCTCGGCCACCACGTCGATCGCCTCGCTGGCACGGGCGTCCGTCTCGTCGCCGGGTGCGTTCGTCACGAGCGACGGTTCGAGGAGGAACAGCGTCTCGACATCGGGGAACGCCGCGACTTCCCCTGCCAGGAAGTCGGCAACTCCGGCGAGGAACTCCTCGTTGTCACCATAGTACTCGTCGGTTGCGAGGTCGGCGAGCGAGTACGGGCCGGGGAGGACGGCCTGTACGTCGTCGGTGAGTTCGCTCGCCGCCTCCAGTTCCGAGGCCACGTCGCCATCGAAGGTGAGTTCGTCCACCACGATGGGGTCACGATAGAAGTTGTTGTTGTCGTAATACCGGACGATGCCACCCGTCTCCACCGAATCGTGAACCGTGAGTGGATGCGCGAGCATGTCGTCCCAGCGCAGTTGTCCTTCCACGATGCGGTCGAGTCCGGCATCCTGCTGTCCCTCGACGACTTCGGCACGCGCGTCGTCGTAGATGGCGGCTAGTTCTGGCCCCTCATCGCCGGTGATGAGGTCGTCTTTCTGGTGTCCTTTGACGTCAGAAAGGTCGTCTTTCGCCCAGTCCGGAAGGGGGAAGACCCCCGGTGTGGTTGCGATGCGCTCGGTCATGGTACCCGACCGTATGGTATGCTGGGCTTTAATATTTTCCATACCAGAAAATTATCGACAGTTATCAACGGACCAACTTCAGCACCGTCAGCGTCTCGAAGGGGAACGACTCGTCCCGGAGCGCGACTGCACTGAACCCGTTCGCGCTCGCCCGCTCGACTACCTCCTCGACGCCGGAGAGACTACTGACGAGGAGGAACACTCGACCCTCCGGAGCCAGCACTCGTCCGACGGAGTCGAGAAATGGGTCGATGACCTCTCGCCCCGATTCGCCACCCGACAATGCTCGTTCCATCCAGTCGTCGCGTTCTTCCTCTGAGTCGGTCGGGAGGTATGGTGGATTGAACAGGACGGCGTCGAAGACGCCATCGCGAAATGGGGCGACGAGGTCGCCACGAACCGCCTCGACGCCGCGCTCGCGTGCGCGCTCACAGGCGTGTGGATTCACGTCCGACCCGAACACTCGCGCGCCAGTCTCGTCTCCGACGTACTCGGCGACGTATCCCGAACCCGTCCCGACTTCGAGCACGAGTTCGTTCGAGGACACCTCCTCGCCCGCTACCTCGGCCAGCAGGTGCGAATCCTCCGCCGGTTGGTACACCGCCCTCTCGATTCCGCGTCGGTCTGCGAGGTCGGTCATTCCTCGTCACCGTCCTCGTCCGAGGCGGTTCGCTCGCGCTCACCGCCGTCCGCCGTCGCGCCGAGTTCACGCTGCTGTTTGCCAGCGACCTGAAATCCACCGGTCTCCTCGCGCCCCGAGAGTTCACGTTGCGGGAAGGGAATCTTGATTCCCTCGTTCTCGAACGCACGCTTGACTGCCCCGATGACCTCCGTCCGTGCACGCCACTTCCGGCGCGCACTCGGCTTGTCGATCCAGAATCGCAGGCCGAGGACGACGGCGGAATCGGCGAGTTCCTTCGTCACGACCTCCGGCGACGGTACCGACAGCACGTCGTCCGGTTCCTTCATCGCATCCTTCGCCAGACTGGCGGCTTTCTCGATATCCGCGTCGTAATCGATACCCACGTCCACCTCCAGTCGCAGCCGCCCTTTCCGGCTCCGGTTGACGATGGTACTCCCGCCGACTACGTCGTTCGGAATCATCACGAACTCGCCGTCGAACGTCTGGATGCGTGTGTTGACGACGGAGATGTCCGTCACGATTCCTTCGCGCTCTTCGATCTCCACCCAGTCACCGATCTCGAACGGGCGGGCGAACATCAGCATGAATCCGGCAAGCAACGAGCCGAGCGTCTGGCGGGCGGCCATACCGACGACGATACCGAGGAATCCAGCACCGACGAGCAGGCCGGTGATGTCGACGTTCCAGACGCCGAGTACGGCGGTGAACCCGACGACGTACACGGAGAGCTGTGCGACGCGGATCATCACCCTCGTCTGGTGCTGGGAGAACGCATCGCGTTGGTCTGTCATGCGTTCTATCCCTTGCCGGGTTAGGCTTGCTGCGACGTATGCCACAGAGAGCGTCACGACGGTCATCGTGACCTTGACGCCCGTCCAGTCAGTTATCAATGTGTTTATCCAATCCTCCCAATCGGTAGGGATGATGAGTGCCGTATTGACGACCTCCCACAAGAACAGTAACGTCACCCCCCCGAGTGCGAAAAACACGGTGAGGAATCCGATCACGAGGACGTTCGCCAGTGCATCCGGCATCCTCTCTCGCAAGCGTGGCCACATCTGCCACGCGATGAAGAACACGGCAGCGATGGCGATAACGACGAATGCCGTGATGAACAACCGCACGTCGAGCATGGTGAGGTTGCCGATCTGCTCGATCCACTTCGCCATCAGCCGCCACCTCGCCTGAACTCGTCTGCGACCTTCGCCATCGCGGCGAACTGTGCGGGCGTCACCTTACCGGCACGCTTCCGCAGGATGTCGTCGCCCAGAACGTCGGAATCGGGGGTTTCGAGTGCGTCGACCACCGCGTCGGGGTCGTCCAGGCCCGAGATGTGGGCCGTATTGCGAATCGCGTTTCGAATCGTCTTCCGACGTTGGGTGAAGACCGCCTTCACGAAATCGAGGAAGAACGCTTCGTCGTCCACTTCGTAATCCGGCTTTCGCGGCGTCGTGCGGACGATGGCGCTCGACACCTCCGGTTGTGGCGCGAACGCCTCGCGCGGGACGTGCTCGACGACTTCCACGTCGGCATAATGCTGTGCCGTCACGGAGAGTCGGCCATAATCGTCGCTTCCGGCCTCTGCGGCCATGCGCTCTGCGAACTCTTTCTGGAACATCAACACCAGTGGCTTGCCCAGCGGGAGCAGGCGAAACGCGATCTCGCTGGAGATTCCGTACGGAAGGTTGGCGATGCAGGCGGTTAAGTCGGGGAGTTCGACGCTCAGTGCATCGCCCTCGACGACCGTCAGTCTGCCAGCCTCGCAATCGTCCCGGAACTCCCGCCGCAGGAACTCGGCGAAGGTCGGGTCGCGTTCGACGACGGTTACTCGGTCTGCGACGGCGAGCAGTCGATCCGTGAGTACGCCCGGCCCGCCCCCGATCTCGAGGACGTGCGAGCGATCCATCTCCTCGGCGTACGTCGGTATGCGATCGACGACTCGGTCGTCCACGAGGAAGTGCTGGTCACGGTTCGGGTCGCCACGAACGCCTGCTCGCTGGATAAGGGCGTCGGGGTCTCTCTGACCGTGTTCCTCGTGTGGCGCGCGTTCCATCGTTATTTCGGTCTTCCAGAGCGAGTGGCCTAAACCCACCGAGTTGCAGTCGTCAGTAGCCACCACTCTTACTGCGCTCGCGTGTCTAGTCAGAACGAAGGGAGGTTCGAACATGGGACGACGAAATCCAATACATCCGGACGTCGCCGAATGGGACATCGACGACGACGAGTACGACCGCGCCGAATACGTGGGTGTGAAAGATGAAGGCGACCCCGTCTTCTACAACCCGGAGTCTCGTTCGACGTTCAGGGGGAGAGTCCACCCTGAAGACGAGCAAATTACGCCGGTCGAAGGTTCGGAGGAGTCGCTCGGTGCCGGAGAGTCGCTCGGACAGGCGATCGAACGACTCGGCGAGAAGACGGGATGGGAATCCCTCTCGGAGTTCGCGCGCGAACATCTCGAAAGCGACGAAAACTGATCGCTAGCCGAACGACCGAAAGCGACGAGAGCGAAATCGGCGAAAACGAGGTCAGTCGCGCCGCGCGAACGTCCGATACTTCAGGTCGTCTTCCCGAACTTCTTCGAGAATCCGCTCGACCAGCACCTCTTTCGGGTTGTGAAGCCCGGAAACGCGGTCTTCGAGATCGTCGAAGCTGTCGAAGGGCTGGCGCTTTCTCGTTTCGAGCACGTTGTTCCGTAGCTTCTTCCCGATTCCCGGCAGCAGATTCAACTGGTGAAGCCGGAGGGTGATGGGCTGTGCGTCGTTGTAGAAATCGACGAAGCGCTGTTCATCGCTGTCGATGATGTCTCTGACGGCGTGTTCGAGTTCGGACTGTGCGGCCGCCGACAGGTCGCTGTACTCTATCTTCCGTACTTTCTCGACGCCATCTCGGTCTCCCGGCGGTTCGACGGTGACATGGTCACCGATTCCGACGCCCCCATCCTGTTCGAACGTGAGTTCGAGCAGGTGAAAGTCCGATTCTGTCAGTGCGTACGCGAGCGGTTCCTTCTGGTACCGAGGCCGGTCGTCGTCCGCCCTACCATGCGGAAGAAAGTCCAGCACCACAGCCACCGCTTCGCGGCCACTCTCGGATTCGCTCATTGCCACGTAGTACGGTGACGAGTAACTTAAAGAGTCGGTCAGTTTACTCGTATTTCGCCACGACGTTCAGGATCTCGTCCAGTTCGTCACCGGAGAGTGTGAATCGTTCCTGTGCGTAGATCGCTCGGAGTTCGTCGCGGTCTTTCGGCAGGAGGTCTGCGATCTTGAACGCCGTCGGTTCGTCAACCTTCTCCAGCTCACGCAGCTCTTCGACCAGATCTCGGGACTCCTCAGCGTCAAGAACCGCGAACCGGTTGACGTGCTCGATGGCACGCGAGAGGTTGTAGGGCATATCGCGGGTCTCGTCCATCGCGCGTTCGTACTCGATGTCCGAGAGCAGTTCCTTAGCCTCTGCCGTAGTGAGATAGTCCTCGTCGAGCTTTTCCTTGAAGATCGTCATGGAGTTACTCCTGAGCGCGGAGGTGAGCTGGCTTGACGATCAGCGTCTTGTCCTTGCCACCATCGTTGATGATGACTTTGAAGGCTTTCCCTTGCTTGCCGACGACCTCACCCGTTCGACCGTCGAATCGGGGGTGGAAGCGTCCTTCGCGGACGCTCGGGTCGATCTTGAGATGGACTTTCTGTCCTTCCTCGAACTCCTGGACTGCGCGCTGTGGCGGCGATGTGCCGCGATCTCGGGGGTTGTTAGACAACTTTTCGCGGGTGCTGTGGTACGGTCCGTGCGAACTCGGCATAGTCGTATGACGCTCTTGTTCGGTGACGGTTATAAAAGGTACGTTCCGCGTCCGAGAGGTGGGGTGGATTTCCCATCCGACTCGTCGGTCGGCGATGAAGGACAAGAGTAACCTGCCCGCACTACCTCTCCTCGCCCATGACCGACCGCGACGACTTCCAGTTCGAAACGCGCTCTATCCACGCTGGACAGGAACCTGACGAGGAGACGGGTGCGCTGATGACGCCCATCTACGCCAACTCGACCTACGTGCAGGACGGCCCCGGCGACCACCGAGGATACGAGTACTCCCGGACGGGCAACCCGACGCGCACCGACCTCGAAGCCAACCTCGCCAGCCTCGAAGGCGGCGAATACGGCCGTGCCTTCTCCAGCGGGATGGGCGCTATCAACACCGTCCTGAACCTGCTCGAGTCCGGCGACCACGTGGTCGCCAGCGAGGACGTGTACGGCGGTACCCACCGCATCTTCACGCAGGTCTACGAGAAGTACGACCTCGAATTCGACTTCGTGGACATGACCGACCTCGGTGAAACCGAGTCCGCGATGCGCGAGAACACCGAACTCGTCTGGGTCGAGACGCCGACGAACCCACTGCTCAACGTCGTTGACATCGACGGAACTGCCGAGGTCGCCCACGAGTACGACGCGCTCTGTGCCGTGGACAACACCTTCGCCACGCCGTACCTCCAGCGCCCGCTCGAACTCGGTGCTGACATCGTCTCGCACTCGCTGACGAAGTACCTCGGCGGCCACTCCGACGTGGTCGGTGGCGCGCTCATCACGGACGACACCGAATTGGACGAGCAGTTCGGCTTCTACCAGAACAGCGTCGGCGCGACGCCCGGCCCCCACGACTGTTTCCTCGTCCTTCGCGGCACCAAAACGCTCGGCGTGCGGATGGATCGCCACTGCGACAACGCCCGCGACATCGCCCACTGGCTGGACGACCACGAGGCGGTCGAGACGGTGTACTTCCCCGGCCTCGAATCGCATCCCGGTCACGACCTCGCAGCAGCGCAGATGGACGACTTCGGCGGCATGGTGAGCTTCGAACTCGACGCCTCGCTGGAAGAGGCCGCAGACGTGGTCTCGGAGACAGAAGTCTTCACCCTCGCTGAGAGCCTCGGCGGTGTCGAATCGCTCATCGAACAGCCAGCGACGATGACCCACGCCGCGATTCCGGAAGCAGAGCGCCACGCCGCAGGACTCTCTGACGGTCTCATCCGCGCCAGCATCGGCATCGAGCACGTTGACGACCTGAAGGTCGACCTCCAGCAGGCGTTCGACACGGTTCTCGATTGAGAACCAGTTCAGCCAAACGATTCAGGCAGGTGGCTCTCGTTGGGCGAGGTATGAAGCTCGACCAGCACGTCTATTCGTTCCCGCTCACCTTCGACCGCGGCGACCACCAGACGACCATCCATCCGGCAGGCGTCGAAACCGAAACCGGACTCATCCTTCTCGATGCTGGCTTTCCGGGGCAGATAGACGGCCTTGCGTCGGCGCTCGCCGACGACGGATTCGAGTTCGAAGACGTGGAGACGCTCCTGTTGACCCATCAGGATGGCGACCACGTGGGCGGCGCGAGCGAACTGGTCTCCCGAACCGACGCAACAGTGATGGCCCATCCCCGAGATGCGCCAGCCATCGAGGGCGACGAAGACCCCATCAAATCGTCGGGCGACCGCTATCCGCCGGTTCCGGTGGACGTGCAAGTGGTCGAAGGCGTCGTCTTCCGAACCGAAGCCGGGCCGATGTGGGTCGTCGAAACGCCGGGGCATACGCCGGGTCACGTCTCGCTGATTCTCCCCGATTCCGACCTGCTCATCGCGGGTGACGCCATGACCGCCGACGAAAACGGTCTTGCTGGGCCGAACGAGAGATTCACACCCAAGATGGACGAGGCGATCGACTCGGTGGGAAAACTCACGCAGTTCGACGTGCACCGAACGCTCTGCTATCACGGTGGCTCCGTCGAAGGTGACAATGCCGACGTTCGAGCAGTGTACGAGTCACTAACGGGGTGAGAGTTCGAAAGTCGAAAAAATCGATCTAAATTCGACCGACGTTCTGCACGTCGACGCTCTCGACGCCGTCGACGGTCGAGAACGACTCCTCGACGGCTTCCGTGCCACCGGCATCGTCGGGGACGATGACGGTCGGCAGGAGCGCGACGAGACCGAACGCGACGTTGTCACGTTCGAAGCCGTTGATCTTCGCTCCTTCGGGGAGCGAATCCTCCAGTCGATCCTGGAGGTCGTCGAGGTCGATATCCGGGCTCTGCGGCATCACTTTGATTTTGGCTGCGACTTTTCCCATTGTTATGGTCCGAGGAACCCACAGTCGGGGCACTCGTAGAGGTTGCTTTGTTTGCGGCACTTTGCACAGCGGTAGATAGTTTGCCCGCAGTCGGGGCATTTGAAGGACGCGGCGTTCGTGCCGGAGATATTGATCCCGCACGAGACGCATTTTCGCGCCTGCTTTTGCGTCTGACTCATACCCCCACGTTCCGCCGCGCGGTTTTTAACGCTTCCCTTTCGGGGTTCGGAGGTTCCTTAGAATGCGCCGGTTTCGACGGAGGCCTCTGCGTGGAGGCTCTCTTTCAGGGCGTCGTGAACCTTACAGAGTTCGAACGCGCGTTCTACGACTTCGTCAGCCGTCTCGTCGTCGGTGTCCGCTTCCCATCGGATGTTGAAGCCGATGGCGTCGAGTTTGTCGTCGTCATTTAGCTCGCCGGTGACGTCGATCTCGATCTTCCCGAGGTCGCCAGCACCGCGCTGCTCGCCGCCGACGCGCAGGGCGGGGACGTAGCAGGAGCCGTACGACGCGAGCAGGGTTTCGAGCGTGTCGGGGGCGTCTTCACCCGTCGCGTCGATGCTGATGGCAAAATCGCGGACGTCGTTTTCGGCACTGAACCCTTCTTCAGACGTAGTGGTGACTTCTGGCATTGCGTTTCGACGGTCTCTCGCAACGCTCCTAAGTATTGTTCTTCCGGTCGCACTTGACGCAGAGAAGTAGGGATCGGATGCGATGACCCTCAGTACGACAGTTCGTCTGTCAGGTCGAACGTTTCGTCGCCCTCGAGCACGCGAACCTCGGCGTCGTTGCCGGTCGCCTCCACTTCGCGCACGAAGTCGTCGGTGTCCTGTTCGATGGGTGGGAAGGTGTCGTAGTGCATCGGGAACGCGAACTCGGGGTCGAGCCAATCGACCGCGATGGCCGCCTGCCATGGCCCCATCGTGAAGTGGTCGCCGATAGGAACGGCCACGGCGTCGGGTTCGAGGTACGGGCCGATGATCTCGCGCATCTCGGTCATCAGCGAGGTGTCACCCGCGTGGTAGAACGTCTCGCTCTCCTCGTCAGAGACCTGTGTCGGCTTCGTATCCGAGATGATGAAGCCCGCTGGCATCCCGCCGGAGGCACCGTAGCTGGTATCCATCCCGTTGGTGTGG
The DNA here is from genome assembly GCF_054177585.1 of Haladaptatus rarus. Classification (NCBI taxonomy): domain Archaea; kingdom Methanobacteriati; phylum Methanobacteriota; class Halobacteria; order Halobacteriales; family Haladaptataceae; genus Haladaptatus; species Haladaptatus rarus. Next base: position 293,927 of record NZ_JBPEHG010000002.1, on the reverse strand, counting down.
TCGGCGCGGTGCATCGTCACGTACGCATCACCGCACTCGACGGTACCCCCGAGATTCATCCCCATTCCGCCGGCGGCGTCGAAGTCACCGTACTCGTCACGGCAGTAGTCGACGACTTCGGGTGTTGCGACCAGCGTTGTTCCCTCGTACCGGTCGACGTCTCCGATGTGGTCTGCGTGCCCGTGCGTGAGGAGGACGTAGTCCGGGTCGAGTTCCTCCGGGTCGGTGTCCGTCTTCGGGTTGTCGAAGAACGGATCGATGAGGAGTTCGGTGTCGTCTACGGTGACGTGCCACGTCGAATGTCCGTGCCAAGTGAGTTCCATGGTGCGGTCGTCAGTAGTGCATAATCGGCCTTAAAGGATGTTGGCGGTCGTGGGCGACATCGACGGATTACCGGAGTCCGAACGATTTAGGCGCACGACCGCGACAAACCGCGTATGCGACGAGTACGCTTCCGCGACCCTGCCGGGTCCATCAGAACCGGCGAATGGACAGACGGCGAACTCCGATTCGCCGACGACACTTACGCTCCCGACGAGGTCGATATTCTCGCACCGTGCGAACCTACGAAGATCGTCTGCGTCGGCCTGAACTACGCCGACCACGCGGCGGAGCGAAACAAAGACGTTCCCGACCGGCCGCTCCTGTTCCTCAAGCCACCGAATACGGTCGCCTCACACGGCGACACCGTCACGCTCCCCGCCGGAAAGGAGCGCATCGACCACGAGGTCGAACTCGGTGTCGTCATCGGCGAGCAGTGTCGCAACGTCGCCGAAGAAGACGCGATGGACGTCGTCGCCGGGTTCACGTGCGCGAACGATATCTCGAACCGCGACGATCAGGACCGCGAACAGAACTGGGTGCGCGGCAAGGCGTTCGACCACTCCTGTCCACTCGGCCCGGTCGTGGCGACACCCGACGAAGTGCCCGACGACGCGACGGTTCGACTGCGCGTGAACGGCGAAGTCCGGCAGGAGTCCTCGCGCGATCAGTTTATTTTCTCCGTGCCGGAACTCATCGCGGAGATCACGACCTATCTCACGCTCGAACCGGGCGACGTCATCATCACGGGAACACCCTCGGGTGTGGCACCACTCGAAGATGGTGACCACGTCGATGTCGAGATCGAAGGCATCGGAACGCTCTCGCACGACGTTCGGATTCCGTGAGGTCGAGGCGTTCGATTCCGTAAAGTCAGGTCGTTTCGATTCCGGCGTCGTTTCTGTCGAGGCGTTCGAGGGTGCGGGGAAAAACGAGTCGATCGGAAAACGCGAAAGGTCGATTTCGCCGATTACAGCACGTCCCACGCTTTGATCGCGCGGTTCCACGAGGTCACGTCCGCGATCCAGCGTGCGGCGACGAACTTCTTCAGGAACTTGGCTCCGTAGGAGTTGAAGGTGCTGACCGGGATGATGTCGATCCCGTGGGCGACCGCGTCGTCGCCGATGGAGATGAGCGTCCCTTTGTCGTCGTACGTCCACGTGGCGAGTGGCTGGCCACGGATGGACCGTGCGATGTTCTCACCGACGACTTCGGCGGCCTGCCACGCGGCCTGTGCGGTCGGCGGGGCCGGGTTGTCCCCCTGGTCGATGATGGCACAGTCGCCGATGGCGAACACGCGGTCGTCGCTGGTCTGGAAGTTCGACTCGGTGGTGACTCGGTTGTGCTCGTTGTCGAGTCCACAGTCGTTCATCGCGTCGCGGCCCGTGACGCCGCCGGTCCAGACGAACACGTCGTATTCGAGGGGTTCGCCCTGGTCGAACTGGATCTCGTCCTCGGCTGCCTCGGTGATAGGGTCGCCCGTGAGGATGTTGATGTCCTTTTCGAGCAGGTACTTCTTCACCGTGCCCTGGAGTTCGGGATCCTGTCCGGGCATGATCTCGTCCAGCGCCTCCACGAGATAGATGTCGATGTGCGCGCGGTGTTTGTCGCGGTACTCGGCGATCTCGCCTGCGCTCTGGATGCCAGATAGTCCGGCACCGCCGATGACGACCTTCGCGGGATCGTTTCGGGAGGCGGTCTTCGCGGCGTCCTTGACCGCGTCGTGGATCTCCAGTGCGTCGTCGAGTCCTTTGAGCGTGAGCGAGTTCTCCGCCATGCCGGGGATACCGTAGTAGGCGGTCTTGCTGCCGAGCGCGACGAGGAGATAATCGTAGTCGATGCCGTCGCTGGCTTCGAGTTCGACCGTTCGCTCGTCCGTATCGACGCCCGTGACGGTGTCCTGCACGAATCTGGTGCTCGGGGATTTGACATCCTGAACCGGGAGCGTGATCTTGTCCTTGACTCGGGGGTCGCGGATGACACGGTGGGATTCGTGCAACACGAGGTGGTAATCGGTGTCCGACACCCACGTGATGTCGGCGTTGTCGAGTTCCGCTTCGAGTTGCTGTATCGCGCCAGCACCAGCATAACCAGCACCGAGCACGACGACCTTCGCAGTCATGTGCGAATCTCAGGAGTCATGCGATACAAAGGCTTTGAAACCCGGAGCAGAGTGCAAGGTATTCACTCCCTCGGTATGTGCCCGACCTGTCGGCTGTAAGGTTTAAAAGCAATCGCACACAACTACTCCGCAGTCATGAACGATCAGGAGTTGCGAAAGCAGGCACACGACCTCGACGTGACCGTCTGGGTCGGAAAGAGCGGTCTCGGTGCTGTCACCGACGAGCTGAAAGATCAGTTGCAGAACAACAAACTCGTGAAGGTGAAGTTCCTTCGCGCAGCCCGAGGCGGAACCTCGACCGAGGAACTCGCAGGAGAACTGGCAGACGAGGTGAATGCCGATCTGATAGAGACACGTGGGAATACGGCGGTGTACCACTGATGCAATCCGAAAACGGGAATCAGGGAGCGAACACAGTTGTCGAGAAGTTACTGATGGATTTTGGTCTTGGCGAGAATTTCGCAGAGCCTACGGCACAGGCTATCGTATTCGTCATCTCGTTCGTCGTCATCTATCTGCTCGGTCGAATCTTCGTCATCCCACTCGTCAAACGACTGCTCGACAGTCGCGGCTACGACCAGAGCGTCAAGAAACCGCTCACGAAGGTCACCCAGTTGGTCGTCCTGTTCGCGGCTGCCGGGATGGCATTCGCCTTCGCAGGATTCGGAAACATACTCACTGCACTTGCAACCGTCGCTGCTGCAGCAACACTCGCAATAGGTTTCGCCCTGCAGGATATCCTCGCCAACTTCGTCGCTGGCGTGTTCATCTTCACGGACAAACCGTTCAAGATCGGCGACTGGATCGAGTGGGACGACGGAACCTACTCGGGCATCGTCGAGGATATCGACCTTCGCGTGACCCGCGTGCGAACCTTCGATAACGAACTCCTCACCGTGGCGAACTCGGTGTTGACCGACGGGGTCATCAAGAACCCGGTGGCACACGACACACTCCGCATCCAGTTCCTCTTCGGCATCGGCTATGACGACGACATCGAACAGGCGACCGACATCCTCATCGAGGAGGCCGAGAACCATCCGGAGATTCTCGATGACCCCGGCCCGTCGGTTCGACTCACCGAACTCGGCGACTCCGCGGTCGGACTCAAATCTCGATTCTGGATCGACGACCCGCGGCGAGGTGACTTCGTGAAGACGCGCGGCGAGTACGTGAAGGCCGTAAAAGAGCGATTCGACGCGGAAGGCATCGACATGCCTTACCCCCACCGCCAGCTTACCGGTGGCGTCGAGGTCGGCAACCCCGCCGAACTACAGGCACTGAGCGGCGACTGAAACGCACACCGAACGCCCCACTCGATTTCTCGCTGCGCGGCTCCAGATACAATAAATACTGAATTTGACATATTGTGTCGTTTGGGATGTCTCACCGCAAAACCACCGAAGGTAGTCGGGCCCTCCATCGAAAGAATCAGATGTGTACCGGGAAACCTGAACGGTGACACAGAACGAACCCCCTGACCGAGAATCAGGGCCATCACCACCGGGGAAGGGGGAGAAAAGGATACGACAGGATCGAACGGCTTCCCGCAGAGAATTCAGTTACAGGGGCATTGCGCTAACGGGAGTGGTCGGCGTCGGGTTTTCGAACATCGGTGTGAGCAACGTCCGGGCTATCGACTGTCATCGAGAAGGAACCGTGGGATTCGAGACGGGCATCGAACTCGACCACAGTGATTTCGACGACGACTTCGACGATCTCGATAGCGGCGATTGCAACGACGATGAAACCGAGGTCGAAATCGACGGCATCGATATCGAAATCGGATAGTCGACCGACGACGGGATCTGTCTCCCCGTCGGTCCCCCGATCGGGACGTGCTAATCTCCGATGAGTCTTTGAAATCGGCACCGGATGCTCGTCGATTCGGAGAAGTCGACACCGAGTGACAGGCGAGAATAGTATAGATAGCCAGTAGTTTCAGCGAATCTGCAAGAGCGTTAAAGTCGTTCGAGATGTTATTTTTTCCAGTATGAGTTTGAGTAGGCGAGCGTTCCTCTCGACCGTGGGCAGTGGCTCGGTCGGCGGTGCGGTCGTTCTCACTGGGTGTGCCGGGAACGATTCGCAAGACGGCGAGGCCGGGGCGGCGACGACCTCTCGAACGCGTCGGGCGACATCGACATCGCCACCGACATCCGAATTGACCACGACGAATGGCGAAGCCACCAGGGTCGTCTCCACGTCGCTGATTCGTGCCGGAACCGAACAGGAGACGACGGTGTACGAGATTCGGTCGGGGAACCCCGGCCCGACCGCGTACGTCGTCGGCGGGATGCACGGGAACGAAGAGAGCAGCTACCGGGCGGCCAACGACATCCGCGAGTGGGATATCGATGCCGGAACGCTGGTCGTCCTTCCCGAAGCGAACGCGCCAGCTGTCGAGGAACACCGCCGGGAGTGGCCCGGCGAGATGGATCTGAATCGCCAGTTCCCGATCGGCGAACAGCCGAAGAACGCGCTCGCTCGGGAGATGTGGGAGTCGATTCTCGACCACGACCCAGACGTGCTCATCGACCTCCACAGTTCGAAAGGCATCTACGAACGCGAGGACGACGAGGGCTACGGCCAGAACGTCTTCCATTCGAGCCACGACGACGTGGTTCGGAGCATCAAAACCGCCACCAAACTACTGAACGAGGAGTACGTCACTGGCTACGAGCCGATCTACGACTTCGTTCACACACCCATCGAACAGACCGACTACGTGACAGCGCCGATACTCATCAACAAGACTCGGCGCGGTCAAGATATCCCGTCCTGTCTCTTCGAGGTCACGCAGGACGATGTCGAACCGGAGAAGCGAGCACGGTGGACGAAAGCGTTCGTCGCCAGCATACTCGATTCCTGGGATATCCGAACGTCGTAACTGCGCGATGAGAATGCGATATGAATGTGGACGGCCGGAGTTGCCCGGCGTTCCGGACCGGGGAATCCCGGTTGCCTCCTCCACCCCGCGATCCTACGAGCGACAGGTGTCCGATGGTCCGCTGCTCACTTCCGTGCCTGACGGATTGCCACCGACTAACTACGACGAAACACCCCTGCGAGTGTCCGTCGCAGACCGCTGTCCCCGCAGGACGAGGCTTCTGCGTTGGCTTCCGGGGCCCGGCCTGGTCTGACCGGACGCATCCGGAGTTCGGTCCCCGCTCAAGACCATAGCGCGGGTTGGGAGCAGGGCCTAACTGCCCGACCTAGTCCATCCACAAGTAGCCGACACCACCTTAAGGGCCTTTCGGGTTTCTGCCCCGAATCGCAGCGACCGCGTTTATCCGACCGTTGCGATGGCCACGACGTTCGAGAGCACTACCAGCGTCCCGACCGCGAGATACACCAGACTCCCGAGTCGGAAGGTTCGCCGAGAGCGCTGGGTCAACCCCGAGAGGACAACCAACAGGACGACGGTGATGACTTTGACGAGCACGAGTCCTGCGATTCCTAACTCCGCAAGCAAGTGTGCGACGAACGGGTTCCCCTCTTCGAGTCCGAGTTCGAGTCCTACTCCTGTCGTCACGACATCGCCGAGCATCACACCGAGGACGGCGACCAACAGTGGCAGAGAGACGTGCGACCACGGTCGAGAGTGAGCGTCCGGCGACACGGAACCACCTCCGCCGTCTCACCACTTTGTTATAGGGCCACTGAACGGGGGTAACAGGCCGCTGTACGGTGAAAAGGGATGACTACAGCACGTCTCGTGCGTACCAACCTGCGCTTGTGGGAACGGCAAGGGTCACGAGGAAGAATGCCCAGCGATGATAGACGAGCGAGTCCATCCGAGCAGATTCAACGAGCGTGTCGGCGGAGGTCACGACAGCCCACCAGAGCGTAATGACGGCCATGAACACCCCGAGGACGAGTGTGACGCCAGCGACGATTGCCGGGTCGGAACGCTCCTGTAACCCCGAGCCAAAGGCGATGACCGCGACGAGCGCGAAAATCGTATCGAGCCAGTGAACGGGAACCGGGATCGTCTCATAGTAGACGCCAACCGCGGTCGCAGGCGCGATGAAATACGGGAGCGCGAGGAGTGCAAGCACTGCCAGAGACGACACTATTCCGACCTTCGGTGCGAGTCGCTTGCTCATGGCTGCGACCACTCACGCGAGCGAGTTAAGCACCCCGCTTGAGTCGGAAAAATCACATTACTTCAGCACGAACCACGAGACATGGGACTCGGAAGCACGGCCAAGAAGATCCAGAAAGTCGCTGATACTGCGGAGAAACTGTACGCCAAACTTAACGAACTCCGGGAGCAGGTGCTCGCCATCCGCGACTCGTTGGAGGCGACGGACGAGCGCGTTCAACACCTCGAATCCGAGAACGCGAAGCAACGAGCACTTATCGAGGCACTGGCCGAAGAACAGGGAATCGACGTCGACGGTGTGCTGGACGACGTAGCGGAAACCGAGGAGGCTGACGAAACCACCACGGAAGACGAGACGACTGACGAGGCCAGCACGGACGAGACGCCGGAAGCGAGCACATAACAACGACTAACAGCCCCGCCTTCGTTTTCTCGCGCATGACGACACATCGGGAACCGCTCGACTCGGTGCTCGACACCGCCGGGCGAACGCCACTCGTTCGCGTCCACGCCGCACCCGACGAGGTGCCGGTGTACGCGAAGCTAGAGTCGTTCAACCCCGGCGCGAGCGTGAAAGATCGCATCGGGAAGTACATGGTCGAACAGATGCTCGAACGCGGCGACCTCGTTCCCGGTGGGACGGTCATCGAACCGACCGCCGGAAACACGGGTATCGGGTTCGCCATCGCGGCAGGCCAACTCGACGTGAATGCCGTCTTCGTCGTCCCCGAGCGGTTCAGCGTCGAGAAACAGCAGCTCATGCGCGCGCTCGGTGCGGAGGTCATCAACACCCCGACCGAGGACGGGATGGGTGGTGCGATCGACCGCGCCCACCAGCTCGCCGAAGAGACCGAAAACGGCGTCGTCCCCCAGCAGTTCGGGAATCCACTGAACGTCGAAGCCCACTACGAGACGACCGCGCCGGAGATCTACGACGCACTCGATGGTGACGTCGGCGCCATCGTCGCCGGGTGTGGCACTGCAGGAACCCTGATGGGCATGGCGAAGTACGCCCGCGAGCAGCACCCCGACACCTACGTCGCCGCAGTCGAACCAGAAGGGTCGCTCTACTCGCAGACGTTGGGTGCGAACGTCGACGAAGCGGAGTACAAGATAGAGGGTATCGGCACGCACGATCCGACGACGAACGAACTGTTCGAACCCGACCTCGTAGATGAGATCATCCAGGTGTCCGACCGAGCAGCCCACGACGAACTGAAACGACTCGCGCGCGAGGAAGGACACTTGGTCGCCTCCAGTGCGGGCGCGGCCAGCGTCGCGGCACGCACGGTCGCCGAGAAGATCCGTGACGGTGAGGTCGATGCGCCCGGCGAATCGGTGGTCACCATCTTCCCCGACTCCAGCGAACGCTACCTCTCGAAAGGCATCTACCGTTCGTTCGCGGAATGGGAAGGGTAGAACGAGAACGTCCGTCGTAACCTCCTCGGTGTCCGCTAGCTACTCCATCAGCCGTTCGTGTTCGACCTTCATACAGTGGTCTTGCACGACCCGTTTTCCGGCGTCTTCGGCTCGTTCTGCGGCGTCGTCGTCCCGGATTCCCAACTGCGTCCAGATGACGTCTACGTCGTCGCGTTCCAGGGCGTTTTCGACGATCCCGGCGACTTCGTCGCTCGGGCGGAACACGTCTACGATGTCTATCTCCTCGTCCACGTCCGTCAGTGAATCGTACGCTTTTCTGCCGAAGATCTCGTCCGCGAAGGGGTTGACCGGGATGACGTCGTAGCCGTGCTCGCGGAGATATTTCGGAATCTCGTGAGCGTCTTTGCCGGGCGTCGTGGAACAGCCGACGACCGCGACGGTGTCGAGTTCGAGGATGTCTCGGAGTTCGTCGTCGTTTTCGACTGGCATAGGAGAGACGACGTGATACTCGCGCAAAAGGATTCGGCTGTCACACCAGCTCCGCGTCTACAGCGGTTGCCAGCCGCTCATCGAGCCGACGCCCTTCATCCGAACTTCCGATTCGTTTCCATCGGCTTCGCGAACTTCGATCTCACCATCGAACAACTGCCGGAGCGTACTCATCGTCTGGTCGTCGTGGGCAGTCGAGTCGATGACGAACAGACCGAGGGCCTCCGCACTCTGAACGCGTCCCGTGAACACGTGCAGGAACCGGAACACGGTCTGTAAGTTCGAATACATGAGCAACGTCGACAGTGAGTTGAACACGATCCGGTTCGTCCGCACGCCCGAATCGTAAAATCGCTGGAGGAACTCGGAGAGCTGGATACCGATTCCGGTCATATCCATCGGTGACGAGGTGTACTCGACACCGTCCATATGACGGGGGTTCATCCCCTGTTGCTTCGAGACACAGTCCACGACACCGATCGGAGACTCCCCGCCATCGACCAGTGATTCGAATTCGGTGTACACCTGCTTGCCACCGTCTTTCGTCGTCACGATGATCGCACCATCACCGGTTCGACCGCCAGCGGCGATGATGTCGAGTGCGAGGTCCCGTTTCCCCGTCATCGGCGGCCCTGCGATGAGCAGATTCGTCCCCGGATCGACCTCCATTCCCGAGAACGATTCTCCTAAGTTATACATGATAGCTCCTCACGGCCATGTGGCACACTTCGGGGGGCGCTGACGAGGTATCTCTGTTCTCCCCCGGTGTCATCTGGGATTAATGTATAATGTAGCACTTATATTCTTTTTGATTGCTATTCAGTTCAACGGACACGACTAGACGAGCATGACGACTCGACCGACCACGAATGCGATGGCGGCCAGAAACATCCCGTATTTCAGGTGGTTCTGGCCCGCTGTCGGGTCGTCTCGACTCTCGTACGCCGCGTAGAGCATGATGGCATCTGCCGGGATCACGACTGCGAGATAGGGCAGGCCGAACGTTCCCCAGAGGTACGGCAGTGGACTCGCTATCACGGCGGCGACGAGCAAGGCCGCACCGATAGCGATAGCGGGCCGAGCGCCGATTGCCAGGGGAAGCGTGTTCAACCCTTCCTCACGGTCCCCCTCCATGTCCTCGACGTCCTTGATGACTTCGCGCGTGAACGTCGAGAGCGCGGCGAGCAGGAAGAGGATCGTTGCAGCACCAAGATCCCCAGTTGCAACGGCTGCGCTCCCGAACAGGAACGTGCTTCCGCCGAGATACGCGACGACTGCGTTCCCGACGCCGGGCAACCCCTTGAACATCTTCGTGTAGGCGACCAGCGCGAGGAGGTTGATCGCCGCGATACCGAGTGCGAGCAGTGGTAACGTGAGCACCGCGACCACGGCTCCGAGGAACAGCATGGTGCTGAACACGAGCGCACCTCGTGGCGAGACTGCACCTCGCGGGATGGGTCGTTCCGGTGCGTTGATACGGTCGATATCCCGGTCGAAGTAGTCGTTGATCGCGTTTCCTGCACCGGTCGCGAACCACGTCGCCAGTACTGCGGCGGCCACTTGCACGGGTTTCGGGTCGGTGAAGACGCCCCCCGCCACGAACGCGCCGATGAACGTGAGGACGCCCGCCGCGAATGCGTTGCCCGGACGTGTGAGTTCGAACAATCCTTTCGCACGTCCGGTCGTCGTCATACGGCGACGTACTCGGGCCACCCGGTATAAATGAACTGGATACGATTTCCACGACAGAAAACCACGACGTTTAAAAGGTGTCGCGCGATAGATGTGGATACGGGCGCTTAGCTCAGTCTGGACAGAGTGCTTGGCTTCGGACCAAGTTGCCGCGGGTTCAAATCCTGCAGCGCCCATCCTGCTGCTTCATCATCTGAATCCAACAGCCTGCGACGGGTTCCTTATAACCCAGCGCGCAGACCGGTGAGATGATTTGAACCTGCTACGGGTTGCCATCGGTGCCGCCCTCGATTTGCAGAGAGCTAAACGTGAGATGGCCGCATAAACGTATCGTCACCACCAGCCATTCCACTATTCGACCAGTGCTTTTCATCACCCACGGATAGCCACGCTGGTGGGTCTGTTGAAAATCCTCACCGATTGATAGAACTGGCATGCTGAATAGAGAGCGTGAATTGAGCAATTTCTTGTGCCTATTTACCTTCGTCCCTGCACGTCGATGTTAGCTCCTTTATTGTCAAGCGGCATGGTAAGCCGGTCGTCAATGACTCCGCGGCTCTTGAACTCTCAGCCGGCCTTCAGATGCGACCGGATTGCTTACTCTGTACTCTGGAAATCCAGAGGGTAGTTGTGAAGTGGCATTAGTCCTCAAACGTTGACGCCGTGCGCTCTGGGAACTCGTATCCGTCAGCTTGTTCGACCGCCTCGTACATCCACAACGAGCCGTGCGACGTCTCTGCTTTGTCGTAGATTTTCGTCTCGTCCATCGTAATGAGCTTGTATGTCGTTTCGCCACCAGACCGGACCGGAACGACCGACGGATGCGGTGCCTCATCGTTCGTGTCCACGTCCAAGTCGAAGCCTGTCCGGTTTGTCGAGACCGTCGGGTACTCACAACTCACCATCTGTCCAGACACCGTGGGGTCGGCATACAAGACCTTGTACTCACCGTTGACCCTCACGATGCGACCACCCTCAATTTGATTCTCCGGGTCTTGATGCGAGTCCAATACTGTCCACCCACCCGTCAGTGACTCGTCAGTGGTCTCGGCAATCGACACCTCATCAATCCCGCCAGAGTTATACACTGCACGCCATTTCCCAGCTTGCTCGTCGTAGATACCGTTGAAGTCGTGGTAGCCTCCGTTCCCCACTGCCGGATTCCGTGGCAAGTTCGAGTCCACTGCTTCTAAGAGGTGGGTCCCATCAAGGACGTTTTTTTCTGTGTGCGTTACCCATATCCGCTGGAACCCATCATCTTGTTTCGGGTCGTTCGGGCCGTTTCCGAATCCACTCCACATGACCGTGAACGTATCGTTCGAATCGTCATAGATAACGTGTGAAGCGACATAATTCGAGAGGTAGCCAGTCTTCGCTTCTGCAAAGAGCACGGACTGCATCTCAATTTCGAACGTTTCCAAATCAATGGTTGCAATCGTCTGGAATCCACGGTGCTTGATCGAGCCCGGTGTGAGTGCGCAGTAGAGTTTGCCATTTTTGATGAGTGGCGCACCGTTCTTGTAGGTGACCGGGAACGGGCCACGGACACCGAGTTGGTACGAGTAGAATAGCTCAAAATCACTAAGCGTGATACTGTTGTTACCACCGCACGCCGTGTGGATATACGGGTTGAACTGCTCCCACGTTGGTTTGTCGAATATGTCGTACAGCGTCCGAGCCACCCCGGCGTTTCCAATGTGGGCGTCGCCGTAATACTTCCAATCTTTATTATCGCCGTCTTCGCGGGCCAAACAGGAGACACAATCACCTTGGAAGATGACGTATAAATCGAATGGCGCTGACGGGAGCGCGTAGTCCGTATCGAACGGCACCGTATTCGTATGCGTTGCCCCGTTACTGTCGGTCAGCTTCTCGAACAACTGCATCTGGTTCGCGGCGACGTTACTCCCCACCCAGAGATAGTTGGTGTCGTCCTTGATGAGTCCAATGCCAGCGTTCGATGCCTCCCCGGATGTTCCAGGCGTCCCACTGTATTCCTCAACGCGGAGCATACCACTGAAGAACGGCGCAATGGGGTGGCAGCGCGGTTCATACCCGATTGCTTCGAACCGCCCCGTCCGGTTTGCGATAGTCATCGTCCCTCCCTCGATGGTTTGGCCGATGTCCGTCCCAGTGAGCAGGTGTTTGCCAATCATGTTGCCAGTGCCTTCGCTGGCACTTCGGAATGGTTGGGCGTCCATCTGCCACCGATACAGTGAGAGGGCGGGCGTCTCGGCCAGCCCGAATGCTTCTGGGAAGACGTCCCGCCACGTTCGGTCAACCTCCCATGTTATCTGCTCAATGGGAGTACCATTCGTAATCACGGACGACCGGTCGTTGGTTGTATCTGTTTGTATACCGGAAACGGTGGTAAGTCCGGCTGTCGTAATCGCCGCCGTTACCGCGCCGGCTGTTTTGAGATACGAGCGTCGGTTGAGTAACGGCTTATCGTTGTCCGTCTCGCGTGCCATGCCAGACTTCAATGAAAAGCACCAATTTAAAAAGGTGCTGGTACTGGCTGGTGAGGTCCTTCTGGAGGAACATTATCCACGATGGTGTATTCTTGTGTAGCCCACGACCCCTCCTTGCGATATTGTGGATTACCGCCGAACTACTGACGTGACTCTGCTACTGTGTGATTAGGAAAATAGGAAGACGCAGAGGATACTGCTCGATACGCACCACTAATTTACCGGAACGGTCATAACCAGCGTGCTGAATACGCGCCCTGTATTCAGCACGGCCGCAGAAACCTATCACCACTTGAGGGTTACAACACGTCCTCGCTGGTGTGACACTCCGCCACCTTCGCGTTCTATCCGTACCACCGAGCACGATGCTATCTCCGATAGTTGCGGCTGTCTCATGCGTTGTCATCGTGTTTTTGGTCGTCGTCCTTTGCCGGGTCGTAGAACTCAGCCTCCTCGGGCGATACGGGGATATGGTCTGCTAAGTCGAACGTCCCCTTCTCGGTCAGGTTTTGATATGCAGGGTCAGCCTCGGGGTTACGAGCGTCGGTGGCTGTGCTGAGCGTCGTTGGAAACCACACCGCACCATCATCAAGGTCTTCAAGCGTCCCGACCGTTAGCGCCGTTCACTCTGAGTAATCGTCGGAACCATCGCGAAACGAATTATTGAGTCCCACCGCAAACGCTATTCAGCGATAATCGGATGTAGGGGAACCGAACCCGCCAAAACTGAAACCCGACTCATCACCCCCATTTGCCGATAGGGATGGGACATCAGTACGCCCAGTGCTTCGTTTTGCAGCCAATGTGTCAGATAACGCCCAATATTCTGATAAAATAGGGACTGAACCATTAATATTAAGGATGGTAACAAATGGCAATCAGAGGGCGCTCACCACGACAATCCACGAAACGACACCTTCACCGATTGAACGAGAGGAATCCCCCATGACCCGATTTACTGGCACGGGGTCGTCTACTGGGGATGCACCATCACTGTCACTCGACACGTGCTTCGAACTCTTGGCCGACCGATGGCGTCGCCACCTGCTGTGCTACCTCGCCGAAATTTCGTCGGTCACAGCGACCACCGATGAGCTCGTCAGCCATCTCATTCAGGAGGACACTTCGGCGACCCCTGACGATACGACGTGGGTCAAACTCGAATTGCACCACAAACACCTCCTGAAGCTGGCTGCGGCCGGCGTCATTGACTATGACCGGCAGGATGAAACCGTTCGGTATCACGGTGGAAAGACGCTTGAAGACGCTGTGGCGTTCGCAGCAAACATAGAACACTCAGAATAGTGATAACAACGTGGTCAGGGGAGCGCCCTTGGCCGTCCCTATGGTCGCCGTGTCATATCCCTCGCGACGCTCAAGGACAGTCAACTAACGTCATGGCGATCATCATACTCACAAGTCCAGTCGTGTCCTGATACTCGGCACGACCATACCACACGATTCTCAGTTTGGCCCAAACGGATTGCAAGCGGATTTTCGGCGGCGGGTATCTCACATCAGCCATAATTTCGGTGCCGTGGCAAAGGCATCATTCACTGTGAATCACCGCATTTGTATCATGTTCAGGCGCCGTATAACAATACATGGCGCAACCATCGGTGCAACCGGAGCGTCGTACCGAAGCACCCACCAAGCGCCAACGTACGATGCTCCGATAAACAACGGTTTGCGTCGCGTGTGTCCGTTCTACTTACCGTCAGCAGGGCAGAATCGCCCTCTGTCCGGCTGGCGGTGGATACTCCTGGATTGCCAGCTGGGGTGGCGTACCATCGCCACCCGGCACGACTCCCCGCTTAGTCAGAACGGGGCTATTGTTCGAAGAAGTACCATTCCGGGCGTCACCGACGAGTGTTGCCGCAGATAGCCTCGCAATGGGTCGTCTTCAGTCACGTTTTCGGTCACGGCGATTCCAGTCGGTGTCTCTCTGCGTGCGGTTTGTGGTGTTTTCTTTTCCAGTTATTTTTCGAGTAGGCACCGTATAACAATACTCAACGCAGCCATTGGAACAACTGCGAGCGTGGCAGGAAACCCGCTGGCCTATCCCTGCACCGTTCGAGCACAGTGAGCGAACCAACGCCTGTCAAACCGCCATGTGGTCCGTCTGGTCGTGTCGCATCGTCCCTGGCACGACCAGACAACTCGCCTCACGGGGATTTCCGGGACGAGAACGGGTTGCTTGTTGGTAGAAGCACCATCGGCGTACGGTAGGTTGTACAGTGTCGATAGCGGCCATTTCATCCGAAGTGGTCCCGGTGGTTCGAGTCCACCCCCGTTCGTGTTTTTCGCACCGTTGCTGTTCTTCATAGTGGGTACTGTTGCTGCCGACAATCTCAGTGCTCCAGCGTGGACGCCAGGCGTTCGAGTACGAGGTCACGCAAGCGGGGAACGTCCGCTACAGTGCTCCGGCAAGCCAGCACGATGACTATGTGGACGCGTTGGCTCTGGCGTGCCCACTCGATCGTGTAGACGACACGGAGTTCGGTGTGTCATCCCCGTTACTCTCGTCACCCATGGCATAGAGTAGCGTGGTCGAACACATAACGATTTGCCCTTCTGGGTTCTCACTGTAGCGGCTCTGAACTACTGGTTATCAGTGGATGAGTCTCCGTTCGAGAGCATATTTTTCCTGTCGGTGGAAAACTATCATCGCGCGACGATTCGACGAAGGCATACTCACAGAGCATGAGTCAGTCGATGTAGCTGAAACGGAAAGCCAATCGGTGCTTCATGTGGGTTCTCTTGTATCATGAAACGAGCAAAATACAGATATATGATGATGAATCAATCGAACATGCGGGTTGGTATCATATGCTATTCAAAGGACACGATTTAGTGCACTGCACGAACCGGCACCCACATCGGCTGAGCGAGGCGAATACTTCATGACCGTACCTACCGGGAGAGCAGCTTCCACTGGGCACACACCCTCATTCTCACTGGATACGTATTTCGACCTCTTGGCCGATAAGTGGCGGCGTCACCTGCTGTATTACTTCGCCGATACCATGGCGCATACGGTGACCGTCGATGAACTCGTTACCCATCTCATCCATCGGGTTGATACGGCGGCCTCCCTCGGCAAGAAGCGAGTCACAACCGAACTGCGCCACAAACATCTCCCGAAGTTGGCTGCGGTCGGCGTTATTGAGTATGACTCGCAGGAGAAAGCCATCCACTATTACTGGGGGACTAAACTCGACGAAGTCGTGGCGTTCGCGGCACGAATGGAACAAGATAACGGGACTATGGCTGTTACACGAACTCCGTACGCGGCAGACGAGAATCCTGCCGACGAGTAAGGCGCTGGAAAACTACACCTCATCGAGGAACCCGCGTCGTTGCTTCATCTTTTCACGCTCCGTCCACCGGTTGTAGTGCTCGGCGATGACCGCTCGCTTGCCGTTTGCGTCGTTGCTTTTCGTCTCTCTCGCAGCACGAAGCTCGCTCAGTCCGTGGGTTCGTACACCGCAATCCAGCCATCGCTTTTGAGTTCGATACGATACTCACCAAACTGGAACTCAACACTCCCGACAGCGTCCCTACTGTGGCCCGCTACATCCGGCCCAAAGAGGGCATCTTCCAGCGCAGCGATATCGACACAGTCGTACAGGACCGGCTCGGTGATGTCCGTTGGCGACACCCCTTCGACGTCGGCGACCGCCGCAATAATCGTCGTCGTCAGGTCGTCTCGTCCAGCGCGGTCGTAGTGTGCTTGCTGCACGAGATGCCACCCACCATCCACGTCAGCGTTGATGTCACTCTCCTCGTCAGTACTCTTCGTCATCCATTTCACTCCGGGCGTGGGCTTCTTGTCTCATATCAAGGCTGGCACCGGCTCCGGCCAATGCGACCAAGACCTGCTCAGCGTATTCGCCGGGCTGAATCGTCTCGCGCTCCCTGTCGAACTCGATGACCCGCTCATTGACCAGCTTTGGGATATGTGCGTGGTAGAGAGATGCATACATCCGGTCGATGTCCTCTTGTGGCACGTCGGCCTCGGACGTGTCCATCTCCCACGCCGCGACTTTGGTTGCAAGCTCGGTCACGGACCACTCAGTCCCGGATTGCAGAGTATAGAGCAGATACCGCCGCCGCGCCTTTGCGACCGATTGGAAAACGTAGTCCAACCCCAGTATCTCTTGTGAAATCTCCGGTAGTTTATCAGCATCGGAAGGAATCTCCGATGCTGTTTCTTCGTCGTCTCGATTTGGTATGTCCATGCAATGAGGGTTGTGTGTGAACCTGTATCAATGTTTTTGGCAATTTAAAAATACTTTTTCTTCTTGAGGATATTTTTGGCCAGCATACAGTTTGGCTGTTATTTCTGAAATTTAGTATCTTCTTGCCAGACACTCCGTTCTCCGACTCTCATCGCCGCCAGCTACGCGAACTGAGGAGTGGATGATGCCGACGGCCAGTCCCGTGGCGACGGGTTATCTTCCGCTGCTGTTTCGGCCGGCCCTTAGCTCCACGTGGTGTCGGTGGCCGCTTGGCCCACGCAGTTGTCGCGGGTGAGCGCGAACGGATGTGAGCGCGAGTCGTGGAAGAGGTTCTGAAACTTGTTTTCAGGTTCTCTTCCTTTGGTTCAAATCCTGCAGCGCCCATTGTTCTGCGACGAACGACGGTGATGAGCGACGGAAACCAAACGAAAGTGGATGATTCAGCCGATGATTCAACTGATGACGATGACGACGAAGAACAGGAGAACGATCTCGTTGACGATCCACGAGTTCGTATTCATCCAGTCGCGAGCCTTCGGCAGGAAGGCTTCCGCTCGGTCACCGAACGCGAGGAGGGTGAGTGACGGCAGTGCGAGAAACAGGAGCGTGACGAGGATGAATGGAAGGGAGTCCGTCCACGGGAACCCCCGAGCCGCGAGGTAAGAGCCGACGGAGACGGAAGTGAGGATGTCGGTCGGGAAGAATCCCAACAGGAGAAAGCCGAGCCTGAACGAGAACCGGGGGGTCGCTTTCTCAAGCTTTCCCATCCACTCTGGCGGCTCCGATTCCTCTCTCGTCCGGTAGGTATTCACCATGGCGACGAGGAGCAGAACGAGGATGATGATGTCGAGGAGGCCCTTCGAAGCCCCTTGGTCGGTCGCGCCGTCGCTGAAGACGTACGCGAGTAAAACGACGAGTGAGATCGAGAGTGCCGCGCCGAAGACGAATGCAGTGGAGTTCCGTCGCCAGTTCTCGCTCGTGGCCAGGAAGATGGCACTGAGTATCTGCGGCCCCGCGACCATCACGAACGCCAGTGGAAGGATTTCGAGAAAGCTCATGGCTCGACCAGCTCCCTCTTTCCGCCGACCAGCTCCCAGTTACCTTTCCCCCTATCTGCTCTCGGTTCAGATGTCCCGTCCATGATTCCCCCTGCGATCGAAATCTGCTCTCCGGGTCACTCCCTGGTTCACGAATACTATCTGACTCGTCCCGTCACCCCCTCTGGGATACGCCGTGAGTGAAGTTTGACCATACGCTACGATTTCCAACAAGATAAGTACGAATGGCGTAACCACCGACCCACACGGGTCAGATGGATTCGAATGACTCGTGGGTTACCACCTGACGAGCGTGTTAGCCAATCGTTATGCCGATTGTCACCATCGAACATAGCATGGTGTGTCCGTATCTCGAATACAGCGACGAAGGTACCGAAACGACGTTCGACGAGCCACGGGCCTTCTGTACCGTCATCGATGAGTTCGTCCAGCCGATGCGGGCGGACATCTGCAACGATCGGTACGATTTGAACCACGACCGCCACTGCGAGATATACCGCGACCACGACACGACAAAAGATCACACAACAGCGAACGACCGGGCCGCACCGAACGTCGAGGATGACGACGGATGAGCTACGAGACGTATCTGGCAGGAGAGCCGGTCATCGTCACGGCGGCGCTGACCGGCGGCGTCCACGGGAAAGAAGCCAACCCGAACATGCCGGAGACGCCGAAGGAGATCGGGCGTGCCGCCGCCGCAGTAGAGGAAGCAGGTGCCGCCATCGTTCATCTGCACGCCCGCGAGCCGAACGGCGAACGATCGTTTGCAACCGAGCGATTTCAGGCGATAGACGACGCCGTCAGAACACACGCGGACGACGTCATCATCCAGCACTCGACGGGCGGGACGGCCGCCCCAATCGAAGACCGTCATCTCCCGCTTCGAACCGACCCCACGCCGGAGATGGCGTCGCTCGACATGGGACCGCTGAACCGATACGACCATCTGACGAGCGAGAACACGCGATCGATGGTCGACGGACTCTACGACGAGATGGTAGAGCGCGGTATCAAACCGGAACTGGAGATGTTCAACGACGGCCATCGGAACGAGGTGTACGGCCTCCTGGAACGCCGCAACTTAGACGACCCTGTGTACGCGACCCTCATCTTCGGGCCGGGTACGCTCACCCGACCGCACCCAAAGAATTTCCTGAACGCCATCGACGACCTGCCCGATGGCGCGCTGTTCAACACGCTCGGATTTGGAAAGCACCAGCTACCGTTCGCAACGATGGGTATCCTGTTCGGCGGGCACGTCCGAGTAGGGTTGGAAGATAACGTCTACTACCGCCGGGGTGAACTCGCCGAGAGTAGTGCCCAGCTCGTCGCGCGCGTCGTGCGTGTCGCAGATGAACTGGGCCGTGAGGTCGCGTCACCCGCACAGGCACGGGAGATTCTCGGACTCTGATTCGCATCGTACTCTACGATCCTCACAGACCGCGTTATTCAAGCAATCTGACCCTCACTTTCTACTCGAATGCTTCCCCTGTTCCACGATCTCTCCGGCGAGACGGTGCTGGTATTCGGTGGAGGACGTGTCGGTCTCCGGAAGGCTCGCTACTTCGCGCGGGAGGCGGAAGTCGTCGTCATCGGTCGGGAGTTCGCCGACCGAAACGTCACATTCCCGTTCGACGCGGTCGAAGTACACCTCCACCCGGACGACGTTTCGGCGTGGTTCGACCGCGCCGCCCCCGCACTCGTCGTCGCCGCGACCGACGATAGCACACTCAACGACGCTATCGAAACCGAAGCACGAGAGCGAAGTATACTGGTCAACCGTGCCGACCAACACGGCGACCGCGAGGCCGGGAGCGTCGTCGTCCCGGCGACGATTCGAGACGGAGGCGTCGTCACCGCAGTCGCAACCGGTGGCCGAAGCCCCGCCCTGAGCAAGTACCTGCGACAGCGAATCGAACCGCTTCTCGATGGCGCGGACGCGATGGCAGACCTGACAGCCGACGTCCGAGAAGAGTTGAAAAGCGAAGAAGTATCAGCCGAAGATCGACGCAAAGCGATTCGAGCAGTCGTCGAGTCGGACGCCGTCTGGAACGCGCTTGCGGCCGGAGACGATGGCCGAAAGGAAGCGAACGCCGCGATGGAAGACGCTCTCGACCATTCACCTATCCGAGACTGAGGCTTCCGCAACCATCACTCGATACTGAGCGTTCCGTCACCACCTGGGTTCGGTGCGATCTCCTCCCCCGTCCGGCGGTCGATAACGTGGATGACGCCAGCGTCCTTCTTCGCGGGGCAGACCTCCGCAGCACGGACGTTCTCGGGGAGTTCGTCGTCAGAGAAAAAGTACTCCTTCGGTGTTCCGAGGCCGGTCGAGAAATCCATCTCCCAGTTGGCGGCGACCTCGGCACATTTGCCAGCGCCGAAACAGCGTGCTCCTTCGAAGACGATCTTGTACGGCTTCTCCGAAATCGGTGGGGTGTTCGTCACGGTTCGAACCCCCGCAGTGCGTCGAGTGTTTCGGCTGCGCCTCCGTCAACGATGGTCTTCCGAGCGATCAGAAGCCCTTCATCGAGTGACTCGGCGTCACCGCCGGCGTAGATCCGGAACGCGGCGTTGAGCGCGACTGCGTCGGCGAAGCCTCCCTCGCGCTCGCCGGACAGTACGGATTCCGTGATCTTTGCGGAATCGGTGGCTACGTCACCGACTTCCAGATCGTCGCGCTCGAAATCCATCCCGTAGTTCGCCGTCTCGATCTCGTAATCGTCCAGTTCACCCGACTCCTCGTTCCATTCGGCGACCTTGGTGTACCCCGGTCGGATGTCGTCGTAACCCTCCAATCCCTGGAACAGGATGGCTCGCCCGACGTTCGACGTTCGACTCTCTCGCAAGGTATCGACGATACGTTTCGCAAACGAGAGGTGATAGAAGCTTCCGAGATGAACACCTGCGTCGCCGGGATTCGCTAGCGTCTCGATCGTGTTCACGAACGTTCTGACGCCGACCGCAGTTCGGCGGTCGCGAAGGGCATCGACGTTCGGATTGAACCGCGACTGGTCGTAGAAGCCGAAGCCGACCGAATCGACCATCTCAGCGCTCGCTTCCGGGTCGAGATCGGTTTCGACACCGAGTTCGGCCAGTACGTGGCGATAGGCACAGCCCTCCGAAACCGGTACACGGTCACCGCTGTGGACGACGACGGGCGTTCCCGAAGCGGCCGCCACGACCCCCGCTGCCACGCCGAGAAGTGCCGTCTCGTCCTTGCCGTCGTAGTTCGCACCGCAATCGACCGGATCGGCATCGGGGCGAGCCACCGCGACCGAACTGTCGCGCATCGCGTCGAGGAATCCCGCCAGTTCCTCGGGCGTGTTGCGTTTCCAACGGTTCGCCACCCAAAATCCGCCGAGTGTCGTGGGGTCGGCATCGCTCGCAAGGACGCGTGCGAACGCCTCGTAGGCCTGTTCGTAGCTCATGTCCTCGGCCGATTTCGGCCCGGAACCGACCTGCGACATCAGCTCTCGAAGCGACATCATTCGACCCCCCTGTCGGAGACTGCCGTTTCCGTCGCAGGAGAGAGGCCCACCGATGGCGCGCCTTGCAGGAACTCGGCGACACGGTCACGGACGGCTACCACGTCACCGATGACTGTCACGGCGGGCGGTTCGATGCCGACTTCGTCCCGGCGCTCGACGATGGTATCGAGTGTTCCCGTGACGGTGAACTCCGCATCTCGGGTCGCTTTTTCGACCATGGCGACCGGCATCTCCTCGGGAACACCGCCTGCTCGCAAGGCAGCGACGTTGTCGGGAAGTCGGCCGACTCCCATCAGTATCACGAGCGTCCCGCCTGCTCGCACGTTCGCGGCCAGCGCGTCCCAGTCGAGCGCACTCTCCGCTTTCGTCGGGTCTTCGTGACCCGTGACGACGGTGACGCTGGACGCGTGCTCGCGGTGCGTGACCGGGATACCGGCGACTGCTGGCCCGGCGACCGCACTCGTGATTCCGGGGACGACCTCGAAGTCGATGCCCGCGGCGGCGAGGTGCTCTGCTTCCTCGCCGCCGCGACCGAACACCGTCGGGTCACCGCCTTTCAGACGAACTACGTCCTTGCCTTCCCGTGCTTTGCGAACCAGCAGGCGATTGATCTCCTCCTGCGTGGTGCGCTCTCCGTTCGGGCCGGGACGCTTGCCGACCGAGATGACCTCGGCCGTCTCCGAGCAGGAGCCGACGATTCGGTCGTCGGCCAGCCTGTCGTGAAGGACAGCGTCCGCCTCGTCCAGTAATTTGCGTGCCTTTACCGTCAGCAGTTCCGGATCGCCCGGCCCTGCGCCAACCAGATAGACTGTTCCAGTGTGCATCGAATCACCGCTCGTCTGCGAGTCGCTTCGCCCGACGGTACCGCGATCGATAGCGGTTCGCGGGGTCACTCACCTCGCCATCACGGACGGTTCGCCCGTCGGTGACGGCGTCTCCGCGCTTCGATTCATCCCTCTGTTCGACTTTCAGAAACTCACGGCACGCCGAGACGAACAGCGAACACGGTTCTCGGCATGGGAATACGCCATCGCCGCGCGGAACGTCGAGTTCGTCGTCCTCGGTCGCGTCCCACTCGCGGCGCTTGCAACACTGCGAATCCACACAACAGGCTTCAGTAGCGTATTCGAGCACCTCTCGGTCGAGTTCCTCGACCTCGGCGTAGATGCCGGTCTGGCGTGCTGCCGTCTCGTCGAAATGTGTCACGTCGAGGTGGCTTTCGCGCTCTCGATGCCAGTTGGCGACCGTCGCCGGGTAGACGTACTCGACCATCCGATAGAGGTCGTCGCCATCCTGCGTCTCGAACGACCAGCCGGATGGCAACGTCGGCGCACTCTTCAGCGGCCTGTACGTGCCATCGTCTGTGAACCGCGACAGGTCACGTATCGCGGTCGGGTCATCGTAGGTCGCGAGGTCTGCGTCGGTCGTGGTGTCGGCACCGGCATCGTCCGCCACTCGGCCCCCGACGGCCTCGTGGTCGTCTACGTGGCGAGCCTCGTACCGGCGTTCGTATTCATCGCCCTCTTCGGAAAGCGAGACGGAGAGCACGAGTTGCCCCCACGTCCGGGTGACGCCGGTTCGGAATCTTCCGTCGGTTTCGGCTCCAGTTTCGACGAGCGCATCGTAGCGTTCCGGAACTGGCTGATCTGCGTGCTCCAACCAGCGCAGGAACGCCCGGCGATGGGTGCCGTACCCCCGGACGATGCGGTTCCAGTAGTACCAATTCGAGATGTATCGTGGGTGGTCACGGGCGACCGAGCGGAACTCCGATCCGGTGAGACCGTCGCGTCTCGTCTTCGGCGTCTCGATCGAAAACTCGTCGTCGGTGCGAGCGACTCGGAGCCCGTCGAGATCGACGCCATCGGTCGCTGCCTGCGCGAGTTCGTCGATTTCGTCGGGCTTCGAATCGCGGAATCGATCGTTCGTCTTCGAAATCGATCTTTTCGTCTCTATCGCTGCACCGACATCCATCGCTCGTTCGAGAACCACGTCGGCGACCAGCGGTTCCGTTCCCACGGCACCCGAGTACCAGACCGTCCGTCCCGCCACGTCGGCAGGCACGTCGTAGCCTGCGCTCGCGTCGTCGGTCAGTCCGATGTCCTCCGGGATGTCCTCCTGTGTGTGGTAGCCGTCGGCGACGAACAGGGGAACGACGACGATTTCGTCGCGCTCGAAGTGGCTGGTGAGGTCGTCGATCCGGGGTTCTTCGTCCATGAACAGTGCTCGAACCTCCCCGAATCGGTCTCGCCTGCGGATACGTTCTGCGTGCGTTCGTGTCGCTCGAGCGCTAATCTCGTTGCGCTCCGTGCCATGGCCTACGATGGCGAGACCGGTTTCCGACCCGACATCGCCACCGGTCACGCGCTCGGCTCGTCGAACGACGACCTCGGTCATCGCCTCGTGTGTCCCAACGGGGTCGGTGTAAGTCACCGATTTCTCTTCGTCGAGGCTCCAGCCGTCGGCGATTCGAAGTTCGCGGGGGATCACCTGCTCGGTGAAATACCCCTCGCTGGTGAACAGCGGGACGACGTACACATCGTCGCTCTCGACGGTTCGAAGCACTTCGCGTGGCGACGGCTCTTCCTTCCAGAACGCCTCGTGGACCCCCGAGAAGACGTTTCGAGAGCGGAGTTCGTCAGCGTGATCGTAGAGCGGTTGGGCCGACTGGGAGTCGAGATGCGAGCCATGGCCGACCAACACGAGCGCCGCGCGGGTCATTCTTCTCGGACGTCGTCGGCTCCCCGGCGCTCCGAGAGATGTTCCCAGATCTCGGTGCAGCCGCTCCCGTCTGGCACCTCGTTCAGATGGTCGTCTTCCGCGGAGTCGTCCGTCGAATGGTCGTCTTCCGAGTGATCGTTCGCCCGGTAGTCCTCCAGCTCAGCCATTCGTCGTCACCTCTCGGTTCACCGGTTCGACGACCGAGTAATCGTCCAGATACCAGCGTTCGTCTGCGTTGCGTCGTGTCATCACCCCACGGTTTACTGTACGACTCCTAAACGGTGCGTCTTGGCGTAATTCCGGCCGATGCTCCCACGTTTCGGTAAGATTCGTGGGTTTCTCTGACGGGCGTGAAACCGGAACTTCTCGCGTGTACGTCGAGAGGGAGACGGTGGCGGTCGTTTCGCGGGTCGTGACGTGTCATACGATGCGGCGGCAGTTGCGCCTGCCGACGCGCTGAGGGTGTGGGGAGCCCGAGATGGTGGTATGACCACCGCGATTCGCACGCTGGACGAGGGTGCGTGGGTGAACGTAAACGACACCAGAACCGTCGGCGTCAGTGACATCTGGAAGCTCGCTCGTCACGACATCTGCGACTGCGACGTCGCATTCTTCCTCGTCGAGGTGTTCATCGACGTTGGCGTCGATGGGCGATGGGTCGAGGCGCGCGCTGCTGGCCAGTGTATCGGCTGTGGTGAGCGCGGGACGACAGGGTGGCTCCGGGTCGGGCACGTCGATGACGACGAGTTTCGCTCGATCGCCGTCGAGACGGTTCACCGGCCGGGAGGAGTAATGACCGACGCATGAATTGCCACCGACGTCCGTCGATTTCGCCGCCTCGTAGCTACCCGTGATACTTGCCGACATTCCCGACCCCCGGCGGGGATTGACGGGGAGAACGGGGGTTTACGGGTGGGTTCTGTACGATGAGCCATGCCGACCGATGTCGAGAAGTGGAAAGACGAGGTCTACGGAAAAGAGATACGCGAGCATATCCTTCGATTTGCGGATGAAGGATGGGACTCGATTCCCGACGACGAACACGATGCGTGGTTCGAGCGGTTCAAATGGTGGGGATTGTACCACCAGCGCGACGGCCAAGAGAGCTACTTCATGATGCGAATCGGGCCGCCGAGTGGCGTGCTCGAACCCGGCCAACTCCGGGTCATCGGGGAGATCGCACGCGACTACGCGACCGGGCCAGCCGCGAACCCCGAATTCGGCAACGGCTTCGCCGACGTGACGACGCGGCAGGCGGTTCAGCTTCACTGGATCAACGTCGAAGACGTCCCCGAGATCTGGGACCGATTGGAGAATGCGGGCCTCTCGACGATGCAAGCCTGTGGCGACTCGTGGCGCAACATCGTCGGTTGTCCGGTCGCCGGAAAGGACGAGCGAGAGTTCGTAGACGCGCTTCCGGTGGTCGAAGATCTGGAAGAGAATATGAAGGGCAATCCCGACTACGCGAACCTTCCGAGGAAGTGGAAGGTGTCGGTCACGGGCTGCCGCGAAGGCTGTGGACAGGGCGACATCAACGACATCGGCATCGAACCCGCCGAGAAGGAGGTCGATAGGGAGACCGTCCGTGGATTCAATATCCGCGTCGGTGGTGGACTGGCCGGACGCGAACCCCGCTTCGCCCGTAATATCGACGTGTTCGCCGAACCGGACGAGGTCACGCCCATCCTTGGCGGACTTACGGGCCTGTTCCGCGACTACGGCAACCGCGACAATCGGCGCCGCGCCCGTATCAAGTTCCTCGTAGACGAATGGGGGCCGGAGAAGATTCGGCGCGTCCTCCAGGAGGAGTACGTCGAGTTCGAGTTGAAGACGGCAGGCAACGACCTCCGCGAGGAGTACTCGTACAACGCTGGCGTCCCTGACGACCACGGCCACGCCGACCACGTCGGCGTCCACGAACAGCCCGACGGAAACTACTACGTCGGACTGAACGTCCTCGTCGGACGCGTCGGCGCGGAGGATATGATAAAATTGGCAGACATCGCCGACAGATACGGCTCCGGCGAGGCTCGCCTGACGCAACGCCAGAACATCATCCTGACCGACGTTCCGGAAGCGAATCTCGACGCGATGCTGGACGAGCCACTGCTCGACCGGTACAGCCCCGACCCGCATCCCTTCCAGCGCGGGTCGATCGCCTGCACCGGAACCGAGTTCTGTTCGCTCTCCATCGTTGAGACGAAGAACCGGCAGGTGCGCCTCTCGCGCTGGCTGCGGGAGAATGTCGACCTTCCGGAGGACGTCGAGAACTTCCACATCCACCTCTCGGGCTGTACCGCCTCCTGTGCACAGCCCCAGATCGCCGACATCAGCCTCCGGGGGATGAAGACGCGCAAGGACGGTGAACCGGTCGAAGCCCTCGACATCGGTCTCGGCGGCGGTCTCGGCGAGGATCCCAGCTTCGCGTCGTGGGTTCGAGAGCGTATCGCCGCGGACGAGGTGCCCGGCGCGATACGGAATCTCATCGCGGCGTTCGAAGAAAACCGCGAGGAACGCGAGCGAGACGGCGAAGTCGTCGAGCGAGAGACGTTCCGCGAGTTCGTGCAGGCCCACGACGAGGAGGCGCTGGCCGAGTTCTTGGAACCCGAGGAGACCTCCTACGACGACCCGTACATGCACAACACGAAGAAGACGTGGTATCCCTACGCCGAGGACGACGCGATGGACGCAAGCCCGGCTCCGAATAGTCCGGACGGCTCGAACGACGCGGTCGCTGGTGACGACTGAGATGGCAGACCGCGTGCTCTCGGTCACCGCCTCCACCACCTTCGATCTCGTGGATGCCGTCGTGGAGGGCCACGGCTGGACAGAGGAGGCCGTCGGGATTCTGAACGTCACGACCCCGAAGGGCGAGGAGGCGCCAGAGGAAGTGCTGTTACAACTGGAGTTGGACAACACCGGACTGGAGAATCTACCCGCCCACGCCGAGACGGTGTCGCTGTCGCCAGCACAGGCGCGGGAGTTGGCTGGTGAGTTGGAACGGTACGCAGAGTCTGCAGAGGAAGCGTAACCGCGGGTCGGCAGAAAACCGAGGGTTTGCGGCATCTTTCGAGTAAGCAGTCGTTTCGAAGCACACGTTGCCGTAACGTCTATCGTGGTTCCAGGACGGATTCGCACCGCGATAAAGCTCTCGTGGAACAGTCCGTAACGGTTCGTTTAATGCCCGTTTAACTTTAGCCACCGACACCATCCCGAATATCGGGGACGATACTATGCCCCAACCACAAAATGGCGGAGACGACCGCAACGACAGCAGTCAGCAACGGTCACGAGAAACTGCTGGACAGGGCGGTGCGAATCAGCCGCGAGAGCAGTCGAGACGTGGTCGTGAGAAGACGAGCATGTCGGATCGGCTCGCCAAGACCGGTCTTCTGTCCGGATTGGCGATCGTCGGCTTCGTGTTGTTGCTGTTCGCGCTCGGCCAAGCCGTCGGTTTCGACCTGCTGGGACTGGTCGCTGACGTGGTCAGCTCCCAGACGGGGCGTTGGCTCGTCGTCGCGCTCTTCGCCCTGCTCCTCATCGGAGTTGCGGAGCGGGGACTCCGTGGATCGTTCAACGACATCTAACGCTCCCCGACTCGATTTTGTTACGGTGTGAAGTCTGGCACGCAGTATCTATTCAATCCATCCTGATATTGCTCGTCGCACAGGCGCAGGTCTCGACCGGATCGAGAACGTCGTCGATGGGCATCGCTTCGCCACAATCTGTACAAAGGATATGTGTACCGGAGCGCCGCTGCTTCTCTCGGTAGTATTCGAGCGCACGTCTGCCGATTACCGCCGCAGTTCCGACGCCGACTGCGCTCATCAGGATGGTGTCAAATTTGCTCGCGCGTGCCATGCTGGCTCAAGGTTTGGCCAGTGCCTTAAAGCTAATGCTGCAATTATCCAGAATAAGTCTTGTGGCGTTCTCTCGGTTCCGCGACGCAAGCGGTTCTTATAAACATCAGTTCGACGTAGAACTGTTCGTATGATTTCCCTCACGGGTTCAGTTGTCGGGTTCGTCGTGAACCTCCTTATCGGCGCGCTCGGCATCTACATCGGTGCAAGGGTCGTAACGGGAACCGACGACTACGGATACGCGCTCATCACGGCCATCGTCGGGTCGATAATCGGGGTCATCGTCGCGTTCATCTTCGGCTGGTTATTCGGGTGGATCGTCGTACTCGTCGCGTGGATATGGGTCATCAACTGGCGCTATCCCGGTGGGTGGGGCAACGCCATCGGTATCGGCCTCATCGCGTGGCTCTCGGTCGTCGGTATCACGTACGTCCTGGTGACCCTCGAAATCCTCACGTCCAAGATGCTCGGCATCCCCGGCATCTAACCGGAACTGCGGGTATCTAACCGCACAGCGTTCTAATCGCCTAGCTCTTCTCCGATCAGATCGACCGCGTTCCGAACAGCCCCGACCGAGGAGAGATATCCCGCGCCGACGGTCGTTTTCAGTGCCTTGGCGGCGGTGCCGGTCACCACCGTCGGCCCGATCTGTGCGACCGCACCGTCACCGACCGAGACGAGCCAGCCCGGCGAATCGAAGGTGAACTGCTGGAGTCGTGGGTCGAACACGTCGTCGCCGCCATCGACGAGCCGAGCGATGTTTTTGGCGACGACTCGTGCCTCGCGCACGGCGGCTTGCGCGCTCGCAGGAACCGGTTCGCCGTCGCCGTCCACGACCTGTGCGGCGTCGCCGACGACGAAGGTTCCGTCGCCGAGTCGAAGCGTGCTATCGACGCGGGCGCGGTCGCCACCCAGAGCGTCCGGGCCGCGAATCCCTCCCGTCCAGACGAACTGGTCGTAGGTAAGTTCGGTTCCATCTATCAGGACGATCTCGTCCTCGTCTGCGTGCTCGACCGCAGTTCCGGTTCGAACGTCGACGTCGCGCGCTTCGAGTTCGCTCCGAATCGCCTGCTGGAAGTTCGCCGGGAACGATGGTGCCACCTCACCGAACTGCTCCAGCAGAACGATCTCCGTGTCGAACGATTCTTCGCGGGCGAACGCCGCGAGTTCGCCCGCGATCTGGACACCCGACAGTCCCGCACCGCCGACCACGACGCGTCCGCCCTCGTTCGTCAGGAAGTCGTCCCGAATCTCGTGGGCGTGGTCGAGTCGCTTCAGGGGTGTCGCGTGCTCCTCGATACCCGGCAAATCGTAGAAGGCGGTCTCCGCACCGAGACAGATGCCAGCGTAGTCGTACGCCAGTTCCCCGTCGTCGAGGACGACGCGGTTCGCGTCGGGGTCGACCGATTCGACACGGGACGTCCGTATCTCGCAGTCGAGCACGTCTTCGAGTGGGATCAGGATATCGTCGGCGAGGGAGGGTCTACGGACGACGCGGTGGAGTTCGTGCTGGACGAGATGGTCGCCCGTCTGTTCGACCACGACGAGGTCTATGTCGTCAGGGAGGGAACGTTCGAGTTTTCGGGCCAGCGTAAGACCGGCGTAGCCCGCGCCGAGGACAGCGACTTTCATGAAGGGAGGGTAGGAAGAGGGAGCCTAAAGGCGTGTTCCCCGCTAGAACAGGGAGTCGCTCTCTGGTAGCAGTTCGGCAGGGCCGCCGACCTTCCAGCTCATCGTCTCGACACCGCACTCGGCGACGATTTCTTCGACGTACTCTACGTGGTCGGCGGTCGTGTTGACGTACACACTCGCACCCGTGTCGGTGGAGAAGTAGACGGGGATGTCCTCTTTCTCGCGGAGTCGGCGAACCGCGTTGAAGATCGCCAGCGTTTCGGGTTTCCAGTACACCCACCCCGCCGGGCCGGTCATGGTCGTCGCCGCGAGCGAGAGCGAATCGTGTTCCGCGGTCTCGAAGATGCGGTCGAAGTCCCCGGCGCGAAGCGCGTCACGCATCTCGACGAGTTGGTCGTGGATGTGCGCGAGTCGAGCTTCGAACATGTGGCTGTCCGCGGCCTCGCGGTGGGCCTCCTCGGTCTCTTTGTACGCGGGGACGAGTCCGGCGACGATCCGTACGTCGTCTTCGATGGGCGATTCGAGTCGCTCCGAGCGACAGTCGTGGTCGTTCAGTCCTGCGTGCAGGTCGGAGAAGCCACCCGTCACGGCCCGTGCCGCCGAGGAGGAACCGAGGCGCGCGATGGTCGAGATTTCGGGATGAGTCAGGTCGAGCCCTGCCGCTTCTACAGCGGCCATCGCCGCCGCGGCGAAGCCGGACGACGACGAGCCGAGGCCGACGTTCGAGGGGAAGCTGTTCTCGCTCTCGAACCGGACGCGGGTGTCGATCTCGGCGAGTTCGCGCACGCGCGAGACGACTGTACTGACGCGGTCTGCCTTGCGGCCCGACAGCTCCTCACCGTCCACGACGAACACGTCGCTGTCCAACGACTCGTCGAACTCGACGGTCGTCTTTGTGTGGCTCGGGGCGGTACAGACGCTGATGCTGTCGTGGTAAGGGAATCTGCGTTCCGTATCGCGCATCCCGTGGTACTTGACGAGCCCCTGGATGGGGTGAGCTTTCGCGGTCGCTTTCATACGTCGATGGGTGCGTGATGGGCGTTTAAACGCTGTGGAATCCCGCCCGTGGCGAAGATATAGTGATGAAAACGCTGGAAAACGATTGGTATTTGGAGCTACTTCTCTTGTCGCTCCACTCCCGCGAATCACTGGAATCGAAGGCGAAGCAGAGTTACGAACTGACGCTTGAGCAAAGTCACGTCGTCGGTATTCTCGATGGTTGCCACTGGCGCGACGTAGCCTTAACGTTAGTAGTATCCTCGCATCCACCCGAATCAGCCATCTCGATAACTTCCGGCACACGCTACGCCAGATTTCACTCACGAACTGCGAAAACGGAGCGATTCGGTTCAGAACCGTTCTCGAAATCGCCCTCTCGACCCTGTTTCTCAGTCTTTGCGCTTGACGACGTCACCGAGGGTGGTGCCCCCGGTCGAACTGCCGCCGCTCCACTCCTCGTCGTCGGCTCCCGCACTTCCGGCGGTGAGACTGATGCTGAGCTTTCGCTCCAGTTTCTTCTGGACGCTGTCGCTCGGCAGGATGTCGCCGTGTTCGAGCTTGCGGATCAGGCTCGCCTTCTCGTTGAGTTCTTTGGCGAGGTCTTCCTGACTCAGTCCTTCCGCTTCGCGTGCGTTGCGAATCCGGTCGTCGTAATCCGGCGCAATCTCTTCCATGTCGTCGAACATGTCCGAACGCCGTCGGCGCGAACCACCCGACGACCCCGAACTACCGGTGCTGGTGCTCGACCCACCTGAGGACGAAGACGACGAGGTGGAGTATTTCGTCGACGTCGAGGACGACTGTTGGGTTTTGACCTCGGTCCCGAAGCCGACACAGTTGTCACACACGTCCAACTCCGCGCCTTCGACCTTGATCGTCTTCGGAGAGGCCGTTTCTGCACCGCACATCTCACACTGAACCATGTGTTGATGTTTACCGCCTCGACTGATAAATTGCACGCCACGTTATGCCAGTGCGCGCCACGAGTAGTAGAATCGCTGGAGTGCCGTCAGATGGCCGATGACGGCGAACAAACCGAGTAACAGCGTGACCAACGGGTAGCCAGCGACCGAGGTGACGAAGGCAGCGACCGCGCTGACCACGCCGATGAGCGCCAACCGGTCTGCTCGCCCGAGCAGACCACCGTAGACGCGGTCTAGGCCGACCGCCTGCGCTTGCGTGCCAAGATAAGAGGTCATCAGCACGCCCGTCACAGCCGCCAGTCCGAGCGCGTACTGGCCGAGACCCGCCGCGAGACCGACGATGAGGACGATGTCGGCGTAGCGGTCGAGCACGTGATCCAGCAGGTCACCCGCCGCGGAGTCGGTTCCGAGTTCGCGCGCCAACGCCCCATCGAGCAGGTCGAGCCAGCCGTTCATGAAGACGAGTATCGCACCGACGAGATACCAGCTCGGGGTATCTGCGCCGAGATAGAACGCCCAGCCAGCGCCACCAGCGAGTGCGAAGGCGACGACGCTGACGGCGTCCGGGGTCAGTCCAACCCGCATCGACGCTGAGACGAACGGGCGAAGTGCACGGTTTGCGACGGGGCGAAGTTGGTCGAGCGTCATAGGTACTCCAGATAATCGACAGTTCCAGCGGAAGGCGCGCGCTCCCCCCGGATAACCGCTTCGATGTCCGCCGCGACGGCCTCCGGCGTGCGGTCTGTCGTATCGATCTCGTACACCGAGTCCGTACCGTGTTCCGCGACCGCTTCAGAGAGGATCACGTCGAGGGCTTCGCTTTCGGCGTTTTCTTCCGCCTTCGATTCCGATTCGCCGCGTTCGATCAGTCGTTCTCGCAATCGCTCTGGATGACACCGCAGGACGATGACCCTGTCCGCTTCGAAGTGGTGCGCGAGATGTGAATCGAGGAGTAGGTCGTCGCGCTGCTCGGCCAACCACGCTCGAATCGCGTCGAAGTCCGCGAACAGGCTACCGCGTTCGTCGTCCGTCCCCTCGTTCAGCCCTTCTTCTCGAATCACGTCGTTCAGATGGACGACGTCGAGGTCGGAGTCGACCAGTTCGGTCGCCGTCGTCTTCCCGGTTCCGGGTGTCCCGGTGATTGCGACCTTCACTCCGACAACACCTCGTTGAGTTCGCTCACTGCTCGTCGCGTCTCCGATTTCGTCCCGCAGGTGATGCGCACGCAGTCCGGAAGCCCGAAACTCGTACAGTCGCGGAGGATGACGCCGCGTTCCTGGACTGCCGCCGCGACAGCACTCGCGTCACCGACCGCTGCGAGCACGAAGTTCCCGTGGCTCTCCCACGTCGGGGCGTCGAGTTCGTCGTAGATGTACTGACGCGCCCATCGCGCCGTCTCGACCGACCTCTCGACGTGGTCGCTGTCGGAAAGCGCGGCGAGTCCCCCACGACACGCGAGTTCGCTCGCGGCGAAGGGCGTGTTCACGCGAGCGTAGGCGTCCGCCCACTCGTCGGGGACGACCGCGTAGCCGAGGCGAACGCCCGCCAGTCCGTAGGCTTTGGAGAAAGTTCGAAGAACGGCCATATCGTCGCGCTCCGAGAGGAGCGAGATCGCACTCGGTGCGTCGGCATACTCGCCGTAGGCCTCGTCCACGAGCACGAGGGTCTGGTCGTCCGTCTCGTCGGCGATCTTCTGTACCGCATCCAACGAGAATCGTCCGCCGGAGGGGTTGTGGGGGCTAGTGAGATAGACGATTCGCTCCCCGTTATACGCCGAGAGCACGGTATCTGCCGTGAGTGCGAACCCGTCGTCTTTCGAGAGGCGGTACTGGTTCACCTCGCCGTGGTGGTAGCGTGCGCTCATCCCGTAGTAGGCGAAGCCGGGTTTCGGCACGAGGACGGTGTCGCCGGGATCGAGCATGGCCCGTGCAATGTAGTCGAGTGCGCCATCGCCGCCGTTCGCCAGCCAGATCTGCGCCGGTTCGACGTTCCACCGTTCGGCCAGTCGAGCGGTAAGGTCGGTGTGTGACGCTTTCGGATACGAACTCGCGTTCGCTGCCGCCGTCTGGATGGCGTCCACCGCCGCCGGACTCGGGCCGAAAGGGTTCTCGTTCGACGCGAGTTTCACGAGGTCGTCGGGGTCGAATCCGAGCTCCCGAGCGACCTCCTCGATGCCCCGTCCGGCCTGATACGCGACGTGCGCGGAGAGGTCTCGTGGTTCCATATCGGGACGGAGTGACCGACCGCCCTTAAGGATGGCCACCCGAGCCAGCACGCCTAAGGATTCCCGTATCGACCCATTCGTGGGGGTTGTACAATGACACACCATCGACACGACCAGCCGCGTCGCGATGACGAACGCGGATCGCAGATTCAGCGATACGGCGGGCCGAGGGGGAGCGAGCAAGAACGTCGCGGTCGGGAACAGCGACGCCGGGAACGGGAGCGTCAGCAACGACAGCGACGGTACGGACGTCG
This sequence comes from Haladaptatus rarus, assembly GCF_054177585.1. Lineage (NCBI taxonomy): Archaea > Methanobacteriati > Methanobacteriota > Halobacteria > Halobacteriales > Haladaptataceae > Haladaptatus > Haladaptatus rarus. Next base: position 259,944 of record NZ_JBPEHG010000002.1, on the reverse strand, counting down.
ACGAGTGCAAGGACAGCAACAGCCGGGTTCACAGCAGGGTGGGCAGCACCAAATGGAGCAACGACAGGTCGGCCAACAGCAGGTCGGTCGGCAGGAATCACAGCAACGGAGACGACAGCGACGGGAACAGGAGCGACGACGACAGCAACAGCGTCGCTACGGCCAGCAACGGCGGAGCCAGAAGCAAGGAACCGGTCGGCAGGAAGCCAGCCGACGAGGAACGAGCCAGCAGGACCTGCAACAGTTCGAGCAACAGCAAGGGCAGCGCCGTCGAGAGCAACAGCGGCGTTTCAGAGAAGAGCAACAGCGACGGCAACAGGGACAACAAGGACAGCAGGGGCAACGGCGACAACTTGGACAGCAGAGTCGGCAACGACAGCAAGGACAGCAGTGATAGCAACGACAGCGAGGATGTAACGACAGTTCGGACGGCAGCACCGATAGCGCTGACGCCGTCTCGACCCTGATTTTTCAGCCACAGTGCTCAAGCGGCGAACCGATGTAACTCTTCGAGTATGATCCATCGATTGCCTACCAGCAAGAGGAAACCATGACACGGATCGGCTACACGCTGTCGAGCGAGGAACACGGGCCGAACGAACTGGTCGAACACGCTGCCCGAGCGGAGGAGGCCGGATTCGAGTTCGCGTCCATCTCTGACCACTTCCACCCGTGGGTCAGCCAGCAAGGAAACGCACCGTTCGTCTGGTCGACCCTCGGCGGGGTGGCACAGGCGACCGCCGACCTACCGGTCGGTGTCGGAGTGAACTGCCCCGTCATGCGAATCCACCCGGTCAACGTCGCGCACGCCGCAGCGACCGCCGCGACGATGTTCGAGGGCGATTTCTTCCTCGGCGTTGGCACGGGCGAGCGACTGAACGAACACGTCACCGGGGAACACTGGCCCGAGCATAGCGTTCGCCTCGAAATGCTCGAAGAAGCCATCGAGATCATCCGGAAACTGTGGCAAGGAGGCCAACAGAGCTACTACGGCGACCACTTCACCGTCGAGAACGCTCGGCTCTACACCTTGCCGGAAGAACCACCATCGATCATCGTCTCGGCGTTCGGCGAAAGCGCCGCAGAGGCCGCCGCAGAACTTGGTGACGGATTCTGGAGCGTCGGCCCACAGGACGTTGTCGAGACGTTCGACGAGGCCGGTGGCGAGGGACCACGCTACAGCCAGATGACGGTCTGCTACGCCGAAGACGAAAAGGACGCCATCGACACGGCCTACGAATGGTGGCCGAACACTGCGCTCGCTGGCGAACTCAACTCGCAACTCCCGACCCCGACACACTTCGAGCAGGCCTGTGAGATGGTCTCGCGGGAGGATATCGCCGAGGGGAGCATCGTCACCGACCCCGACCCGGATACACACGTCGAGAACCTGCAGCAGTTCTTCGACGCGGGCTACGACAACGTCTACGTCCATCAGGTCGGCCCGGATCAGGATTCTTTCTTCGACTTCTACGAGAACGAAGTGTTGCCGCAGTTCGAGTAAGCAACTTCGAACAGATGATGGCCCTGCTGACATAGACAAATCCTTTCCCACTGGCCCTCTCACGCGAAACTGTGACCTCCTCATCTACACCGGACGAAACACCTCGAATCCTCGTCTCGGGCGAGACGCTCGTGGACTTCCTGCCCGAGCGTCCCGGCCCACTCTCGGAAGTGCCATCCTTCGAGCGCAGACCGGGTGGTGCACCCGCGAACGTCGCGGTCGCTCTTGCCCGACTGGACGAAACACCGTGGTTCTGGACGCGCATCGCCCGCGACCCCTTCGGCGACTTCCTGGCCGACACGCTCGCCGCCGACCTCCCCGAGCGGTTCGTCGAGCGCGACCCCGACGCGAAGACGACGCTGGCGTTCGTGACCCACGACGAGACTGGCGACCGCGAATTCTCGTTCTATCGAGACGGGACGGCTGATACTCGAATCGAACCGGGAGGCGTACCGGACGACGCACTTACCGAACTGGAGTGGGTCTACGTCGGCGGCGTGATGCTGGCTTCCGACCCGGCTCGCAGGGCCACGTTCGACCTCGTAGAGCGTGCCCGCGAAGCCGATTGTACCGTCGTCTTCGACCCGAACGCCCGCCCGGAACTCTGGCCCGACGGCGGCTTTGCCGAGGCGGTTCACGAGATGCTCGCCCTCGTAGACGTGGTGAAAGCGACCCCTGACGACCTCCAGATGGCCGGTTTCGAGGCCGAGGGAAGAGAAGTTCTTGCAGCCGAGGTCTGCGAGACAGGACCACATACCACTTTGCTCACGCTCGGGGGCGCAGGTGCGTACGCACGCGCGACCGACGATGCTCCGTGGGGTGCCGATACCGCGAGTCACGCTGGCTACGACGTGTCGGTCACGGACACGACGGGTGCAGGAGACGCCTTCACCGCAGGCGCACTCGCATCACTGGCCGACGGAGAACCACTCTCCGAGGTGCTCGCGTTCGCCAACGCTGTAGCTGCCCTGACGACGACTGAGCCAGGTGCCATGACGGCACTGCCAGACCGCGATTCTGTCACGCAGTTTCGAGAATCGTAATTTTACCAGAGTGATTCGCAACGCCACTTTTAAGCCATTTACGAAGAATCCGAAGAACAGACCACGACTGAGAACACATGGCAGATACAACAGGCGACACGACATCGGATACGACGCTCGAAGAGGCGTCGTTCGTGGAGTACGGTATCGACGACAAACCACCGGTTCTGGAATCGGTCTTTCTCGGCTTCCAACACTACCTGACGATGATCGGCGCGAACATCGCCGTCCCGCTGGCGCTGGCGGGTGCGATGAAGATGCCGGCGGACCAGACGGCGCAGTTCGTCGGCACCTTCTTCGTCGTCTCCGGGCTCGCAACGCTGGCCCAGACGACGTTCGGGAACCGGTATCCCATCGTGCAGGGTGCGACGTTCTCGATGCTCGCGCCTGCGCTGGCTATCATCACCGTCATCGGCGGTGGTTGGCGCGTCACCCTGCTCGAACTACAGGGTGCAGTCATCGCGGCTGCCGCGGTGGAAGTGCTGGTCGGCTATCTCGGACTGATGGGGTGGCTGAAAAAGCACCTCTCGCCGGTCGTCATCGCGCCGACCATCGCACTCATCGGACTGTCGCTGTTCGGCGTCCCGCAGATCACCGACGTGAACCTCGCGGCTCCCGGCGCACAACAGAACTGGTGGCTCGTCGGTCTCACGCTCGGTCTCATCATCCTCTTCTCGCAGTATCTCGACAATCATCGAGCGTTCCGCCTCTTTCCGGTTCTGCTCGGCGTTATCGCGGCGTGGTTCATCGCGTTCGTGCTGTCGTGGACGGGATTCTACGCCCCCGGAACACCAGGCTACGTGGACTACGGACAGGTCGCAAATGCCCAGCTCATCCAGCCCGTAATGCCCCTTCAGTGGGGGATGCCCCGGTTCACGCTCCCGTACATCATCGGGATGTTCGCTGGCGTCGTCGCCTCGATGATAGAGAGTTTCGGCGACTACCACGCCGTCGCCCGCCTCTCGGGTGTCGGCGCACCGAGCAAGAAGCGGATCAACCACGGCATCGGAATGGAGGGTGTCGCCAGCGTCTTCGCCGGAATCATGGGAACCGGAAACGGTTCGACCTCCTACTCCGAGAACATCGGTGCGATCGGTCTGACCGGGGTCGCCTCGCGGTACGTCGTCCAGATCGGCGCGGTCATCATGCTCTTCGTCGGCTTCGTCGGCTACTTCGGTCAGCTCGTGGCGACCATCCCCGGCCCCATCGTCGGCGGGTTGTTCATCGCCATGTTCGGACAGATCGCCGCGGTCGGCTTATCGAACCTGAAGTACGTCGACCTCGACTCCTCGCGGAACCTCTTCATCGTCGGTCTGGCCCTGTTCGCAGGGCTCGCGATTCCGGCGTATATCGGAAATATCGGTGCGGGAATGGAACAGGGCGGTGCCGAACTGTTCCAACAGGGGATGGCGAACGTCGCGGTGCTCGGTCCAGTGCTCGGTAGTGACCTCGTTTCGAACACGCTGTACGTCATTCTCGGCACCGGTATGGCGGTCGGTGGCATCGTCGCGTTCGTCCTCGACAACACCGTCGAAGGCACCCGAGAGGAGCGCGGACTCGAAGCGTGGGAGGCCATCACGGAAGACGAAAGCGACTTCCAGAGCGCCTTCGAGCGATTCGGCTCCAGTGGCGGTTCCGACCCGACGAAGGCTGACTGAGTCGCGCCCGATCTTTTGCTGTTCTTATCAACGATCCGCCCATAGCTCTCACTGCTCTCACCGAGGAACCACCCACAGTCTTTTATTCTCACCAATCGTGATTACTGGTAGCACGCACCAGCGATAATTCTATGACGGCAAACGAATCGGAGACCACGACGGAATCGCCAACCGACGACCCTGCAACCAACGACTCATCCCCAGAAGACCCAGAATCTCCGACCGACGATGGAGAGGAACAGAACGACGAGTCGGAGATAGAAGCACTCCGTGACGAACTCGAAGCGACGAAAGAACGACTCCGCGCCGTCGAGCGAAATCTGCGATGGATGGCTCAACAACAGGCTGCAGAGACTGGGAAGAGTATCTGTCCGCAGTGTAACTCGGGCGGTGCGCTGACGGTCGAACGAACCGCGACCGGAAAGAAGAAAGTCCAGTGTACCAACTGCGGCCAGCGGTTCATCTGACGACGACCCGGCGCGTCCGCGGGCCGTCGCAGTCCACGAACAGTATCGACTGCCACGTTCCCAGTTGGAGATCGCCATCCTCGACAGGAATCGTCACGTGCTCACCGAGCAACATCGACCGCAGATGTGCGTCCGCATTATCGTCCAATCGGTCGTGCTGGTAGTCCGCTCCTTCGGGAACCAACCGTGACAACGCGTCTTCGAGGTCGGTGAGCAGGCGACCTTCGTTCTCGTTGACCACCACCCCGGCGGTGGTGTGAGGAACGAAGACGGTGCAGGTGTCGGCATCGTCCCCGACCCCTTCTGCGACCCGATCCGTGATATCGACGATGTCCACGCGCTTCGAGGTGCTGACTTCGAATTCCATACCGTGACTTCGACCCGTGATGCCTAAATCCCCGGCCTGAAATGAAACATACATGAAATAACAACAGACTGTCGCGCGGTTTTGCAGGGAGCACGACCTGGATGCGCCGCCCGCCTACCGACTCCTCGACCTCGCGTCGGAGGTCGGTGAACTGGCGAAAGACGCGAACGAATCGACCGACTATGGCGCGGATCCCGACGCGATAGCCGTCAACGCTGACGAGGTGGGCGACGCGTTGTTCGCGCTCCTGTCGCTCGCCGAATCGCTGGACATCGACGCCGGAGCGGCCTTGACCGAAGCGATGGCGAAGTACGAATCTCGAATCGAAGCCACAGGCGAGGCTGGCTCTGGACAGTAACGCAAGGAGAGTACCGTGAGAAATTTACTCCATCGAGGAGTGGTGACCCCATGCACGAGCGAGCGCGAGAGTTCAGCGAGCGTGCCGACGAGGAGTACGGTTTCGAGGTCGACGTTCACGAGTTCTCCGAAGGAACGAAGACCGCCGAGGACGCCGCCGACGCCATCGGCTGTGATGTCGCCCAGATCGCCAGCAGTCTCGTCTTCCGCACGGGTGACGAGCTCGTCGTCATCGTGACCAGCGGGGCGAACCGAGTGAGCGAGGCGAAACTGGCCGCCATCGTGGGTGTGCCGGAATCCGAGGTCGGAATGGCCGACGCTGGCGTGATTCGAGAGACGGTCGGCTGGTCTATCGGTGGCGTGCCACCCTTCTGCCACGAGGCCGACCTCCCGATGTTCATGGACGAGACGCTCACGGATTTCGAGACGGTGTGGGCCGCCGCCGGAACGCCGGAAGCCGTCTTCCCGATATCGCCCGAAACACTGCGTGAGCTCTCCGGAGCGACCGTCGCCGACGTGAGCGAGTGATCGAAATCTCCGCCACCGAGTGAAAGAAACCGAGGTGATCGAGCAATCGAAAGGCCGATTTTCGTGCCGTTCTATCGGTCTCCTATGAGCCTCTTCGGAACGGCGCTGCTGGTTGTCGTGGACGTGACGCTCAGGATCTGACTCGGGAGCATGATATTCTTCTCGTTCATCGGCGCGCCGACGACCTTCGACGTGCTTGACGATGCTGCCGGGCAGGTGGTGAACGCCATCTTCCCGAAGTATTACGCCTTCGGTCAGATACTCGGATTCGTCGCTTTTGCCGCAGCCTTCGGCGCGCGAAGTGAGGGGGTATTCGACCCGAATCAATCACTCGCGATCTTGATTCTGCTACTGGTCGCGCTTTCCGCAACCCTCTACTCCCGAGCGGTGCTCATCCCGAAGATGGAGGACGCAGGGGAGGACGGTTTCGCACAGTACCACAAGCAGTCGGTTCTGTTGAACGGGATGACGATGCTCGCAGTCGCAAGTGGACTGGTGCTCTCACACCTATGAAAGGCACGTACACCTTGCTGATCGAACTCGTCGAACCTGCAGTGATCGAGTTCGGCGCGAAAGGCGTTCGAACCCTCGACTCCGGCTGGTTCGCCTACACGGGAAGCGCCTTCGGGTCGGGTGGCTTCTCGCGCATCGACCGGCACGAGCGCGTCGCATCAGGCGACCTCGACGTTCGGCACTGGCACATCGACTACCTGCTCGGTCATCCCGCCACCCGACTCGTGGCCGACGTGCGGACGCCGGACGAAGACGTCGAATGCGAGGTTGTTCGGGGAATCGACGCTGAACCGGTAGCCGGTATCGGAGCGTCGGACTGCGACTGTGACACCCATCTTCAGTTCACACCCGACCGTGACACCCTCGTACGGATGGTTCGCCGAGCGCACGACTGCGTCGGACGATGATTCCCGCGCACCGAGACGCGGGCACTACTTTTAATCCCGTTCTCGCTGATTTCCAAACGATGGGTAACCGTGCACTAACAGACCTCTTCGCGCCGTCACGAGTTGCCGTCGTCGGTGCCTCCGAAACCGACGGCTCCATCGGTCACGCTATCATGGCGAACATGGTAGCAGACTTCGACGGCGAGACGGTGCCCGTAAATCCGAACCACGACGAACTGTTCGGCCTAGAATGCTATCCTGACCTCGCTTCCGCCCCGGATATCGACCTCGTAGTGGTCGTCGTCCCGGCGCACATCGCGATCGACGTGGTGCGTGAAGCGGGTGAGGCAGGCGTGCAGAACGTCGTCGTCATCACTGCCGGGTTCGGCGAAACGGGACGCGAAGGAGCAAAACGAGAACAAGAACTGCAGGAAGTCGCAGCCGAATACGACCTCAACGTCGTCGGCCCGAACAGCCTCGGGGTGTTGAGCACGCCCGTCGGCATGAACGCGACCTTCGGCCCGGACAACGCCTTGTCGGGGTCGATATCGTTCATGAGCCAGTCGGGAGCATTCATCACCGCGGTGCTCGACTGGGCCAACGACCAGGGACTGGGCTTCAAAGACGTGGTATCGCTCGGAAACAAGGCCGTACTGGACGAGACGGATTTCGTCCGGGCGTGGGGCGACGACCCCGAGACGGACGTGATACTCGCCTACCTCGAAGGTGTCGAGAACGGCGAGGAGTTCATCTCGGCGGCCCGCGACGTGACCGACCACACGCCGATCGTGATGGTGAAATCCGGTCGAACCGAGGCCGGGGCGCAGGCCGTTTCGTCGCACACGGGGACGCTGGCAGGCAGTGACCGTGCCTACGAGGCAGGGCTGGAACAGGCAGGCGTCTTGCGAGTGGACAACGTTCAAGAACTGTTCGACTTCGCCCAGATGCTCGCCGGACAACCCCTGCCCGAACGAAGCGACGTGGCGATCGTCACGAACGCAGGTGGGCCGGGCGTGATGTCCACCGACGCTGTCGGCGATTCGAACCTCTCGCTGGCGTCGTTCTCCGAATCGACGCTCGACGCGCTCTCGGAGGCCATGCCGGACGAAGCGAACATCTACAACCCCATCGACGCCATCGGGGACGCGGACTTGGACCGCTTCCGCGATGCGATCGACCTGGCGATGGGCGACGAGAACGTCGGCGCGACGGTGGTGCTCTCCGCACCGACGGCAGTTATCGACTACCGCGAACTCGCGGAGACGATCGTCGAACTACAGGAGAAACACGAGAAACCGGTCGTCGCAGCCCTGATGGGTGGTGGCCGGACGGAAGACGCGAAAGAAGTGCTCGGCGAGAAGGGCATCCCGAACTACTTCGATCCAGCACGTGCGGTTCGGAGCCTCGACGCGCTCGTCACGTACAAAGCGATCAGCCAGCGCGAGTACGAAGAATCGACCGCCTTCGACGTGGACAGAGAGCGTGCAGAAGCGATCCTTTCGCGGGCGAAAGAGCGCGGCGACAACCGCCTCGGCGTGGAAGCGATGGGACTCCTCGATGCCTACGGAATCCCGACGCCGGAGGGCAGTATCGTCGATACGCCGGAAGACGCGGTGGCTACCGCACAGGATATCGACGGGGACGTGGTGATGAAGATCGTCAGTCCCGACATCTTGCACAAATCCGACATCGGCGGGGTGAAGGTCGGCGTCTCGAACGAGGACGTGTACGACGCATACGAAGACCTCGTCACTCGAGCACGCAACTACCAGCCCGACGCGACCATCCTCGGCGTGCAGGTACAGGAGATGGTCGACCTCGATTCGGGCACCGAGACCATCATCGGGATGAACCGCGACCCGCAGTTCGGCCCGCTCTTGCTGTTCGGACTCGGCGGCATCTTCGTGGAGGTCATCGAAGACACCACGTTCCGTGTCGCACCCGTGAGCGAGCGCGAAGCCCAGGAGATGGTCGACGAGATAGAGGCCGCACCCCTGCTTCGGGGTGCGAGGGGCCGCGACCCTGCCGACGTGGACGGTGTGGTCGAAAGCCTCCAGCGCCTGTCACAACTCGTCACCGATTTCCCTGCGATCCTCGAACTGGACGTTAACCCCCTCGTCGCCACGCCAGACGGCGTGCGCGCGATCGACATCAGACTGACCGTGGATACGGACGAACTATGAACACGATACTCGTCACCGGAACCGAAGATAGCATAGGCAAGACCGCCGTCTCCCTCGCACTGGCGCGACTCGCACAGGAGCGTGGGCTGTCGGTGGGCTACATGAAACCCAAAGGAACCCGCCTCCAGAGTCACGTGGGCAAGACGTTGGACGAAGACCCGATGCTGGCCCGCGAACTGCTCGGACTGGATGCGGAGATGCACGAACTCGAACCCGTCGTCTACTCGCCGACCTTCATCGAGCAGGCCATCCGTGGCCGCGAGAACTCGGACGAACTCCGCGAACAGATCCGGACGAGCTTCGAGTCGCTGGCCGAAGGCACCGATCTGATGATCGTGGAAGGCGGCGGCAACTTCACGACGGGCGGTATCGTCAACCTCACCGACCCCGAGGTCGCCGACTTGCTCGACGCCGAGGTACTGCTCATCTCGCGCTACGAGAAGGGAAGCGACGTAGACGATCTGCTCGCCGCCGTCCACGACGTCGGCGAGCGACTCTCCGGTGTCCTGTTCAACGGGGTGGCGAACACGGTCTTCGACCCGCTCGAAACCGACGTGGTTCCATTCCTCGAAGAACGCGGCATCCCCGTCCTCGGCGTCGTTCCGCGCCAGCAAGACCTCGCGGGCGTTACCGTAGGTGACCTCGCGGCAGAACTCAACGCCGACTTGCTCACGGACGCCGACACCGACGCCTTCGTCGAACGTTTCCTCGTCGGTGCGATGAGCGGCGACAAGGCACTACGCCATCTCCGCCGGACGAAAGACGCCGCCCTCATCACCGGGGGCGACCGCCCGGACCTGCACACCGTCGCGCTGGAAGCGCCCGGCGTGAAGTGTCTCATCCTGACCGGTGGCTTCCGCCCGCCGGGAGCGGTCATCGGCAAGGCGGAGGAGAAGGGCGTCCCCATCCTGCTCGTGCAATCGGACACCCTGACGACCATCGAACGCGCCGAAGACGTGGTTCACAGCGGTCGCACCCGCGACGAAGAGACGGTCGAGCGGATGCAGGAACTCCTCTACGACCACGCCGACGTAACGGCGCTGGTGGGTGAACCGGAGATAGACGAAGAGTAAGGACGCGTCGTCTATCGATCAGGCCCGTTTTCGGTGAAAAGCGATCAAAAAGGTGTGCGAATCGGTTCTACTAATCCGCGTGCTGTGCTCCCGAGTATCGAGAAGAGTGCGAACTTCGAGTGGACTTCGATTCGGGTTCTGACTCGGACGTCATGTTGAGTGGGTGGGGCGAACGAAGTACCGCGATGAGGCTCCACATGATTCCCGTGAGAAGCGACCCGGCGGCAGAGAGACTCATCCCGAGGGTGAAGAACGCGGTTCCGTAGATGATACCGATAGTCGCGGACGGAAGCGAGGTACCGAGCGGGATGTTCGCCATCGAATCGCGGAGGGTGGGCACGAGAACGAGGAGCGAGAAGACGCTCCCGGCGAGGAAGACGATATCCTGCCACATCATTCTCTTACCTCCACTGGTGTCGTTGTTTGGAAGGGCATCTTTCTCATCGAAACATCGTAGGAGAGTGCAGTTAATAAGTCTTACTCACTTCCGAGTAAAAATTTCTGAGAGAGTGTGACACGGTAACCTTCGGCTCACAATTCTAGCTATCTCACCTCACGCAAACCACGACGCAATCTGGCGATTCTGTATCGACGACCCCCGGTTACTACCGGCTGGCGCGCTTCGACGACCCCGGTATCGTAATCATCCCTTTCACCGTCTCAACGTCCATCGCTCGCTCGAACGCCTCGCTTATCTCGTCGACGCCCGATTCGAAGTCCACGATTCCCTCGACATCCACGACGCCGTCCGCCAACAGGTCGATGGCGGTGGGGTAGGTGTTCCGGTAGCGAAACGAACCAGATACGTCGAGTTCGTTGTCGATGAGTTCGCCAGTGTCGAGCGGAATCTCGTCGTCCTGCGCGAGACCGACGAGTACGATGGTTCCACCCCGTCGAACCGCGTCGATGGTCGTGCGAATCGCCGGAACAGCACCGGAGGCTTCGATGACCACGTCCACTCCCTCACCATCGGTGAGGTCGGTGACCGCCTCGGACAGATCGCGCTCTCGCACGTCGATGGTGGCGTTGGCACCCCGCGATTCGGCGAGACGAAGTTTTTCGGGTACCACGTCGGAGACGAACACCTCGGTCGCACCAGCGGCGCGAACTGCCTCCATCGCCAGCAGTCCGATCGGCCCGCAGCCGGTCACGAGCACCGAGTCACCGACGCCGACGTTCCCGCGGCGGGCGGCGTGGATGCCGACGCTCAAGGGTTCACAGAGCGCGCCCTCGCGGAGCGACACCGACTCCGGTAATCGGTACACGAAGTCGGCGGGCCACGCGACGTACTCCGCGAACGCGCCATCGTCCGGCGGGGTCGCCATGAACGTCACGTCCGGGCAGAGGTTGTACTCGCCGCGCTTGCAGTGTGAACAGCGCCGACAGGGGACACCCGGTTCGAGTGCCACGCGGTCGCCGGATTCGATGTCGGTTACCTCCGCGCCCACTTCGACCACCTCCCCCGCACTCTCGTGTCCAAGCACGAGCGGCGATTGCACCACGTAGTCGCCGATCCGTCCGTGTTCGTAGTAGTGAACGTCCGACCCACAGATGCCGACCTCGCGCACCGCAACGAGCACTTCGTCCGCGTCGGGCGTCGGTCGCTCGCGGTCTTCGATCCGCAATCGTCCGGGTTCGTCCAGAACAGCTACTCGCATACGTCGTGGGTTGTGGGTGCAGGAACGTGAACGTTGAGCCCGATTCGCACTGTCGCACGCTGGTTGTACTGGTTTGTACTATTTTCTACTGAAATGTACTGGACACGACCGCTCTACGGTTCGGAGATGTATCCTCGTCACAATACGAGAGATGACAGTGTAGTCGTCGTTCTCCGGAAACCGAACGTACTTACGCGATCCTGACTGACTAGTCAGTTAATGACTCAGCGGAGCGATGCGTCGGACACCCGCGAATCCATCATGCGTGCAACGTACTGCGCGCTCTGTGAACACGGGTACGCTGACCTGACGATGCAGGACATCGCCGCGGAGTTCGAGAAGAGCAAATCGCTCATCCACTACCACTACGAGACGAAAGAAGACCTCTTCGTCGCCTTCCTCGACTACCTGTTAGACCACCTCCACGAACACGTCGAGACTATCGAGAGCGACGACCCCGCGGAACGATTACGGGAGATACTCGGACTCCTGATGTCCGGGCCGTCGGACGGCGAGAACCGGGATTTCCACATCGCTCTGTTCGAGATCCGAGCGCAGGCACCTTACAGCGATGCCTACCGCGAGCAACTCCGGCGAAACGACCGGTATCTCCACGACCTCGTCGCAGACATCGTCCGCGACGGCATCGAGCAAGGGAAGTTCGAGCCGATCGACCCCGACGAGACGGCCACGGTCTTGCTAGCCGCCATCGATGGGGTACGGATTCGGCGCGCCACGCTCGGTGTCGACGACAGGACCGACGTCGTCGACGACTTGCTCACGCGGTATCTCGGCCAGGGGGCCCGGGAATGAACGCGCAGGATTTCGAAGTGAACCTGACGGAGGGGCGACTGCTGAAACCCTTGCTCGTGCTCTCGTTTCCCATCGTCCTCTCGCAGTTGATGCAGGTCGCCTACAACCTCGCGGACACGTTCTGGGTGGGTCGGCTCGGGCAGGACGCCGTGAGTGCGCTCTCGTTTTCGTGGCCGCTCGTCTTCCTCATGATCTCCGTCGGGGGCGGGTTCACGGTGGCCGGTACCGTCCTCGTCGCGCAGAACAAAGGTGCGGGCAACCACGACCGCGTCGACCACCTCGCGGGCCAGACCATCGCGTTCGTCATCGTCGTGGCGATGGCCTTCTCCATCTTCGGGTGGCTGTTCGCACCGCAGATGCTCACGCTCATCGGGACGACGCCCGGCACGGACGTCCACGCCTTCTCCGTGGAGTACACCCGCGCGATCTTCCTGGGCGTTCCGTTCGTGTTCGGCTTCTTCATCTTCCAGGCGCTCTTGCGCGGGTGGGGCGACACAACGACGCCGATGTTCCTCATGCTGTTCGGCGTAGTCATCAACGTCGTGTTAGACCCCTTCTTCATCCTCGGCTTTCAGGGGAATCCCCTCTTCGAGTATCTCGGCCTGATGGGACTCCAGACCACGCTCTATCAGGCGACCGGCTTCACCGGGTTCGGTGTCCAGGGTGCTGCGATAGCCACCGTCCTCTCGCGCGGTATCGGCGCACTCGTCGGATTCGGCCTGCTCTTTTCGGGACGGGTCGGCATCCACCTCTCGCTGGACGACCTCATCCTGCGTGCCGAGTCGGTGCGGAAGATCGTAGAAATCGGTGCACCGACGAGCGTCGAACAGAGTACTCGGGCGCTCGGAATCACGGCCCTCACCGCGCTCGTCGCACTCGCCGGAACCGACGCGGTCGCCGCATTCGGTATCGGAAATCGCCTCACTTCGCTGGTGTTCCTCCCCGCACTCGGGCTCGCGCAGGGCACCGAAACGGTCGTCGGTCAGAACCTCGGCGCGGGGAACGTCTCGCGTGCGAAACGTGCGGTCTACCTCGCAACGGCACTCATCACCGCGGTTCTCGCCGTCGTTGGTGCCATCGCGTACCTCTTCGCGGAACCGATCACGAGCATCTTCATCACTGGCGATGGGGCAAAACAGGTGATCGAGATCGGTGGAGACTACCTTCGGATCATCGGCCCGACATTCTTCGGCATCGGCGTCTTCAGGATCGTCTCGGGTGGATTCCGCGGCAGTGGCAGCACTCGGGTGGCAATGATGCTTTCGATCCTCTCACTCTGGGTGTTCCGACTTCCACCTGCCTACGCATTCCTCGACTGGTATGGGATGGGAGCGTCGGGCATCTGGTACGGCGTGGCGCTCTCGAACGTACTGACCGCCATCGTCTCGGTCGCGTGGTTCCTCCGTGGAACGTGGACGGAATCGGTGGTCGAACCGTCACGGAAAGCGACCCTCGCCGACGACTAACGTACCGGGAGAGCGTCCCGACGTTCGAACTCGGTATCGTGGCGTTCCGGTGTGAAGCCGGAACTCACGGTTCGGAAGACGGTCTCCGGGTCGCGCGTCTTCCGCCAGTGCCAGCGCGTGCGAGCGAGAAGCGAGAGCTTTCGCAGGGTGCCAAGCGACGGTTCTCGGGAGAGCACGTCGTACTGCTGCGCTCGAATCACGCGATGATAGTCCGCGTAGAGCACCGCGGCGAGGAGGACGGAAAACTGGCAATCGGTGGGGAGATACTGGATACCGGCGACCCCGTCCCAGTACAGCGATTCGGCCCGCCGAAGTTCGTCACGCATCGCGGCCGCGAACCCCTCGGAGAACTCCGACCGGCGGATCTGTTCGTCCGTGACGCCGTGGCGGTCGAGCGTCGTCTGGGGCAGGTAGATCCGATCCCGGTCTCGGATGTCTTCGCGCACGTCGCGCAGGAAGTTGGTCAACTGGAACGCCTCGCCCAGTGCCGTCGCGTGGGGGCGGGCGCGCTCGGGATCGTCCGCGCCCATGATCGTGAGCATCATCCGCCCGACCGCAGCCGCTGACCCGTCCATATACGTCTCCAGTTCGGTGTAGTTCGCGTAACGCGATTTGTCGATATCCGTTTCCATCGCGTCGATGAACTCACCCACCGATTCGTCCGCGATGCCGTGCGATTCGCGGAGTTGCTGGAACGCTTCGAGGACGGGGTTTTCGGGGTCCGTTTCCCCGAGCGCCTGTGCTCGAAGGGATTCGAGTCGTTTCGCCTGCGCCTCCGCCGGAACACCGTCGGCGTCGTCGACGACTTCGTCGCAGATGCGAAAGAACCCGTACAACACGTACGTCGGGTGGCGGATGCGCTTCGGGAACAGTTGCGTGGCGAGGTGAAACGTTTTCCCGGTTCGTCGCTGTATCGATCTCCCCATCCGTACCTGTGTGTCTGTCATTGCATACCAGTCCGGAAGTAGACGAACCTAGGCTGGTGCGTAAAAAAAGCACGATGCCAAACCTGTTCGGGGTTCCGTGGCACTGGGTGCGACTCTCCGGTACTTTTGTACTTTTCTTCTCCGCTTCCTAAGAAGAAAACAACATAATAAAGTTGATACCGAGTGGGTCACTACGGAGAGATACCGATGAACAGACGGACGTTTCTTGCGACGAGTGCCGTTTCCGTCGCAGGAGTGAGTGGCTGTCTCAATCAAGGCAGTGGATCTTCGAGTGGCTCATATCCCACACCTGAAGACGGTGACACCGACGGCTACCCCCCGGAGTTCGATAAGAAGCCGAAGAAGCTGAACGTCGATCCCTCGACGTTCGAAACCAACGCACAGGATGGCGAGAACGTTCCACTCGCACCGCTCTCCGTAGTGTACAACTGGTACAAGCGTGGCGAGGCCCGCATCGTGGACGCACGCGGGACGAAACAGTACAAGACCTCACATATCTACGGTGCAGTGCTCAGCCCAGCACCAGGTGTCGAGAAACTCAGTAATGATCCGGTGACGGATTGGCCCAAAAAAGACCGCATCGTCTGCTACTGTGGCTGCCCGCACCATCTCTCATCGATGCGCGCGGCCAAACTCATGAAGAACGGCTACGAGAACGTCTTCGTCATCGACGAGGGCTACTGGGCGTGGCACGAGAAGGGCTATCCGATTCGCGGCCAGAAAACGTCGTACAACCCGCTCGCGTACGTCATCGACGGGGTCGTCGACCCGGCATACGTGGGTGGAACGGCCTGGGCGCGTCACCTCTCCACCGGCCAGAACGAAGCGACCGATATCCTCGGCGATGGCACGTACTCGATGCACATCAAGTTCCACGACGTGACCCCCGATAGCGTTATCACGGTCGAAACACCAGAATACGAGATCGAGGGAACGATAGCCGAACTCTCGTCGCGGGTCATCACTGGCTGAGATCTCCGCGGGAGTCATCACCGGTCCACGTCTCCGCAGGTTCATATCTGTCACTTAAATGTCTTCTTTTAGTCATCATTCGGATGAGACGAGCGACGTTTCTCAACCTTTATAATGGTTGTAGTGAGTGACCGGTACTCAATGATACGGTGTAGTCAGGACGGCTGTGGCTGGGTCGCCATCGCGCCTTCCGAGCAGGCTGCGTGGAAACAGTACGAATCTCACATCATGCGTGAACACGTCGAGACGGTCGAGATGGACGTTCCCGAGGGATGTATCCAGGTTCGGACGGACGACGGAGAGTGGAAGACGATGTCTGCCGAGGAAGCGCGCAAGTTTTACAAGAAGGATTAAGCTGCGAGTTCCTTGTCTAGCGGATCTTCTAAGTCGCCGAGAACAGCTTCGAAGGCATCCGTCGCGGTCACCAGTCCGACCACGTCGTTTCCGTCGAGCACCAGCGCGAGCTCCTGATTCTCGACCTGAAACAGGTCGATGACGTCGCTGACGCTGGTGTCTGCGGCGACCGTCAACGAGTCGTGCGCGATGTCGGTGAGCGTCACGTCACCCGATTCGAGTTCTTCGTAATGACTGATGACCGCCGGTGCGTAGACGTTTCCGCGGTGCTCGTCCAGTGAGCCGTCGATGAGTGGATACCGAACGAGTGGACTCGATTCCATCCGCTCCAGATTGTCCTCGATGGCGTCCTCGGTGGAGAGGGCGATGATGTCCTCACGGGGGACGACGATATCACGGACGGGAACCATCCCGATCTGAAGGGCGGCGAGAACCTCCTCTTCGCGTTCCTGGGAGATGTCGTCCACCTGAGCGAGTGCGTCACCCATCTGGCGGTGGAGGTCGGCCCGACTGACGATATCACGGTCGCCATCTTCGCCCCCTTCTCCCTCTTCGGCTTCCGTCCACGAGCGCGTGATTTCGACACCGAACAGCCCGAGCAACCCTTTGGCGGCTTTGTCGGCCACGACGATGACGGGGGACATGAGCTTCGTCCACCAGTAGAGCAGACCGGAACCGTATCGGGCGGCGAACTTCGTCCGCTCGATACCGAGATACGTCGGGGCCTGTTCACCGACGATGACGTGCAAGAGATTGATGAGTGCGAGCGCGAGGATCGCCGAGAACGCGTGTGTCGAACCCGAACCCATCCCGACCGCCTTCAGAATCGGATTGAAGATCTTTGCGACGGCGGGTTCGGCTACCACACCCAATCCAACGCTCGCGATGGTGATCCCTAACTGACAGCCGGAGAGATAGATTTCGAGTCGGTCGGTCATATCCCACGCCCGGCGGAGCCCGGTCGAGTCTTCGAACTCGCTTGCGTCGAACTGTCGAACGCGCGTCATAGCGAACTCGATGAGAACGAAGTAGGCATTCATCAGCAAGAGAAACACGCCACCGAAGAGCCGAAGCACGGTCAAAACGTCTACCATTGTCCACTTCTAATCCGGGAACCCTCCTAACTTTGATGGAGGGGTGAAAGTCGTTGGTAGGTTCGTTCACATCATTTAAACCGGTACGTTGGTGGCGAATACTTTAGATACTAACCTATTAAAAAATATGTTGTATATTACAATAGTAACTATTATAATATCAGAACTTATGTAAAGTGTTGTGTCGAAACAAACAAGGCAGTCATTTCTGAAGGTGAGCGGTACAGTACTGGGTGGCATTGCAGTCGGTAGCACTGTCACGGCGGCAGAATCGACGGAACGGTTCATCGTCAAGTCGAACGACGTTTCCACGTCCGACCTCGACGCAAGTGGTGTCGAAGTCGTCCACGACCTCAGCGCGGTCGACCTACTGGTCGTCCGCGGAACCGAATCGGACGTACAATCGCTCGGTGGTGAGTACGCGCCGGATCTGGTCTACTCGCTCGACCTGCCGACCCCGGAATCGCCGATCACGCAGGAAAAATCGGCGACGGACGAGCCGTACTATCCGATCCAGTGGGACAAGCAGGAACAGAACATCCCGGAGGCACACGAAGTCACGCGCGGTGAGGATACTCGTGTCTCCGTCATCGACACGGGTGTCGACGCGAACCATCCCGACCTCGCGCACGCGGTGAACACCGATCTGTCGCGCAACTTCACGGACGACGGTGGCGATTACACCGACTCACACTACCACGGCACGCACGTAAGTGGTATCATCGCGTCCAGCGACCAGAACGAATTCGGCGTCGTCGGCTCTGCACCCGGTACCGACCTCGTCGCATGCAGGGTGTTCGAAGCAGAGGGCGGTGCTTCATGGGGCGACATCCTCGCTGCCATCCTCTACAGCGTCGAAATCGGGTCGGATGTCGCGAACCTCAGTCTGGGTGCGTACCCGGTTCCGCGGAACGAGGACGGATTCGGGGAGTTCTACGGCAGCGTCCTGACCAAGACGATGGCGTACGCACGCCGAAACGGCATGCTCGTGGTCTGTGCTGCAGGTAACGACGCAGCAGACCTACAACACGACGGTAACGTCATCAGCGTCCCGAACGAGGCGTCCAACGTCATGAGCATCAGCGCCACCGGCCCGATCAGCTTCAATTGGGGCGACGCAGGTCTCGAAGAACCGACCTACACCCCGGCCAAGTACACGAACTACGGGACGAACGCCATCGACGTGAGTGCACCCGGCGGAAACTACGACGCGAACTTCCCAACTGGTTGGTACTACGACCTCGTGTTCAACACCATCCCAATGTCGTACGGTGGCTACGCGTGGCTTGCAGGAACGAGCATGGCGTCGCCGCAGGTCGCGGCTGCTGCAGCACTCGTCAAGAGCGTCAACCCGGACTTCAGCGCGAGCCAGGTTCGCAGACAGCTCTGCAACACCGCGAATGACGTCGGAGACAAGGAGTACCACGGCCACGGTCATCTCGACACCAACGCCGCAGTTCGAGAATAATGACACACTACCGCACTTCTTTCGACGAAATCGCTCGAGTGATAGCGGTTGCTGGATCGAATCGTCGAGCGTTCATTCTGCCCGGCTTACGTGTCTGGCAGTTCGTATCATACGACGAAGAGGAACCTCCATCTTTTTGGTGGCGCTGTCAGTAGTATCCTACCAACAACATGGGTAGCTACGATCCACGTTCCGGAGGTCGTCGATGAGTCTTCTGGAACGATTGTTCGAGAACGTCACAGCGCATAGTCGCGTGGTCATCGCCGTGCTGCTCGTCCTGACGGTACTGGTCGGGGCAGGTGCGCCGATGGTGGAGCAGTCGTCGTCACTCGACCAGTTCCAGAGCGACAGCGAGGCGGCGAAGAAACTCGACTACATCGAGTCGAACTTCACGACCGGACAGGAGAACACGACGGTCGTACAGGTGATCGTCCGTGGGGACGACGTGCTGTCGAAAGACGCGCTCGTCAACTCGCTCGAACTCCAACAGCGACTCCGCGAGAACGAGTCGGTCAACGAGACGTTGGCAACCGAAACGCCGACTGCTGGCGTCTCGAACGTCATCGCGATCACCGCGATTCAACGGGAGAAGATCGCGGGGATTCGCGCGGATGGCGCGAAACTCCAGCAACGGAACCAACAACTGAACCAGACAGCAGCCCGACTGAGCGATGCCCTGAATCGGACGCGGGGACTGCAGCAGCAGTACGACCAGTTGAACGCCTCGAGGCGGGCAGGCAACGTCGACAACGAGACCTACCGCCAGCGTGCTGCAAAGATAGAAACCCAACTCGAACAGGTTCGCACGAACGCAACGACCGGACTCACTGCGAACCAGTCGGCGACGTTCAACCGAGCAGCGAAACAGGCTCGTGGGCTGCAAGCGCAACTCGACCAGTTGAACGCCTCGTATCAACGAGGTGATATCAACCAGAGCACATACCAGCAGCGTGCAGGCGAGGTTCGGTCGCAGTTCCAGCAGGTGTACAAACTCGGCACGCAGGGGGTGCTGGCGAACGAGTACGAGCAGCTTCAAAAGCAAAGTAAGGCGCTGAAAGAGCGGCAGGCCGCCCTCAAGAACGCCTCGATGCCGACGCTCGCCGAGCAGAAAGAGCAGCTGCGCTCGATGAACGAGTCGGAGATAGAGGACGTGACGAAGACGGTGCTCTCGGAGAACGCCAGTTCGAACGGGATGTCGAGTCAGGCGTTCGCGTTCATGCCGACCTCCTACGAACCCGGTAGCACCGAAGCGAACGCGACGATGATCATCGTCTTCCAGAAACAGGAGACGCAGTCGGTACAAGGGATGGCGACGACCGACCTGGTGGAGACCCAGAAAGCGATACAGACCATCGCACACGACGAACTCGACCGTGAGGCGATCGTCTTCGGAAGCGGTATCATCAGCGAGGAGATCGACCAGTCGATGGCCGACAGTCTCGCTATCGTCGGCCCGCTGGCCCTGCTGTTCGTCGTCCTCACCCTGCTCGTCGCCTACCGCGACCTGCTCGACATCCTCCTCGGTATCACGGGCATCGTCGCAGTTCTGGTGTGGACGTTCGGCTTCATGGGATGGATCGGTATCACGTTCAACCAGATCTTCATCGCCGTGCCGGTCCTGCTCATCGGGCTATCTATCGACTACGCGATCCACGTGTTCATGCGCCACCGGGAGGAGCGCGGCGAACACCCCGGCGAAGACGTCCGTGGGTCGATGCGCGTCGCCCTCGTGAGCGTGGGCGCGGCCCTGACGTGGGTGACCGCGACGACGGTCATCGGCTTCCTCTCGAACATGGTCAGCCCGCTGCCGCCGATACAGGACTTCGGTATCGTGAGTTCAGTCGGTATCGTGGCGGCACTCCTCATCTTCGGTGGGCTGATCCCGGCAATCAAAGTCGAACTCGACTCACTACTCGAATCACGTGGCTTCGACAGGAAGAAGCGAGCGTTCGGTACCGGCGGTGGCCTGCTCGGACGCACGCTCTCGATGGGTGCCGTCGCAGCGCGGAAAGCGCCGATCGTCGTCATCGTCCTCACGCTCCTCGTGAGTGGGGCAGGTGCCTACGGCGCGACGAAAGTCGACACCAGCTTCGCACAGGAGGATTTCCTCGCGGAAGACCCACCGGGATGGACGAAGCAACTGCCGGAACCGTTCAAACCCGCCGACTACTCGGCGAAGAAGCACCTCGACTACGTGAACGACAACTTCGTCCGGGAGGACTCACAGGCCCAGATACTCGTCCAGGGTGACGTGACCCGTGACGACGCACTCGAACAGGTACAGCGGGCACGCACGAGAGCCGCGAAGAAGAACGCGACCCTCGTCCTCTCGAACGGCGAACCCGAGGTCACGAGTCCGCTCTCGGTGATGGAACAGGTCGCGGCACAGAACGAGACGTTCAATGAGACGTTCGTTGCGGCGGACACCGACGGTGATGGTGTCCCCGACAAGAACCTGAAGAAGGTCTACGACGGACTGTACGCCGCCGCCCCCGAGGAAGCGGCAGGAGTCGTCTACCGCGAGGACGGCGAGTATCGCGCCCTCAGGATGACGGTTTCGGTGGAAGGTGGTGCATCGAGCGCCGCAGTCACCGAACAGATGCGCGACGTGGCCGATTCGTTCGAGGGACTCGAAGCGACCGCCACGGGGCAATCCATCGTCTTCGAGATCGTCCAGAAGCAACTGCTCGACACGGTTATCCAGAGTCTCGTCATCACGATGCTCGCCGTGTTCGCGTTCCTGATGTTCACCTACCGCATCACGGAAGGCAGTGCGACTCTCGGCGCGGTCACACTGCTGCCAGTCCTGTTCAGCGTGACGTGGATCTTGGGAACCATGTATCTGCTCGGCATGCCGTTCAACGTCCTGACGGGCATGATCACCAGTCTCACGGTCGGGTTGGGTGTGGCGTACAGCATCCACCTTTCGGAGCGGTACAACGTCGAACTCGAACGACGCGGGTCGGTGTGGGATGCGATGCACGTCAGTCTCACCGGAACCGGTGGCGCACTGCTCGGCAGTGCCGCGACCACGGTCGGTGGCTTCGGCGTCCTCGCGTTCGCCATCCTCCCGTCACTCCAGCAATTCGGCATCATCACGGGGCTGACCATCATCTACGCCTTCCTCGCCAGCGTGCTGGTGCTCCCGAGTCTGCTCGTCGTCTGGACGCGCTATCTCGGGCCAGGCGCTCGCGGAACCCTCGCAACCGAGTCGACGACCCCTGCACCGGGAGAGGATTGAGATGGACGAGGACGACGCCATCGATGCACTGACCGACCTCGGCCTCTCGAACTACGAGGCCAAGGTGTTCGTCGCCCTCCAGAAGTTGGGGACGGGGACGGCCAGAGACATCCACGGCGTCACCGACGTGCCACGCTCGCAGGTGTACGGCGCGGCGGAGAACCTCCAGGAACGTGGCCTCGTAGAGGTTCAACAGTCGAAGCCGATCCAGTATCGACCGGTCAGTCTCGAAGCCGCGAAAACCCATCTCCGAGATCGTTTCGAACGAACCCAAGAGCGAGCGTTCGACTATCTGGAACGCGCACAAAACGAGTTCGGAGAGGGGGACGAAGAGCGCGAAGACGTGTGGACGGTCGATGGACGCGAAGTAGTCAGCAGTCGTATCGAGCAGTTGGTGGAACAGGCCGAGTCGAGGGTCGTCTTCGGCGTCCACGACGCCTCCCTGTTCACGCAGCAGATCGCAGATGTACTCCAGGCACGAGCCGATTCGGGAGTCGAAGTTCTCGTCGTCGCTGACGACCCGGCGGTCCGAGACCGATTTGGCGACTTGCCGGTCATCGATCTGCCGGACGGTCCAGAGGAAGAACGCGCTGGCCGGGTGTTGGTCGTCGACGGTGATACCGTCCTCATCAGCGTGCTCGGTGATAGTGAGACGGCGATCTGGAGTTCACAGACCGGATTCGCGGCGATACTCAGCCAGTTCGTAGACGCGCGACTCGAAAACGCCACGAGAAACTGATTCGGCACCGCTTTCGGGCGACACCGGTAGACGTCGGATCATATCGGCGGCAGTTCGACGACGAACACCGCCCCACGAGGCTCGTCACCTTCGACCCGGACCGTGCCGCCCTACTGTTCGACAAGATAGAGACCGATTCCGGTTCCCGAACTGCTTATCCCCTGCTCGCCGCGCCCGAAAACGTCCGCTCTCCGGGTGTCCGAGTCGCCCGGCCCGTTGTCCGCGATGCGAATGCCGATGATAACACTCCGAACCTCGGCGTCGACCTCGACTCGCGGAGCGCCGGAGTTGTTGTGCTGTACTCTATCGTTGAACAGGTTGCTGAACACGGACGAGAGCATGTTGTTCGCCTGCACCTGCGCCACGGGAATACCTTGATAGGAACGTCTATTCTCTAATATTCGACCTCAGTGATGAGTTATAGATATGATGAGAAATCAGTGAAATTCAGTCTGACCTGACGATAGTTTTTACCAGCCGGCTCCTCACCGCGATTCCGTGACGTATTGCGGCGACGTCATCTGCACGACAGTTTAAATATCAAGCCGCCAAATCGTCCGGTATGCCGTGGTACGCCGTCGAAGCCCTGGACGATGCTATCGAGACCACGAAAGCCCTCTTGCTTCCCGTGGAAGTGCGGTCGTGGCTGAAACTCGCTATCGTCGTCTTCTTCCTCGGTAGCGCGAGCGTATCGCCACCGTCGGGTGGCGGCCCGCAGTACACCGTCGGGGCGAACGAACCGGTTCCGGGTGATCTGCCGATTCCGACCGACACCGTTTTCGCTATCGTCCTCGCTATCGTCGCTATCGGTCTGCTGGTCGTCCTGCTCTTTGCCATCGTCGGATCGGTGATGGAGTTCGCGTTCGTGGAGTCGCTTCGCACGCGGGAAGTTCACGTCAGGCGGTACATGAGCGACCATCTCGGACAGGGATTTCGTCTCTTCGGCTTTCGGTTCGTTCTCTTCCTCCCGATACTCCTCTCTATCGTCGGGCTGGTTCTGGCGTTCGTTCCGGCGGCCATTGGTGACGTGCCGAGCGTCACCATCGGACTCCTGGTGTTCATCGTCCCGGCCATCATCCTGCTCGGCATCTTCGTCGCACTGATCGATGGCCTGACGAGGAACTTCGTCGTCCCGGTGATGATACTACGAGGAGGTGGTGTCCTCGCAGGATGGCGGGCATTCTGGCCGACGCTTCGGGACCAGTGGAAACAGTACGGAGTGTACGTCCTGCTTCGCTTCGTCCTCACTATCGCTGCGGGGCTCGTCGTCTCGCTCGTCGGTGGTGTCGTCGCTATCGTCCTCCTGCTCCCGTTCGTCGTCCTCGGCGGACTGCTGTTCGTCGGGTTCGGTGGCCCTGCCGCATTGATGGCAAGTCCGAGTCTCGTTGCGGTAGCATCCTTCGGAATCCTCGCGCTGGCGTACGGCCTCCTCTTCCTGTTCGCACTGGCCGTCGTTCGGGTTCCGGTGCAGGCGTATCTCGGGTACTACGCCCTGCTCGTCCTGGGTGATTCGAATCGGGAGTTCGACCTCATCCCAGACCTTCGAGAAGAGATTCGCTAGAGTTTCGAGTCGAGTTGGCGGGAGACCGCATCGTCCCCGACGGGGCCGTTATCCCGAGCGAGGTGAACGAGCGGCGCGTTTTCCATCTTCAGCCATTCTCCTTCACCGTCGCTCGCGGCGGTAACCGAACGCTGGGTTTGGGGAAGTCCGTTCGCTCGGGTACCCGTCGTTCGTTCCCGCATCCCCGCCATCTGGAGCGGTCGTGGTTGCTCTTCGGTGACGAGGAACCGATGGCATGGGACGTCCGGGTCGTAGTTTCGCAGGGCGTCCCGATACTCGCGAGCGAGTTCGGCGGCCCGAGTCGCATCGTCGTGGTTCTCGAATCGCGTTCCAGTGATCGGCATCGGGCGCTCGCCCGTGTCGGCACATACGACGGAGAACTGTCCACTATCGTCGGCCAATCGCTCGATCTCGCGCCGTGTTCGTCGGAGGGTCTCGTCCATGTTTAGGCTAACCTAATCTCTTTTAGGATGGCCTAAAAACGTTGCGACTCATCCCGTGAGAACCGCGAGAAGGTGAAACGCGAGGGCTTTGTCGAGGGGGTCGTTCGCGTTCCCGCAGTGAGGTGACTGCACACAGGACGGGCAACCGGTTTCACAACCACAGGAACGGATCATCGTTCTCGTATTCCGCATGAGCGATTCGACCGTCTCGTACCCTTCGCGGGTCAATCCGACGCCGCCGGGATAGCCGTCGTAGATGAAGATGGTGCTCACGCCGGTATGGGGGTGGAGCGGCGTCGAGAGCCCCCCGATGTCCCGGCGGTCACAGAGCAGTTCGAGCGGGAAGAGCGAGATCATCCCGTGTTCTGCAGCGTGGATCGCCCCGCCGAAGTCGCCGTCCATCTCGCGCAGTTCGCGCTCCAGGTGGTCGGGTATCGTGAAGTAGAGTGCCTTCGTCCGAAGCGTGAGTTCGGGCAGGTCGAGTGACTCCTGTCCGAGGTTCTCGTCGCGTTTCGCGTTTCGCCGTTCGAAACCCGTGATTCGCTTTCGCATCGTCACGTCGGCAAAGCGAACGACACAGTCGTCGTGGGTCGAGAGCGTCTTCTCCTGGAGGTCTTCTTCGACCGTTATCTCCTTCTCGTGGAGCGTCTTCGTGTGGTAATCCGCCCACGTCGGCGAGAGTTCGGCCACGTCCCGAGACAGGTCGAGGTCGACGACCTCGTAAGACTGTCCTTGTTGGTGATAGATGGCACCGGGATGGGCGTCGTTCAGGGCATCGCTGAAGGGGAGGGAAGCAATTACTTCGTTGTGAGAGCGGTCAAGAAGGTCGATCTCCCGTTCGTCGATGGTTCGCAGACTCATCTCGTGTTGGGGGCTTCCGTCGCCGTCGTACACCCACCTGATTCCGCTACTGGTCTGGCGGCGTTCGAGGTCTCCCCGTGATTCGAGGTCGGTGACGAGGCCGGAAAATCGCTCGCCGAAGTACGCCTCGTCGTCGGGTGAGAGCCACATCTCGCGGGCGGCAGACGTGATGTGCGCAGGGAGCAGTTCCTCGTTCTCCGGGTTCACGACCGCCCGCTCGGGGTCGGCCGCGAAGAACTCGTCCGGGTTCGCCATCAGGTACTGGTCTAACTGGTCGTTCCCCGCGACGAGGGTGACGAGACTGGGGTCGGTTCCCCGACCTGCGCGTCCGGCCTGCTGGAACGCCGCCATCCGCGTTCCGGGATAGCCGTCGAGCAAGACGGCGTCGAGTCCACCGATGTCCACGCCGAGTTCGAGCGCGTTCGTGCTCCACGCGCCTCGAACATCGCCTGAGTGGAGACCGTCTTCGAGTTCTCGGCGTCGGTCGTTCCGAAGGGCGGCCTGATACGCGGCGATGTCCGACGCGATGTCGTGCTCCCCTCGACGTCTGAGTTCCTCCGCGCTCTCCATCGCGTAGCGTTCTGCGGCCTGTCGCGCACGGGTGAACACCAGCGTCTGGCAGTCGCGAGTTACGAGGTCGGCGAACAGTCGCTTCGACTCCCCGTGATTGGATTTGCGGCGCTTTGCCCCGCCGTACCGGTCGTCTTCGTACTCGGGGGGATTCCACAGCAGCCAGTGGGTCGCCCCCGTCCTGCTGGTGTTCTCGTCCACGAGGTGGAACGACGATTCGGGCTGGCTGGTCACCGCGCTGGCGTGTTCGACCGGATTGCCGATGGTCGCAGAACAGCAGACGAACTGCGGAGACGCGTCGAACCGGTCGCAGATACGGGCGAGTCGGCGCAACACGAGGGAGACGTGGCTGCCGAAGACGCCGCGATACTCGTGAACCTCGTCGATGACGACCGTCTCCAACCCCTTGAAAAACCAGTCCCAGAGTCGATGGGCGTAGGGGAGGAGTGCGTAGTGGAGCATGTCGGGCGTCGTGAGCACGACGGTCGGCTGGCGGCCGCGCACTGCTCGCTTTTCGTTCCTGTCGAGTCGGCCGGTGTACTGTGCGACCGACACCCGACTGCCGAAGCCCAGGTCGCGGGCGAGTTCCGCCAAGGTCTCTTCTTGATCGTTGATGAGGGCGTTCTGCGGGCCGATGTAGAGGGTGCGCCCGCCGTGGTCCATCGCTCGCTCGAACGCCGGAATCGTGTACGCGAGACTCTTCCCGCTCGCGGTCTGGGTGGCGATGACGACGTTCTTCCCGTCACGAACAGCTTCGACCGCCTCGGCCTGATGGCGATAGAGGCGTTCGATACCCCGGTCGTGAAGGGCCGATTCGAGACGAGATTCGAGGGGAACGTCTCGGAATTCGCCCTCATCGCCCGGGAGCGTCTCGTGGCGGGCGATCTGTCCCTCGTAGTAGGGTCGCCCGCGGAGCCAGTCGATAGTGTCCTGCACTGGACTGGTGTTGGGAGTGCAACGTCTAACCGGTTTCGTCGTCTGATGACGGTATCTTGCTTCGCCACGCGTCGGGGTGGTTCGTGTCACTTTCGAGAAGTCAGAATCCTGCCGAGCGGCCACCAGCAACCGTCGCTACGAACTATCGGCATCCCGTAAACCGACTCCTTTTGACTGCCGACTCCCTACCGTCACCCAATCGATGACCCTCACCAAGCGAATCATCCCGTGCATCGACGTGGACGTGGACGAAGACGGGAACCCGGCGGTTTACACGGGCGTCAACTTCGAAGACCTCCAGTACACTGGCGACCCAGTTGAGATGGCGCGACAGTACAACGAGGCAGGTGCTGACGAGTTCGTCTTCCTCGACATCACCGCCAGCGCGGAGGGGCGCGAGACGATGCTCGGCGTGGTCTCCGAGGTGGCCGACGAGGTATTCATCCCACTCACCGTCGGTGGTGGCATCCGCACGCGCGAGGACATCAAAGAGACTCTCCGCGCTGGTGCGGACAAGGTGTCGATCAACACCGCTGCGCTGGAGCGCCCGGAACTCATCACCGAGGGTGCGACGGCGTTCGGCAACCAGTGTATCGTCATCAGCGTGGACGCCCGCAGGCGCTTCGACGAGGACGGAGAGCACTACGCGCAAGTGGACGGCGAATCCTGCTGGTTCGAATGCACGGTCAAGGGTGGCCGCGAAGGAACCGACGTGGACGTTGTCGAGTGGGCAAAAGAGGCCGAATCGCGCGGCGCAGGCGAACTGTTCGTCAACTCCATCGACGCCGACGGGACGAAAGACGGCTACGACGTCCCCCTGACGAAGGCGGTCTGTGACGCCGTCTCGACACCGGTCATCGCCTCCTCGGGATGCGGTGGCCCGGAAGACGCCTACGAAGTGTTCACCGAGGCGAACGCGGACGCGGCGCTTGCGGCCTCTATCTTCCACTTCGGAGAGTACTCGATCCAGGAGGTCAAGGAGTATCTCGCCGAGCGCGACGTGCCGGTTCGGTTGTAAGACGGCGTTCAGCTGCTCCCTCGTTCGAGGGACCTCCGGAACCGAACAGTTTAATGCGCCATAATTTTTATCAGATTTATGAAGTGGCGATGTAAGTGGTGTGGACGGCCACACGCTGAAAACAGCCCACCGTGTGAGAGCTGTGGTCACGGGCGATTCGAGCAGACGGTCGTCCAGATGGCTCCGGAGGGAGATGGTGACTCGTTCGTCTGGGTGTGCACTGGCTGTGACCGCACCACCATGTTCACGGTGTGGTGGGATGACCTTCGAGAAGCGTACTCCGGAGTACGAAACCGTCGAGTCGGAGACCGACGCACCGGGGTATCTGGACCTTGCACGACCACTGCTTCCTGCCGTCCTCGTCGCCATCGTCTCGCTCGCGCTCATCGCATCGGGGATCGTTTCGCTTCCTGCTGGTCTTCTCTCGACACATCCGACCGTCTCGGACGCTCCCGGCCACGCCGATCAGGTATCTGACCTCGACCTGCCGACCATCGAGCAAGCAGTGCTCACAAAGATCAACGACCGGCGGAAAGCAACAGGGCGTGAACCACTGCGCAAGGATACGACACTCCAGCGAATCGCGACGTTCGAAAACCAGCAACGCGTCGTCTCTCAGTATCCAGGTGGTAGCGTCTCCGGGTCGGCGAAGGAGTTCAACTCCCCGTGTCGTGGTTCCATAACGTTGCTCGTGAACACTGCCAGTCCGTCGGTTACGGTTGAATCGTTCGAAGACGAATCGAGTCTCGCAGAGACCATCGTCAGCGGTATGTTTGCCCTCCCTGCGTGGGAGGAGACGGCTCTCTCTGCTGACGGGTCTGCAGGTGTGGACGTTCACGTCGGCCCAGACGGACGAGTGTTCGTCGTTCAGGCGTACTGCTGATTCGTCGTCATTCGGTGATCGAACTGGTGAGGCGTACCTCGGCGAGCGTGACGTACCGATCCGGTGGTAGCACAAAACTTATTCTCGGGACCAAACAGGTTAGCGTATGAATCGCCGTGCCCTCCTTTCGGCCTGTGGAACACTGCTGGCTGCTGGCTGCCTCGGAGACCGAACTGGTTCACCGGGGACGACCGACGAGACGACGCGAGTGACCACCGGAACCACGAGTTCGACGACGCGCTCCAGCAGCACGACGCCATCGACCAACACGACCCGGACGACCCACTCGACGTGCACCGCACGAGGGTCGGTCGAACCCACCGACCACGTTCTCGGTGCCGGTGGGTGCGATTCGGGTTCGGCCTCGGTTGCGCTCGAATTCGGGCAGGACGAGTTCTGTCACGCGTATCTTTTGTTGGATACCGGTCAGGGACAAGGTGACGCCGTCCAACTCAGCGAAGCCGACGTGACCGAACTGCCCGAACTCCAGAACGCGGTCGCGTATCTCGGCCCGGATTCGACGAGCGTTCGCGTTCGGACGAGCAAGCGACGAACCGACGAGATCTTCGACCATCTCGGCTCGCTCGCCGAAGAGTACGAGAGCACGACCCGATTCGCGTTCGACGGTCGAACGTTCGCACTCCTCGTCGCACAGGAGACGTGTGTTCTGACGACCGATACGACCGAAAATTAGGCGGCAGTCTCGAACGCCTCGCGGAAGGCGCTCGCTTTGTTCTTCACGTTCTGGGCACCGGCTTCCAGCGCGTCGAGGGGGTCGGTACCGTCCTCGGTCTTGAGACTGAGGATGGGGTCGGTCTGACCGCCGGACTGTTCGGGGTTCACGTCGTAGGTGGCCGCCGCGACGCCCTCGGTTTCGAGGAGCGCACCCTTGAGCACGTTCATGAACGTGTGGTTTTCGCCCCCGATTTCGATCTGGAGTTCGGTGTCGCTCTTCTCGATGACCCGCAGTTCCATACCCCCGAATTCTGCGTTGTCGCGTTTCAATCTTGCGAAGCGCGCGTTTCACGTCGGCGGAGCGTAGGTTCTCACGTCGTTTCGTCCGGCGGCTCCGTCCCGAGACGGTCCTGTCGGCGGTCGTCGGGCTTGTGGATGCGTCTGCGCTCCATGTACTGAGATCTACTGAATTGTACTGATTTGTACTGGCCGGTCGCAGTGGTGTCCAGCACCCTCGGAAGATGTCCCGCGGTCCGACAGAGTGGTAACTCACCTCTCGACGAGCGAAACGAAAACGAATGGTCGGGCTTAGATGCCCATCTCCGCGCCGAAGTACAGCACGACGACGAGGAAGATCCAGACGGCGTCCACGAAGTGCCAGTACATCGAAACCGTCGTAACCGAGAGGTGGCGGTCGGCGGAGTACTGACCGTAGAGCGCACGTACGAAGACGATACCGATGAGCACCGCACCCATGGAGACGTGCAGGCCGTGCAGGCCCGTCAGGCCGAAGAACGCGCTGTTGAACACGCCGCCCGTGAGCGTGAAGTGGTGGTGAACGATGAACTCGTAGTACTCCAGCACCTGCCCACCGATGAAGATGACGCCGAGCAGAAGCGTCGCGCCCAGTCCTGCGAGGAACCGACTCCGGTTGTTCTTCCGGAGTTCGACTTCCGCCCAGTGGAGCGTGACACTGCTCGCTATCAGTAGCAAGGTGTTGACGATCACGAGCGAAGTCGTCAGTTCGGGAAGCGAATCACCCGTCGGGGGCCACGTGCCCGTCCGGATGAAGAAGTAGTAGACGAACCCTGCACCGAACGTCGCGATCTCCGACCCGAGGAATGCGATCATGCCCCAGCGGAGTGCGCTCGCTCCGGCTTTGTTCGTATCGCGGCTCCAGAAGTGTTTGACGAAGGCGTGGTACACCCAGCCGTACAGTCCCGCGAGGAAGACGAAGGTGCTCCCGATGAACACTGCTGGGCCGAGTATCGGGCTGACGAGACTGTTCTCCCCGTTTCCGAGGATGAACAGCGCAGCACCGATGTAGAATCCTGCCCCGCCGATCGCTGTGATAAAGGGCCACCACGACGCCTCGCCGAAGCCTTTCGGCCAGTCTTCGACGGCCGGGAGGTGATGGCCGTGCTCCTCTTTCGAATCGTCCGTTACCGTCATACAGAGACCGTTACGGTTCGACTACTAAAAATGCACCCAAAACCCGCTGCTGGAACAATCCACGATTCGTGTTACCACGAAGCAAGCGACTGCTACCGAATACGACAGTCGAAGGGAGAAAAACCGGATTCAGGCCGAACTGTTGTTGCCGCCCGAATTGCTGTTGTTACCGCTCTGTCCACCTTTCTGCTCCTGGAGCCACTGCTGGTACTCGCTCTGTGAGACGACTCGAACTTTGCTCAGCATGTTCGAGTGACCGACGCCACAGTACTCGGCACAGTAGACCTGGTATTCACCCTCCGTCGTCGCTTCCGTCTTGATGACGTTGTGCTGGTTCGGGATGGCGTCCTGTTTCAGCCCGAGCGCCGGGGCGTGGAAAGCGTGAAGCCAGTCTTTCGACGTGATATTGAGATAGACTGGGCGGTCTTTCGGGATGACGAGCGTGCTCGCACCTTCGACGTTCTGTTGTGGGTAGTTGTAGCTCCAGATGTATTTCTCGGCGACAACTTCCACTTCGACCGCGTTCTCTTCCATGTTCTGCGCGTCTTGCGGCGTCGTCGTGACATACTCGTTCGCCATCACGCCGTAGGAAGCGTACCCAACGAACAGAAGGACGATGGCGGTGGCGACCGTCCACGTGATCTCCAGCCGTCGGTTCTCTTTGGTCGGGAGTGGGTCTTCGTTGTTACGGAACTTCCACACGGTGTAGATGAGGATTCCCTCGACCAGCACCGTGATCGGAATCGCCGCGTACAGTAGCTGCGTGTTCAGCGTCCGGATGAGTTCCTCGGTCGTCGAGTTGTATGCCAACACGGGGTCGACGGCGACCGTGAGGAGCGCCGCGCCGAGCACCGAGACGAACGCTATCCGCTTTGAATCCATACTGCCTTAGGCTTGGGAAGTACTCCATAAATATGTGCTGTCTTCGTCGTCGGGGGAAGTCGGATGGTCTAAGTATGCGGGAACGCAACTCCAGCACAACGGTGGCATTGCAGGATATCTCTTCAGGTCGATTCGAACGTGCATTGACAGCGACGGCAGTCGGCGTCTACCTGCTGGTCGTCGTCGGTGCAACCACATCGATAACGAACGCTGCAACGGCCTGTACGACCTGGCCCGCCTGTAACGGTCACTGGCTCGTCCCGTTGGACGATCCGAAACTCGCTCTCGCGTGGGGACATCGCGTCGTCGCGCTCGTCGTCGGTCTGCTCCTCGCTGTAACGACGTTGTTCGCGTGGGCACGCAAGAGACGGACGCGAAGACGTGTCCGTCTCGCGCTCTCCGGAGCCGCGACGCTCTATCCGGTTCAGATCGGATTGGGTGCGCTCGCCGCGACGACCCAGACGACCACGTCGTTCGCCGCGATCCACCTCGTCGTCGGGATGGCTATCTTCACGGGCACGCTGCTCGCACTCGCGTGGACGCTCGAACCCGCCGAAAAAGACGGCCCGATCGAGATGGGCATCCGGGACGCGGAGATGCCCGACGTATCGGACGTTGCACAGAGTCCATCCGGCCTCAAAGCGACCGCCAACGCCTACTTCCGGATGATGAAACCGCGGTTGATGTGGTTGCTGTGTCTCGTCGCGTCCGCCGGGATGGCGCTCGCGGCTGGACCGAACCTCGACGTCGGAACGGTCGTCGCAACCCTCACAGGTGGCGTCCTCTCCATCGGTGCGAGCGGGACGTTCAACCAGGTCTTCGAACGCGACGTCGACAAGCGGATGAACCGAACCGCCGACCGACCGACGGCGACGGCACAGATTCCTGTCCGGAACGCCATCGCCTTCGGCCTCTTCCTCTCGGCTGCTTCGCTCGCCGTCTTCCTCTCGGTGAATCTGCTCGTCGCCGTGCTGGGGCTGACAGCGATCGTCTACTACAGCGTGGTGTACACGCTCGTACTGAAGCCGAACACGGTGCAGAACACGGTCATCGGTGGCTTCGCAGGGTCGCTCCCGGCGCTCATCGGCTGGGCCGCAGTCACGGACGGTATCGGCCTTCCGGCGCTGGTGCTCGCAGGGATCATCTTCCTCTGGACTCCCGCGCACTTCTACAACCTCGCACTCGCATACAAGGACGACTACGCACGCGGGGGCTTCCCGATGATGCCCGTCGTCCGCGGTGAGGTCGAAACCCGGAAACATATCCTCCTGTGGCTTGGTGCGACGCTCCTTGCGGCGGGCGCACTCGCGACTGTGACGACGCTCGACTGGCTCTACGCGCTCACGACCGTCGTTTTCGGAGCCGTTTTCCTCCTGGCGGTCGTCAAACTCCACTACGACCGCGACGAGCAAGCGGCCTTCCGCTCGTTCCACGCCTCGAACGCCTACCTCGGGGCGCTCCTCGTCGCTATCGTCATCGACGCACTCGCACTATGAGCACTCGAATCGCGCGCTACCGACCGAGTGGCGAACGACTGCTGTGGGGAGCGGTGGTGCTGAACGCCGAATTCCTCTTGCTCCTGCTGTACTTTTCCCTCTCGAATCACTCTAGCGGCCAACTGCGCTATCTCCTCTACCCCTTCATCTGGATCAACGTCGCGCTGTTGGCGGTGTGGGGAACGAACCCTGTCGCAAAGAGCGAGCAACACAAGATACTGGGGATCGCCGTGGCGGTCGGCTACTTCATCGTCCTCGGCTACGTCGGTGGATTGTTCGGGCCCGGCCACTCGATGCCGGGAATGCCGACGGGGAATTTCAGAATCTCGTGGCTCCCGCCGGGCTGGGGACCTGCTCTGCTTTACAACGGCGATCTCGTCCGACTCTCCATCCTGCCGTTCAAGCTGATCGGCTATCTCGCGCTGTCGTATCTCGTCTACGCGACCGTGCTCGACGCTGCGGGATCGGTCGTCGCTGGCGTCCTCGGCCTGTTCTCGTGCGTGAGCTGCACCTTCCCGGTCATCGCCTCTATTGTCACTGGAATCGCCGGAGCGGGTACCGGACTGGCAGCGACGGTCGCCTCCGGTTCCTACGACATCTCGACGGTCGTGTTCGTCGTCACCGTCGCACTGCTGTACTGGCGACCGACGATGCGGCGACCGAAGCAGTGATCCGGGGATTGGAACGACACTGGAACGCTGACGAAACGTCGATCTACAACGAATCTGCCCACTGTTCCAGCAACCGACGATATTCGGTCGCTCGCGTATCCGCGTCGGCGTCGGTCTTTGCCAGTATCGTCTCGAAGTTCTTCATCATCCGGACGAGCGTCGCAAGCCGATACAGCTGATGGCGTTCCCAAAAGCCCGAATCTCGCGTGAGCGAGTTCGTCCGATCGTACCCCTCGTACAGTCGCTTTCGGAGGGTTTCCTGTCGCTTTTCGCTCAGTTCGGGTCGGTTCGTCAGAACCGCCTCGGTCTGCACGAGTTCGTACTCCGCGTGGCCGGTCGCCGGCTCACCCCAGTCCAACACGGCGTTCGTCACCGTCCCTCCATCCCACGACCCCGCCACTGCATCTGAATCGAGGACGAGGTTTGCGAGCCGGTAATCGTGGTGCATGAGCACCGGTTCGAAGTCGTCGTCCAATCGTCGGGCGACCGTCTCGGCGTGCGATCTGATGCTGGAAACGAGGTCACCGAACCGCGTGTCAGCGAGTCGGTCGGCGTTCGCCTTCACCGCCGTCTCGAACAGTGTTGGCCAGTTTTCGAACGCCGAGGAGACACGAAGCGTTCCGGCGTCGTCCGGTCGCACCGGACCGAATCCGTCGAACGAGAAACTGGCGTGTAACTCCCCAAGATTGCGACCTGCCTCGAAACAGGCCCGTTCCAGGACATCCGGTGGCAACTCGTCGGGGCGCAGTTCGAGCGTTCGCCCTTCGACCGCCTCCATGACGAAGTACGGTCTTCCAAGGGCGTTGCCAGCGTCCGGCCCGAGCATGTCGCCAGCCTCCGACCAGCCAGTGCCCGCCCCGCCGATGTTCGACCCGAGGACGCGCGGAACGGGAATCGCGGTTCGACTGGCGACGAGTTCGAGCAAGCGTGGTTCGACCCGGAATGCGTTCTCGTCGGTGGCGGTAGCGACCTTTAGCACGACTCGCTCCGGGTCGGTCGTATGGTCGGCTTCCCCACCATCGCGTTCGATGGTGAGCGAGTAGACCGCGTTCTTTCCGTGCTCTACTGGGGTTACATCCACGATTCGAGCGTCCGGCAACACTACCCCCATCGCAACGCGAACCTCGCTAACGGAGAGCGGGTCGTTCGACGAACCGATTCGCTCGTCAGAACTATCTCCAGACATGCACGATTCGAGCGACGGACAGTTGCCTGATATACTTTCTCGGGTACCGAATCGAACCTCTTACCTGCGAACGAGGGTAAGGTTCGAGCATGACTGACACGCTCGTCGCCGAGAACCTTCGAAAGCGATACGGCGATACTGTCGCGCTCGACGGCGTCTCGCTCTCGGTCGACGAAGGCGAGGTGTTCGCGCTCATCGGCCCGAACGGTGCGGGGAAGACGACGCTCGTTCGGGCGCTCACCGGGACGACCGTTCCCGAAGAGGGAAGCGCGTCCGTGCTGGGTGTCCACCCTGCAGACGTCGAGAAGTCGCGGATCGGCCTGCTCCCGCAGTCGTTCGACCCACCCGCTCGGCTGTCGGCGCGGGAACTCGTGGACTACTACGCGGGGTTGTACGACGACGCTCGTGATCCGGACGAGATACTCGCGGACGTAGGACTCGCCGACACCGGAGCAACGTGGTACGAGAATCTCTCCGGCGGGCAACAGCGACGAGCGTGTGTGGCGGCGACGCTGGTCAACGACCCAGACATACTCTTTCTGGACGAACCGACCACGGGTATCGACCCGGCAGGCCGCCGAGCACTCTGGTCGTTAGTCGACGAACTCGCGGCGGGAGGAACGACCGTCTTCCTGACGACACACTACATGGCCGAAGCCGAGCGACTTGCCAACCGAGTCGGACTGCTCGCAGATGGTGAACTCGTCGCAGTCGGTACACCCGAGTCGCTGATCGCCGAGCACGGCGGCGAGAGTCGCCTCGTCGTGGAGACGACCGCGTCACGCGCGACAGTCGATACTGCGTTCACCGTCGAAGAGAT
This sequence comes from Haladaptatus rarus, assembly GCF_054177585.1. Classification (NCBI taxonomy): domain Archaea; kingdom Methanobacteriati; phylum Methanobacteriota; class Halobacteria; order Halobacteriales; family Haladaptataceae; genus Haladaptatus; species Haladaptatus rarus. Next base: position 223,659 of record NZ_JBPEHG010000002.1, on the reverse strand, counting down.
CGAGACTGGCCTCGTCTTCGATGGAGTCTCTCCAGCAGACATCGGGGGGGTCGTCGGCGAGTTGAACGACCGTGGCATCGAGTACGAGGCGTTGACGTGGACCGAACCCGACCTGGAAGACGTGTACCTTCGGTTGACGGGCGCGGCACTCGGCCCTGAAGCGACACGGCAAGCGGGGACAACCACTATCGCTGGAGGGGATCGATGACCGCCACGGGACGGGTTCGCGCGGAGGCGGGCGCGGCGTGGCGGTCGTTCCTCCGGCGGCGTACCGCCGTCTTCTTCACGTTCTTCTTCCCGGTCATCCTCATCCTCATCTTCGCGGTGCTCGTGCAGACGAACCCCGGCGAGGGCGGGTCGGGTGGCGGTCTCTTCGCGGAGCCACCAGCGTACTACCTGCCGGGCTACCTCGCCGTCGTCGTGCTGTTCACGCCGCTCTCGCGCGTCGGAAGTTCGGTCTCGCGCCACCGGGAGTCCAATCGCTACGAGAAGCTGGCGACGACACCCCTCACGCGCGCGGAGTGGTTACTGGCGCACACCCTCGTCAACGTCGTCATCATCGGACTGGCGGGCCTCATCATCCTCGCGCTGATGGCGCTCGTGACGAACGCGGGCACCTCGTTCGCGGTGTTGCCACTGGTCGCCGTCTTCGTCGCGCTGGCGGTCGCGCTCTTCTGCGGCGTCGGCGCACTCCTCGGGAGTTTCGCCGACTCGCAGGACGGCGTCATCGCGGCGAGCAATGCGATCGCGTTACCCCTCCTCTTTCTTTCGGACACGTTCGTCACGCCAGACCTCCTGCCAGCGTGGTTTCGCCCCGTGATGAACCTCTCGCCACTGACCTACTTCGCACGGGGTGTTCGGGAGCTGACGTACGACGAACCCAGCATCACCGTCGTCGGGCAATCGGGTCTGCTCGATAGCTGGGGATTCAATCTCGTGGTGCTCGCGGTGCTCGCGGTGTTGTTCTTCGTCGCCGGATCGCGTGCGATTCCACGAACGGATTGATCGGATTCACCGCCACGGATTTCGTCAGACCGTCTTCTTCATCGCTCGGCAGGACGGAGTGGTCCCGTCATCCAGTTTAAAAGTAAGGGTGTCAGTCGAGCCAGATTACGCTGGAATCGTCCAGCCGTAGATGTGATTGAGCATGACGTAGGTCACGACGCCGAGAACGAGCGAGACGATCCACGACCCGGCAGCGATTCGCCCGACGTTCGCGTGTTTCGTGTTCCGGAGTTCGGCAGGCGTATGCGTAAGCCCGAGGACGAGGGCGAAGAGGACGACCGGAACCGCGACGACCGAGAGGATGATGTGAATCGCGAGCATGATGAGGTAGGCGTAGTACGGGAATCCCTCGACGAGGATGTGTTTCTCGCCGCCCGCGCCACCGACCTTCGTGAGATAGAGCGCGAGGAAGACGAGGATCAGGCTGAACGCGGTGAGCATGGCGGCGCGGTGTTTCTTGACTTCTCCCTTGCGAATCCAGTACCAACCGAGGACGAGCGAGATGGTCGCCACGCTGTTGACGACTGCGATGGCATCGGAGAGGAGATTGACCGTCTCGATGCTGATTCGCGGGTAGATCGGGAGGACACCCGCGAACGTTCCGAGAACGAGGACGTAGCCGAGCACCGAGAGCACCGCCGTCGTCTTCACGGGACTCTCCCGAGCACGCTGTCGCGCAGTCGCCATTTCCATGCGCGGGAGTTAGGAGCGATGTGGTAAGGTGCCTTCGCTTCTACCTCAGTCAGTCTGTGCTGCAGTCGTCCATGCTACTATCGACTCCGCCTCGGCTGGCTCCGTCGAGACTGCTTCTGATTCGACTGCCTCGATCCCGATCTCCACCGAGACCGCCTTCGATTCAACCACCTCCACCGCAACGACTTCCACCGAGACCGCAAACGTGCTGGGGAAAATACCGCAACCGCACTGCAACAGCCACACGTCTCCCCAACCGACTGCGTTTCTCGGCCTGCGGCCTGCGATACCCATCCACCGTCGGAGACAAGTTCCGACTGCGCGCTTCGCCCCAGTGCTCATCCACCGTCAGAGCACGCTCTGACGAGCCATTCGCTCACGAAGACCCCGCACGAGAGTCTGGCGCTGGCGGCTCAGACGACCGCTCGCGGTTGCACCGCTCGCTTTCGAGGTTGCTCCGAAACCGCGTTGTCCTCGTCGCCACGCCAGCGCGCGCCGGGGTGGGTTGTGCCGATTTGTTGTTTGTCGTGTCGATCTGTGGTATCGAAATTGCTTGCCGAACTCGCGTCTCGCGGTAATCTGTCGAACTGGCGAAAAACGTCGTTTTCTCGTTTGTTTATCAACTTGACTTGTCCTTTGACAACTGGGATTTCACACGTATTTCCGTTAAAGTGAAACCCGAACACCGGGAACTGTGTCGTATGAGCGCAGATCAGGAACAGCAGTCGATTCGCTGCCTCGTCGCAAAGGTCGGTCTCGACGGCCACGACCGCGGCGCACACGTCATCGCCCGCGCCTTCCGCGACGCAGGATTCGAAGTCATCTACTCCGGTCTCCACAACGCACCCGACGAGATCGTTCAGGCCGCAGTGCAAGAGGACGTGAACGTCCTCGGTATCTCGATCCTCTCGGGCGCACATAACACCCTCGTCCCCAAGGTGATCGACGGGCTGAAAGAGTACGACGCATTCGAGGACACGCTCATCCTCGTCGGGGGCGTCGTCCCGGACGACGACAAGAAAGAACTCAAAGACCTCGGTGTCTCGGAGGTGTTCGGGCCGGGCACTCCGATGGAAGAGACTATCCAATTCGTCCGCGAAAACGCGCCCGAACGATGAGCGCGAAGCACGCTGAACTCCTCTCCGACCTCCTCGCGGGGAAACACCGGGCATTGGCGCGTGTCATCACCAAGATCGAGAACCGCGAACCGGGCCACCGCGACCTCGTCTCGGAACTCCACGCGCATACGGGTCGCGCCGAAGTCATCGGCATCACCGGAAGCCCCGGCGCTGGCAAATCGACGCTCGTGGACAAGGTGGCGAACTACTACCGGGAACGCGGTGAGACGGTCGGCGTCATCGCTATCGACCCCTCCTCGCCCTTTACGGGCGGTGCCGTCCTCGGCGACCGCATCCGGATGGCGAGCAACGTCGGCGACATGGACGTGTTCTTCCGGTCGATGAGCGCACGCGGCAGTCTCGGCGGTCTCTCCACCGCGACGACGGACGCCGTGAAAGCACTCGACGCCTTCGGCAAGGACAAGATAATCGTCGAGACGGTCGGCGCAGGACAGAACGAGATCGATATCGTGAAAACCGCCGACACGGTCGCCGTCTTGGTGCCTCCCGAGAGCGGCGACACCGTCCAGATGCTCAAGGCCGGTATCCTCGAGATCGGTGACGTGTTCGTGGTGAACAAAGCCGACCTCCCCGGTGCAGACCGGGCAGTGTCCGAGCTCAAGGAGATGATCGAGATGCGCGGCCACCAGCCGACACCCGAGTTCGCAGACGGCCTCGAAGGCTACGACTGGAAACCCCGCGTGATCGAGACGGTTGCGAAAGACGGAGAAGGCGTCACCGAATTCGTCGAACTGCTGGACGAACACCACGAAATCCTCGAATCGACGGGGATGCTGGAAGCGAAAGCCCGAACCCGCTACGCCGAAGAGATTCGAGCACTCTTGCGCGAGGACGTGAACGCTCTCGTCGCCGAGGAGATCGCGGCACAGGGTGGCATGGAGAAACTGGTCGAAGACGTGCTCGAACGCGAAACCGACCCGTACGCCGTCGCAGACGAGGTCATCACGCCCATCGAAGACTGCGTACACGACTGATTTCTGGCACAACGGCTAAACCCGTTCGCACCGCTTTTGTAGGTATGAAACTCCGCCGACTCGTCACAGCCACCGCTGGGGGACTGGGACTCGCCGCACTCGTCAATCAGAGCGTCGCACAGCGTGCGGAACCACTCGACCCACCGCTGGAGGGACACCAGGGCACCTATCGCTGGCGCGGATTCGACGTCGCCTTCACCGAGGCGGGCGACCCGGACGACCCCGACGTGCTCTTGCTGCACGGCATCCACGCCGCCGCGTCGAACAAGGAGTTCGACCAGATTTTCGCCCAGCTCTCGACGCAGTACCACGTCATCGCACCGGACTTTCCGGGCTTCGGGCGCTCTACGCGCCCGCCGGTCGATTACTCGGCGTCGCTGTACACGTCCTTCGTCGTCGATTTCGCCGACGACATGACCGACGACGCCATCTGTATCGCGTCGTCCCTGTCCGGGGCCTACGCGACGCTCGCACAGAACGAGACGGGCGCGTTCTCACGGCTGGAACTCATCTGCCCGACCGCCGACACCGGCCCGCGTCGCGCGTGGCTGCGGGCACTCCTGCGGTCGCCGGTCGTCGGAACTGCGCTGTTCAACGCGCTCGCCAGCAAGCGGTCGATTCGACGGTTCAACGAGCGTGATGGCTACTTCAGCGAAGCGTCGTACACCGAACGCGACGTGGAGTTCGAGTGGCAGACCGCCCACCAACCGGGTGCACGGTTCGCACCTGCATCGTTCGTCTCGGGCTATCTCGACCCGGATGCCGACCTCGGCGACGAACTCGCGGCAGTGGACGTGCCGGTGACGCTCGTCTGGGGGCGGGAAGCGAAAGTTACACCGCTCGAAGATGGAGAAAAGCTCGCAGACGAAGGGGATACGCGGCTCATCGTCTTCGACGAGGCCCGACTCCTCCCGCACGCCGAACATCCCGGCCCGTTCTTGGACGTGCTGTTCGACGAGTTAGCGCCGCTCGAACAGCAGTAGTCGTTCGCCGGTCGTCTCCGACTCGCCGACGGACGCCGTGACTTCGGTTCCGACTTCCACTTCTCCGTCCGCCACGCCGGTCAGCCGCACCGGGCCGAAGTCGGCGACGGCGGTCGTGTACGGCGTGTCGTCCACGAACGACGGTGCGGCGACGTGAACGACGGTGTACGTCTCGATCTGCCCCGTCTCGGGCAGGGGAGTCTCTTCGAGGTCGGTCGCTCCGCACTCCGGACAGATTCGACGCGGCGGCAGTGAACCGTGGCCGTTCTCGCATTCGAGATAATAGCCCTCGTCTTCTGCGACGGCGTCTAACCACTCGTCGTAGCCTTCGTTCGGGTGGTCGCTCATTCTTTCACCTCCAACACGTGAACGGTAGCACTGGCGACGGTACCACCAGCGTTGTGTGCGACGCCAGTTTTCGCGTCCGGGACGGCGTCACTGTTCGGGTGGTCGCCGCGCAGGATTCGCGTCAGCTCCACGATCTGGCTCGTCCCCGTCGCACCGACCGGGTGGCCTTTCGCCTTCAGGCCGCCGGAGAGGTTGACCGGACGTTCGCCGTCGCGGGTCGTCTCGCCGCGTTGGGCCGCGCCGATACCTTCACCGGGTGCGTAGAAGTCGAGGGCTTCGAGCGCCAGCACTTCGGCGATGGTGAAACAGTCGTGAACCTCGGCTACGTCCACGTCAGTCGCGTCGATGCCTGCTTCCGCGTAGGCTTCCTCGGCGGCCTTCTCCGCGGCGGGTGAACGAGCGAGATGCTTTCGACCCTGGAGCGCCATGCGATCGCCGCCCTGTCCGGTTCCCGTGATGGACACCGATGCGTCGAGTCCGTGTTCCGCCGCGAACTCGTCGCTGACGAGCACGGCCGCTGCCGCGCCATCCGTGATGGGGCAGGCGTCGAACAGTCCGAGCGGTTCCGCGATCATCGGCGCGTCGAGTGCCTGTTCGACGGTGATCTCTTTCTGGAACTGGGCGTGTTCGTTGGGCAGTGCGTGCTCGTGGTTCTTGACCGCGATCTCCGCCAGTTGCTCGCGTGAGCCACCGAACTGGTCGAAGTAGGCGCGAGCCATCAGCGCGTACGCTCCGGGGAACGTCATCCCGTTTCGCACTTCGTAGAGGTCGTCTGCGGCGATAGCGAGTGCTTCCGTCGAACCCGCCGTTCCGAGGTTGTTCATCCGCTCTGCGCCGCCGACGATGAGGGCGTCTGCCTCACCGTTCCGGATGTCTTTCACGGCCTGTCGAATCGCCACACCGCTGGAGGCACACGCGCTCTCGTAGCGCGTGGCGGGCGCGCGAACCCCTGCGGCCTCGGCCATCAGTGGTCCCTGGTGGCCCTGGTGTTCCGCCAACTCGCCCATGAAGTTGCCGTAGTAGAGTGCTTCGATGTCGTCACGGGAGACGTCTGCGTCGTCGAACGCTGACGCGCTCGCTTCGGCGAAGAGGTCTCTTCCGGTTCGTTCCGGATGCTTCCCGAAGTGGGTCAACCCGACTCCCGCAATCCGAACACCTGTCATACCAGAGCGTACGGGAGGCGCAGTTAAGAAAGCCACTCCTTTCGATTTCGTGAGACGAAAGAGGAAAAGAGAGTGTAGGGATTACGACACCGCGAGGTCGTCGGCGTGCTTGATGACCTCGACTGCGTCGGCGTCGATGGCTTCGGTGTCGAGCCAGTGTGGAACGTAGTTTCGCGTCTCGAAGTTTTCGCGCTCGTCTTCGGTGCCGATGACGCACCAGAGCTGTGGTTCGTCCGGGCCGTGCCAGTCACCTTGTCGGGTGACGGAAAAGCAGACCTGCTCCTCGCCGTCGTACTCGATGATGGCGTTCTTACGGATGCCGGGATTTCCGTGGATGATGAGCCGCTTCATACCCGGCGATTCGGAAGGCGGTCAATTAAGCGCTTCGAAGGGTGTCACGCGGGCGTCGAACCCGGTCGTGCGCTGGATGTTCAGTCGTACGCGGGCACGTTGTTCATGTGGGAGACGATCTCGTCGCCCAGATTGTCGAGGTAGCCCGAGTGGTCGTCCCCGACCTGAGAGGTCACGTCGAACTCGTTGTAGTTCGGCGCGGGCGTGTTGCCGCTCTCGTAGCCCGTCTCACCGAGCGCCTGATCGAACTCGTAGCTGTTGTAGATCCACTGGAGCACGTCGTCTTCGTGGCTATGGTAGTTGAACGTCGCCGTCGATTCGTTCCGGATGGCGTAGTAAGTGTCAGACCACTCTGTCGTCGGTGCTTCGTTGTCCTGGGCCGCACCGAGCATGTGGATGGAGTAGACCTCGTACCCGTAGGCGTCCCACGTCGAATTCACGTCGAGGTTGCGGAGCGAACTGAGCACGACCTGTGCGCCGAGCGAGTGACTCACGAACCGGAGTGTCGAGGACGGACAGGCAAGTTTGTAGTCCAGCACGAACTGAGCGAGTTTCGCCCCGTTCTGCTGTGCGACCTCCTGGGCCGTCCCCCAACCGTAGTCCCAGTCGCCGCTTCCGGCGTCGTTGTCCCACGAATAGCCGATGAGCGTTCCAGTGTAGCCCGCATTTTCGAGGCTGTTCTTCGCGTCGAGGAACTTTTCCTTCGCATCCTGTTCGGGGTCGTCGCCTTTCTTGTGCCAGCCGTGGATGAACACGGTCAGGTCGTCCACACAGCCGACATCGACGCCCGGCACGTCGCCCGTCGTATCGTAGCTCGTCTCCGTCTCCCAGGAGACGCGGTTTCCGTCGTCGTCGAAGTGCCCGCGCGTCGAGACGATGGGAATCCCGTACCGTTCTGCGCTCGTGATGCCGGTGCCGAGCGTTCCCAGCCCGGTTGCGGCGACGCCTGTCTGCTTGAGGAATCGTCGTCGGTTAACATCTGTCATGGTCGTACAGGATATGATACTACCCTATCTATAATCAAAATTTTTGTTTATATAATAGAATCAAACGGGCGCTTACGGAGAGTTATCGGTGCCGAACCGACCGAGCCATCGGACTCGAAACCAAACGGGTTTTAAGCACTGGTCGTCAAATCCTCCGTAAGGTCGATATCTATGCAGATGCCACGACGCTTTAACACGTACTGCCCGCACTGTCACGCACACCACGAACACGAAGTCGAAAAGGTTCGTACCGGTCGCCGGACGGGAATGAAGTGGGACGCTCGCCAGCAGAAACGCGGTAAAGCTGTCATCGGTAACGCTGGTGGTTTCTCGAAGGTGCCCGGTGGAGACAAGCCGACGAAGAAGACCGACCTCAAATACCGCTGCAGCGAGTGTGGCAAAGCCCACCTCCGTCCAGGATGGCGCGCTGGCCGACTCGAATTCCAGGAGTAAATCATGGCAGGTAACTTCTACACCGTTCAGTGTCCGGACTGCGAGAACGAACAAACCCTCTTCGGAAAAGCGGCAACCGAAGTCAACTGCGTCGTCTGTGGTCACCGACTCGCCTCCCCGACCGGCGGTGAGGCCGAAATCGACGGCGACGTCGTAGAAACGATTCAATCCCGATGAAATACAGTGGCTGGCCCGAAACTGGCGAACTCGTCGTCGGAAAGGTCGATGAGATAGAGGACTTCGGGGTCTTCGTCGACCTCGAAGAGTACGAGGAAAAGCGTGGTCTCGTCCACGTCAGCGAGGTCGCCAGCGGGTGGATCAAGAACGTCCGCGACCACGTCAGCGAAGGCCAGACGGTCGTCTGTAAGGTGCTCGATGTCGACGAGGGGTCACAGCAGATCGACCTCTCCATCAAGGACGTCAACGAGCACCAGCGAAGCGACAAGATCCAGGACTGGAAGAACGAACAGAAGGCCGACAAGTGGATGTCGCTCGCGTTCGGCGAGGAGATGGCAGACGAACAGTACACGCACGTCGCCAACGAACTCTATGCCGAGTTCGGGAGCATCTACGACGGCTTCGAGCAAGCGGCTATCCACGGCCCGGAAGCACTCACCAGCACCGACCTCACCGACGAGGAAACCGACGCGCTGGTCGAAACGGCCCGTGAGAACGTCTCGGTGCCCTACGTCAACGTCACCGGCTACGTCGATCTCCGAAATCCGGGGAAAGACGGCGTCGATGCCATCAAGGAGGCGCTGAAAGCCGCCGGAGGCAACGGCGACATCCCCGAAGAGATCGAACTCGACGTGACGTACGTCGGTGCGCCCGAGTATCGAATCCGGGTCAAGGCACCGAACTACAAGACTGCCGAGGCACAGCTCGAAGAGAGCGCGGCCCGTGCTGAAGCGGTCATAGAAGAGGTGGGTGGTACCGCCGTCTTCCACCGCGAACGTCACACCGACGACGAATGAAATCAGACATCCGGGTGTGTTCCACGTGGAAGACGGAGCACGACCGCCCGGTGTACACCCTTTCTGCGACGTGTCCGGAGTGCGGAGCCGAGGCGATCAACAGTGCACCGGCCCCGTTCGATCCTGCCGACCCCTACGGCGAGTACCGACGCGCTCTTAAGCGGCGCGCCCGCGAATAAGCCACATGGACGAAGTTGATATCGAGATCGTCGCCAATCCGGACCTAGAATCACCGGTACTCATCGAAGGACTGCCGGGCGTCGGCCACGTCGGCAAACTCGTCACCGAACATCTCCTCGAAGAGAAGGAGTCCGAACTCGTTCGTCGGGTGTACTCCGAACATCTGCCTCCGCAGGTGAGCGTCGGCGACGACGGAACGACCGAACTCGTCTGCATCGAACTTCACGCGCTGACCCTGGACGGACAGGACGTGCTCGTATTGTCCGGCGATTATCAGGCACAGGACAACGTGGGACATTACCGCCTTACCAACGCCTTCCTCGACATCGCCGAGGAGTTCGGCATCGAGCGCACCTTCGCACTCGGCGGCGTGCCGACCGGCGAACTCATCGAAGAGTACGACGTGTTAGGCGCGGCGACCTCGGCCGAGTTCGTGGACGAACTCGAAGACGCTGGGGTCGAGTTCCGCGAGGACGAACCGGCAGGCGGCATCGTCGGAACGAGCGGACTCTTGCTCGGACTCGGCAAGCGACGAGATGTCGAAACCGCGTGCCTGATGGGTGAGACGAGCGGCTACCTCGTCGACCCGAAGAGCGCACAGGCGGTGCTCGAGATTCTACAGGACGTACTCGGCTTCGAGGTCGATTTCGGTTCGCTCGAAGACCGGGCAGAGGAGATGGAAGAGGTCGTCGGCAAGATAGAGGAGATGGAGGCACAACAGACCGCCGTTCCGTCGGACGACGACCTCCGATACATCGGTTAGAACAGCGACGACTCTTGTCCACTGTAGACGTGATAGAGTGCGGAAACGAGAAAGAGCGCGAGGAACGTCCACGTCCAGAACTCGAAATCGAGCAGCGGCACGGAAAACAGGTTCAGCTTCGTTGCGGAGAGAACGAGGATTTCGAGCAAGCCGAGACCGACGTAGTAGACCGCCCACGAGACGTCGTGGTGAGGAACGACTTCCATATACACCTCCACTTCTCGAATCCGGTCTTCGAGCGTGAGTTCTTTCGACCGCTGGTCGTACGTCACGATACCGAGGTCGTCGAGCTTCGGGAGATGCGTCTGGTGGAGGGAGACGTAGACACTCTTTCGGACATTTCGTGGCGGCGGTGATTCCCCCGTCTCTATGGTGGCGATATGTTCAGACAGTTCGTCGACCGTCAGCATCCCGTCCGTCTCCCGGAGGTATCGAAGAGTCTCGCGCCGCCGGTCGTTCCGGAGGACGTTGTGAATCTCGCTCTCGTCGAGGTTCTGGCCCCCCTCCGGTTGTGTGAGTTTCATGGTGTAGACAGCGGTGGCTTTCTCTGCGGGCGTTATTCATACACATCATAACCGATGGGTATTAACTTTACTATTATTCCATTCGAAAATCATAGAAAGTTTTCCTGTGGTGAAACGCCGGTCAAATGGTGTGGAAGGCAAACCGGTTCGCCTTACTTATCACGGCGGGAGTTTCTTTATCGTTCGTCCCGTATACGAGTAGCATGCCCGACTGGTTGGTCGACGGTCTCTGGCTCTCGTTGGCGGCGGCGGTGATAATCGCCGGGATCTTCGTCGTCGGGGTACGCCTGTTTCCGACCCAGAAAGCGACGAACGCCACCTACGTGTTCGGCGAGGGGAAACGCCGGACCGAGATTCGGCAGTATCTCCGCGCCATCGGGGAAGATTTCGCCGAAGACCACTTCGTCGCAGGCCAACACGTCGCCTTCTATCTCCCGAAGCGAGACGTCGCCATCACCTTCGACGCGCGGGCCTTCTTCCGCATCGAGAAGTCCGAGACGTTCGCCGTCCTCGTCGAACACGAGATGCCGGGCTACCATCTCGGCGACCGCCTTCCGTTCGAGACGCCGACGTTAGACCAGGAAGAGGCGGTCGATACCACGCGGGCCGCGTTCGCCATCCTCGGACTGCCGACCAGCGCGACGCTCTCGGAGATCAAAGCGGCGTACCGCGACAAAGTGAAAGACGTCCACCCCGACCACGGCGGAACACAGGAGGAGTTCCAGCGGGTGCGCGAGGCGTACACGACCGCGAAACGACGCGCCAGTTGACCTTCCGCTAGCTGACGTTCGCCACTTCGTACGCCACGCCGCCGTCACGGAGCGCATCCGTCACCCGTCCCACGCTATCTGCGGTTGCGACGATGACCACGTCGAGTCCACGCTCTGCCGCCTCGGCGGCGACTTCACCGGTCGCAAACGTCACGTCCGGGTCGATATCTGCGGCACGGAGGGCGACGACAGCTTCGACGCCGGTCGCAGCGAGTACGTCACTGTCCTCGCACGCTCTCGCCAGTGCATCCGAATCGACCGAGCGACTCCCGCCGGAACGAACCGGAGGTATCTGATACACCGTCACCCGACCCGGTTCGAGATCGATGATTCCCTCGAACTCCGTGACACCGACCTCTTCGCCAGCCGTCGCGTCCGTCGTAGCGACCCCCGTCGCTGGCCCTTCGTCGCCCGGTGAGGCGTGGAGCAGCCCGTCCCGCAGGGAGAGCGTCACCGACGACCCTTCCTCGATGTCGGTCGTCGCTATCGCTGCGTCCTCGCCGACGTTCCCGAGGATATCGTCGGTGACGTGATCTGCGAATCGGCGAACGTCGGTGGCGGATTGCAGAAGCCAATCGACGCCCTCTTTCGTCACGCTGTAGCGCGACCGACCTTCCTTCTCGACCAGTCCGTCGTCGACGAGTCCCCGGATGTACTCGCTCACGGCTTGACTCGTGACGCCGACGGCGTCGGCGATCTCGCCCTGACTCACTGCGGGTTGTCGAGCCGCGATCTCGGCGAGGATGCGAAACCGCGTCGCAGCACGTTTGTCCTCCAACACGTCGGCCATGCCCGAACAGTCGGGTGGCACGATAAAAATACCAGCGGTGTCCCGCCGTTTTCCGACCGTGAGGACGAGCGTCAGGTCTATATTTCGGGACGACAAGTGTCGAACAGTGACTGCAGTACTCCCCGACGCGTCCTTCGTAGCTCTCCCCGACGCGCCCCTCGCGATCCTCCCCGGCGTGTCCCTCGTAGCCCTTCCAGACGTGTCTCTCACAGCTCTCGCCGACGTACTCGCGTGGCTCGTCATCGTCGCGTTCGTCGCCACCGCCCTCCTCGAACGGTACGACCGACAGATAGCCCGAACCATTGGTGCCGGTGCATGGGTGCTATTCGGCGTGTTCTGGGGCGTCCTCTTCCCCCGGTTCGCCTTCGAGATGAAGAGTTTCGTGGAAGGCGCACTCAGCCTCGCCGCGGTTCCCCTCTGCGTGTACGCTGGTTACCAACTCTACTCGGGGCGGGACTCGCTGTTCGTGCTTTCGCGGGCAGTGGCAGCGATGGGTGTCATCTACCTCCCGTTTACGAGCATCGAATTCCTTCGAGAGTGGCTGGTCGAACAGGTGAGCTACCAGACGAACGTCGTCATCGAACTGCTCGGATACGATCCTGAGTTCACCACGGCGAAGGAGAACGGCTACCACAGCGCGTTCATCTTCACCGACGAGACGGGGCACTCCTACTACACCTACCTCGTCCTCGCCTGCACCGGCATCGGAAGCATGAGCATCTTCGGCGGCCTCATCGCGGCGGTGAAGGCACCGATCCGCCGGAAGCTCAGGGCGTTCGCGCTGGCCGTCTCGATCATCTGGGTGCTGAACGTCGTCCGCAACGTCTTCATCGCGTTGGCCTTCGGCAACCAGTGGTTCCAGTACTTCGTCGGCCCCATCAGCAGTCTCGTCGGCTACAGCGACCCGAACATGGTGTCGTTTTTCATCGCCGACCGCGTCCTCAGCCAACTGCTCGCAGTGGTCGCACTGGTCGGCATCCTGTGGCTGGTCGTCCGCGACCTGCCGGAACTGCTGACGGTCATCGAAGACGTGGCGTACCTCGTCACGGGCAACGAGTACGACCTCTCCCACGTCATCGGCCGCGACGACAGCACCGCCCAGGGCGACGCCACCATCCGGGCCGATGGAGGACGCTGAGTTCGCAGACCGGGCGGCCTACCTCCCCGGTGCAGACGCGCTCGTTCTCGCAGACCTTCACATCGGGAAGGACGCCACCTCCAGCGTCGAACTTCCGCTCGGTGAACGACGTGACCTGACGAGTCGGATCGCGACCTTGCTCGACCGGTTCGCTCCAAGCGAAGTCGTCCTCGCGGGCGACGTGCTCCACGCGTTCGACCGGATTCCCAACGACGTACCGGACACCCTCGCCGACCTCCGGACGCTCGCCGACGAAGCAGGCACGGAGTTCGTCGCGGTTCGGGGCAATCACGATTCGATGCTCGACGAACTGACCGATACCTGTGACGAGCATCGTCTCGCCGACGACACGCTTGTCTGTCACGGCCATGCAGAACCCGAAACCGACGCCCCGCACTACGTGGTCGGCCACGACCACCCGGCCATCGAGATCGAAGGGAAACGACGACCCTGCTATCTCTGGGGACCGGAGACGTACTGCGATGCGGACGTACTCGTTCTCCCGGCGTTCACTCGACTCGCCAGCGGAACCGTGATAAACGGGATGCGGGGACGCGATTTTCAGTCTCCCCTCGTCGCCAGTGCCGACCCACTTCGGCCGATCGTCCGCGACGACGAGGCGAACGAGACGTACCGATTTCCACCGCTCGGGCAGTTTCGGAAGATGCTGTGAGCGTGAGATAGCGGACGACCGTAACCGTGAGCGACAGACCGGTCACAGATCCTCGTACACTGCGCGGGCAGCCTTTCGCCCGCTCTCCATCGCGGCGTTGAGCGAGGAGGCTTCCGTGTAATCGCCCGCGAGGTAGACCGCTTGCTGGCCGGTTCGATTAGCTGGTAGAGAGTCGAAGATTCCGGGCAGTTGGGCGAACTGCGCGAACCCGATTCGGTCGGTGTGCAGGTGTTCGAGGTTCGGAAACGTTCGCTCGGGATACCACTCTCGGAGCGTCTGCCGAACCACTTCGGATAGTTCGTCGTCGGACTGCTCGGGGGTTCCGAGGAACGTCGCGGAAAGCAGTTCGCGGTCGTCCGGTGCGTACTCGGGCGCGACCGCGGACAATGGGACGATCTCGTTCGGTGCATCGTCCGCCACGTTCAACACGATCCGGTTTCCCGCATCGAGTGGCCCGTCGTGGGCGAAGTACTGGGTGACACAGCCTCGGGCCTCGGTCGGAATCGATTCGACGCCGGTCAACTCGCGGGCGGATTTCGGGTCTGTGGCGACGATGACCGCGTCGACAGAGAACGTTTCGTCGCCGACTTCGATAGCCACCTCGTCACCACTCGACTCGACTGCCGACACTTCGTCTCCAAGGTGAATCGTGGCACCTCCCCTCCGCGCTTTTTCCGCCAACTGTTCGGAGATCGCCCCCATTCCGTCTGCTGGAATCGCTATTCGCCCGGTCGAGAGCATCTTGAAGGTGAACTCGAATACCTTCTTCGACGTGGAAAGCGACCGGTCGAGCGTGATGCCGCCGTAGAACGGCCCGGCGAAGCGGTCGCAGAACGCCTCCGAAAATCCCTCCTCGCGGAGGTACTCCTCGATGGTCTGGTCGTCTCCGGCGAAGATTTCGCGGTTCGGCTTCCGGGTGAGTTCGCGCCGGAGTTGCAGGACTCGAACTTTGTCGGCGAGATGCACCTCGCGGTTCGTCGCCGACTCGAAGAGGGTTCGAGGGTCGCGGAACGGGTCGGCCAGCACCGACCGCCTGCCGGGTCGGGCCAGCACTGCGCCGGGGGCGAAATATCGCAGGTCGAGCGCGTCGTAATCGAGTTCGCGTCGTGCGGCGGGGTAGTCGGTAAAGAGCACCTGGAATCCCCTGTCGAAGACGAAGCCGTCTTCCCTTCGGGAGCGAACTCGACCACCGACTTTATCCTCACTTTCGAATAGCTGTACGTCGATCCCCAGCTCGGCGAGCCGTCGCGCTGCGACCAATCCCGCGAGTCCTGCCCCTGCGACGACGACGGTTGTCATGGAAGGTAGTCGGCAGTGTCAGGTAAACGTCTCTTGGCCTAACTGATGGGGTCATCTTCGATATCGGGCGTCGAGTCCAGTTCGAAAATCACGGTGCTGGACAGCGAACTCGGCGAGCAGTCGATTGACCGAGAAGGTGGCGACAGTCGGTTTGCGAACTACCGCTCCACCAGCAGTGACCGAATCTCGTCACGGAACTGCGTCGCCCTGGGGAGTTCGTCCAGGGAAAACCACTCCGCTACCTCTATTTTTTCTTCGCCTGCGCGCACACGACCGCCCACGCGCCGGGCGACGAAGCCAGCCTGCAACACCGGCACAAGAATCGAGTTTCCGTAGTCGAATCGAAGCGTCTCGGTGAACAGCAGGTCGGTCACCTCGCAGTCGATTTCCGTCTCCTCTCGCGTCTCGCGTTCGGCAGTCTCGGCGGGTCGTTCTCCCCGTTCTCCTTTTCCGCCTGCTGGTTCCCACGCGAACGAGTGCCCCGAATCCCGTATCAGCAGGATTCGCCCGTCGTCCACGACGAAACAGACCGCGACCCACGGGAAGATGTCGTCCGGCGTGGCTGGAAAATCGTGTTCCGACACCCGGATCGGGTCGCGCTCGCGGTGGGGAACCTCGCCCCATCGTTCCGTCAGCGAAGCGCGAAGGGTGTCTGCACGCTCCGCGAGTTCCGACCGGACTGCCGCCGGTTCCATACCTGACAACTATGGTACAGGGGTAAAAAGACGGGGGATGAACAGGGCTTAGTGCCCGCCCGCGAAAGTCCGGCTATGGAGACGACGGACGCTTTCATCGGCCTGACGTGCGTTGATTGCGACGAGACGTTCGACGCGGACGTGGGGACGCATCGCTGTCCCGACTGCGGCGGCATCCTCGACCCGGACTACGAGTACGACGAGATCAGCCTCTCGCAGAGCGACCTCGAATCCCGACCGTTCGAGACGATGTGGAAGTACGAAGAACTGCTTCCCTTCTCGCACGACTCGGCGGTGACGATGGACGAGGGTGCGACACCCCTGGTCGAGTGTCCGAACCTCGCCGAGGAGATGGGTGTCGGGCGCGTACTGCTCAAAGACGAAGGGCGTAACCCGACCGGGACGTTCAAAGACCGCGGGCAGACGATGGCGGTGACGGCGGCGACCCAGCACGGCGCGAGTGACGTGGCGCTCGCCTCCGCCGGAAACGCCGGGCAGGCGGCCTCGGCCTACGCCGCCCGTGCCGGACTCGACTCGCACGTCTTCCTCCCGACGCGCTCCGGGTTCACGAACAAGGCGATGGTGAACGTCCACGGCGGCGACCTGACCGTCGTCGAAGGGCGGATCGGCGACGCGGGAACCGCCTACGCGGACGCCATGGAAGACGAGGACTGGTACTCCGTCCAGACGTTCGTCACGCCCTACCGTCACGAAGGAAAGAAGACGATGTTCTACGAGGTCGCCGAACAGATGGACTGGGAGATCCCCGACGCCGTGGTCTACCCCACGGGTGGCGGTGTCGGACTGGTCGGCATGCACAAGGCCGCAAAGGAGTTCCGCGACCTGGGCCTGACCGACGACCTTCCGGCGATGTACGCCGCCCAGGCTACCGGATGTGCGCCCATCGTGAAAGCGTGGGACGAGGGCAAAGCGGTACACGAAGCATGGGAGACCCCTGACACCATCTGCGGCGGTATCGAGATTCCCGACCCCGGCGCGAGTCCGCTCATCTTAGACGCAATCCGCGAGAGCGACGGCGGCGCAGTAGCGACCAGCGACGCTGAGATACTCGATTCTGCGGTCGCAGTCGCACAGCAAGAAGGACTGGAGATGGGGGCGACCTGCGCCGCCGCCGCGAGCGGTGCATGGGAACTCGCCGCGCTGGGCGAGTTCGACGAAGACGATACGATCGTCCTGCTCAACACGGGCGCGGGCAACAAAGACGACGACGTGCTCCGCAGTCACCTGATGAGTAAGGGAATCTGACTCGAACCGCTACCGTTTCACCCGTAGTTTTTTATCGAAAGCCGGAACCAAAGCGACCCAGATGGTTCACTGCAAGCGGACACGCGCAGACACGAAAGGAAAACTGTCACGGCTTCCGAGTAGAATCTCGATGAAAGAGAAGAAAAGAGGTGGTCGGTTGACTAGAGGAAGTCCTTCTCGACCAGTCGCTCGATGGCCTCCTCGATGCGGTCGATATCCGCCGCGTACGAGATTCGCGCGTAGCCCGGTGCGCCGAACGCGCTTCCCGGCACCGTGGCGACGTGGGCCTCTTCGAGCACGTCTTCACACCACTGCTGGTCGTCGTCAGCTACGGGTAGCATCAGATAGAACGCACCGTCGGGCGTTCGAACGTCCACGTCGTGCTGACTCAACAGGGCAACGAGGCGGTCTCGGCGCTCGTGGAACGCTTCCACCATCTCGCTGACTTCGTGCTCGGTGTTTTGGAGTGCTTCGACGCCAGCGCGCTGGACGAAGTTCGTCGCCGAGGAGACGGAGTGAGAGTGAAGTTTCGCCGCCTGTGAGACGAGTTCCTCGGGGGCGGCCAGATAGCCGAGCCGCCAACCGGTCATTGAGTAGGCCTTCGAGAAGCCGTTTATCGTGATCGTGCGCTCGAACATCCCGTCGAGCGTGGCAAGACTGGTGAACTCCATGCCGTAGGTGATCTGCTCGTATATCTCGTCGCTGATGACGGTCACGTCGTGTTCGACTGCGAGGTCGCGGACACCTTCGAGTGCGGTATCGGAGTAGACTGCGCCGGTCGGGTTCGACGGAGAGTTGACGATGATCAGTTCGGTATCGTCGGAGACGGCGTCACCGAGATCGGCGAGCGCCGGTTCGAGTTTGAAGTCGTGGGGCGCGAGATCGACGCGCGTCAGGTCACCGCCTGCGAGTTTCACCATCGCCTCGTAGGAGACCCACGCCGGGTCGAGGAGGACGACTTCGTCGTCTTCATCGACGACCGTCTGTACCGTCTCGTAGAGCGCCTGCTTCGCGCCGGGCGTAACGATGACATTGTCCGCGCCGTAGTCCAGACCGTCCCCCTGGAGTTTCTCGGCGATGGCTTCACGGAGTTCCGGGACGCCTTTCGACGGCGGATAACCCGTGTGACCGGCTTCCATCGCCTGTTCACACGCATCGACGACGGTATCGGGTGTGGCGAAGTCGGGTTCGCCAACGCTCAGATCGATGACGTCCACGCCGTCGGCTTCGAGTTGCGAGGCGAGACTGCTGATGGCGAGCGTCGCACTCGGTTCGACGCGCTGGATTCGGTCGGAGAAGTTCATCGGAGTTCCTCCACGAGGTCGATCGCACCCTCGACGGTTCGTGCGCCAGCGTCGGTGCGTTCGTGGGCCTCTGCCGCCGACATCCCTGGGCCGATGATCCCGAGCGTGACGGGTTTATCACGGTCGAGACTCACGTCGGTCAGTTTCTGGGTCGCAGCGGTAGCGATAACCTGGTCGTGGTCGGTGTCACCGGTGATGATCGCTCCGAGCACCGCGACGGCGTCGATGTCGTCCTGTCGGGCGAGTCTGTCGGCGGCGAGTGGCGTGTCGTACGCTCCTGGGACGTGGATCGTCTCCGCGATCTCGACATCTCGTTCTTCGACTGCTTCGTGTGCTGACGCCTCCATCTGTTCCGTTACTGGCGCGTTGAACTCCGCAACGACGAGTCCGAGCCTTACCATGTGTGGCGGGAAGCCACCCCGATTAAAAGAACTACCGCTCTCCGCAACGCTTGTATCCCCTCTCCGTCTTGAGAGAAAACAATGAAATCAGGCGACCGCCCATCGACCGGATGGGTGACGAGAAATCGATGTCTCGCTGGCGTTCTCGCGGTTACGGCACTGGCGCTGGCGCTCCGTCTTTTTCGTCTCGGTAATCGGTTCGCCCACTGGGACGAGGCTCGCGTCGGGTATTGGATCCTCCGCTACCAGGAGACTGGTATCTGGGAGTACCACGCGATCATCCACGGACCGTTCTTCCCGCAAGTGAACAGCATCCTCTTCCAGTTGTTCGGCGCGAGCGATTTCGTAGCTCGGCTGCCGGTCGCGGTCGTCACCGGCCTGCTCCCGATGGCCGCGTGGCTCTACCGCGACCATCTCCGTGATTCGGAGATGATAGCGTTGGGATTGTTCTTCGCCGCGAATCCCATCTTGCTCTACTATTCGCGGGTCATGCGAAACGACGCGTTGCTCGCGGCGTTCATGCTGTTCGCGCTCGGCTTCTTCCTTCGTATGCACGCGACAGGAAAAGTAGGCTATCTCTACGCCGGAACCGCCGCCCTCGCACTCGGGTTCACGACCAAGGAGAACGTCCTGCTCTACGTTCTCTCGTGGCTCGGTGCGGCGGTGCTGTTGCTCGACCACCGCCTGTTCCTCGCACGTAACGAGGACAGAGGATGGACGGGGTTGCTCGCCGAGCAGGCGATCCAGTCGGGGCGGTGGCTGTCGCGGTTCGCACCGCACCTCGGGCTCGCGCTCGTCGAGTTCTTCGCTATCATCGTCTACTTCTACGCACCGCGGGCACGTGGGGTCGAAGGAGCAGGTCTCTGGAAAGCGTTCGGAAACCCGACGATGTTCGGTGCGGTAGTGATGGAAGCGACGGTCGGTTCGTGGAACGAGTTCGCCGGGCAGTGGGCGAAGAGTCAGGGCCACTCGTATCTCCCGTACTTCGAGCACTTCGTGGGCGTTCTCCAGCAGGGTGCCCTACCACTGCTCGTCCTCGCGGTCGTCGGGTTCGTTGCGGCACGGTACGTGGACGACCGACCGCGCGACCTCGTCTCCTTCGCCTTCTACTGGGGTGCGGTCAGCATCCTCGGCTACCCGCTCGTGACCGACATCAAAGCGCCGTGGGCGACGGTTCACGCGGTCGCACCGCTCGCCATCCCGGCTGCGGTGGGTGCCGGACTCCTCTACCGCTGGGGCCGAGAAGCGTACGAGGACGACGACACGTCGGGAACCGCCGTCGCCGTCTTCATCGCCTTCCTCGTCGTCGCGCAGGTCGCGTTTCCGGCGGTTTCGGTCGTCTATCTCCATCCACAGGATTCGGATGTCACCACACTGTTCGGTGAAGAGCAGGACAACGAGATCGTCCAGTGGGGCCAACCAGCCGACGGGATCAAACCGACGCTGATGAAGGTGCAGGAGGTGTCGCGGGCAAACGAGGACGGAACGGACGTACTCTACTACGGATTCATCAACGAGCAGAGCGATTACATCTTCTTCGTCCCGAACGAAGGCGACAACGACCGCTGGCCCGCCGCGAGTGGGTGGTACAACCGCCTTCCGCTGCCGTGGTACACCGAGATGGCCGACGCGAACGTCGATAGCACGCTGAAAAGTGAAACGGTCGGCGAACGACAACCGCCGGTCGTCATCACCCGAACCAAGAAGAAATCCGAGGTCGAGCCACATCTCGACGAGTACGTCGTCTACGACCACGAACTCACGCTCTGGGGGAGCGAGACGACGATCTACATCAAGAAGAGCGCACTCCAGAAGGCCGATTCAGCTGCATAAACGTGCATATTCTTCGCTGAAGTTGGCAAATCTTATGCACCCACAGCGATAACCGCTGGCTACATGGTTACGGCTTCACCGCCTACGCTCGGTGTCGTCGGTGGCGGACAACTCGGTCGGATGCTCGCCGAGGCGGCCGCTCCGCTCGGCGTCGAACTGGTCGTCGTCGACCCGACGTCGGATTGCCCGGCATCGCCGGTCGTCCGCGATCAGATAGTCGGCGACTTCGACGACCCGGAGGCGATCCGAGAGCTCGCATCCCGAGTGGATGCACTGACGTTCGAGATCGAACTCGCCGACCCCGACCTGCTCGAATCGGTCGGCGAGGAGCACGACGTGCCGGTTCACCCCGACCCCGACACGCTCCGGATGATACAGGACAAACTCGTCCAGAAGCGAACGCTACGAGAGAAAGGCATCCCGGTGCCCGATTTCCGCGCCGTCGACGATCGCGACGACCTGCTCGAAGCCGGTGAGGAGTTCGGCTATCCGATGATGGTGAAAGCTCGTCGCGGCGGCTACGATGGCAGGGGGAACCTCCCCGTCGAATCGCCTGTCGACGTCGACGACGTGCTCGCCGAGATGTCCGGCGACCTGATGGTCGAGGAGTTCGTCCCGTTCGAGCGCGAACTCTCGGTCATCGCGGTCAAGGGAGCCGACGAGGTTGCGACGTTCCCGGTCGGCGAAAACGTCCACGAAGATGAGATCCTCCGCGAGACGATCGTTCCTGCACGCGCACCCAAGCGAGTGCACGAACGTGCGGAGACGGTCGCGCGGGACGTCGTCTCGGTGCTGTCCGGGCGCGGTGTGTACGGCGTCGAGTTATTCGAGCACGAGGATGGGACGATCTCCGTCAACGAGATCGCGCCGCGGCCCCACAACTCGGGACACTACACCATCGAAGGCGCACTCACCTCGCAGTTCGAACAGCACGTTCGGGGCGTCCTCGGCTATCCGCTCGGTGCGACCGACCTCCGAAGTTCCGTCGTGATGTCGAACGTTCTCGGCGACGTTTCGGAGGCCCAACCAGCCGACTGTTCCGGACTCGAAGCCGTTCTCGCCACCCACGGCGCGTCGTTCCACTGGTACGGCAAGCGCGAGGTGCGCCCTCTTCGGAAGATGGGTCACGTCACACTCGTTGGTGATTGCCCCGCCAGTGGCTCGACTGCCGACGAATCGTCCACCGGAGACACAACCACCGATGAATCGTCCACCAGCGACCTGCTGGCCGAAGCGCGTTCGCTCACAGACACACTCACGTTCCAATGACCACAGACGAAGTAACGACGCTCATCGAACAGTTCGAAGCCGAAGCAGAACGCGATCGAACGCCGGAGGAGACCCCCGACGTGGGCATCGTCATGGGAAGTGACTCCGACCTCGACGTGATGTCGGGGGCCCACGACGCGCTCACCGAACTCGGTTTCGAGGAAGTGACCGACTACGACGACCCGCCGGAGGGACGGTTCACCTTCGAGACCTACGTCGTCTCGGCCCACAGGACGCCCGAACTGATGTACGCCTACGCGAAGACGGCGGAAGCGCGGGGACTCGACGTCATCATCGCCGGGGCGGGCGGGAAGTCAGCCGACCTCCCGAACATGACTGCCTCGCTCGCGTATCCACTCCCCATCATCGGCGTGCCGGTGCAGGAGAAGTCCGTCTCGTCGGTCATCGGAATGCCGACCGGAGCACCCATCGTCGCCGTCGATGCTGGCAAGTCCTTCAACGCCGCACTCTCCGCAGTACAGATACTTGCGCGCGAACACGACGAACTTCGGAAACGACTGGTCACGTATCACGAAGCACTTCAGGAAAGTGTCGGCGAAGTGTCGCGCCGTCTGCACGAGGATGGAACACCGGCATTCAGAGACCGAACGTAAGCTATCACTCTTCTGCCTACTCTGTTCCGGTGGTCGTTCGATCATCACAGGAAACGTGATGTTACGGAAAAGAAAGCGTCAGTTGCCACGAGACGCCTGGAGAAGGGTCTCTCCGGGCTAAATCGCAAGAATCAACGCTTATAGGGGTGCGCTCACAAAAGACCGCCTGCTAGGAGAATACCGGTATGAATCCATGGGTAGCTATTGGCGCGTTGGCGCTGGTGGGGCTTGTCATCCCGTTGAGTATGATGATGGTTTCAAGCCTTCTCAGACCAACCGTGCCAGAACAAGGCAAATCCGCCACCTACGAGAGCGGTGAAATTCCAACCGGGACGACGCGCATTCGCTTCAACATCCAGTACTACATGGTTGCGCTGCTGTTCGTCGTCTTCGACATCGAGACGGTTCTCATCTTCCCCTGGACCGTCATCTATCGAAACGCCATCGAAAGTGGCGTCAGTCTGGTGACGATACTCGTCCCAATGTTGGTTTTCATCGGTGTACTCGTCGTCGGCCTCGCGTGGGCTTGGCGTAACGGTGCGGTGCGGTGGGTTCGCAGCCCCCGCGGAACGCAACGGAGTGTTGAACAATGAGCAACGAACCACGGGAATTTATTCAAGGTAGTACAGCCCCGCAGACGAAGACCCGTGAGGCTCGAATGGAGGGCGTCGACAGTCGCTTCAACTCGAAACTGCGGGAAGCGTTCGGCGCATCGCCGTTCATCCTCACGAAATTCGACAAGTTCATGAACTGGGTGCGGGGGTCGTCGATGTTCATGCTGCAGTTCGGTATCGCCTGCTGTAGCATCGAGATGATGCACACCTACGCGGTCAAACACGACTTAGACCGCTTCGGTTCCGGTGTGCCACGCGCCTCGCCGCGACAGGCCGACGTGATGATCGTCCCCGGGACGATCGTCTCGAAGTTCGCGCCGCGCATGAAGCGCGTCTACGACCAGATGCCCGAACCCAAGTTCGTCGTGAACATGGGATCGTGTGCCATCAGTGGCGGCCCGTTCCAGGAAGGATACAACGTCATCAAGGGTGCAGAAGAGGTCATCCCGGTGGACATCCACGTCCCCGGTTGCCCGCCGCGCCCCGAGGCACTCGTCTACGGCGTCGTGAAACTGCAAGAGCGCATCGCCAACGGCGAGAGCAGTCCGGTGACGGTCAAACCGTACGAACTGGAACAGTTCGGTGACTTGGAACGCGACGAACTGGTCGAGACGCTCGCAGATCAGATCGACGAGGATTCGCTCGTCATGCGTTACAACTGGGCTGATTCACCATGAGTTCGCAAGAAGAGCTACCGACCAGCGTCGAGCAGCGAGATGGCGACGAACTCGCCGACCTGCTCGGCGACCACCTCATCGGTCGGGAAGAACACCTGAACGCACCGGGATTCGTCATCCGTCCGGACGAAGTAGAGGACGCGCTGACGATCCTGCGCGACGAGGCCGGATTCGACCACCTCTCGATGCTCACGGCACAGGACTACGAAGACCGCTACGAGAGCATCTACCATCTGAAGAAGTACGACGACCCGACACAGGAAGCGAGCGTCGTCGTGCCGACTCCCCGAGACGCGCCAAAGAGTCAGTCGGCGGAACCAGTCTACCGCACTGCAGATTGGCACGAACGCGAGGCCTACGACCTCGTTGGCATCGACTACGAAGGTCACCCCGACCTTCGACGTATCCTGCTCCCCGAGACGTGGCAGGGTCATCCGCTGTCGCTGAACTACGACCAGGATCGACCACAGATCGTCTCGTTCAACGAGCACAAGAACCCGATCGAGGAAAGTCACCCCGGCGACGATGCGGATACGATGTTCCTCAACATCGGGCCACACCACCCCGCAACGCACGGGGTGCTTCACCTCAAGACGGTACTCGACGGTGAACAGGTGGCCGACGTCGACCCGGACATCGGCTACCTCCACCGCTGTGAGGAGCAGATGGCTCAGAACGGCACCTACCGCCACCAGATCATGCCGTACCCCGACCGCTGGGACTACGCGTCGGCGGGCCTGCTCAACGAATGGGCCTACGCGCGCGTGGCCGAAGACTTGAACGACCTCGACGTTCCGGAGTACGCACAGATCATCCGGACGATGGGCGCAGAGCTGTGTCGCATCGCGTCGCACATGCTGGCGCTCGGGACGTTCTGTCTCGACATCTACGGCGACTTCACGGCCATCTTCATGTACGCGATGCGCGACCGGGAGATCGTCCAGAACATCCTGGAGGATCTGACCGGTCAGCGGATGATGTTCAACTACTTTCGGCTCGGCGGTGTCGTCTGGGACATCCCCGAACCGCGCGAGGAGTTCTTCGAGAAGGTTCGAGACTTCCTCGACGGCCTGCCGGAGGTGCTCGACGAGTACCACGACCTCATCACAGGCAACGAGATCTTCCAGATCCGCACCATCGACACGGGTGTCCTCGAACCCGACGTCGCCAAGCAGTACGGTGTGACCGGCCCGGTCGCACGCGCTTCAGGCATCGACTACGACCTGCGCCGTGACGACCCCTACGGTTACTACGACCAGCTCGACTGGGACGTCGTCACCGAAGACGGCTGTGACAACTACGCGCGACTGCTCGTTCGGATGCGCGAAGTCGAGGAGTCGGCGAAGATCATCGACCAGTGTGTCGACCTGCTCGAAGACTGGCCGGAAGACGAGCGCGAGATCCAGTCGAACGTTCCCCGGACGCTCAAGCCGGACGCGGACACCGAAACCTACCGCGCCGTCGAAGGTGCGAAAGGTGAACTCGGCATCTACATCCGCTCGGACGGAACGGACAAGCCGGGTCGGTTCAAGATCCGCAGTCCGTGTTTCTGTAATCTCTCCGCGCTGCAAGAGATGTCCGAAGGGGAGTACATCCCCGACCTCGTCGCTACGCTCGGTAGTCTCGACGTGATCCTCGGGGAGGTGGACCGATGAATTTCGTCCCATTACAGGGTAAAAGCCCGGTTCTCCTTCCAGAAGAGATCGCTCGTGCGCTGTTCGGCAACTCGCCTGCCGCGTGGCAGGAACTGCTGTCGGCGTTCCTCGCCGCAGCCATCGTCGGCACCATCATGCTGACGATGACGGCGTTCGCCGGTCCGTGGGCGAAGCGGAAGATCACGGCGGCGTTCACCGACCGTATCGCGGTCAACCGAGTCGGCCCGTTCGGCCTGCTCATCATCATCGCCGACGCAGTGCGGCTGCTGTCGAAAGAGCTCATCATCCCCGAAGGCGCAGACCGACCTGCCTACGACCTAGCCCCGATCATCATGGCGGGGTCGGCACTGCTCGGGTTCGCAGTCATCCCGATGGGATCGCTGTTCGGTATCAACCTGCAGCTTTCTGACCCCGAGACGGGACTCGCCTACGTGTTCGCCGTCGCGTCCATCGCGACGCTCGGAGTGACGATGGGTGGCTACGCATCGAGCAACAAGTACTCGCTTCTCGGTGCGCTCCGCGCGGTGGCACAGAACATCGCCTACGAGATTCCGCTCGTCGTGACGGCGGCGTCCGTCGTCATCTTCGCGGGCACGCTCCAGACGAGCCAGATAGTTGCAGCACAGCAGGAGACGCTGCTCTCCATCGCCGGATTCAGCATCCCTGCGTGGTACGCGTTCGTCAACCCGTTCGCGTTCGTGCTGTTCATGGCAGCGAACCTCGCAGAAGTCGGACGGAACCCGTTCGACATTCCGGAAGCGCCGACGGAGATCGTCGCAGGGTATCAGACCGAGTACTCCAGCGTGTACTTCGTGCTGTTCTACCTCGGTGAGTTCCTGCACATCTTCCTCGGTGGTGCGATCATCGCCACGGTCTTCCTCGGTGGCCCGGACGGCCCGGCGTCGGGTTCGTTCGGCTTCATCTGGTTCACCGTCAAGATCTGGGCCGTGTTCCTGTTCACGCAGTGGGCACGGTCGGCGATTCCGCGCGTTCGGATCGACCAACTCATCGAGATCGGCTGGAAGGGCATGCTCGTGCTCTCGTTCGCGAACCTGGTTCTCACGGCCGTTATCGTGGGGGTGATGCTATGATCGGATTACTCAAATCGATGGCAACGACGATGAAACACGCACTGGACGGCTCGACGTTCACGGTCGAGTACCCGGACGTAGCACCCGAAGTGAGTCCACGCTTCCGTGGCATCCACAAGTTCAGCCAGGAGCGCTGTATCTGGTGTCGGCAGTGCGAGAACGTCTGCCCGAACGACACGATCCAGATCGTGCAGGACGACCAGCGCAACGGCGAGCAGTACAACCTCCACGTCGGCCAGTGTATCTACTGCCGACTCTGCGAGGAAGTCTGCCCCGTCGACGCGATCTTGCTCACCCAGAACTTCGAGTTCACGGGTGACACGAAAGACGATCTGGTCTACAACAAAGAACAGTTGAAGAACGTCCCCTGGTACAAAGACATCGACCCACTCCAGTCCCGCGAACCAGACCGTGGTGCGTGGATCGGAGAGGGCGAGGGAGCAGTCGATTATCAGTAAACACGCCCGTCTCGAAATGTTAAAAGGGCGTTTCTGCAAACCAATAGGTGACTGAAATGGCATACGAGATGATCGCGTTCGGGCTGTTCGCCGCCATCACGGTAGCGAGTAGTCTGGGCGCTGTCCTGGTGCGGGACGTGTGGCATGCCGCGCTGTTGCTCGGCGTTTCGTTGCTGAGCTTCGCGGTCCACTACGTCATGCTGCAGGCGGAGTTCGTTGCGGCGATGCAGATCCTCGTCTACGTGGGCGGGGTTCTCATCCTCATAACGTTCGCCGTCATGCTCACACGTCAAGCAAGTACAGAGGAGGTGACCAACGCATGAGTTCGCGGCCACGGATGCGCGACCCGTCGACGATGCTTCCCGGTGTCGTCGCGGTGATGCTGTTCGGTGTCCTCGCTGTGGTGTTCCTCGGCGCGTCGTTCCAAGACGCGGCAGGCTTCCCGAACGGAGCCAACATCACGGCGAGCATCGGCTACGCGATGTTCAACATCTTCGGTGTGGGCGGCGATAGTATCGTCCAGAGCGAAGGGTTCCTCATCGCATTCGAGATCATCGATCTCGTCCTCGTCGCGGCGCTGGTGGGTGCGGTGATGCTCGCCCGCCGCGAAGGGGAGAATCTCACGTCCGCACTCCGCACGGATGGCGGACGTGAATCGGGAGGTGACGACGAGTAATGGCAGTATCAGTACAGTATTACCTGCTGCTGTCGGCTGCCGTGTTCTGCACGGGCTTGTTCGGCATCCTCACCCGAAAGAACGCACTGATGTTCCTCATCAGCGTCGAGCTGATGCTCAACGCTGCGAACATCAACCTCGTCGCGTTCTCCCACTTCCATGGCAACCTGACCGGCCAGACGTTCAGCCTTTTCACGCTGGCGCTGGCCGCAGCCGAGGTCGCAGTGGGTATCGGTATCATCCTCGTGCTGTATCGCAACTTCAAGGACGTGGACGTAACCCAAGCGACGACTATGAGGTGGTAAAATGGCGGCAACAGCATTCGAACTGGCACCGTTGATCGCACTCCTGCCGTTCGTATCGTTCCTGATCGCACTGTTCGGCGGCGAGTTCGCCCGGAAGATGCTTCCGAAGGGCGGCGCACTGCCGGGCATCGTCGCCACGGGTGGTTCGCTCGTCCTCTCGCTGTGGGTGTTCCTCACGGTGTCGGGCGGCAATTTCTACCACGAGAACCTCGTGTGGGTGAGTGGACTGGAAACGTTCGACCTGCACTTCGGCATCTTCCTCGACCCACTGTCGGCGATGATGCTCGTCATCGTCTCGCTGGTCGCGTTCCTCGTCCACATCTTCAGCCTGGGCTACATGAACGACGAGGGCGAGACGGGCCTGCCGCGTTACTACGCCGGTCTCGGCCTGTTCACCTTCAGCATGCTCGCGTTCGTTTTCTCGGACAACCTGCTGATGGCGTTCATGTTCTTCGAACTCGTCGGGCTGTGTTCGTACCTTCTCATCGGGTTCTGGTTCCGCAACCCCGGCCCACCGAGCGCCGCGAAGAAGGCGTTCCTCGTCACCCGCTTCGGGGACTACTTCTTCCTCATCGGCGTGGTGGCGGTGTTCGCCACCTTCGGAACTGCACAGTTCGCGGGCGACCACTCGTTCGTCCACATGGCCGAACAGGCGCTCGGCGAAGGCGGCGCTGATGACGTGACGACGTTCTTCGGTCTCGGGCCGCAGGCGTGGTTCTCCGTTATCGGTCTGCTGGTGCTCGGCGGTGTCGTCGGCAAATCCGCGCAGTTCCCACTGCACACGTGGCTGCCGGACGCGATGGAAGGCCCGACGCCCGTCTCTGCACTCATCCACGCGGCGACGATGGTCGCAGCAGGTGTGTACCTCGTCGCACGGATGTACGGGTTCTACGCCATGCTACCGACGGTGCTCGCCATCATCGCGTTCATCGGCGGTTTCACCGCACTGGTCGCGGCGACGATGGGCGTCGTCAAGCGCGAGATCAAACAGGTGCTCGCGTACTCCACCATCTCCCAGTACGGCTACATGATGCTCGGACTGGGTGCCGGTGGCTACGTCGCGGCGACCTTCCACCTGATGACCCACGCCTTCTTCAAGGCGCTCCTGTTCCTCGGAGCAGGGTCGGTCATCATCGCCATGCACCACAACGAGAACATGTGGGAGATGGGTGGTCTCAAGGAGAAGATGCCGGTCACCTACTGGACGTTCCTCTCCGGATCGCTCGCACTCGCGGGGATCATCCCGTTCGCCGGGTTCTGGTCGAAAGACGAGGTGCTCTACGAAGCACTCGTCCACGGGATGTCGAACCCCATCCTGCTCGCGGCGTACGCGATGGGACTGCTCGCGGTGTTCTTCACCGGATTCTACACCTTCCGGATGGTCTTCCTGACCTTCCACGGCGAACCCCGTACCGACACGGCGCGGAACCCGCACGGCGTCCGCTGGAACGTCAAGTTCCCGCTCGTCGTGCTCGGTATCCTCGCTGCCGTCGCCGGTCTCGTCAACATGGTGCCGGTGGCAGAGCTTCTCCACATGGAGAACATCGAGTTCCTCCACCGGTGGCTCAACGGCCCGGTCGAGGCGACCGGCGCTCACCACTACGAGGAACTCGTCAAGGAGTTCGCCTACGGTGAACCAGGACACATCTCGCCGCTGATCCCCGGTGCGGTGTCGCTTGTGCTCGCACTCGCGGGTGCGGGACTCGCGTGGACGCTCTACAACGTCCCCGACCCCGTCGAGCACACCGACAAACTGGGCAGCGCGAAGACGCTCCTGTTCAACAACTACTACCAGGACGAGTATCAGGTCTGGCTCGCAACCGGCGTCACGCTCCCGCTCGCACGCGCGGCGGACAAGTTCGACCAAGGCGTCATCGACGGCGTGGTCAACGGCATCTCCAGCGTGAGCCTGTTCGGCGGTAGCCGCATGAAGCGGATCCAGAGCGGCATCGTGACGAACTACGCGCTCATGCTGGCGCTCGGCTTCGTCGTCCTACTCCTCGTCATCGGCTTCACGGGAGGTTGGTTCTAGATGATGATCGAAGCACTCATCGCGATTTCACTGCTCAGCGCGTTCGCAGTGTTCCTCGCGCCCGACAAGGTCGCAGGAAAGCTGGCGTTCGTGTTGAGTCTGCTCCCGCTCGGCGGGAGCCTCTGGATGTACAGTGCCTTCGACGGCAGTGGGAACGCCCTGTTAGGTGGTTCTCTCGCCTTCGAAGAGACGTTCAAATGGGTCGCACTCGGCCCGTACACCTTGAACTGGCACGTCGGTCTGGACGGCATCAGCATGCCGCTTCTGGTGTTGACGACGGTGCTCACGCCGCTCGCCATCTTGGCGGCGTGGACGCCGGTCGACACGCGCCAGAGCCAGTTCTACGGCCTGATGTTGTTCATGGAGACGAGCCTCCTCGGCGTCTTCTCGGCGCTGGACTTCTTCGTCTGGTTCGTCTTCTGGGAGATGGTGCTGGTGCCGATGTACTTCCTCATCGGCGTCTGGGGCGGCCCGCGCCGCAAGTACGCGGCGATCAAGTTCTTCGTG
Organism: Haladaptatus rarus; assembly: GCF_054177585.1. Classification (NCBI taxonomy): domain Archaea; kingdom Methanobacteriati; phylum Methanobacteriota; class Halobacteria; order Halobacteriales; family Haladaptataceae; genus Haladaptatus; species Haladaptatus rarus. Next base: position 193,056 of record NZ_JBPEHG010000002.1, on the reverse strand, counting down.
TACACGAACGTCGCCTCGCTGGTGATGTTCATCGGCTTCATCGCGCTCGTCTTCGGACTGGGCGACTCGGTGACCACGTGGGACTTACCCGCCATCACGCAGGCGTTGAACGACGGCCAACTCAGCGGACTCGGCACGATCGACGCGAACACCCTCAAGGTCGTCGCGTTCTTCGCCATGTTCGCTGGATTCGGCGTGAAGGTACCCATCGTCCCGTTCCACACGTGGCTGCCGGACGCTCACGTCGAGGCACCGACGCCGGTGTCGATCATGCTGGCAGGGGTCCTGCTGAAGATGGGGACGTACGCACTCCTGCGCTTCAACTTCACCATGCTTCCCGGCGTGGCGAAGGACTTCGCGCTGCTCATCGCCATCGTGGCGGTCGTGAGCGTCATCTACGGTGCGATGCTCGCACTGGCGCAGACCGACCTCAAGCGGATCGTCGCGTACTCCTCTGTGTCGTCGATGGGGTACGTCATCCTCGGACTCGTTGCGTTCACGATGTACGGCGTCGGTGGCGCGACGTTCCAGATGGTCGCACATGGTCTCATCTCGGGTCTGATGTTCATGGCGGTCGGCGTCATCTACAACACGACCCACACCCGGATGGTCTCGGACATGTCCGGGCTGGCGGACAAGATGCCCATCACGGTCGCGGTGTTCGTGGCGGGCGCGTTCGGCTACATGGGACTGCCCCTGATGGCCGGATTCGCGGCGGAGTTCTTCATCTTCGTCGGCGCGTTCCAGTCCACCGTGCTCGCTGGCACCGCGCTGGGAACCCACGGTCTCGCGCTGTTCACGGCGGCGGCGATGTTCGGTATCGTCATCGTCGCGGGCTACCTGCTCTTCGCCATGCAGCGCACCCTCTTCGGCCCGTTCGACATCGAAACGGACTACGAGGTCGGACGCGCCGCGTTCCACGACGTGGCACCCCTCGTGGTGCTCATCCTGCTCGTCATCCTGCTCGGTGTCCAACCGGACATCTTCTACGGGATGATCCAGGACGCCGTGGGTGAGATGGAACTTATCAGCGGAGGTGGTCACTGATGGCACAAGCGTTCACGTGGCCGACGTGGGCCGCGATGGCTCCCGCCATCGTCCTCGGACTGACGGCACTCTTGCTGTTGGTCGTGGACAGCATCGACCCCGACACGAGCAACCGCCCGCTTCTCGCGGGTATCTCGACACTCGGCGCAGTCGTCGCTGGCGGTCTCGCGGTGTGGTTCATCGCCTCCGGAACGGGCGAGACACCCATCGACCTCTACGACGGTGCGCTGGTCGTCGACACGATGAGCCTGTTCTTCGCGCTCATCTTCGCCAGCGTCACCGCGCTGGTGTGCATCGCCAGCTACGACTATTTGAAAGGTCACGACTACCAGGCGGAGTACTACTCGCTGGTCGTCCTCGCGGCGACGGGCATGACGCTGATGGCGAGTTCGAACAGCCTCGCGACGGTGTTCGTCAGTCTCGAACTGGCGAGCCTCCCGTCCTACGCGCTGGTCGCCATCCTGAAGAAGAACCGCGGGAGCGTCGAGGCAGGACTCAAGTACTTCCTCATCGGTGCGCTCTCGTCGGCCATCTTCGCCTACGGTATCAGCCTCGTCTACGGCGTCACTGGTCACCTGCAGCTGGGCCAGATCGCGTCCAACCTCGGAACCGAAGGTCTCGCGGGCGTCCTCGGCATCGGCGTGCTGATGGTGCTCGGCGGCTTCGCGTTCAAGACGGCCTCGGTGCCGTTCCACTTCTGGGCACCCGAGGCGTACGAAGGCGCACCCGCACCCATCTCGGCGTTCCTCTCGTCGGCCTCGAAGGCCGCCGGGTTCGCCGTCGCATTCCGCGTGTTCGTCACCGCGTTCCCGATCAACGAAGTGGCGAGCACGGTGGACTGGGTGCTGGCGTTCCAGATACTCGCCGTCGTCACGATGACGCTCGGCAACTTCGCCGCAGCGACCCAGGACAAGGTCAAGCGCATGCTCGCGTACTCCTCGATCGGGCACGCTGGCTACGCGCTCATCGGCCTGGCCGCCCTCTCCGGCGGGAACGACAACTGGGTCATGGGCGGTGCGATGATGCACCTGCTCGTCTACGGCTTCATGAACACGGGCGCATTCCTGTTCATCGCTATGGGCGAACACTGGGGTCTCGGTCGGACGTTCGAGGACTACAACGGCCTCGCGACGAAAGCGCCGATGGCCTGTGTCGCCATGACGGTGTTCATGTTCAGCCTCGCTGGACTCCCGCCGTTCGCGGGCTTCTTCAGCAAGTACGTCCTGTTCGCGGGCGCGGTTGGCGCCGGATTCTGGTGGCTCGCCGCCGTCGGTGCCGTGAACAGCGCGCTGTCGCTGTTCTACTACAGCCGCGTCGTCAAGGCGATGTGGATCGAAGACCCGTCGGGCGAGTTCAACATCCGGAGCACGCCGACGGGCCTCTACGTCGCAGTGCTCGTCGCTGCCGTCGCAACGGTGCTCCTGCTCCCGGCGTTCGGCCCCGTGGCCGACACCGCGATCAACGCCGCCACGACGCTGTTCGCCTGAGAACGGACGTTTCGATCTCACACGGATTTTTTCGGTGTTCGATTCCCGCAGCCCGACTTGGACCTTCGAGTAGTGATTCCGCTGTGGGCCGAGGAATGGACAAGCGATTGGAACAGACCGAGGCAGTCACCTCGTCGCCCGTAATCACAGAGCAGCCTCCATCGCTATCGATAGCCGTGCTGGATGTTTCATTACATTTCAGTACAATCCAGTAGAGATCGGTACAAAGAACCGTCCACAGCCGATTTTTAGCTTCGACCCCACTCCATCCTCGACCCGTGTTCGGTGCTCGATTTCGTGAATGTCCAATCCGACGGGTATCATTCACCAATCTCCACGAAATTACGTTCGCTGGCGTCTTCCCAACAGGCTTTAGGTCTCTGGACAGCAAGCGGAGGTAGAATGGTATCGCGGCTCATGCTCGGCTGTGGCTCCGTCGGGCATGCACTCGTCGAGTCGGTGGCTGACCGCCCCGGAAATATCGTCGTCGTGGACGAGAACGAGAGCAGAGTCGAAACGCTCCGCACGGAGGGCATCTCGGCGACGCGGGGCGATCCCACCGATCCCGACACGATCGCGTCCCGCCCGTTCGTGGATATCGCGTTCGTTGCCGGGGACGACCCGGAACGAAACCTGCTGGCGGCACGGGCACTCCGCGAAGAGCATCCGAACGCCTACCTGGTCGCCTACACGGGTGAGTACCCCTCGGAGTCGGTACACGATGAGTTGGCCGCCGTCGCCGACCGACTGGTCGATCCCGGCGAGGCGGTCGTAGAGCACCTGCTGTCGATGGCCGACGACGACGCGGTGTTCCGAACCAACGAACTCCAGCGCGTGCTCCGCGGCATCGACGGGAAGCTCGGTATCTTCATGCACGACAACCCCGACCCGGACGCCATCGCCAGTGCGATCGCACTGGAGGAGCTCGCGGAGGCCGTCGGTACCGAAGCCGAGACCTGCTACTACGGGGCCATCTCCCATCAGGAGAATCGCGCGTTCGTCAACCTCCTCGAACTCGACCTGCGACATCTGGAAGACGAAGACGACCTCTCGGAGTTCGCGGGTATCGCGCTCGTCGATCACTCCAGTCCGGGCGTCAACGACCAACTACCGGAGGAGACGCCCGTGGACGTGGTCATCGACCACCATCCGCCGAGCCACCCCGTCGAAGCGGAGTTCATCGACCTCCGGATCGACGTCGGCGCGACGAGTTCCCTGCTCGCCGACCACCTCGAACACCTCGGTATCGAACTCGACGAACACGTCGCAACTGGGCTACTCTACGGCATTCGCGTAGATACGAAGAACTTCACCCGCGAGGTGTCCGAGATGGACTTCGAAGCGGCGGCATTCTTGCTCCCGCACGCCAACACGGGGACGTTGGAGCGCGTCGAGAGTCCATCTATCAGCCGCGATACGTTCGATATCATCGCCCGAGCGATACGAAATCGCGAGCTCGATGGCTCGGTGTTAGCGAGTTGTGTCGGGTCGCTCTCCAACCGTGATGCGCTGGCGCAGGCCGCAGACCGCCTGCTGAACATGGATGGGGTCAACGTCACGCTCGTCTTCGGGTTCATGGACGGCATCGTGTACGTGTCCGCGCGCGCTCGCGGCACGGACGTGGATCTCGGCGAGACGATGCGGGCCGCGTTCGGACAGATCGGCAGTGCAGGTGGCCACGCGGATATGGCCGGAGCGCAGATTCCACTCGGTCTGCTCGGCGAGGTCGAAGACGAAGAGGAAGCGTCACTCTCGACCATCGTCGGCGAGATCATCACCGATCGCTTCTTCGAGACCGTCCGTTCTCGTCCGGGTATCGACGAGTATGGCGGGAGCCGCGAACGGATCGCCTCGTTCGACATCAAGCTCGCCGAGAGCGACGAGTAACGGTCGGGAAGCTTTTTGTCTGCTAGCGCATGGATACTCTGCATGGACGAGGCCGAGGAGGAAAACGGTCGCCGCACGTCACCTAACGTTCGAACCCTCTCAGATGGTGGGACAGAGGGAATCAAAGCCAAGGTCGGAGATTACATGACTCGCGACGTGGCGACCGTCTCCCCGGATGCGAGTGTCGAGGAAGTCGCCCGCCGAATCGCAGAGAGTGACGGACACAACGGATTTCCGGTGTGCGACGGGCGGCGCGTCGAGGGGTTCGTGAGCGCGCGCGACCTCCTGCTCGCCACCGACAAGGAACCGATATTCAAGGTGATGACTCAGGAACTCATCGTCGCGCACCCCGACATGGACGTGAACGACGCGGCGCGAGTCATCCTTCGGTCTGGTATCCAGAAACTCCCGGTCGTCGACGACGCGGGCAATCTCGTCGGCATCATCAGTAACACGGACGTCATCCGCAGCCAGATCGAGCGCGTCACGCCCGAGAAGGTGGGCAAACTCATGCGAACCCTGGAGTCCATCCACGATACCGAGGTGTCACAGAAACGTCGCAAAGTCCCACTCGCCGACCTCGTGCCGACCCAGAGCAAAGTGTACGCCGACGAACTGGAAGGCCGGGTGTACGAGATGGAGCGTGGACTGGCCGAACCCCTCGTCGTCATCGAGAACGGACACACCCTCTTGCTGGCAGATGGACATCACAGAGCGAAAGCCGCCGACAGGCTCGACATCGAGAAGATGGACGCCTACGTCATCGTCACCGACCACCGGGTCGAACTCGGGATGGCAGAGACGGCCAGAAAGGAAGGTTTGGAAACCATCGACGACATCCAGGTGGTCGATTACGCACGGCATCCACTGGTCGAGACGACGAAACGATTGCAGTAGCCAGTCACGTTCATGGCGGTCGTCTTAGTCTACTGCCACGACGACCGTCTTATTCTACGCTCACGACGGTCATCTCCTCGTCGAGCGTCAGCGTCGGAGCGTCGTCGTCGGGATCGACGGTGACACGAACCCGGTATGGGTCTTCGGAAACGACCTCCGTCAGTGAGTCGTTTTGGACGAAATCGAACGAGAAGAAGGGAACGTCACGAACGTCGACGTCACGCTCGTGGAAGTACGATACGACCGCCGGATGGCGGATGACGGTGCCCGCAACCGGGAGGTGCATTTGCATCCAACACGACGCACAGTCGAATTCGGTGACCAGTTGTCCACCGTCGGTTCGGTGTGGTTTCAATTACTAGACTGAAAGCGGCTTCTGGAAACCATTATAATCCTTACACGATTGGTACGACCATGAGCGTTGAACTCGGTCGACCGACTTCGGAAATTACCGAAGAGACGACAAGCACGGGTGAAACCGTCGTCAGCGTCGACAACCTACAGAAGCGATATGGAAGGGGTTCGGACGCGGTGACCGCCGTAGACGGCGTTTCATTCGACGTGGATCGTGGTACTGTGGTCGGCTTGCTCGGCCCGAACGGGGCAGGCAAGACGACGACGATCAAGTCGATCCTCGGCCTGGTCATCCCCTCCGAAGGCCGAGTGACCGTCAACGGTATCGACGTTCACGCCGACACGAAGCAGGCCTACCGTCACATCGGAGCGATGCTGGAGGGAGCACGTAACGTCTACTGGCGACTGACCGTCAGGGAGAATATCGCGTTCTTCGCAGCACTCGGTGGTCGGTCACCCTCGGCGGTTCGTAACCGCGCCGACGAGTTGCTGGACGCCTTCGGCCTGATGGATAAATCCGACGAGACCGTCAACGACCTCTCGCGAGGGATGAAACAGAAAATGTCGCTGGCGTGTACGCTCGCCCGCGGCACCGACGTGGTGTTCCTAGACGAACCGACGCTCGGCCTCGACGTGGAGAGTTCGGTCGAACTCCGGCGCGAACTCCGCCGACTCGCCGAACGGGAATCCATCACAGTCGTCCTGAGCAGTCACGACATGGACGTCGTCGAAGACCTCTGTGAGCGCGTCATCATCATGAACGAGGGGACGATAATCGCAGACGACTCGGTCGGGAACCTCATCGAGTTGCTCCGGACACGGGCCTACCGAATCACGGTCGATGGGTCGGTGTCCGACTCGACACGCGAACGGCTGACTCGGCGGTTCGACCCTGACGAATGGGAGCGTGTCGGTGACCGCGAGCGATTCGACGTGGCACTAGCTGACAGCGACGAACTCTACGATGTCTTCGACACCCTCCACGCTGCCGACTGTTCGCTCGATGGTGTGGACGCGATGGAGCCAGATCTCGAAGCGGTGTTCCTCGAACTCACCAACGAAGGTGGTCACTGATGGAGGGACGTCTGAACCTGTTTCGTGCAATCCTGCGGAAGAAGGCCGTCCTGCTCGTTCGGTATCCGGTGAACACTGTCTCGCAGTTGGTGACCATCTATGCTCTGTTCGCCATCGTCTTTTTCGGTGGACGTGCGGTCGCTGGCCCGGCGATCACCGATTCGATAGATGGCATCATCGTCGGGTTCTTCCTCTTCACCGCAGCCATCGTGGCCTACTCGGGACTCTCGTGGAACATCACCCGTGAAGCGCAGTGGGGAACGCTCGAACAGTTGTTCATGTCGCCACTCGGCTTCGGAACCGTCATGAGCCTGAAAGTCGTCGTGAACGTCATCTTCAGCCTCCTGTGGGGTGTCGTCGTGCTGGCGTTGATGTTGCTCACGACGCAGACGAATCTGACCCTCGACCTGCTCACGGTCGGGCCACTTCTCGTCCTCGCCGTCGCCTCCGCTGTCGGCGTCGGGTTCGTCTTCGCTGGCCTCGCACTGCTGTACAAGCGCATCGAGAACGCCTTCCAACTCGTCCAGTTCGGCTTCATCGGCCTCATCAGCGCGCCGGTCGAGGCGTATCCGGCGTTGCGGTGGCTTCCGCTCTCGGAGGGGAGTTACCTCCTCCGGCGAGCGATGTCGGACGGTGTCCACCTCTGGGAGTTCCCGGCGGAGAGTCTCGATATCCTGCTCCTCACGGCGACAGGTTACATCGTAGTTGGATACCTCTTTTTCGACCGGGCACAGCGCCGTGCGCGCCAGAAGGGCGTCCTCGGCCACTACTGACGGCGCTCGGCCGCTACTGACGGCCCTGGGTTTTCGACCGACGAAGGGAAATCACAATCACTCCTCGAAAAACGCTCACCGAATCCTTAATGGATTGTCCGGCAGAAAATACGGACATGTACGACGAGGACGACCTGCAGGAGATCCAGCAGGCCCGAAAGGAGTGGGAAGACGACACCCTCTCGCCCGTTTTGGAGCGGTTCGGCGAGCGAAAGGATCGCTTCGCCACCGTCTCGAATCTGGAAGTAGACGACCTGTACGACCCGACGGATGTCGCCGACATCGATTACGAGGACGACCTCGGCTTCCCCGGTGGGGAACCGTACACTCGCGGCGTCTACCCGACGATGTATCGCGGTCGGACGTGGACGATGCGCCAGTTCGCCGGATTCGGAACCGCAGAGGAGACGAACGAACGATTCCACTACCTCATCGAGAACGGCCAGACCGGTCTCTCGACCGCCTTCGACATGCCGAGTCTGATGGGCAAGGATTCGGACGACCCACTGTCAGATGGGGAAGTCGGCAGGGAGGGCGTGGCCGTAGACACCCTGCGCGACATGGAGATCCTCTTCGAGGGAATCGACCTGGACGAGGTCTCGACCAGTTTCACGATCAATCCGAGCGCACCGGTCATCTTCGCCATGTACGTCGCGCTGGCGGACAATCGAGGAGTGCCTCGTGAGAAGCTTCGCGGCACCTTCCAGAACGACATGCTGAAAGAGTTCATCGCGCAGAAAGAGTGGGTCGTCCCGCCAGAGCCGTCGCTCGATGTCGTCACCGACACGGTGGAGTTCGCCATCGAGGAGACACCGAACATCAAACCCATCTCCATCTCAGGCTACCACATCCGCGAGGCCGGTTCGACGGCGGTACAGGAACTCGCGTTCACGCTCGCGGACGGTTTCGCCTACGTCGAGGACGCGATGGAGCGCGGACTGGACGTAGACGCCTTCGCGCCACAGCTCTCTTTCTTTTTCAACTCGCACAACTCGCTGTTCGAAGAGATCGCCAAATTCCGCGCGGCACGGCGCATCTACTCGACCGTGATGGACGAGTGGTACGGTGCGGAAGACCCGAAATCGAAGCAGTTGAAGTTCCACACGCAGACTGCGGGGCAGTCGCTCACGGCCCAGCAACCGCTCAACAACATCGTCCGCGTGACGATCCAGGCGCTCGCAGGCGTCCTCGGCGGCACCCAGAGCCTCCACACGAACAGCTTCGACGAGGCACTCGCGCTGCCGAGCGAGGAGGCGGTTCGCGTCGCCCTGCGCACCCAGCAGATCATCGCGGAAGAGAGCGGTGCGGCGGATATCATCGACCCACTCGGCGGGAGCTTCGCCGTCGAATCGCTGACCGAGGAGGTCGAGGAGAAGACGATGGCGTACATCGAGGAGATCAAGGAGATGGGCGACGGCTCGGTGCGAGACGGCGTTTTGGAGGGCATCGACCGGGGCTACTTCCACCGCGAGATTCAGGAAGCTTCCTACGAGTACCAAGAGCGCGTCGAAGACGGCGAGGAGGTCGTCGTCGGTGTCAACCAGTACGAGATCGAGGAAGACACTCGGCCCGACATCCTCGAGGTGGACGAGGATACCCAGGAACGCCAACTTGCCCGACTCGCCGAGGTCAAAGAAGAACGCGACGACGAGGCTGTCGAGGCCGCCCTCGACGACCTGCAAACCGCAATCGACGAGGACGAGAACGTCATGGCTGCCATCGTCGATGCAGTGAAAGCCTACGCGACGATGGGCGAGATAATGCAGGTGTTCGAGGCGGAACACGGCTCGTATCAAGAGAAGATCGGACTGGCCTAAGCACGTTCAGACCAACCTGAACACCTTCGCTCGATTGCCTTTTTCCCGGATACATCGTCCGTCGTGGCAAATCTTTATGCTTCTCCTTAAAGCACGCTAGCATGGACACATGCCAGACGATACCGTGGAACTCGAAGCTCGGCTCGAAGAGGCGGAATCGTTCGAGCCACCGGAATCGTTCGTCGAGCAGGCGAACGTCTCGGACGAAGGAATCTACGAGGAGTTCGAGGAGAACTGGCCGGAGTGTTGGGAGCAGGCCGCAGAGCTACTCGACTGGTACGACGAGTACGACACCGTACTGGACGATAGCGACGCACCGTTCTACGAGTGGTTCACGGGCGGGTCGCTCAACGCTTCGTACAACTGCCTCGACCGACATCTGGACGAACGAGGAGACGAAGACGCCATCGAGTGGATCGGCGAACTCGGTGACACGCGAACCTACACCTACGAGGAACTCCACCGCGAGGTCAACGAATTTGCGGCAGCACTCCGCGAGATGGGCGTCGGCGAGGACGACGTCGTGACGATGTACATGCCGATGGTGCCGGAACTCCCCATCGCCATGCTCGCCTGCGCGCGCATCGGCGCACCGCACAGCGTCGTCTTCGCTGGATTCTCCGCCGACGCGCTGGCGACCCGGATGGAGAGCGCCGCGTCGGAGTATCTCATCACCTGTGACGGCTACTACCGGCGGGGAGACCCACTTCAGCACAAGGAGAAAGCGGATAAAGGGCTCTCGCAGGTCGACCACGACGTGAACGGTGTCGTGGTCGTCGACCGACTGGGAGACGAGTACGACCACCCGATGGCCGACAACGAACACGATTACGGCGACCTCGTCGCGGAACAGGAGGGTGCCGAGGTCGAACCGGTCGAGCGAGACGCCGAGGACATGCTCTTTTTGATGTACACCTCCGGTACGACCGGCCAACCGAAAGGGGTCAAACACACGACCGGAGGCTACCTCTCCTACGTGACGTGGACCTCGCAGGCGGTGCTCGACATCGAACCCGACGACACCTACTGGTGTGCCGCCGACATCGGTTGGATCACGGGTCACTCCTACATCGTCTATGGGCCACTCGCACTCGGGACGACCAGCGTGATGTACGAGGGGACGCCGGACTATCCGGAGAAAGACCGACTCTGGGAGTTGGTCGAAGAGTACGGCGTGGACATCTTCTACACCGCGCCGACGGCCATCCGGGCGTTCATGAAGTGGGGAAGCCAGTATCCGGAACAGCACGACCTCTCCAGTCTCCGTCTGCTCGGAACAGTGGGCGAACCCATCAATCCCCGAGCGTGGAAGTGGTACTACAAACACATCGGCGACGAGTCCTGCCCCATCGTGGATACGTGGTGGCAGACCGAGACGGGCGGGATGATGATCACGACCCTCCCCGGCATCGGAACGATGAAACCCGGCAGTGCGGGGCCGCCGCTCCCCGGCATCGACGCCAAGGTCGTTGACACGAAAGGTGACGAGGTCGAAGCGGGACGTGCGGGCTATCTCACGGTACAGAAACCGTGGCCCGGCATGCTCCGAACCGTCTACAAGAACGACGACCGGTACATCAGCGAGTACTGGCAGGAGTATTCCGACCCCGACGCCGACGAATGGGTGTACTTCCCCGAAGACGGTGCGAAACTGGACGACGACGGGTACATCACCGTCCTCGGACGCGTGGACGACGTCATCAACGTCTCCGGGCACCGCCTCGGGACGATGGAGATCGAAAGCGCCATCGTCGGCGTGAACGGTGTCGCGGAAGCCGCCGTCGTCGGTGGCCACCACGACGTGAAAGGCGAGGCCGTCTACGCCTACGTCATCACGGAGGAGGGCCACGAGGGCGACGACGAGATGCGCGAGCGAATCGTCGCGGGCGTCGAGGGCGCGATCGGCCCGATCGCCCGTCCCGAGGAGGTCGTCTTCACCCCCGAACTCCCGAAGACGCGCTCCGGGAAGATCATGCGCCGGTTGCTCGAAGATATCGCCAACGACGAGGAACTCGGCGACACCTCGACGCTCCGGAACCCCGACGTGGTGGAGGACATCCAGCAGAAGGTCAACAGCGACTAGCGACGACGGGCGGTTTCGACAGTGGATTTTTTCGATCGTCTGTTCGTGGACGCTGAGCGATAGCGAACGGTCGGTGGACTAGCAAGTAGTTCGGGCAGTACATTTCAGTACAAAACAGTAGGAATTAGTACAACATGCGAATGAGGTGACTTTGTCCTCGAAAAGTCTCAGTTGTTCTCTGTGGGATGAACGAGTTGCTGCAGTAGCATTGTCCTCGAAAGCCCCCGGTCGCTCGACTCGGGCGTCTCGTTGCGCTCCTCATCTCCTTCGCTCCGCTCAGTCGACTTACGGTGCTTACGTCGCCGTCCTTCGCCGAGACGCCCGGCCCCTTTCAGTCCCACCCCGCACCGCCACGCCCTCGTCCTCCCCACCCTCCCCACTCCCTACGGTCGCTCGTCCTTCACGCGCGTTCCTCGCACGCGCCACCGCATGCATGGCTAATCAGCCACCGAGCGTCCACACCAGTTTGACACGAAAACGCGTTAGCCCGTTCAATCTGTTTCCTGGCGGAATGAAAGGGCGAGGCCGGTACGCGAAGCACGACGAAGTAACCACCGCAGGGAAGGCGCGAAGCGCCTGCACGAGGAGCGCAGCGAGGTCTCCGCGAACGAATGTGAGCGGAGGGCAGCGAGAGCGAAGCTCTCGCGTGTCGCGCGAGCGTAGCGGCCGAGGGCTTTCTGGGACAACGATACTACGGTGAGTTACCCGATACGACGAGAACATCGATAAGTATCTAAAACCGACAAAGAGGAATCATCTCGCCAAACTCACAGTCGCCGGTAGAATCGTTGCCGTCGCCGACACCCTTTTGACCACGACCGCAGTACAGGAGACCACATGGTCGCACAGACGATGGATCGCGTTCCGCACGAACAGTAGACGACCAGTTCTAACCACGGGAGTTGAATGCAAATGTTGACCAGTAACCACGCAGTCGCTCGCACGGGGCTCGACGCCGCCGCGTTGAAGCCCGCAGAGTGCGACGTCCGCCGCGCGCTGGAGCTTCCCTTCGATACCATCACGATCGACTACGAAGGGCGCGAACATCTCCCGGATTCCGAAACGGTGGCCGACCTCGCCGCCGAGAAGGAGGTTCGGATGACCGTCCCCGTCAGGGCGGATGGCTTCGACCCCCTTGGCGACGACTCACTCTACCGGAAGCTCCCGGACGACGTCGCGCAGGTGCTCGTCGCCGGACACCCCGCGTATCTCTCCGAGCGCGAGCGATCGCGGGCGGTCGCCCCGCGCTTCGGAGCGGCGCTCGACCGTACGTCCGACGCGTGGGTCGGCACCGAGGGCGTCGAACGGATCGCCGCAGCGACGGGCGCGGCGCAGTTCGAACTCCTCTCGCGCTCGACCGCCCGTGACCTGCGGGCGCTCCGGGCCGCCGGATTCGAAGACACCATCGCGGTGTACGCGCCGACCGTTCTCACCGACGACGAGGACGCCATCCTCGACGCAGTCGGCGCATACGTCGCTCGTCGCAAGCCGGTCGCGCGAGCACTGGCCAACACGCCGGATGCTGAAACCACGACCGACGCTCGCGCCACGGGACGCGCCCGTGACGTGCTCTCGTCGGCGAGCCGTGATTTCACGCTCGTCGGCACGGCAGACCAGGTCGGCGAGCAGGTCGCGGCGCTGAAAGATGCTGGCGCGGATTACGTGGTGGGGTATCCCGCACGGGGAGTCGAAACGTTCCTCGACTAACCGTCGGTTTCTCGTTCATCTCGCGTTCGCCGCGATACCCAGTTTGAAATACTGCGAACGCAATCCCCAGTTCATGAGTCACCTCGCAGAACACACGACGACGACGGCACGCGACGCCCTCGCCGACACCGATGTCGCACTCCTCCCGACGGGAAGCGTCGAACAACACGGCCCGGCGCTCCCGCTCGGCACCGACTTCATGGCGGCCGAAGCTGTCGCACACAGCGTGACCGACCGCGAGAACGTGGTCTGTCTCCCGACGATTCCGGTCGGCGTGAGCGAACACCACCGGCAGTTCGACGGGACGCTCTGGACCGACCCGGCGACGTTCGAAGACTACATCTCGGATATCGTCGCCAGCATCGCCAGCCACGGCGTCCAGCGGGTCGTCTTCGTGAACGGCCACGGCGGCAACAGCGGCGCACTCCAGCGCGTCGCCCGCCGAGTCCGCCGCGAGGAGATCGCCTTCGCCGTCCCGTGGAACTGGTGGGGCGGTATCGGTGACGTGTTGGACGACGAGTTCGGCACCGGAATCACGCACGCAGACGAGATCGAGACGAGCATGATCCTCGCTATCGCAGACGACCTCGTGCGCGAGGCCGCGCTCGCAGATGCGGAAGCGGGCGCGAACGACACGTGGGGAACGGACGTGTTCGGCGCGAACGTCGGTTTCGACACCATCGACTTCTCTGACAGTGGTGTCGTCGGAACACCGACCGACGGCTCACGTGAAGCAGGCGAACGACTGCTCTCGGCGTCGAGCGAACAACTCGGCGCGCTGGTCGAGTGGCTCGCGGAACAGGAGATGGCAGCCCTCTGGCCACAGGAACACCGATGACCGTCGCCATCGTCGGCGGTGGCGCTCTCGGCGTGACGGTTGCCCACGACCTCGCGGTTCGCGGCGAAGACGTGGTGCTGTTCGAGAAAGGCGAGATTCCGAACGAAGACGCGAGTACGGGCCGGGCCGCAGGCGTGCTGTACGACGCATTCGCCGCCCCCGAGGACGCCCGCGTCGGCGACCGAGCGATCGAGCGATTCCGCGAGTTCTCCGGAACCGGCGGATTCGAGTTCGTCGAGACGCCCTACGTCTGGTTCGCTCGAGAGGGCGACGAAACGCGTGCAGAAGCCATCCGCGAGCAGGTGCCGCGGATGCAGGAACAGGGGCGCGACGTATCGTTGCTCGACCACGAGGAACTCGCCGACCGCTATCCGGCACTGAACACGGACGACGTGGGTGTCGCCGCCATCGCCCGGAACGCGGGGCGAACCGACCCCGGAAGCTACGCGAAGGCGATGGCCGACGAGGCGGAACAGGCGGGTGCAGAGATTCGGACGGGTGTCGAAGCCAGCGTCCGAATCTCCCCACCCCGCGTAGACACCGTAGATGGTGAAGATGGTGAAAACAGCGAGGAGAGATTCGACGTCGTGGTCGTCGCCGCGGGCGCGCACACGAAGCGCGTGCTCGCGGACGCCGGAGTTTCCGTTCCGCTCAAGCCATACAGGGTACAGGCACTCACCTGTGCGTTCGAGGGAGACGTGCCGATGGTGTACGACGCGACCGGGGGCTACTACCTGCGACCGCATCCCGAGGGGTTGCTCGCGGGGGATGGCACCGAAGAGGTCGAGAGCGACCCGGACGAGTGGATGCAGGACGGGGACGGAGAGTTCCAGACCGCGATGCAAACTCGCCTCGCTCACCGCCTCGATCTCGGCCCAAACGCCGATTCGAGTTCCGATTCGAGTTCCGGCCCGAACTCCGGGCCAGCAGTCGAACGCGCGTGGGCCGGACTCTGTACCGCGACCCCCGATTACGACCCCCTTCTCGGTGAGCTTCGTCCGGGACTCTACGTCGCAGCGGGATGGCAGGGCCACGGATTCATGCGTGTCCCCGCCCTCGCCGAAGCACTCGCGGAGGACGTCCTCGGCGAAGGGGGAATCCCCGAGTTCGACCCGACGCGCTTCACCGGCGACGAGGAGTTCGACATCGTGGAAGGGATGGGCGTGGAGTAGACTACGGATCGACTATCGTTCGACCAGTCAAAAAACGAGCTGCGTCTACGCTTCGGCTTCGGCCTTCGGTACACGAACCTCCAGCGTCCCCGAATCGGTCAGTGTGGCCGACGCGCTCTTCGCGTCGACAGCAGCATCCTCCGGGAGTTCGACGCGACCGTCGAGTGACATCCCCCGTCCGGGGAACACCATCTCGAATCCTTCGTGAAACTCTCGGAAGCGGTCGATCCGGACGAGCACCGCACCCTCCGAGAATCGAACCTGTACGTCGCTTCCCGTCGCTCCCGCCGCGTCGAAGACCACGAGGTAGGCGTCCTCGCTTTCGAGCAGGTCGGACGGGATAGGCCGGGATTCCTGTACCTTGCTCGCAGCACGGCCAACTCGCTCTGCGACAGCCGTCACGGTCGAGCGCCCGAGGTTCCGGAATGTCATAGTTCGATCGCTTCGAGACAGTCGGTTCCGCCACAGTACGGACACTGGAAGTCTCCCACACCGACCTCGTCGGGCATATCGTAGGTGTAGTGCAGCTCGAACATGTCCAGTTCACAATCGCCGTCCGTGCATCGCACCTCAAGCGTCGCGGGCATAGACGACGATACGGTACGGACGAAAATAAACGCGTGGACTCCGTCTGGATTCACCTTTTTGGTTACTCCCAGTTGCCGAGTTGCCGTCCTCGAAGGGCTCCTTCGTCGCTTTGATTTTGGTACGATTGCCGAGAAGCGTTCTTCGAAATCCCCCGACTGCGAACGTCTGGGGGGCTTTCGAGGACATCGAAGCAGTCGCATTATCATCAATCCAATCACCTCGAAACCAGCGACTCGCAAAAGGCCATCCCGCCGCCGAGAGAGTGTAGTCACCGTTTTATCTATCGAGCGGCAAACCCGGTGTATGACCGACCCCGCGACCCTCGACGTGACGCTCGTAGACGGCTACGTCGACGAACCGGCCCACTTCGGCGTGCCGCCGTACATCTCGACGTATCCGCGCTACACCGCCGGAGCACTCGTGGACGCAGGGGTACCCGAAGGACAGATCACCTACCACACCATCGATGAACTGCGCGAGGATAACGCGAAGTGGGGTGACGTGGCCGACGCCGACCTGTTCATCTACATCGGTGGGATGACCGTCCCCGGAAAGTACGTCGGCGGGACCCCCGCCGAACCCGACGAAGTGCGGAAGATGGCGTGGACTGCCGACGGAACGAGTCTGATGGGTGGTCCCGTCAAGTTCGGCGTCGGCGACGAGAACGCTGGCGGCACCGAGACGGCACGCGACGACCTCGATTTCGACTTCGTGGCGAAGGGCGACGTGGAGGCTGCCGCCTTCGACCTCGTGGAGAGTGGGCTGGAAGGCTTCGGCAACCGGATGCGCGACAACGAGGAGATCGACCGCTGGGCCGAGACGGGCGCGTTCGTGGTCGAACAGCACCCGAACCATCCCGACTACCTCATCTGCGAGATGGAGACCTCGCGGGGCTGTCCCTACCGCTGTTCGTTCTGCACGGAACCGCTGTACGGCAACCCCTCGTTCCGCCAACCTGAATCCGTCATCGCGGAAGTGTCGGGACTCTACGACCGCGGTGCCCGGCACTTCCGTCTGGGACGACAGGCAGACATCCTCGCCTACGGTGGCGACGGCGAGAAACCGAACCCAGACGCCCTTCGGGAGTTGTACGGCGGCATCCGCGAGGTAGCACCCGACCTCGGGACGCTCCACCTCGACAACATGAACCCCATCACCGTGGTCGAGTGGCCCGAACTGGCGCGGGAGGGTATCCGGGTCATCGCCGAGCACAACACGCCCGGCGACACGGCGGCCTTCGGGCTGGAATCAGCAGACCCCGTCGTGCAGGAGGAGAACAACTTGAACGTCACCGCCGAGGAGTGTTTCGAGGCCGTGAAGATCGTCAACGAGGAGGCCGGATGGCGACCCGGAGAGGCTCGTGCGGACGCGCCGACCCACGGCCCCGACGCCGCCACCCGACTGCCGAAACTCTTGCCCGGCATCAACCTCCTCCACGGGCTGAAAGGCGAGCGCCGGGAGACCTTCGACCACAACCGGGAGTTCCTCCAACGCGTGTACGACGAGGGGCTGATGCTCCGCCGGGTGAACATCCGGCAGGTGATGGCCTTCTCCGGAACCGAGATGGGGTCGGTGGGTGCGGACATCGCCCACGACCACAAGAAGCTGTTCAAGCGGTACAAGCGCGAGGTGCGCGAGGAGATAGACAACCCGATGCTCCAGCGCGTTGCATCGCCGGGAACAGTCCTGCCGAACGTCCACCTCGAATATCACAAAGATGGGCGAACCTTCGGGCGACAACTCGGGACCTATCCCCTGCTGGTCGGGATCCCGGGCGAGCGCGAACTCGATCGAACCATCGACGTGGCGGTGGTCGACCACGGCTATCGTTCCGTGACTGGAGTACCCTACCCCCTCGACGTGAACAGCGCGACGATGGACGAACTCACCGCAATTCCAGGGTTAGGAAAGCAGCGCGCCGGAAACGTCATCGTCAACCGCCCCTACGAGACGCCCGACGACCTCGCCGACACGGTGGACGTCGACCTGAGCAAGTTCGCCTCGGCAGAGAAGCCGGGAAGCGCGGACTGAAACCGACATCATCACGAATCTGCCAGCGACCACCGCCGAACCGATCGAAGCGAGTGTTCCACGGTGGCGAGCGATAGGCAGGTGACACAACCGCCAGAAATCGCTTGGCGACACAACCACTCGGAACCGCCTGGTGACGCAACCGCTAGAAGCTAGCTTATCCGCCGGAAAATCGAAGATTTTCCGGGCCAAGGAACCCCCGAAGGAGCGTCGAAGACGCGACTGAGGGGGTGACGCAGTGCTTTTGGTCGAGCTTTTACAGGGAGACGGTTCTCGCTCGCGTGCCGTCGCACGCGAGCGAGAACCCGCGACCGTCGTAAAAGCTCGTTTCAGAACTCTTCGTCGATGATCTCGCCGACGGCGAAATTCGACTTGACTTCCGTGATCTCGACTTTCACGCGCTCGCCGATCTCGGCACCGGGGACGATGATGACGTACCCCCGTTCGACGCGAGCGATGCCGTCGCCTTGCTTCCCGATATCCTCCACTTCGACGTAGCGAATCTCACCAGCTTCGACGGGTGGCTGTGGTTCCGACGAGACGGTAGTTGAGTTGTTTTCGGAGGGCGTAGCTGTCGTCGTCTGGCTTTCGTCCGATTCAGTTTCCGTCTCGCGCGAGATGAGCGCAACACGGTAGGTTTCTCCCGGTTCGACCGAACCCGTGTCGATTTCACGTTGTGGGATGGTGACGACGTAGTCGTCGCCTTTCATAGTAACATCAGCGCTGAACAGACACAGGAGCTTGTCAGAGATTTCCAAGGGTCGTAGACCTCCAGTTGATACCAAGTAGTCAACCATTAAAGAATTATCGAACACGACCTTTTGCTGCGGTCGAGGGCCTGCGGGCGCGCAACGGCACGCGCCCGCTGGCCGTCTCCCTGCCAAAAGGTCGATCAAAAGCATTCCTCCCTCACTCCGTTCAGTCGTCGGCCCGCTCGCTCGTCGCTTTCGCTCCTTCGCTCGCGGTGAATACGCTAGCCTCTAGCGGTTATGTCACCAGCAGACGACTGGTGGTTGTGTCACCTGTCTATCGCTCTCGCTGTCACTTCTCGTATGGAGTTCCGTCGGGGTTCTTCGGGCCTTCGGAGTCGTAGACGACGATGTCGCCTGGATCCGGGTCGGCGTATTCGTAATTCTCCCGCACCCCGATTGCCTCTTCGAGTTCGCGGATCGCACGGGTTTTCAGGGCGTCTGCCAGTTTTTCGGCGTGCTCGCGGTCGATATCGCGTCCCAATCCCTCGCACTCGTGGGCGCGAACGAGGCCTGATTCGTCGACTGCCTCGCCCATCGGTTGGCTCGTCCCTCCGAATG
This sequence comes from Haladaptatus rarus, assembly GCF_054177585.1. Taxonomy (NCBI): domain Archaea; kingdom Methanobacteriati; phylum Methanobacteriota; class Halobacteria; order Halobacteriales; family Haladaptataceae; genus Haladaptatus; species Haladaptatus rarus. The sequence goes on along the minus strand of NZ_JBPEHG010000002.1, from coordinate 173,991 downwards.
CGACACTGAAGGGGTACGTCTGGCAGATGAGGGGGCGGTCGGGATGTACCGAACACGCACCCATCCCCTCCGCATCCTCCTCGTAGAATCGGCAATCACCGCAGTCGTCGGTCTGAAGCGCCCACTCGAACGTCTGCCCCGCTCCATCGGTCAGACCGTAGGGCATGGGTCGCGCTACGTCTCGGAAATCGTAGTCCGTTTCGGCCTGCAAATCGCGCACCTCGTCCGGGAACACCGTGGCGGTGTGAGGCTCGTCCGCCTCGCTCGTACAGCAGGCTCCACAGCGCGTACACTCAAATCCGATGTCCTCGATAGCGTCCGCGAGGTCGGACGCGTCGAGAGACCTCGCACGCTCCAGTTCGGCTTCCAGACTCTCCACAGACGAGAGTACACGCAGGCAGGGAAAGTCATTGCGGGACAGCGTGCTTCATCGTGGGACTGCGCGCTCGCCGTCCCACTCCACGTCTCCCTCGACCGCCAGTTTTTCGAGATGGGCGGCCACCGTCCGCTCCGCGAACTCCCTGACGGAGGAGATATCCTTCTCGTAAGTCGCATCGGTTATCTCGGCGAGCGTGCTCGCACCGCCTCGTACCGCGGCTCGTACCTGCTTCTCGCGGGCGAGTCTGTGGTCGATGACGCGACGGATCGTTTTCCGAGGGTCGTCGATGACCGGCCCGTGTCCCGGATAGAGGGTGTCCGGATTCCGGGCGTACAGCCGCCGGAGCGAGGTCAGGTAGGCGCGCAGGTCACCCTCTCCAGCAGCGACGACGACGCTCCCCTCTGCGACCACGAGGTCGCCAGCGATGATCTCGTCGTCGGTCGAAAGCGACACGTGGTCAGGTGCGTGACCCGGCGTTTCGACGACGGTCAACGGACCGACCGTGGTTCCCTCACGGAACGTTCGGTCGGGGTCGACTCCCGTGATCGATGTGAAACGTTCTTCGCGTCCCTTGCGTGCCCAGACCGTCGCGTCACAGGCGTCTGCGTAGTGGGCGACCCCGCCGACGTGGTCTGGATGGGTGTGCGTCACGAGAACGTGTTCGACACCACCGACTGCCCGGTCGAGTTCGTCGGTTCTCCCTGCTGGGTCGACCAGGACGGTATCGACGACGTAGGCATTGGTCGCGCCGTGTGGGGAGAGCGTGTCGGTCGGAACGGAGATGGGATTCATGGGCGGGGAGACGAAGGCCATCGGGAAAGTCCTCACGCAATCTGGTTTGTAGATCGTTCGAAGGAAAACGGGACGATGGGAAAGGAGTTCAGTCGTTGAGGATGTAGACCTGCTTTCGTGCGTCGCGGAAGCTGTGGCGCGAGACGACGAGGTCTTGCTCTTCGAGGCGGGTCAACGCGTAGCGGACGGTTCGGTCGGGAAGGAGCGACTCGTCGGCGAGTTGGCCCTGCGTCAGTGGTTCTTCGGTCTCCAACACCTTGGCGACGAGTTTCGCACTCGGGGGGAGTTCCCTGAGACGTTCGCGGAACTCGCCCGCCGGTTTTCTTGCGGTCGTACTCATACTACCACAGGCCCGGACGTCAATGGTAAAACTTGGCTATAGGCACGTCTATACAATATGGACACCTTAATCGTGTTTATATCACACTTTAATATTGTGACAGATCGGGAGAGATACGTCGGAATCGGTCGGGCAGAAGGTACACCACTCCTCCCGTCGAAGGGAGAATATGGAACGGATTCCAGAGAAGTATCACGACCTGTTCGAGCGAAAATCGTTCGCGAACTTCGCGACCGTCATGCCCGACGGGACGCCACAGATAACCCCAGTATGGGTCGGATACGAAGACGACCATCTGCTCGTCAACACCGCGACAGGCCGCCAGAAGGAAAAGAACGTCCGGCGCAACCCGAAGGTCGGAATCGACGTCCTCGACCCGGACGACCCCTATCGGTACGTCTCGGCTCGTGGTGAGGTCGTCGAAGTGACCGAGGACGGTGCGGTCGAGCATATCAACGAACTCACGAGGCGCTACATGGGCCAAGACGAGTATCCGAACCTCGACGAGGAGGAGGGCGAGCGAGTCATCATCCGAATTCGACCCGACCGCGTCGTGACGAACGGCTAGGAATTTCGGTCGGCTAGTTTGTCTGTCTTCGGCGGTTCACTGTGACGGTTGTACGTCCCGAGGACGCAGTCACAGTCCGGACAGTGGACGATGACGGTTCGTTCGTACTCGTGACGGACGAGGTCTTCGGCGGTGAACTCGCCGCCACAGTGGGTACAGGTTGGCATCGAAATCCGACAGTCTCTATGCTACCCATACCCAAAGTCGTTCGCCTGTCCGGTTCCAGTATCGTTTTATGCCCCGGAAGAAGTACTCCTCAATGAACCAAGTGTGAAGGGGCAGGAGTGGTACCAAGCGACTGAGGTGGCCGAGGAGTACGAAGAGAAACGATTCTCCCGCGGCGGGCGGCTGATCGACCGACGCGAGAAAGAAGCTGTTCTCGACGCTATCGGGCCAGTCGAGGGAAAGCGCGTCCTCGAGATCGCCTGCGGAACAGGTCGGTTTACAGTCATGCTTGCCGAGCGCGGGGCCGACATCATCGGTCTCGACATCTCGGCAGCGATGCTCCAGCAGGGACGCCACAAAGCAAAGAATGCGGGCGTCGCAGATCACCTGGAGTTCATGCGCGGTGACGCGGCCCGGCTTCCGTTCCCCGACGACCACTTCGATACGGTGTTCGCCATGCGATTTTTCCATCTCGCAGACACCCCCGCGTCGTTCCTGAGCGAGATGTGCCGCGTCTCCAAAGAGCAGGTGTTCTTCGATACGTTCGCGGGGCCGAGTACGCGAAGCATCTACAACTGGCTCTTGCCGATGGGGTCGCGGCTCTACTCGCTCGAAGACGTGGAGAAACTGCTCGCCGAAACCGGTCTCACGCTGGTCGGTGCCGAACACGACTGGGTGCTCCCCTACGGCTTCTATCGGAAGATCCCCGACCCCGTCGCGGAGCGCATTCGAGAGATGGACACCGCCATCGGCGAGACGGTCGTCGGCGACCATCTCGCGTCCGTCTCCTACTGGAACGCTCGCGTCGAGTGACAGACGACGAACGCGTGCCGAATTGCTTTTACGTACTCGGTATCTGAAAGGCGGGTATGAACCTGTCCGTGGTGGTTCCGACGCTCAACGGTCGTGAGCCACTGAAAACCTGCCTCGACGCACTTGCGCGTCACGCGCCCGACGCCGAGGTGGTGGTGGTCAACGGGCCATCCGCGGACGGAACGACGGGAATGGTGTGTGACCGCGACGACGTGAGTACGCTGGTCGAGGTCTCGGATCGGAACCTCAACGTCGCGCGGAACGCCGGAATCGCGGAAGCCTCCGGCGACGTCATCGCATTCGTCGGCCACGACGTGGCGGTCGAAGAGTCGTGGTACGACGGTATCGAGGCCGCGATGGCGACCGACGCCGAGGTGGTCACTGGCCCGGTTCATCAAGCAGTGCGGGCGGGCATGACGACCCAGACGGTCGAGTCGCGAACCATCGCCGGACGGGACGTGACCTACTTTTCGGGCCAGAACGTCGCGTTCACCCGCGACGCCATCGAAGCCGTCGATGGATTCGACGAGAACCTTCGTACCGGTGGTGCCCGCGACTGCGCCCACCGACTCGCGGGCCAGGGGCGGTCGGTCACGTGGGAGCCGACGGTGAGCGTGAGCCGCGACGAGACGGACGAGGAGGGCATCGAACGCGAGTGGGACGTGAAATATCGCTCGCTCGCCTATCGGATGGTCAAAAACTACGGCCCGCGTCTGACCGTCTTCCGACGGACGTTCCGCGACGCCATCACCGACGCCCGCGAAGCCGGGCGCGACGTGGCGGCCGGCGACGCCGAGCCCACCTTCTGGGCGAGTTGCGGAAAGCGCGTATTCAAGGGCATCGCCAGCGGCACCAGAGACGGGGCGCTCGCTCGCGTACGCGACCGGAGCGTTGCTCGGAATCCGGCAGGCGTATCCTCACGGGCAGACCGCGCCGTGGAACGCTACGACTGGCGCGACGAGGAATGATGGATTTCGAGGGACGACAGCGGTTCTGGTGAGGGCGTCGCTCCGTGATTGTACTGATTTGTACTGAAATGTACTGGCGTGAGTTTGTCATCTAGCAACTGAAAACGGTGTCATCGTCTTCGAAGTGAATGGATTCGGTGGCGGCGAGAATCACCGAGAGCGTGGAAAATCGAGTACTGAGGCTCGAACCGTCGTAGTCGGTACACCGCAAACACCTCCCACCACGAACGCTCTGAAGTCGGTCGTTACGTCTCGCTGTCCGAGGCGAGCGCCCCGATGACGCGCGAGGGATTCTTCGAGAACACCTTTCGCATGGCGTCTTCCGGCACGTCGAGGGTCAGGACCTCCATCACAGCGACGTTCGGATGGGCGTTGGGAGCACCACTGCCGAACAGCACGCGGTCGGGATGTTCCATGATGGCGCGTTCCATCTGCTCTCGATAGCGAACGAAACTCGTGTCCAGATAGTAGTCGTCGTGAGAATCCAGCAGATCGATGGCCTCGTCCATCAGGTCGCGGTTCAGTGGATAGCCACCGAAATGCGAGAGGATGACGGGGAACGACCGGTCGAGCAGTGTTGCCGCCGCCGTACTGGGTGGGAACCCCTCACCCGCGTGGACGATCAGAGGGAGGCCGACGTCCTCCAGTTGGTCGAGCACGTCGTCGTCCGGCAAGCCGTCGCACGTCGGGTCGATCTTGAATCCGTGGAATCGATCGTCTTAGGCGTACTGTTCGATGTCGTCCGGCGCTGTGTGCCACTCCTTGCGACTCGCACCGAAGTTTCGAAGTCGCGCCGTGGCACTTCCAGTCGGATCACGCGGGCCGTTGATCCTCGCGAACGCGACGAACGGACGTTCGACGCTCCGCCGGGCGACGGCGTTGTTCGCGCGCAGATAGCTTTCGCCCTCGTGCGGGCCAGGGAAGACGACGGTGGTGACGACGCCCGCCTGGTGCATCTCGCGCTCCAGTTTCTCGGGCGAGATCGCCCGTCCACGCGCCGTGACGAACTCTTCGACGGGGAGGCGGGAGTGTACGTCCACGACGCGAAAGCGGTGCTCCAGTTCCAGCATCGCACAATTCTTCGGACGTCACCTACTTAGAATCTATCGGTCGGCGGTTCGCAAGTGGACACGGGACATGTGTTTTCGTGGCACCCTGCGACCGCAGTAGAAATCTTTATATAGAATATCAATCATTCGTTATACTGATGTCAGAATCAGGCTTCGGACAGCGACGCATGGGCGGACGACCGATGTTCATCCTCAGCGAGGGGACGGAGCGCACACACGGTCGAGACGCTCAGTCCTCCAACATTACCGCAGGAAAGGCGGTAAGTGAGGCGGTACGTACCACGCTCGGTCCGCGTGGAATGGACAAGATGCTCGTCTCCGACGACGGCGATGTCGTCATCACCAACGACGGGGCGACCATCCTCAACTCGATGGACATCGAGCACCCCGCCGCACAGATGATCGTCGAAGTCGCACAGACGCAGGAAGACGAGATCGGCGACGGCACGACAACGGCCTCGGTGCTCGCCGGTGAACTCCTCGCCAAAGCGGAGAACCTCCTCGAACAGGACGTTCACCCGACGACCATCGTGGAAGGGTACGCCCGCGCCCGCGACATCGCCGTCGAAGCGATCGACGACCTTACCCTCGAAGCGGACATCGACGACGAAGTTCTCCGACAGGTCGCCGAGTCCAGCATGACCGGTAAAGGGACCGGCGACGTGACGACCGAACGACTCGCCGAGGTCGTCGTCGGAGCCATCCGCCACGTCGAAGGTGAAGACCGCGTCGAGCGCGACGACGTTCGCGTCCACACGCAGACCGGATCGAGTTCCAGCGCGACGGAACTCATCGAAGGCATCGTCACCGACACCGAACCCGCACACAAGAACATGCCACGCTCGGTCGAGGACGCGACCATCCTCGCCACCGACGGTACCTTCAGTGTCCGCGAAACGGAGATCGACGCGGAGTACTCCGTCGACAACGTCGACCAGCTCACTGCCGCGATGGACGCGGAAGACAAGCAACTCCGTGACCTCGCCGACGCCATCGCCGACGCAGGTGTCGACGTCGTCTTCTCGCACTCCTCCATCGACGACCGTACCGCGTCCTACCTCGCCGACCACGGCATCCTCGCCTTCGAGGACGTGGACGACGACCTGACGACCGCCATCGCACAGGCGACGGGCGGCAAGCGTACGGGCAAACCGGACGACATCGACGACGACGAACTCGGCCACGCAGACCAGGTCTACGTCGAGAAGTACGGCGACGACGACCTCGCATTCATCGAGGGCGGTGCAGCCGCGAAGTCCGTCACCGTCTTCGTCCGCGGTGGCACGGAACACGTCGTCGACGAACTGGAGCGCGCGCTCCAAGACGCACTCGACGTCGTCTCCTCCGCCGTCGACACCGGCAACGTCGTCCCCGGAGCAGGCGCGACCGAGATCAACATCGCTGGCCGCGTCCGCGACGACGCCGCAGGCATCGAGGGTCGCCAGCAACTCGCGGTCGAAGCCTTCGCCGACGCCATCGAAGTGCTTCCCCGCACGCTCGCGGAGAACACCGGCATGGACTCCATCGACGCGCTGGTCGACCTCCGCGCAGCCAACGACGACACGCCGGGCCGCGCAGGCATCATCTCCTCCGGCGAGACCGGTGAGATCGCAGACCCCGTCGAGGAAGGCGTCATCGACCCCGCCAAAGTCAAGAGTGAAGCCGTCGAGAGCGCCACCGAGGCCGCGACGATGATCGCGCGCATCGACGACGTCATCGCCGCGAAGTAGACTTCGGCAGTCACCCATTCTCCCGATTTTCACATCCGAGTAGCAAACGCTAACCATCCGGAACGTCAACCTCCGGCGATGAGCGACCGTGTCATCTCCAGTCGCCCCGTCTTTCTCGCTACCGCAACGGTCATCGTTCTCGTCGCTGGTGGCATCGGCTTCGTCGTCGGCACGACCGGCCAGAATCGCGGCAAGACGATGGACGTGCTCGGCGTTCCCCTGTTCGAGATGTCGCCAGTGACGATGGCGCTGTTCGGCATGGCGCTGACAGCGGTCGTACTGGCACTCCTGTTCGGTCTCGTCACCTACGCATCGCGGTACGACACCGAGCGCGCGACGTGACGAGTGGGGACTTCGCTACACCGTCGGCAGTTCCCACTCGTACCGAAGCGCGAGGAGTCGAAGCGTCAGGACGACCGCTGCACAGGCGATCGCACTTTCCTGGGTATCCACGCCAGCCTCTACCAACAGCCAGAACACCACTCCGCCGAACAGTGCGCAGGTCGCGTAGAAATCTTCGACCAGCACCGAGGGAACGTTCCGCAAGAGTAGGTCACTGATCAGACCACCACCGACACCCGTCACCGTGGCGAGCAACACGACGCCGAACGCGGTGAGTCCGGCGTCGGAGGCCACGAGTGCCCCGGTTGTGGCGAACGCTGAAAGGCCGATTGCATCCGGAATACGGACGACTGGGCGCTCGGTCAGGGTCTCGTCGAACTGCGAGAGGACGACGGCCAGCCCGACGCCTATCAGTGCGACGCTCACGTCGCCCATCGAGCGAAGTGCGACCGGCGTCGTGTTCACCAACAGGTCGCGGGTGACGCCGCCGCCGAGCGCCGTCATCACGCCGAGAACGGCGACGCCGAGCAGGTCGAGGTCGGCGTCACTCCCCCGGAGCGACCCGACGATGGCGAACGCCAGCAGGCCGACGATGTTCATCACACCGAACGCGTCTACGGTCATCTCGGTACTCCCATCACTCGCGTTCCCATCGTCATCGCTCCAATCGAATCTCGTCACCCAGTTCGACGCCGAACGCCTCGTCGCCGCGACCGCGATTCACCGCGAGTTCGACGTTGCCGTGGCTTCCGACGGTCACAAGTCGGTGCCCCGGTTCGACGTGTGCGTAGGAGGGTTCGACAGGTGCAGATTCGCCGTTCACCGCGAGCTGGTCTGCCGTATCGAGAAAGTCGCCGGGGACGTTCGTGATGGCGTTGCCGAAATCGTCCACGACGAGGATCTCTCCCGTGGCCTCGCGCTCGCTGACGCTCGGGTCCGGAAACACCAAGTCTTCGAAATCGTCCGCTGGAACGATGTCGGGCAGATCTTCGAAGGAATCGACGCCTGCTTCGTGGATTCTCGCGGCGGCGGGGGCGAACACGTCTCGTCCGTGGAACGTCGCGCTGTCGGTGTCCTGGTACTCCACCTCGAACACGTCGATGTCCCCCGGTTCGGAATCAGCCGATTCGGAATCCCCGTGTTCGGAGTCTACGTCTTCGGAGTTCGCCAGTTCGCGGGCAACCGGGAGTAGGACGCCGTTGTCTGGTCCGACGAGAACGTGGTCGCCCGCCCGAACTGCGAGGGCGGCACGGTCGGTGCCGACGCCGGGGTCGACGACGACGAGATGGACTGCGGGTGGAAAGTACGGGAGCACTTCGCGGAGCCAGAATGCGGTCGTTCGCACGTCCTGTCGCGGAAAATCGTGAGCAACGTCGACCAGTCGGGCGTCGGTGTGCTGGCAGATGACCCCTTTCATCGCCGCCGGATACGGCGTACCGAAGTCCGACGAGAGGGTTATCATTTGTCGCCGTTCGAGTCGGTCTGACTGACGCGCTGGATTCGCTCGATGCCGTCGATCTCGTCGATCACCTCGACGACGGAATCCGGCACGAGTTTCTGCCAGTCGTTCCCGTTGACCATCCGGTCGCGGACTTCGGTGCCTTCGAGCACCCCTCGATTGAACATCGGCGACTGACGCACTTCGACGCCAGCCTCCGTGAACAGTTGGATGACGAGCGGGTTGTTCGAGTAGGCCACGTCGAAATCGGGGCTCATACTCTGGACGTGACTCACCCACACCGAGTTCCTGTCCAGGTCCTCGATGGGAACCGCGTAGGTCACGAGGTCGAAGTCCACGAGCGATTTCGTGATCATCATGATTCGCTCGCCGGCCGTGAAGGGGTCGTGACGAGTGTGCGAGTCGCCCGCGCTCCCGATGCCGAGGACGAGTTCGTCGACTTCTTCGGCGATGGTTTCGACGACGCTGTGGTGGCCGTTGTGGTAGGGTTGGAAGCGCCCGATGTAGAACCCGCGAGTCATGGTGGATTCGACGGGGAACGTTTTTATAAGGGTGACGAGTCACGGTCGAAGAGATTCCTGAAGCGAATGGAACTGCTAGGGGTGGCATAACTGCCGCGAATGACGCTGTACGGGACGGACGTATGGGGTCAGCACGTACGGTCGGAGGGAGAAAGTATATCAGTTCGCCTGCCCTGTTTTCAATTACACCGAACGAATTCTATGAGTAACGACACCGAAGCTCCACCACCGGAGCAGGAGACCGAGCGGGAGTTCGAAAGCCTCGGTAGTGAAATGGACGTCGACCCCGACGACGTTTCCGAGGACGACTTGCTCGGCGGACTAGAAATAGAAAGCACGGAAGAGGTCGAGATACCCGACCGACTGGTCGATCAAGTCATCGGACAAGACCACGCCCGTGACGTGGTGATGAAAGCGGCAAAGCAGCGCCGCCACGTGATGATGATCGGCACGCCCGGTACCGGGAAGTCGATGCTGGCGAAAGCGATGAGCCAGCTCCTCCCCAAGGAGGACCTACAGGACGTGCTCGTCTACCACAACCCCGACGACGGGAACGAACCGAAGGTTCGGACGGTTCCCGCCGGGAAAGGCGAGCAGATCATCGACGCCCACAAAGAGGAAGCACGCAAGCGCAACCAGATGCGTTCGTTCCTCATGTGGGTCATCATCGCCATCGTGGTTGGTTACGCCCTGCTCATCGCTGGACGACCGCTCCTCGGCATCCTCGCAGCAGGTGTCATCTACCTCGCGTTCCGCTACGGTTCCCGCGGAAGCGACGCGATGATTCCGAACCTGCTGGTCAACAACAGCGACGTGACCAGCGCGCCTTTCGAAGACGCGACGGGTGCTCACGCTGGTGCGCTGCTGGGCGACGTTCGCCACGATCCGTTCCAGTCTGGCGGCATGGAGACGCCGAGCCACGACCGCGTCGAACCGGGTGCCATCCACAAGGCCAACAAGGGCGTGCTGTTCGTCGACGAGATCAACACGCTCGACATCCGCAGTCAGCAGAAGCTGATGACGGCCATTCAGGAAGGCGAGTTCGGCATCACTGGCCAGTCCGAACGCTCTTCGGGCGCGATGGTGCAGACCGAACCCGTCCCGACCGACTTCGTCATGGTCGCCGCCGGGAACCTGGACGCGATGGAGAACATGCACCCCGCGCTTCGCTCGCGTATCAAAGGGTACGGGTACGAAGTGTACATGGACGACACCATCGAGGACACGCCGGAGATGCGGCGCAAGTACTCGCGGTTCGTCGCACAGGAAGTCGAGAAGGACGGTCGGCTCCCGCACTTCGACGCGGATGCAGTCGAGGAGGTCATCCTCGAAGCCCAGCGTCGTGCCGGACGGAAAGACCACCTCACGCTCAAACTGCGTGACCTCGGTGGCCTCGTCCGCGTGGCTGGCGACATCGCCCGCGCAGAGGGAGCGGACTACACGACCCGCGACCACGTCCTGCAAGCCAAGCGCCGCTCGCGCTCCATCGAACAGCAGATCGCCGACGACTACATCGAGCGCCGCAAGGACTACGAACTCACCGTCTCCGACGGCGAGGTCATCGGGCGCGTCAACGGTCTCGCGGTCATGGGCGAAGACAGCGGTATCATGCTCCCCGTAATGGCCGAAGTGACGCCGTCGCAGGGGCCGGGCAACGTCATCGCCACTGGCCAACTCAAGGAGATGGCAGAGGAGTCCGTGAAGAACGTCTCGGCCATCATCAAGAAGTTCAGCGACGAGGATATCAGCGAGAAGGACGTTCACATCCAGTTCGTGCAGGCCGGACAGCAGGGTGTCGACGGCGACTCGGCGTCCATCACGGTCGCCACCGCCGTCATCAGCGCGCTGGAAGACGCGCCGGTGCAACAGGACGTTGCGATGACTGGTTCGCTGTCGGTGCGCGGCGACGTGCTCCCGGTCGGTGGCGTGACCCACAAGATCGAGGCCGCCGCGAAGGCTGGCATCAAGACGGTCATCATCCCGAAGTCCAACGAGCAAGACGTGATGATCGAAGAAGAGTACGAGGAGATGGTCGAGATCATCCCCGTCTCGCACATCAGCGAGGTGCTCGAAGTCGCGCTCGCTGGCGAACCCGAGAAGGACAGCCTCATCGACCGCCTGAAGAACATCACCGGAAGCGCCCTCGAACACGAGATCGGCGGCACCTCCGGCCCCGGCAGTCCCAGCCCGCAGTAAGCGGACACGCGGACTGATTCATTTTCATTTTCGTAACTCTGCGAAGCGTCGCGACGACCAGTTGTACTGAAATGTACTGATTCCTACTGAAATGTACTCGTGTCTGATTCGTCGCTCGTTCGCCCGTTGCCACCGGGAGAGGCAGATTCCATCGAAATCCGATCCACTCCTCGATTCTCGAAAACGGAGTAGACACCTTTTCCCCACCGGCCTTCGAACTCGCAGTCGAATGGCCGTGCCGAACTGGGACGCCTTCGCTGGCGTCACGCTCCTCGTCCTCGCCGTCCTGATAGCTCTGGCGCGGGCCTCACAGGCGATGTTGGCTGGTCCATCGGACGACCACGAAATCGAATCGCCCGACCACGAAACCGGCGACCGTCTCGACACCCCAGAGCAATCCAACGACGTGGAACGGTCTGACACCCCAGAACAGCTCGATACCGTGGAACAGTCCGACGCCGTGGAACACACTGACGATGTGGAACACACCGACGATGCCAGGGAGCACGCTGGACGGATGACCGCCGACGGCCCGATACCCAACACCTCCAACGAACCGGTCGCGCCGGCATCGCATAGCGAACCCGACGAACTCACGTCGGGGGCGCTTCTCCTGAACGTCGCGCTGAGTCAGGGGCTGTTCGGCGTGGTGCTGGTCGGTGCGGCGTGGTTCGCTGCGATTCCACAGACGGCACTGGGCGTCGAGGCGGTGGGCCTCTGGGAGGTTGGCACAGGTATCGCCCTCGGGGTGGCGCTGTTCGCGGCGAACGAACTCGGCCAGCACGGGGCGGATGCAGTGGGTATCGACTACGAAGACGGTCTGCGTGACCTGCTGATGCCCGAGACACCGACGGGATGGCTCGTGCTCCTCGGCGTCGTCCTCCCGATCATCGCCGGGTTCGAAGAATTCCTCTTCCGTGCGGCACTCGTCGGCGCGCTGGCCGCGGGCTACGGCATCTCGCCGTGGTTCCTCGTCGTCGGATCGACGGTCGCGTTCGCCGTGGGCCACGGCGCACAGGGGCCGGGCGGCATCCTCGTGACGGGGGCGCTGGGTGGCGTCCTCGCCACCGCGTTCGTGCTCTCCGGGAGTCTGCTGGTCGTCGTCGTTGCCCACTATCTCGTCAATGCACTGGAGTTCGTCGTCCACGCTGGACGAGAGACGTGAGAAAGTCGGTGAGTGGCTACCGCTCTTCTTTCGCTCACGGCTTCGCCGTTCGCTTCGAGGAACTACCGTTCCTCGCTATTCTCGTGAGCGACGGAAGGAGCGAACGAGAGTTAGAAGAGCTACCGCTCTTCGCTATCCAGCACGCGGATCTGGTCGCCACGCACCGTGACGGGGATCGGAACCGTCGCCTCGTACAGTTCGACCGTCACCTGGTCTTTGCCTTCGTCGATGCGCTGTACCTGCGCCTTCTCACCCTTGAACGGGCCAGCGATGAGTTCGACGATGTCGCCCTCCGCGATACCCTCCACGTCGGGGGTCGGGGAGAGGAAGTGCTCGACTTCGGAGATACTGCTTTCGCCGGGCACCATGCTTCTGGCGTGCGGGATCTCTTCCAGCACGCGCTGGATGACCGCATCATTGTCCGCTTCGACCATCACGTAACTCGTCAACGAGTCGGGGGCGAGGACGGCGTGAATCTCGTCCTCTTCGCGGTTGACGATCATGTCCGCGACGGTGCGTTCCTGACTTGCCGTGGTCTTTACTGCGTATATTGACATTTGATTCACCTACGCTGGGATGAAGCTCATGATCGCGAAGATGACGAAGCCGAGCAGACCGACGAGTAAGATACCGATACCTGCGATCTTCGAAATCTTCGAGAACTCGTCCCACGAGGGCGTACTCGCCAGTTTGAGCACGCGCACGTACGACGCGAGGTCGAGTTTGACATCCATTGTTGGTAATGCTTGGCTATCAGGCTTTTTCTATCTTTCCAAGGTCGTCCGTCGTTCGCCGGTTCGGGACATCATCATCGACAGGTGAAGATCGGGTGCATCTGCAGTGATATCTCGTTGAAACTAGATGAGCGACCGGAGTCGGGTCACGAGAACGGACGAGCGAAGAGCGAGTGAATCTATTCGACGTAGTCGATGTCTTCCATCCGGCTCTTGGCCTGTGCCTGCTCTGCCTCGTTGCGACCGTAGATCTGGGGCGACTGGACGCCAGTAACGACGATCATCGTCCGCATCGAGCCTTCCAGGTCTTCGTCGATAGACGTTCCCCAGATGATGCGGGCGTCGGGGTCGATGCGGTCGTAGATCTGCTCGACCACGCCTTCCGCCTCCTCGATGGACATGTCGTTGCCACCCGTAACGTTGACCAGCGCGGATTTCGCGCCGCTGATGTCTACGTCGAGAAGCGGCGAGCGCAGGGCACTCTTCACGGAGTCCTGTGCCTTCGAGTCGGAATCGCTCTCACCCAGACCGATCATCGCCACGCCGCCTTTCTCCATGACGGTGCGAACGTCGGCGAAGTCGAGGTTGACGAGTCCGGGTTTGGTGATGAGTTCCGTGATACCTTTCACGGAGCGCATGAGCACCTCGTCGGCCACCTTGAACGCCTGCTTGACGGGCAGTTTGCCCACGGAGTCCAGCAGTCGGTCGTTCGGGACGACGATGACGGTGTCGCTCACGTCGCGCAGTCGTTCCAGTCCGGCCTCGGCGTTGGTGCGCCGAACCTCACCCTCCGCCGTGAAGGGCGTGGTGACGATAGCGATGGTGAGTGCACCCGCTTCGCGGGCCGCTTTGGCGACGACCGGAGCGCTTCCGGTTCCCGTGCCACCGCCGAGTCCGGCGGTGACGAACACCATGTCCGATCCCTGGATCGCGTCGTAGATCTCCTCCTGACTTTCGAGGGCGGCCTCCTCGCCGACCTGCGGGAGCGACCCCGCGCCGCGCCCGTTGGTCTTCTGTTCGCCCATCAGGATCTTCGTGTCTGCTTCGATCTCTACGAGATGCTGTACGTCGGTGTTCGCCGCGACGAGTGACGCACCGTGGATGCCCTCCTCGGCCATCCGGCTCACTGTGTTTCCGCCACCGCCGCCACAGCCGACGACTGTGATGTTGGTCTGTAGATCTTTGAGTACGTCCTGAAGTTCCTCGTCGGTCATCGTGCCCGACGGGGTCGCTTTGTTGGTAGCACCACCCATCTGGTTCTGCTCGGGGGGCTGTTGCTCCCCCTCCGCCTCCTCTATGGCGTCTTCGACAATCGAATCCATCCTTGAAGCTTGAATTACGAACGCAGATTAATTATCTTTCCCCTCTGGCTGACGCATGTCAGACAATAGGTCACAAATGACATGGGCAGTGTCTCTACTCAGACGGAATAACGGTACGAACGCTCGGTCTGGACTGCCTCTGGCGGAATCGTCTCGTCGTTTATCGTCACCGCCACGCCGGACGAGAGTTTGCCGAAGGCAGGGCCCTCCGGAATACCCAGTTTGCGGGCTTTCTTCGGGTCGAAGGCGGCCTCGTGCGCGACGACTTCGTCCGCAGTCCGTTCGACCTCGTCGTACTTCTCACCGAGGATGGAGACCAGTCCGTCCACGAGCGCGTCGTAATCGCTCGAGTCACGAACTGCCGCGCTGCCTGCCGCCAGCGTTCCACCTTCGACCGTCTCGAACGCGATGGTGTGCTGTGCGACGAGATCGGACGTTGCCTCGCGGTCGATTCCCGAGACGCTGGCGATAAGTTCGTCGGGAAGTCGGACGACCTCGAACGTCGACGCCTCGCGCGCGAGATCGCCGAATCGAAGTCCCGATTCGACCGACGAGAGGTCGGATTCGAGTCGGTCGGCGAGTTCGAGCGAGACGCCGGACACCTCTCGAACCCACGTCTCGCTCACGACTCGATAGCCGATGTCGGCGATGACCGACGCTAGTTCGGGGTAGTCGCCTTCACAGACGGCGTAGGTCGCGTCGCTTTGCTCGAACGCTTGCCGGATCGTCTCCCGATTCGCTTCTGGCGGCCCCATCGCCTCCAGATTCCAGTCCGAAGCGATGTGCCCCACCGCCCAGTCCGTCTCCCGGACGATGCGCTCGAATCGTGGGACGTAGTGACCGCCACCGAACCCGACGAGCTGTCGCTCTCGGGTGGGTTCGACGTCCCGGAGGTCGAGGATGGCACGCGCGACGGCACGGGCAGCCGCCGAATCTCGCCACTGTTCCTCGTCGCTTCCGAGTTCGACGAACATCGACGGGACGCCCACGTTGCTCGGGCCGTGGTGGGTACACTCCATGCCGACGTCGTACTCCTCGGGCGCGTGTTCGTCGAACGCGCGGAGCAGACGAGCTTGTGCGTTCGGGCACGTGGCGGCGAGTCCTCCGTCCTCGCCGCCGTACTGCGCCGGACCGAAGTTCCCCGTGAAGTGGCCGGTGAGCAGTGGCCCGGTGTCGCCCGAATGCCGGGAAGCAAAAAAGAGCATGTCGGGGTCGGCGAACGCTGCTGCTGCGTCCTCGACGTCGAGGTGCAGGGCGTCGAACTCCCTGAGTTCGAACCCATCGGTGCGGTAGTAGCGACCCCCACCTTCGGCGTCGGGACGGGCTTCGTCTTCGTGTGCTGTCCACTCCGTTTCGGCGAGCAGGTGCTCGCCGATGTGTTCGGAGGCAGAATCGGCACGGCTGACGACGACGGCTATCACGACTTCGACTCAGCACTAAACCGGAAAAAGGGCGTCGATACCGTTAGATCTGTTCCGCCGATACTCGCTCTCGTCCAGCGATACGGTAGCAGACGCGTCCGACGAGGAGCTGGAACGCTTCACATCGAAGCGCGAGCAGGATAGTCAGGGGAACAAGAAGAACACGAAGATAGCGTATCCGACGATGAGAAACGCGCCGTTGAACCGCGACAGACGGTGTTGATGTGCCATGATACCCATGGCGACGACGGTGAACGCGACGAGGAACGGGAACTCGAACGCGCGAGTGCTCGCCGACACGTTCACCGGAACGATGATCGCCAACACGCCGATGACGGCGAGGATGTTGTAGATGTTGCTCCCGATGACGTTCCCGATGCTGAAGTCGGCTTCGCCTCGGACAGCACCGACGACGGACGCGGCGAGTTCGGGGAGCGAGGTACCGAACGCGACGACCGTCAGTCCGATGAACAAGTCGGTGAAGCCGAACTGACGGAGCAGATCCACGCTCCCCTCGATGAGGAACCGGGAGCCACCCAGCAAGACCAGACCGCCGAGGATGAACAGGCCGACGTTGCGTGCGTCGGTAGCGCCCTCTGTGTCTTCGACCTCTTCGGTGACGAGTCCGTCGTCGTCGACCTTCTTCACGTAGCGAAGGATGTAGACCGTGAAGAGGGCGAGGACAGCGAGCAAGAGCGCACCATCCTGCGAACCGAGCGTGCCGTCGCTTCCGAGGGCGACGAGAAGGACGACGGCGACGAGCATGAATGACCCGTGTCGTCGGAGGAGGTCACGGTTCACGGACATCGGCTGGACGAGTGCTGCTGCCCCCAACACGAGGCCGATGTTGGCGATGTTCGAGCCGACGATGTTCCCGAGACCGATACTCTCGGAGACGGTGATCGCCCCGATGACGCTGACGAACAGTCCCGGGGCGGTCGTCGCAAAGGCGATGATAGTCACCCCGATGGTGACCGGTGCGATGCCGAACCCCAGCGCGAGCGACGACGCGCTCTTGACCAGTATCTCGGCACCAACGTGCAGCAGAATGATACCGAGTAACAGATACAGCGTTTCTGTGGAGAATAGCCACGTCAGAAGTGGTGTGCCCATTGGTCACATGTTTTATTAAACTTGCTATATATAATATTACCGAACCATCCGAACTTATACACGCGGAGACACAGGGAGTGACATGGACGTGTATGGACTGGTCGGCGATCCGGTCGGCCACTCGCTCTCGCCGCCGATGCACGAAGCGGCCTACGACGAACTCGGTCTGGACGCACGCTACGTCACCTTCGAACCCGACGCTCTCGGCCCGGCGATCGAGGGGGCCGAGGCGCTCGGTATCCGGGGACTCAACGTCACCATTCCGTTCAAAGAGGAGGCTCTCGAACACGTCGAACCCGACCCACTCGCGGCGCGGATCGGCGCGGTGAACACGATCGATCTTTCGGAGACAGCAAGCGACAGTAGCCCGGTCGGCCACAACACAGACGCGGAAGGTGCGCGCCGGGCGTTCGAGCGCCACGACGTGACGCTCGACGGGCGATCTGCGGTCGTCGTCGGTGCAGGTGGCGCAGCCAGAGCGATCGCGTTCATGCTGGCCGACGAGGGGGCGACGGTCGAGATAGCGAACCGGACGGTCTCGCGCGCCGAGTCGCTGGCGGCGGACGTGTCGGGGGCGAGCGCGCACGGACTGGACGCACTGTCCGAGCTGGTTCCGGAGTCGGACGTGGTGGTCAACGCGACGAGCGTCGGGATGGAATCCGACGTTTCACCGGTTCCGGTGGAAGTGCTTCACGGCGACCTCGCGGTGATGGATGCGGTCTACCGCCCGCTCGATACGCGATTGCTTCGCGAGGCGGCGATGTGCGGGGCGACGACCATCGACGGGGCGTGGATGCTCCTCTTTCAGGGGGTGGCGGCGTTCGAACTCTGGACAGGTCGTGACCCGCCGGTAGACCGGATGGACGCCGCCCTGCGAAGACGCCTTTAAGTGAAGGGACTCTGTACTGTCTCACAATGGGGCTTATCACACGGCTGAAATCGTTGCTCGGTCTCGGCGAGGAACGGTCGCAGAAGCGTCAGCGCGACGCAGGCGTGACGATAGAGCGCGAACCGACCGAGACGACAGAACGACCCGATGCGACGAACGAGAGGGCAGTGAAACAGACAGACGAGTCCCCGGACGAAGACACGAGTGTCTCGACAGAAGACCTCGTTGACGAGGGTGAACCAACGGAACACATCGAAGAAGCCGAACCCGACACCGCCGCAGAACCGGCGGAGGCTACCGGGCCGGGAACCGAAGCGAGCCAACCGGCACAGACGGAATCGACCGAGCCGGAACCCGAACCGGAAGCGGTGGAGGAGGCGGAAGTCGACGAAGCGACGGACGAACCGGAAATCGAAGCGGAAGGAGAAGAACCAGCGGTCGAAGAATCCGAACCGGAAGTCGAAGAGGTGGACCAGACAGACGAATCCGAAGAAGCGGCGATAGAAGACGGGCGTCCCCTCGAAGACGTGAAAGGGATCGGCCCGGCGTACGCCGAGCGACTTCGGAACGCGGGCGTCGAGAACTCGGCGCAACTGGCAGTCGCCGACGCCGAAGAACTCGCGACGGAGACCGACCTCTCACCGAAACGGATCGAGGGCTGGATAGAACGTGCGAAGTCGATGTAAGAATCCGACCGTCGTCACCTCGCGGGCATCGTACCGTGAGACGGCCCGCGATGCACCGCCGGGGGCACGGATTCCGGTCGAGGTACAGGTGCAGGTGAGCGACCCGTTTCTCGCGTATCGACGGGCGCGTGACGGTGCTGGCGGCTTCTATCTGGCGACGACCGGTGGGCAATCCGGCTGGGGCTATTTCGGCGTCGAACCGGCACAGCGACTTCAAGCACGCCCGCAGGCAGCGTCGCTTACCGACGTGTCGGGACCGAGTCTCGACGCGGTGGCCGGTGTGCTAGACGACGAGCAACTGGTGCGCGGGGAGTGCAACGTGCCGTACCCCTGTGGGCTGTTCGGGTGGCTCTCGTACGACCTCGTGCGCGAACTCGAATCGCTTCCGGGGTCGGCGGACGACGACCGAGGATTACCGCGACTCCAGTTTGGCCTGTACGACCGCGTCGCGGCGTGGGAGACGCCGGACGATTCGGAGCACGTCACGCTTCGGGTGACCGCGTGCCCGCGACTCGATGACGGACACGAGATGGGTGATCTGGACGCGACCTACGACGCTGCTCGCGAGCAGGCGCTAGCGCTCGCGCGCGCGGCCACGCACGGAAACGCAAGCGTCGGCGCGCCACCCACCGACGAGCAGGGGTCGTTCGTGAGCGCGTGCGGAACTGAGGCGTTCGCTGAGCGCGTGCGGGCGGTCAAACGCTACGTCCGCGACGGCGAGACGTTCCAGGCGAACATCTCCCAGCGGCTCGAAGCACCGGCCAGCGTCCACCCGGTCGAGGCGTTCGACGCCTTGCGGCGAGTGAATCCGGCACCGTACTCCGCGCTGCTGGAGTTCCCCGGTATCGATCTGGTGAGCGCCAGCCCGGAACTCCTGCTCGACGTGGACGGTGACCGCGTCGTCACGGAACCCATCGCGGGGACGCGACCGCGGGGGGAAACGCCCGAGAAAGACGCCGAACTGGAAGCGGATCTACTGGGCGACGAGAAAGAACGCGCGGAACACGCGATGCTGGTCGATCTCGAACGGAACGACCTCGGGAAGATCGCCGAATACGGAAGCGTCGAGGTGACCGACTACCGCCGCGTGGACAGATACTCCGAGGTGATGCACCTCGTCTCGGAAGTAGCCGGACGGCGTCGCCCCGACGTGGGTCTCACGGACGCCATCGCGGCGGTGTTCCCCGGTGGCACCATCACGGGCGCCCCCAAACCCCGAACCATGGAGATCATCGACGAACTCGAATCGACGCGGCGGGGGCCGTACACCGGCAGTATCGGCATGTTCGGCTTCGACGACCGGGCGACCCTGAACATCGTCATCCGAACGCTGGTGCGCCACCGGGACGAGTACCACCTGCGCGTCGGCGCGGGCATCGTCCACGACTCGGTGCCTGAACTGGAATTCGAGGAGACGCTGGCGAAGGGGAAAGCGTTGGTAACGGCCGTCAACGAAGTTCTGGGTCGAGACGGCGGCTTTTCGGAGGAGTAGGGGATCCAGCGTCGTTCTCTACCGTCCTTCGGTTTGTACTGGAACGTACTGAAATGTACAGACTTTGGCGACGAATCCTCGAATATTCTCTTGGCAACGAACGAGTTATAGCGGTGTCTTCGAAAGCCCCGGTCGTTCACGGCGCTTCGCGCAGTGAGCTCCGGAGACGCAGTCTCCCGGTGCTCCCCCCGCCAGGCCGGATTCCCCCTGGCGGGCTGAAAGGGCGAGGAGTGCGAGGCGCGACGCGCCTCGGTTGGGAACGGTTAAACCGTGAGTGGGGTAGGCGAAGCCCGAACCCCCAAGCACCGCAGGAGCGAACGAAGTGAGCGACGGGTAGCGCAGGGCGGTTCGCGCGAGCCTAGTCCACGAGGGCTTTCTGGTACGCTGCTTCCTCGTTGTTGGTTTCCGTACGAAAAGATCGGCAGAGGCTTCGACGGATACTGGGAGAGAGAATCGTCCATCCCGAACGACGACCAGCACCTTTTACCTGTGAGACTTCCAACATCGACCAACACGTTCGTGCGCGGTTCACACACTACGCGAACCGCGCACGAACACTCCGCACACGAAAATGATCCTGGTCATCGACAACTACGACTCGTTCGCCTACAACCTCGTCCAATACGTCGGCGAGTTCGCCGACGAGGTGGTCGTCCGCCGTAACGACGCCATCGACGTCGCTGGTATCCGCGAACTCGACCCCGACGGAATCGTCGTCTCGCCCGGCCCCGGAACGCCGGCGGACGCTGGCGTCTCGGTCGCGGTGTTCGCGGAGACGACCTACCCCGCGCTGGGGGTCTGTCTCGGCCATCAGGCACTCTGTGCGGCCCACGGCGCACCGGTCGTTCACGCCCCCGAAGTCGTTCACGGCAAGCCCTCGACGGTAACCCACGACGGGAAGGGAATCTTCGCGGGATTACCGGACGAGTTCGAGGTCGGGCGCTACCACTCGCTCGCGGTCGAACGAGACGACATCCCCGACGTGCTGGTGGAGACGGCCCACACAGCGGACGAGCGCAAGATCATGATGGGCGTGCGACACGCCGACCGCCCCCACGTCGGCGTGCAGTTCCACCCCGAGAGCATCCTCACCGACGAGGGGAAGCGACTCGTTCAGAACTTCTGTGAGCAATGCGACAGCGCGACGGAAGACCGGCGACGTATCGCCTGAAGGACACCAGTATCGACCGAACTGAGATCCATGAATTTCGACCCATGCACTACCACGTGAACGGCGACCTCGTGCCCGCCGACGAAGCTACGGTGAGCGTCCGCGACCGTGGGTTCATGTACGGTGACGCGGCGTTCGAAACCCTGCGGACCTACGGCGGAGAAGTGTTCGAATGGGAGGCACACGCCGACCGCCTGCACGCGACCTGCGAGGCGCTCTCGCTCGACCACGGAATCGGCGACGACGACCTCCGAATGCGAATCCGCGAGACGCTCGACGCGAACGACCTGCGGGAGGCCTACGTCAAACTCTCGATTTCGAGAGGGGTACAACCGGGAAAACTCTCGCCCGGCCCTGTGGAAGACCCGACCGTCGTCGTCATCGTCGCCGAACTCCCGCGCGGAGGTAGAGGCGATCCTTCCGGCGGAACGGTGTGGGACGCCCCTGCCACTGCCGAGGTGGTCGAAACCCGGCGCATCCCCGACGCCGCGCTCCCCGCACACGCGAAGACACACAACTATCTGAACGGCATCCTCGCCCGACTCGAAACCGATGCCGACGAAGCACTCATGCTCGATTCGGACGGGGCTATCGCGGAGGGGGCGACGAGCAACCTGTTTTTCGTCCGCGACGGCGTGCTCCACACGCCCTTCCTCTCGGGGCCTGTCCTGCCGGGAGTCACGCGCCGGGTCGTCCTCGAACTCGTAGCAGACGCTGGAATCCCGACCGAGGAAGGCCGGTACGAACCTGACGACGTGCGGCACGCCGAGGAAGCCTTCCTGACGAACACGACGTGGGAAGTTCGACCCATCTCACGGATGGACGACAGCGAGTTCGAGGTCGGTCGCGTTACCCGGCAACTCGTGGACGCATTCGACGCGCTGGTCGAGTCACGTCACTATTGAAAACTCGTAGAATCGCGCCACTATTGAAAAGTCTCAAGCGTTCGCGTCGATAATCCGTATCCGATGGACGAGGACAGCCGAATCGCCGCCGTTGCCGAGATTCCGGACGACACGACCTTTCTGTTCACGATTCGAAACGGATTCGACGAAGAAGAGGCCATTCTCGTCGAGCAGGACGGCGAGATCGAGGCGTGGCGAAACTACTGTCAGCACTGGACCGACGTGCGCCTCGACAAGGGTGACGGCGCGACCGTGCGCGACGGCGAACTCGTCTGCGGGAAACACGGCGCGCTGTTCGAATCCGACTCAGGCGTCTGTACCTACGGTCCCTGCGAGGGTGCGGTGCTCGACGCGATAGAGATCACCGTCGAGGACGACGTGGTGTATCTCACCGACTCGGACTACGAGTTCGTCCAGCAGGGCTCGTCTCTGGAGTACGACCTCTCTTCGAATCGGTCGCTGGGATTCGATTAGGGTCCGAATATCCAACGGAGGCGAGCGCCAGCCATCGCTTCGACAGCGGCGAAGCCTGTGAGAGAACGAACGCACACAGTCAGTGAACCCCCGAGAACGGTACCACGAGTAACTGATCAAATATAAATTAACAGTATATACTACCGTCAGTATCGTGTTTGATTACGTTCATAAACTATACTTTCTTCATTTGATATACGTTCAGAAAATGCCCGTTAGCTTTCGAGGATGGGTTTCTGAATTTCGAGAGAACTTTCGAAAGAACCCCTCACGCGCACTGATGCAGGCCCTCTGGTGTACGTATCTCGGTTCGTGGTTCACCCTCACCTCGCGGCACTCGTTCGCGACGAACGTGTACGACCTCGATTGGGACGCGCTCATCATCCTCGACGCCTGCCGCGTCGATGCCTTACTAGCAGTCGCAGACGAGTACGACTTCCTCGACGAGGAGCGCATCGGCTCGATACTGTCTGTCGGCAGCGGCTCCTACGAATGGCTCGTCAAGACGTTCACTACCGACCATCTCTCGGACATTCGTGAAACGGCGCTCGTCACCGCCAACGGGTTCGACCGCAACGCCTTCATCGAGGAACGATACGCACCAAGCGTCTCGATGCCGTTCGGCTGGCCGCAAGATAACGTCGTCACCGACGACGACTTCAAAGCGTACGTCCCGGCGTGGCGACACGGCCACGACGACGACCTCGGTAACGTCCCGCCGCGGTTTCTCACCGACCGCGCCATCGAAACCGCCCGCGAGGTCGACGCCGAACGGTATCTGTTCCACTACGCACAGCCACACACGCCCTACATGTCCAGGGCGGCCCGTACCGGCGATCCGCTCACGCAGGTAGAGACGAAGCCCTGGCCAGCACTCCGCCGGGGCGACCTCAGCCGAGCGGAAGCGTGGGACATGTACCTCGAAAACCTGCGATACGTACTCGACGATGTCGAACTGCTCCTCGAAAACCTCGATGCAGAACGGGTCATCATCTCCGCCGACCACGGCGAGGCGTTCGGCGAAGGACGCATCCACGGCCATCCGACGGGCGTTCCGCTCTCGGTCGTCAAGCGGGTTCCCTGGGCCGTGACCACGGGCACTGACGCAGAGACCTACACCCCCGAAAGCGAGAATGGGGGCGAGGAAGAGAACGCGACCGCAGTCGAAGACCATCTCGAAGCGCTCGGGTATCGCTAAGTTGGGAAGCAACGAGCGTCCGTCTCAGAAAATCGGTTCGCCGATGGTGTCCTCTGGGCGCGTTCGGCGGTCACTCCTCACTGCGAATCGTGAAGGCGGGTTCTTCGATGGCCTCGCTCTTGCACTCCGGACACCGCGAGGGGCGATTTGCGGGGTCGTCGAAGGCGTCGAACCCACAGTCCTGACACGTTGGTGGAGCGACGAGGAGCTGTTCGCCACCCGATTCGACCGACCGGGCGACGTGTCTCACGTGTCGAATCGCCGCACCAGCAGTGATGTCGAACTCCCCTGCGAGCGTGCTCGGGGTGGCGGATTCCTGTCGGAGAAACGCCGCGATCTGCTCGCGGGTCGTCTCGTCGTCACGCATATCCCTCGGTTCGAGTCGCGTGTTCAAATTTCTACCGCGAGCAAAGTGACAAGGTAAACCGTTTTCCCATCTGGGTGCATGGGCTAACCTACGATGGGGAAGTGGCCGACCACTCCGAACGCATTCCGTATTCGACCTGCAGTTCGACCCCGCAGGCGATCCTCCTCACGACACGAACACAACCGACTTCACCATGCCGAGTAATCGTACCGTTCTCTTCGTGGAACACGAAACCGACGTCGCACCACGGTTCGACCGGGAACACGACGTGACCGTCTGCCTCGAATCGACCGCAGCGGACTGTCTCGCCCGTCTCGGAACCGAGGCGATCGACTGCATCGTCGCCAACTACGACCTCCCAGAAGGCGACGGACTCGAACTCCTCGAATCGGTGCGCGACGAGCATCCGAACCTCCCGTTCGTGCTGTTCACCGGCATGGGAAGCGAACGGATCGCCAGCGAAGCGATCGCAGCAGGAGTCAGCGACTATATCCCCCGAGATTCCGTCAGTGGGGGAGACGACCTTCTGGCACGAATCGATACCGCCATCGAGAAGCACCTCGGTGGCCGCGGTGAGAGCCGTATCGAGGCCATCATGACGGCGTTTCCGGACGTTGCGTTCCTCCTCGACGACGAAGGACGATACCGTGAGTTGCTGGTCGGGCCGAACACCGAACGACTCGCAACATCCACACCGGCAGATCTGGTCGGGCGACGACTCCACGACGTCTTTCCCGAGGAGCGGGCAGAGGAGTTTCTGAAACACATCCGCCGAACGCTGGAGACAGGCGAGATCGAGACGATGGAGTACCAACTGGACGTGACGATGGGACGACGGTGGTTCGAAGCGCGGACGACACCGCTCGGAACGAAGATCGACGGGCGAGACGCTGTCGTCTGGGTCGCGCGCGACGTGACCGACCGCCGGGAACGGGAGCGAAAACTGACTCGGCAACACGACGAACTGGAGACCCTGAACCAGATCCACCGGGTGATACAGGAGGTCATCCACGAACTCGTTCACGCCGCGACCCGCAACGACATCGAACAGTTGGTGTGCGAGCGGATGGTCGAATCGGGGCTGTACGAACTCGCGTGGACGGACGAGAGCGAAGTCAGCCGAGACGGCGTCACTCCCCGAAGCCGTGCTGGCGATATCGACGGCTACCTCGACACGCTCGTCTCGATAGGGGGGGCTATCGAAGAGGACCCTGCCGACATGGCGATGCGAACGGACGAATTACAGGTCATCCAGGACGTTCGGGAGACCGACCTGCTACCACGAACAGTGCAAGAAGAAGCACGGGATAGGGGAATCGAATCGGGGATCTCTATCCCACTCTCGTACGGAAACACGGTATATGGGACGCTCTCGCTCGTCTCGACGCACACGGGGGTTCTCAGCGAGCGAGCACAGGACGCGCTCGAAATCCTCGGCGATACGATTGGCTTCGCCATCAACGCCGCCAAGAACAAGAAGATCTTGCTGTCAGACACGTCCGTGGAACTGGAGTTCCAGGTGAACGACTCGCGAGAGGTGTTCCTGTCCGTCTCTCGTCGATTGGACTGTAGCTGTCACCTCCACGGTCTCGTGCCTGCCTCGGAAGGGCAGTTGCTCCACTACGTGCGCGTCGAAGGCGCACCGCCAGACCACGTCGAAGAGCTGGTTTCCGAGGCAGACCAGGTCACCGAATGTCGGCTCATTGATACCGACGAGTCAGGGTGCGTGCTCGAAACCGAGATGGGCGCCTCGACCGTCAAGCGATTAGTCGAGGCCGGTGCTGCGGTCCAGTCCGCCACTGCCGACGGTAGGACGGTATCCCTCGTCGCAGAGGTCCCCCACGACACGGACGTTCGGAGGGTCGTAGACACGTTCCAGGCCGCCTACCCCGATTCGGAACTGATCGGGAAACGCTCCGTCGACCGGCCCATCCAGACCGCCCAGGAGTTCCGGCAGGCACTCACCGAGCGCTTGACCGACCGACAGGAGACGGCGCTTCGAACCGCCTACTTCGCGGGCTACTACGACTGGCCGCGAGGGAGCACGGCGGAGGAGATCGCGGGATCGCTCGACATCGCATCGCCCACGCTCCACTATCACCTTCGGAAGGGTCAGTACGAACTGCTCACCGCCTTCTTCGACGATTAGGGTGTAACAGCTGACGATCAGGACGCTAACAGCCCGAGGGCGAGCAAGAGCGCGACGATAGCCAGCAGTCCGTAGCCGACACCCATCAACTGTTGGGTCGTCGCGTGGCCACCCGGCGTCACCGTCCAGACGAGATAGTAGTAGGTGCCCAGCACCGAGATGATGACCCCGACGGTCGAGAACACCAGCGAGTGCGAAAGAGGGAATCCGAGCGCCACGAGCGTCGGCGGCAACGACGAGTACCAGACCAGCATCCCGAGTCCCGAAACGACGAGAAACGGAACTGGGTCGACCGACAAGCCGTGACGGTTTCGAACCATCACAGAGCAGTACGGACGCGCTTGTCCTGACTCTGGTGGCCCTGCGAAAGATGAAAAAGGACTTACGGGTCCGGAGTGACGATGCGGCTATGAAAGCCGTCGTCCTCGCGGGCGGATACGCGACGCGCCTGTGGCCGATCACGAAACATCGGCCAAAGATGTTCCTGCCGATCGGCGAAACGACGGTCATCGACCGCATCTTCGCCGATCTCGAAGCAGACAACCGTATCGACACGGTCTACGTCAGCACGAACGAGCGCTTCGCCGACGATTTCCACACGCACCTCGATGAGAGTGAGTTCGAGAAACCGCAGTTGAGCGTCGAAGACACCTCGGAAGAGGACGAGAAGTTCGGCGTCGTCGGTGCATTAGCACAGCTGGTCGAACGCGAAGAGGTCGACGACGACCTGCTCGTCATCGCGGGTGACAACCTCATCAGCTTCGACATCGACGACTTCGTCGATTTCTTCGAAGCTAAAGATGCACCCTGTCTCGCGGCTTACGACGTAGGAAGCAAGGAACGGGCGAAATCCTACGGACTGGTCGAACTCGACGGCGAACGCGTCGTCGAGTTCCAGGAGAAACCCGACGATCCCAACTCGACGCTCGTCTCCATCGCCTGCTACGCCTTCACCCGCGAGAACCTTCCCTTGCTCGAACGGTATCTCGAGGACGGCAACAATCCCGACGAACCCGGCTGGTTTCTCCAGTGGTTACAGACCCGTGAACCGGTGTTCGCATACTCGTTCGAAGAAGCGTGGTTCGACATCGGGACGCCCGAGAGCTATCTCGACGCCGTCGCGTGGTATCTCGACGGCGGCACCTACGTCGCCGACTCAGCGACGGTAGAGGATGCCACCATCGGTGAAAACGTCCACGTGATGGACGGCTCGAAACTGGTCAACGCGAATCTCACCAACGCCATCATCTTCCCGGATGCGACCGTTCGCGATTGCGACGTGCGCGATTCGATCATCGACGAGAAGACGCACGTCGAGAACATGGATCTGGCGGGCGCACTCATCGGTGCTCACACACAGATCACGAACGGCGGACGAGACTGAGGATAACTGCAGCACGGTCTGTTTTCACGCACCAGCTTCCTCAATCGCACCTTCTTTCCGCTCGGGTGTCCTCGCGCCGTCGGCGCTGCGGGCACCGCTCGCACAACAAATCTGCACCAAAAAAGTCCGCTCGCTCACGACGTTCGCTCGCGGAGACGCTTAGCCTAACCGAGCATCCGTAACGCGCAGTGTTCCTCGTGTCCCATCCCATTCGGTCTCGTATTCCAACTCGATAGGTCGATCCATGTGCGGCGCGTCGGTCACGAGCGTCTCGAACTCTCCTCCCTCTCCCAGGACGTGGACGCCGTACTCGTCGTTGCGTCGTTCCAACTCGGCCAGTGCCTCTGCGTCCAGGGTTCGACCGAGCCACGACTCGTCGAGTCCGTAGGCAGCAACCTGTACGATTCGAATCTCGAAACCAGCGTCGACCATCGCGTGGCCGAGTTCGAGGGGGTCGCGCTGCCAGAGCGGAGCGAACAACTCGATGTCGAGACGGTCACAGAGCGCCTGGATTCGACTCGTCTGGAACTCGCTTTCGACCGCCCCCGCCGTGACGCCGCCGAGGTCGACTTCGAGGTCGCGGAGTGCGGTCTCCAGCGTCTCGATCTCTTTGTCCCCCTGTTCGCCCGCGTCTTCTGCCGATTCGGCGTCGAAGTCACCCGCCACCTCCACGAGCGGGATGCCGATACTCTCGGCGGCGAGGGCCGCGAGATCAGTCGCCGGAACGTGATACATGTACGAGTCGCCCGCCGGATGGACGGTGAGCAGTCGCTCGACGTTCAGACCTTCTTCGAGCGCCCGGTAGAGTGCCCATGAGGAGTCCTTGCCGCCGGAGAAGAGGCTGACCCACGCCTGCTGGTTCATGGCGGTGGGTTGCGGTTCCGGGGATAAATGGGACTCGGTTACTCGACCAGTTCTTCTTCCACCGTCGTTCCGCTCACGTAGGTGGCCACGCGAACGCCGAGCAGACTGACGAAGACGCCGAGGATGACGTACACCGCCAGTCGCGTGCCGGGGTCTAACGTGAACTGGTCGATGGTGGTCTGGCCGACCGAGATCTCCGGAACGACGACCGGGGCGATCTTCTCGGCCTGCTGTAAGAAGTACGCCGAGAAGCCGCGGACGACTAGCCCCACCGCGAGCACGCCGAAGGGCAGATTCAGATAGGAGTTGCGCACCCGGTCGTTGCGGATGGCTTCGTCCAGCAGGCGACCCATGCTCGCCGTGAGTGCGGCGACCGCGATCCACGGGACGCTCGCGAAGATGAACGCCATCGCTGGCATGAGAACGCCGTCGGAGGCATCCATCGGTGCGGCGTCGTACGCGCCAGCGAACACGCCGATGAGCGAGAGGCCCGCACCGACCACGTAGGTGACGATCGAAACCCGCCCGGAGTATAGCGCGTCGCGGGCCTGCGCGGGGAACTCCCGGAGGTAGTCACCGATGGCGAGTCCCTTGTAGAGCGTGAACAGACCGATGACTGCGGTGATGGCCGCCGCCGCCATCGCTGGTCCGGACAGCATGAGCAGGATCGGGAAGGCGATGAGCGCGATACCGGTCGGGACGAGCACGGTCTGGCGCAGTTCCTCGTCCGCGAGGAACTGCTTCAGCAGGTAGTAGGTCGATTCGATGTCGCGGGCCTGCCGGACGACGACTCGATCCACTGCATCGACGCGGACGCGACTCTCGACGATGGGGACGAGGCGTTCGTCCTCCGCACTGTCGATGACGATGATGGCGGAGTCCGGGTTGTGTTTTGCCACGAGTTCGTCCATCTGCATAGCGACGGCGCGGTCTGCGCCGACTCGCGTCTCGGCAGTGCCGGAGATGACCGCGACTGTCGTTTTCTCGTCTTCGTCGCGGAGGTCGCGCGCGACGCGGAGCGCTTCGAGCAGACAGTTGACACTCGAATCCTCCGGATCTGCGAGTCCGACGTCGGTGACGAGCGAGCGGACTGCCTCCCATCCGGCGACGGGCATCTCCAGTCCCGTCTTGCGACCGATGTCGTTGTTACGGTCGACACACACAACCAGCGTGCTCATTCGGTGTCTGCATCCAGACGGTCAGGGAATAAAAAGGTCGTCTTTATTCCACTATATTCGTATTCGAATATCACCACATTGATAGAGAGCCTCTAGCCTTTTGGCGCGCCTAAAAATCGGAATGTTTTAGTCATTTAGGTCTACCTAAACCAATATATGCAAACCGATAGACGGACTCTGTTGAAAGCGGGCGGCGTGACGCTTGCGAGTTCCCTGCTTGCTGGTTGTAACGCTCTCGGTGGCGAACAGGAGGAGAATGGAAACGGAAAACCGAACGGAAATTCGAACGGGAAACCGAAGAACGTCACGGCGAACGCAGCCGTCGCCGCCGAATGGAACGCCATGCGCGCACGACTGCACGATGCCTTCGCGCTCGGCATCGCAGGTGAGTTCGACGCAGGCGCGTCCGTCGCAGCAGACATCTTCGCTCGGTTCGAGAAATCGAGTGGTGAGTGGGGCGCACACGAGAAGCTCGAACATACGAGCGAGAAACATTACGAGGAGTTCGAGGAGGCGCTCGGACAGCTGAAGACCGCCCTGAAAGAGAAGAACCAGAAGGAGACGAAGATCGAACTCGATCTCGGCAACAAACACCTTCGAAAAGCACAGGTCGCGCTCGTCGGTGAGACGAACGTCGGCGCGCTCGACCTGCAACTGCTCGGCGCTCGCTTCGAGGACGCTGCCACGCTCGCCGGGGCCGGAAAATCGAGCGCAGCCAAGCGGATCGCAGAGCAAGCATTCTCCGAGTTCGAGAAAGGGAGCCTCCACGACGACCTCGAATCGGCGAGTTCGGAAACCTACGAATCGTTCGAGAGTGCGGCCAAGACGACGATTTCAGCTGCGAAGAAAGGAAAGCAAGCGGTCGTCAGAAAACAAGCGAACAACGCGGTCACCGCCGCAGTCTCGGGGTCGTACGAACTCGGTACCGAGAACACTGCCGGGGCAGGCCACCTCGCGGTGATGCAAGCGCAGGCCTTCGACGCGAAAGCACTCGCATCGCTCGGCGGCCCTTCCACTTCGTTCGCGCACGCGACGACACTGAACACGTATCGCACCCGTGCCGCAGACAGCGAGTGGTTGGCTGCTCAGGGAGCGACGAAGCAGGCGAAACAGATGGCCACCGACATCTACGCCCACTTCGAGGGCGCGAAAGCCCACGAAGCACTGGAGCACGCCGACCACGACGCCTACGAGAAGTTCGAGCACGGTCTCGAAGAGCTCGCACCTGCCGCAGGAAAGGGCAACTCGAAAGCCATCGAGCACTCGCTCGGAGAGATAGATAGCAGTCTCCGAAAGGGAATCGAAACGCTGGTCGGGGAAACCGAAGCCGCCATCCTCCAGTCTGGATTCTTCCGCGCACGCTTCGGGGACGCGATGGAACTCCACGCGCAAGGCAAGTCGAAGGCCGCCGCGACCATCGCCCAGTCGCTCTTCGAGCGCTTCGAGAAGGACGAACTCGGCTTCCACGAGACACTCGAACACGAGAGCGAGAAACTCTACGAACGCTTCGAACACGAGCACCTGAAAGAGGGGCTGATTCCGGCGCTGAAGAACGGAAACGACCCCGCGGCGAAGAAGCACTTCGAGGGCGTCCTATCGGCCTTGCTCGACTTCGAGAAGAAGGCCGGTAGTGCATCGCTCGTCTCCGGTGCAGAAGCGACGTTCATGGCCGGGCGGGCGTTCGACGCTGCGGAAGTCGCCACACTCGGCGACACGAAGCGTGCAAAGAGCGTCGTCGAATCGACGTACGAACACTTCGAGAACGGCGCTGGCGGCTATCACGAATCGCTGGAACACGCCAACCACGACCGCTACGAGTCGTTCGAGAAAGCACTCGGAAGCGTCGGTGGAGGGGACGACACCTATGCGAAATCGAAGCAGTTCGGCAACGAAGCGATCCAGTCGGTTTACACCATCGTGAAGAACGCTGGCGGTGACTTCAGCGGCCCCGCCACGACGGTCGTGCAGGACACTTTCAAGCAGTTCGAACAGGCGAAGGTTCACGAGGCACTCGAACACGCCAACCACGCAACCTACGAGACCTTCGAGAAGAAACTGATCGGCTACACCAAGGCGCTGAAATCGGGAGAGGGCGTCGATACTGCGAGCGAGGCGTTCGCCAGCGCCGCGCTTCGCGCCCAGTTCGCCGTCGTCGGCGAGGTCGGAAAGGCTCCTGTCGGAAAACGATCCGGCGAGAAAGAGTCGAAGAAGAAGCTGAAAGGCGGCCCGAACGTCCAGCAGGGCGTCGCCAGTGACGCAGACCACGTCGTCGAGATGAAGGCAGTCTCGTTCGCACCGAAGAAGCTGACGATCAAGAAGGGAGACACCGTCGCCTGGAAACACGTCGGTGGCGAACCCCACTCCGTCACCGCCTTCCAGGGCAAGATTCCCGACGGCGCGAACTACTGGGCGTCGGGTGGCTTCGAATCCGAAGATGCCGCCAAAGAGGGCTGGGAGAACGGCAAAGGCGCGGTGCAGTCCGGGCAATCGTTCGTCCATACGTTCGAGACGAAGGGAACGTACGAGTACTACTGCGTCCCCCACGAAGCGGCGGGCATGACGGGAACGATCGTCGTCGAGTGATCAGACGTTTCCGTTCAGTGCGTCGAAGATGCTGTCGGTGAACTCCCGATCGCTCCACAGGCTTCCCTCCAATCCGCCTGCCACGACCGCCGATTCGACCGGGACTTGCCCCCCGCCCATGCGTGCGTGGCCGCCCGCGTTGGCTCCGGGAATATCCGAGACGGCGGTCTGGAGTGCTTTTCCCATGTGAACGCGGTCGTCGCGTGATCGTCCCGAGAGGTGGAGCGTGTCTTCACGCCGCCCGTAAACGACGACGGCAGTCACTCCTTCTAACTGCATGAGTTCGTCTGCTGCCTGCGGGATGGCGTCCGCATTTGTCAGTTCACCGACGTTGCAGACCGCGAAGGAGCCACGAACCTCCCGTTCGGTGATGGCTCGCGATTTGACCTCCAGCACTTCTGCGCTCACCTGCGGGTTCGCGATCCGGTCGAGGCAGTGTTCGTCCACGCCCTGATAGAGAAATGCGCTCGCCGCGAAGTCGGCTTCGATACAGCCATTCGTGAGGTGTTTCGTGTCGGATTGGATGCCATAGAGAAGACCCGTGGCGATATCCGACGGCAAGACGAACTCGTCGTCGTCCGGTGAGACGTCCGGGCCGATGGGTGTCGCACCGAGTTCGACGAAGTACTCCGCGACGATGGTCGAACACGAGCCATAGTTCGTCCGTTTATCCGTGAACACTTCACCAGATCCGTTTCCGGGATGGTGGTCGATGACCGCATACGGTTCGATCCGTTCTGCGCCGTCGAAACCGCGAGGTGTATTGTGATCGACGAGGACGATGGTAGAAGCAGCGAGGTCGGTGACGTGTTCGACAGGTTCGAGTTCGAGGTCGAGAATCGTTCGAAACGCCCGATTCTCCTGATGACGAATCTGGCCGGAGTACTGGAGCGTCGTCTCTGTGCCGACCGTTTCGGCGAGATACGAGACGGCGATCGCACAGGCCATCGCGTCGGGATCTGGGTTCGGGTGCATCAGGACGACGAGTTCGTCGCGTTTCGCCAGTGCTCGTTTGAGTCTGGCTCCCATCGGTCGCCGAATCCAGCGAACGACTAGCCAGAGCGACACCGCGAGCACGACGACTCCGAGTGTGGCACCGACGATGAGCATCGGATTTTCGGTGCTGTAGACCTGCGCCGCCCGGAACAGTTCCCGAGCCGACTGGTCGGCCAGAAACTCCATACATCGTGGTCGATATGCGACGACAAGAACTTTTCCCAATGGTAACACTTGTCAGACGTTTGTGGTCTATCCGTATGACGAAACCACATCCCGATATCCTTCCCGAAACGTCGGATACCGAAGCTCGTAGCCCATCTCCCGCAATCTCTCGTTCGAACACCGCTTGCTCGAACGCGCTCGTTCCGAGGTCGCGGGTTCAATCGAGGGTCGTTCCACACCACATCGCTCCGCGAGCCACTCCGTGAACGTCGGTTTCCAAACCGGTTCGTCGTCGACGACGAGAACGACATCGTTCCGTGCTGTTCCTTCGTCCAGCATGAATCGTATCGCACCTGCCGCGTCGTCGCGGTGGACCAGGTTCAAGTACCGCTCCGACACCGACCCATCGAGATAGCGTTCCAGTCGGTATCGATTGGGCCCGTACAGCCCGGCGAATCGGGCGATCGTCCAGTCGGTTGCGCTCGCCTCGCGCACGATCCGCTCTGCTTCGGCCAGAATCTCCTCTCGCTCGGTTCGCGGTTCCAGTGTCGTCGATTCGTCCACCCACGACCCGTCTCGGTCGCCGTATACGCCCGTACTCGACGTGTAGACGAATCGTTTGGGTGACGAGTCACGCCCGGTGAACTGTTCGAGTGTCGTTCGAAGGCCATCGACGTACACGTTCCGTGCGGCGTCCGAGTCACGGGTATCCGCGCTCGCGGCGTAGACGACCGCGTCTGCGTCGGGAATCGACGAGAGGGAATCCGCATCTGTTGCGTCCGCCTGCACGCCATCGAATCCTGCCCGTTCGATCTCTCGAACCCCGTCGAGAGAGCGCCGGACACCGACCACGTCGTGGCCCGTTCGAACCAACTGCCGACCGAGTTCGAGACCGACGTACCCACACCCGATGATGGCGACGTTCATACGATTGCTTCGACCGGGTCGCGGATAACTCCGGTGTCTACCGATCTCCTCGTTCGGCGATGAAGTGGTGGACGAGGGCGTACTCTTCGAGCGTCATCGGGGCTCGCCCTTCGATCTTCTGTTGAATCGCTCGCGGGCCGAGGTCGCCATCGATAGCGGAGGCGAGCGTATCGACGTCGAGCAAGGCGGTCGTCATCCCCATCAGCAGATGGTCGCGCACTTCGAGCAGGATGTCATCTTTCGGAGGAGCGTCGTCGCTGGTAGCGAGGATGGCCGCAGCATCTTCGAGCGTGGTTTCGGGAGCATCGCCGTCGGCGATAGATTCGACCATCTCACGGTCGAGTGCCGTCTGCTCGACCACGTCGTCCGTACCGACCGATTCGACCGTCTCGGCGAGTTCCGCCACGTACTGTTCGCGCAGCGTTTCCGGCGTCGTCTCTCCCGGATCGTCGATCTCGTCGTAGAGCATGGTCGTCACGATGGTCGCGCGAGTCAAATGGGTTGTTACTCTGAATCGACCATCCTGGAGAGCGTTCGTCGGCATCACCGTCCACGTCGCCGACACCCGTCTTTCCGGGCGGTACCGCGACGAGGTCGGTCGTCGTCTTCGTCGGGTGGTGGAGTACTCCATCGTCACCATCATCTGGAAGTTCGTCTCGGTTGGTGAGTGTACGTTCGACGGCACGGAGGCGTTCGTCTACGGTTTCGAGGTCGGACATCGTCGAGGTTGGCTCGTTTCCCTACTTAAAATTGAGGTGTGTCGTGACAGAAAATTCATTACGGCTGAACGGGTGGGATGGCGCATGAAAGTCGTCCTGATCGGGTCGGTCAAGCTGGCGGTAAACTCACACAACGGCTCGTGGAATTCGACGCACAGATGGGGTTCGGTGCCATTCGCGGTGCCCTGGCGATCAACTCCGCGCGAACGGATCTACAGTCGCTCGACCTCGATACCGTGCTCGTCGGCCAAGACCGGGTGAAAGGTCACGGCGTCGGCAGAGACAACGAACTCGGTGCAGAAGTGATGCAAAGCGATTCGGGCGAGGTGATGAACGCTCTAGATGGCCGCATCACCGCTGAAGCAGAAGCGATCTTCGTCGTCGCGGGACTCGGTGGCGGTACCGGAAGCGGTGGCGCTCCGGTGCTCATCCACGAACTCCAGCGGATCTACGAGATGCCCGTCTACGCGCTCGGTGTCCTCCCCGGACGCGACGAGGGGTCGATGTATCAAGCGAACGCCGGTCGGTCGCTGAAGACCATCGTCCGCGAGGCGGACGCGACCCTCCTCATCGACAACGACGCGTGGCACGAGACGGGACAGAGCGTCGGCGAAGCGTTCGACGCGATCAACCAGCAGATCGCACAGCGCGTGGGGCTCCTCCTCGCGTCGGGTGAGGCAGTCGAAGGCGTCGGTGAGAGCGTGGTCGATTCGAGCGAGGTCATCAACACGCTTCGCTCCGGTGGCATAGCGGCGCTCGGATACGCGAGCGCGGAGGCGAGCGCGGAGAGCGGCGACAACATCAATGCCGTGACGAGCAACACCCGGCAAGCCATCCTGAGCAACCTCAGTCTACCGAACGCGACCGAGGCGGACTCCGCGCTCGTCGTCGTGGCTGGCGACCCCGACAGGATTCCACGGAAAGGGGTCGAACGAGCGCGGAGCTGGGTCGAAGAAGAGACCGGAAGTTTGCAGGTTCGCGGCGGGGACTTCCCGCTGGACAGCGACCGACTCGCATCACAGATACTGCTCGGCGGGATCGAGCGATCCCCGCGAATGACGGAGTTCATGGAGCGCGCGAAGGAAGCGAACAAGCAGTAGAGCGCAAGGAAGACCCCGCAGACCTGTTCCACAACGACCAACTAGACGACCTGTTCTGATCGGTGACTCGGCGATCGTTTTGCCAGGTGACGAGGCGGTCGTTCTGCTCACCGACACTCGTCTTCGACCATCCGTTCGAGACGATCGAGACCGAGTTCGATGCGCTCCATGCTGTTGGCGAAGCTCAGTCGCAGATAGTCCTCACCAGCATCGCCGAAACCGCCACCGGGTGCCGTGACGACACCGTACTCGGTGAGCAGTCGTTTGGCGATTTCGAAGCTGGTGCCATCGAACACGCTGACGTCGAGAAATGCGTAGAACGCGCCCTCCGGACGTGGACAGAAGATCTCGGGGATGTCCTCGATGCGCTCGACCAGAAAGTCTCGTCGCTCTCGGAACGCCGCACGCATCTCACGAACCGGTTCCTGTGGTCCCGTCAGTGCTGCCAACGCGGCGTGCTGGCCGATGCTCGACGGGCAGGCGGTCGTGCTCTCGCCGAGGTTCGTCGCCGCTTCGACGACGTCCTCAGGGCCGACGAGCCAACCGATCCGCCAACCGGTCATCGCGTACGTCTTCGAACAGGAGTCGACCGAGAGCAATCCCTCGTAATCCGTGTACGACGCGACTCGTCGGTGGTCGTCGCCGTAGGTCAGGCGGGCGTACACCTCGTCGGCGATGACGTAGGTGTCGTGCGCTTCGGCGGCCTCGACGACCGCTCTCACGGCGTCCTCGTCGTAGACTCGGCCCGTTGGATTCGAGGGTGTGGTCAGTATCACGGCAGCAGTGGCTTCGTTCATCCGTTCGACGACTCGTTTGGGTGCGAGGTCGAACCCATCCTCGGCTGGAAGCGGAACCTCGACCGGTCGAGCACCCGCCAGTTTCGCCTGATTTCGGTAGTTCGGCCACGCTGGCGTGGGAATCAACACCTCATCGTCCGGGTCTGCGACCGCCGCGAGTGCTAACGAAAGCGCCTCCATCGCACCGTTCGTGACCGAAACCTGCGTTTCGGGGTCGATGGCGACCCCCATCTCTCGTGTCGCTTGCTCGGCGATAGCTGCGCGGAGTTCGGGGATGCCAGCCCCGGACGTGTAGTGGGTCTGGCCATCCCGTGCGGCCTGTGCTGCCGCGTCGATGATGTGTCCGGGCGTGTCGAAATCCGGTTCGCCGACCTCCAGTCGGACGAGGTCACCCCCCTGTTGCTCCGCCAGTTCGAACATCACGCGGATCTGCGACCGCTCGAAATCGGTCGCACGCCCCGAAATCTTCATACTCGACCGTCGGTCTCTCGGGGCAAGTAGCTTCGCAGACCCCCCACGGGTTGCCGGGTTACCCCGTCGGTTCTCGAGATCGATCGGGATCGGAGTCGGACGGGTCGGAATCGGACGGGGGCAGACGGGATTCGGAGCGGACGGGAACCTATTAGGTCGCTCCGTCTGCAGTTTCGGGCATGGTATCCGAACTCTTCGACGGGAAATGCTGGGAGGAGATCACGGAGTTCGACTTCCGGGACATCACGTACCATCGAGCGAAAGAGCAGGGGACGGTGCGGATCGCTTTCGACCGCCCCGAGGTTCGCAACGCCTTCCGTCCTGGAACCGTAGACGAACTCTACCGCGCCTTAGACCACGCCAAGCGCCAGTCGGACGTGGGCTGTGTCCTACTGACCGGCAACGGCCCATCACCGAAAGACGGCGGGTGGGCGTTCTGCTCCGGCGGCGACCAGCGCGTGCGCGGTGGCTCCGGATACGAGTATCAGGGCGAGGACGAAGAGAGCGAGGATGCATCGGAGGCCGGGCGTTTGCACATCCTCGAAGTCCAGCGACTCATCCGCCACATCCCAAAGCCCGTCATCTGCGTGGTGCCGGGATGGGCCGTCGGCGGCGGCCACAGCCTCCACGTCGTCTGCGACATGACGCTCGCGTCGGAAGAGCACGCGAAGTTCCTCCAGACCGACCCCGACGTGGCGAGTTTCGACGGCGGGTTCGGTTCGGCCTACCTCGCCAAGCAGGTCGGCCAGAAGAAAGCTCGAGAGGTGTTCTTCGTTGGGAAGACCTACTCCGCCGAGGAAGCCGAGGAGATGGGCATGGTGAACGAATCGATACCCCACGAGGAACTTGAGGAGGTCGCGCTGGAGTGGGCTGACGAGATCAATACCAAGAGTCCGACCGCGATTCGGATGCTCAAATACGCCTTCAACATGACCGACGACGGGATGGTCGGCCAGCAGGTGTTCGCAGGTGAAGCCACGCGACTCGCCTACATGACCGACGAAGCGCAGGAGGGTCGGGACGCCTTCGTGGAGAAGCGCGACCCGGACTTCTCCGAGTACCCCTGGCACTACTAGCGTACCTTTTTCTGCGATCGGGTGCCGAGACGAACGCCACGTGGCGTTCGTCTCGGCCTTCCCCCCTGGAAAAATCTGCACCAAAAGCCTGCGCTCCTCCCTTCGGTCGCGGTGGAGCAGTTTATCGTCACTGCTAATTTCGCACTCATCGGTCGCTGGCCGCCAAATCGGCCAACCAGACCGGAGCATCGAGTGTACTGAAATGTACTGAAATGTACTATCAAGAACGACCATTCGATTCAGTCGAACTGCTTCGCGTAAACGTAGCGCAGAAGATCGAGTCGTTCGTCCATCTGTTCGCCGACTCGCTCGAATCCCCGCGATTCGTAGAACGCGATAGCATCCTCGTTCGGTTCGATGACCGACAGTCGCATCCGCCGTGCCGCGCGGTTCCGCACTTCGTCCTCGAACCGTCTCAGCAGTTGCGTTCCGATCCCTTCACCCCAGAAGTCCGGATGCACGTAGATTCGATAGAGGTGGAACGTCGCGTCTCGCTCTTCGTCCGGTATCCCGATGACGAATCCGACGACCTCGCTGTCTCGTTCGGCGACGAAGAACGGACGTTCGTCGCGGTTCACGTCCGCGACGACGTTCTCGGGGTCGAACCACGAATCGACGATCTCCTTGACTCTCGATTCGCCCAGAACCTCGTCGTAGGCGGCGTGCCACGAGGTACGGGCGACTCGTTGTACAGCCGAAGAGTCGTCGGGTATCGTTTTTCGTACGGATACGCTGTCACCCATGTGCATCACCTGTCTGGAAGTGAAGATAATACTGTCCCCCAGGTGTTACCCCGGCACACCCGACCTCGCTTTAAGTAGTTCTCGTGACAAGGTAGAGATATGGAGGAAGCGGAGTTCGTTCTGATGCACTCAATTCGTGGCCAGCAAACGCTATCTCCGCTGATTTCACTCCTCGGTCTTCTCGCAGCAGTATCTCACGGCATCACGCTCAGCGACCCTCACTCGAACGACTGTTCGAGACGGTCGTGCTCTCCGACTCGCTTTCGATTTAAGTAGTTCTCGTGATAAGGTAGAGATATGGACGGAGTGAAGCTGGTTCTGACGATAGTTGATTTTTCGTGAGCACCGCGTTTGGATAGCGGGTAGCGAAGCTGTCGATAGCGTACGAGGGCAATTACCTTGGCCCGACCTGCCTCGAACCTACCTTTGAACTACCTCGACCAAGTAGGGGAGAACGATGCGGCGAAGAGACGGCGACTCACAAGCAGCCAGTTGGCAGTGGCGGTCAGGAGCGACTGCCGAGCCGGACGACCCGCGAGACCGGCCACTCAGCCGACTGCCGGGGGATGGCGCAGTCCGGCGGGCGGATCTCCAGCGCGACGAGTCGGTTCGTAAGTGGGGGCCGGTCACACCGAGCGCGACGCTCATCGGACGCGCACAGTCGCCGGACGCGGACGTGAGCGAGAGCCTTCGCCGACTGCACGAGGAGCGCCACTCGGCGATGGCGGGCCACAGCAGTCGGATGCACCACCTCGACAAACTTCGAGTCAGCCACGCGCTCTGCAACGACCTCGCACTGACGCCGTGGCAACGCGACTGCGTTATCGGCGTCATGGCCGAACTCGACCTCAGAGCCTTCGGCAGCCAGCGGGCCATCCCGAAGGTTGCGCTGGTCGTCATCCGCCACGTCGTGGATCGGGAGCGCGAGCACTACCTCGGACTGCACGACAGTGAGTGGATTCGCCAGCTACCACCCGAACGGTTGAGCGACCTCTACGACCAGTTCGATTCGCTCACCGACGAAGCCCGGTTCACGAACCTCGCGGAGAAGCACGGACTGGACGTGACGAGCCTTAACCGACTCCGGCGGGTGCTCAAAGAGCAGATAGACGAACAGGGGATCGAGTTCGCCGTCCACGGTCGGAACCCGCACCGCGACCCGAACCTGCCGAGTCTGACGAGTCGAGGAGAGCGGAGCAATAAGTGAGAGCGAGGAAAGTGAACACTCGGCTGTAAGCCGGTTCTACCGGTTAGAATAGGAAAGAGAAGACGAAGGAACCTTCCTCGTATCTTTCCGTTGTCGCGAGAACCACTTAAATGGAAGACGCGTCCCGTCATTCGTCGCTTCGAATCGCTGTGAAGTTCGATCACTCATCAAGGAGGGTGAGGAGCCGTCTCGCCTCGGCGACCTTCTGGTCGACGCGATGGCAGTGGGACTTGACCGTGCCGACCTCCAGTCCGAGTTTATCGCCGATCTCCTCCTGCGTTGTCCCCTCCATTCGCAAGACCTGCACTTCGGCCTGTCGCGGCGAGAGTCCTGCGCGAACCAGTCGTGACAGGATGTGCGCTGGCATGACGAGCGCGTCCCGTCCGGCGAGCACGTGTTCTTCGGCACCGAGTCTTTTCGCGTAAGCGGCGTGGGCGGCCTTCGTAGCGGTCCCGATATCGTCCGAAAGACCGAGTCGCTCCGCCATCTGCGTCCATCTCTCGGGGTCGACGAAGATGACTTCGACGAGACCGTCGCCTCCGATAAGTGGTGCCCGATTCCCGTCGTTCTCACTCACGTAGTACTCGTGAATGGCGTCGGCACCATCTATCAGGTCGTCGTGGATCGTCGCCAATGCTTCGGTCAGGTCAGTATCGCTGACGGCCTGACGGTCTGCCACGTCACCGACGATATCTCTCGGTATCGGTACGTCTTCGACGAGCTGGGCCATCGTAATTTACACGTCGCGTCAACTGCAGATGTAGTTTACGGAAAGTGTAAACCAATCATCGTCGGCGTCTGTCGAATGTCTCTGGTACTGAACCGTAGACGCTATGGCCCTCACGTCAGAACTACCACAGTAATGACCGAAACGGCGACCGATATCTCTCGCACGAAGGCGTGGTTGATGGCGGCCAGACCGCACACCCTCCCCGCCGCCGCCGCGCCGATCTTCGTCGGCGTTGGGCTCGCCGTCCACGAGGGAGTGTTCGCCCCACTTCCCGCGCTCGCCGCCTTCGTCGGCGCGGCGCTCATCCAGATCGGCACTAACTTCGCCAACGACTACTACGACGCCGTGAAGGGCGTCGATACCGACGAACGGAAGGGATTCACGCGCGTCACGCAGTCGGGACTCATCCCACCGAGCGAGGTCAAACGCGCGATGTACGCCACCTTCCTGCTCGCCATCCTCGTCGGCGTCTATCTCGTCTACGTCGGCGGGCTACCGATCCTCGTCATCGGACTCGCCAGTGTCGTCAGTGGTATCGCCTACGCAGGCGGCCCGTACCCACTCGGCTCCCACGGACTGGGCGACCTCTTCGTCTTCGTCTTCTTCGGCGTCGTCGCCGTGATGGGAACCTTCTACGTGCAGGCCGCACAGGTACTCGCAGCGCCACTCGCGCTCACAGTCCCGGCAGGAACCGTGACGTGGACGTCCTTCCTCGCAAGCCTGCCCGTCGCGGCCATCTCGACGAACATCCTCGTCGTGAACAACCTCCGCGACCTGGAGACCGACCGGAAGGCTGGCAAGAAGACGCTCGCGGTGCTCATCGGCTACCGAGCCAGTCGCGCCGAGTACGTCGGGATGCTGGCGCTCACATACCTCGTTCCGATCTACTTCTGGACGAGCAGTGCGTTCGGAGTCGGTGTCCTCCTTCCCCTGCTCACGGGACCATACGCCGTGATGGTCGCTCGAACGGTACTCACGAAAACCTCCGGCGAGGCGCTCAATCCGGCACTCGAACAGACGGGCAAACTGCTGGCCATCCACTCCGCCCTGTTCGCCCTCGGAATGATGGTGTGAAGAACGACGAGACAGAACCATGAGAATCGAAACCCGCGAATTTTCGCTCCCCCTCGAATCCCCCCTCGCTACTGCGCGAGGTACGATCGAGCACCGAGAGGGAGTGCTCGTTCGGATCGAAGTCGGCGACCATGTCGGAATCGGCGAGGCGACACCGCTACCGGGATGGACCGAATCGCTTCCAGCCTGTCAGGCCGCACTGACAGACATAGACGACCGCGAAGAAAGCCCCGAGGACTCGGAAACCGCCCTTACCGATCTCGAAGCCACCCTCGACGACCTCGAATTGACGCCCGCAGCACGTCACGCGCTCGCACTCGCACTGGCCGACGTTCGAGCGAAACGGGCCGACGAACCGCTCTATCGACAGCTCGGCGGCCCCGAACACGTCGAAGCAGTCCCCCTCAACGCGACTGTGGGTGATTGTTCGCCCGACGAGACGGTCGCAGCGGTGAACGAAGCGGTGGAAGCAGGGTTCGAATCGGTGAAGATCAAGGTCGGTGTGCGCTCGGTCACGGACGACGTGGCCCGGCTGCGAGCAGTCCGTGACGAAGTCGGCTCCAACGTGGAACTCCGCGTAGACGCGAACGGGGCGTGGTCGCTCGCGCAGGCGCGCGAAGCATTCCACAAACTCGATCCACTGCAGGTGGCCTACGTCGAACAGCCCGTCGCAGCGGACGACCTCGAAGGACTTGCCGAACTTCGTGGCCGTTCGGTTCGCGTCGCGGCTGACGAATCGATAGCCGAAAGGTCGGTCGCAGCCGTGCTCGACGCGGATGCTGCCGACGTGATCGTCTGCAAACCGATGGTGCTCGGTGGACCGGACAAAGCGGTCTCGGTCGCAAAGCAGGCCCGTGATGCGGGGGTCACCCCGGTCGTGACGACGACCATCGACGCAGTGGTCGCTCGAACGGCGGCCATCCACGTCGCGGCAGCGATTCCCGACAGACCGGCCAGTGGTCTCGCAACCGGGACGATGCTGGCCCGCGACCTCGGCCCCGACCGCGCACGAATCGTGGATGGGTCGATCAGCGTCCCACAGGAACCGGGCAACGGCATCGCCGATACGTGGGGGCAATTATGAACGGAAACGAGACGAAGACGAACGATTGGCTCGCCCACCGTGCCGCGATATCGCCAGAAAAGGCCGCTATCGTCGAAGCCGCGGACGGAACCGAGTGGACGTACGCAGACCTCGATTCGGCGGTCGAGGAGACCGCGACGAAGCTCGCCCAACTGGGTCTTCGGACGGGAGACCACCTCGGCATCCTGATGGAGACCCGGATGGCGGCGGTTCGACTCGTCCACGCAACGATGCGACTTGGCTGTGTACTCGTCCCGCTGAACGTCCGCCTCGCCACACCCGAACTCGGGCGTCAGGTCGCGGCGACCGACCTGTCGGCACTCGTCTGCGAACGAGCGACCGAGTCGGTCGCCCGCGATGCCGTCGACGACGTTCCGTTCATCTCGGTCGATTCGTCGGACTGGGCGACACTCGGTGCAGGTGGTGAAGCGGATGGGACAGATGGGGAGTCGGATTCGGCGAGTAGGGGGTCAAATATCACCAGCCCAGAGTGGTCGCGCGACGACCCGCAGGTGATGTTGTTCACGTCGGGGACGACCGGGAATCCGAAGGCGGTCGTCCTCACGATGAGGAATCTGCTGGCGAGCGCGACTGCCTCCGCGTTTCGGCTGGGCGTCCTCTCCGACGACCGCTGGCACCTCTGTCTCTCGACGTACCACATGGGCGGTCTCGCGCCACTCCTGCGTTCGACGCTGTACGGAACGACGGTCGTCGTACAGGAGGGATTCGACCCCGAAGAAACGCTGGCACAGCTTCACGAACACGAAGCGACCGGCATCTCGCTCGTTCCGACGATGCTTCGGCGACTGCTGGAGACGGGCGACCTCCCCGACTCACTGCGGTTCGTCCTCCTCGGGGGTGCGCCCGCGCGTGACGACCTCATCCGGGAGTGCGAGCGGCGGGACGTTCCAGTCTGCCCCACCTACGGGATGACCGAGACTGCGTCACAGATCGCCACTGCACGACCAGACGAGGCGTTCTCTCACGTCGGAA
Organism: Haladaptatus rarus; assembly: GCF_054177585.1. NCBI lineage: Archaea > Methanobacteriati > Methanobacteriota > Halobacteria > Halobacteriales > Haladaptataceae > Haladaptatus > Haladaptatus rarus. Next base: position 129,471 of record NZ_JBPEHG010000002.1, on the reverse strand, counting down.
CCGTTGGGCGGCCGCTCCTGTTCACCGCGGTCACGGTCGTTGGCGACGATAGCGACCCGGTTCAGGTGGGTGAGCCGGGCGAACTCGTCGTCTCCGGACCGGCGGTGATGGCGGGCTACTACCGGAACCCAGACGCGACCGAGGACGCATTTGGAGAGTATGGATTCCACACAGGAGACGTCGGCTACCGCGACGAAGGTGGTCGAATCTGGGTGTTGAACCGGCGCTCCGACAGAATCGTCACCGGGGGCGAAAACGTCCATCCCGGCGAAGTCATCGACGTTTTGCTCGACCATCCCGAGATTCGGGAGGTGGCAGTCGTCGGCATCGAGGACGAAAAATGGGGTGAACGAGTCGGTGCGCTCGTGGTGCCAGCAACGGACGACGTGGTGACGGTCGAATCGATTCGAACCTTCTGTGACGGTCGGCTGGCTGGCTACAAACACCCTCGCGTGGTCGAAACCACGACAGAGTTGCCGCGAACCGCGTCGGGGACGGTCGACCGCGATGCAGTGCGCGAACGACTCCGGTAACCCAGTCGCTTCCGGCTCCGCTAACCCTGCTCCCGCCTCCGGCAACCGTCTCCGGCTCCCTACCGCTTCGAATCCTCGGTCTGTATTCCGTTATGATTCCTGAACCTGGAGGTTGATAGCGCGGTCGAGGCTGAACCCATCTCTCGTGTTCACACCGACTTGCTCTCGGAATCGAACCTGCGCGTTCGAAACTGGCGAGAGTCGGCCGCGAATCTCCCCCGCCGGGTTCGACTGCGTGTGGACGTTGACGTACGCGGCACCGTTCTCGATGGCACCGACCAGTGCGTCGAGCGAGTTTCCCTCCAGCGGGCCGACGAGATCGCCCGCGAAGAACCGCCCCATCGAGAGAATCCCGTCGAACCGACCTGGAATCCGTTGTTGATCTCGCGCCTGTGGGCCGGGATACAACCACGTGACGACGGGACCGTTCTCGCCCTCAGCTCCGCGGTGGATGTGTGCCTGTGTGACCCCCTCGATTCCGGTAACGAGCAGGACGAACCGCATCCCCTGTTCTTCTCGAACGAACACCGCCGCCCCCTCGGCGTTCGTCTCGACCGATTGCGGTTGCTGATCGGCCGTCAATCGTCCCGCGCTGAACGTCTCCCCGTCCTGTGACTGTGCAGTGACCACACCTGCCCCTATACTCAGTGATGCCCCCGATTTGAGCAACGTGCGTCTATCGAGCATGTGCTGACCCCCAAAAAATGACGAGGGGTGCAATCATAAGTGGTCGGGCCGTCGGCGACGAATCCTTTTATTCGATGCGGCCATACGATTCCTCGTGTGTACACTCATCGTCGCGTGGCAGGTGTTCGACGGGACGCCAGTCGTCGCTGGCGCGAACCGAGACGAAGCGTTGTCACGACCGTCACGACCGCCTGCGGTTCTCTCCCGTGAACCCGCTATCGTCGCTCCCCGGGACGAAGAGGCAGGTGGAACGTGGATCGGCTACAACGAACGCGGCGTGTTCGTCGGGATAACGAATCGCCGTGCGGAGGTAACGGGGGAACGCTCTCGTGGGCTACTGGTTCGAGACGCACTGGGCCACGGATCGGCGGCAGACGCCCTTCAGTTCGTCGAGGATGAACTCACGGAACGACAGTTCGAAGGGTTCAACCTCTTCATCGCGGACGCTCACGAGGCGACTGTGTTGGAGTGGGACGGTATCCTCGAAGCGAAGCACCTCGAACCGGGAATTCACGTCGTCGTCAACGAGGGGTTGAACGCCGGTGCGCAGAAATCCGAACGCATTCGTTCAGCAGTCCACCCCGAACCCGGTGAGGACGTACCGCTTGGGGAGTGGTGCGAACGGATGAAGGAGGTGCTCCGCGACCACGACATCGGTGCGTGCGTCCACGGCGAAGGGTACGGGACACGCTCGTCGTCCATCGTCACCATCGACGAAGACGAGCGGGGAAGCTACGAGTTTGCCGACGGCCCCCCGTGCGAAACGAACTACCACGGCGTGGAAAGTCACCTTTAAACGCCCGCCCGTCCCTGTATGGAACATGAGCACGGCAACGTCCGAGGAAGACCTCACCGAGGACGAGTTCGCAGGACTCGAACTCGTCCGCGAGACAGGCGGTATCCACCAGAGTGATTTCTGGAAACAGCTCGACGTCTCGTCACGGAAGGGAAGCCGGATCGTCGAGTCGCTGGTCGAGAAGGAGCTCGTTCAGCGACAAGAGACCGTCTACGACGGACACAACACCTACTTCATCACTCCCGCCGCGAGGGATCTCAACTTCTCGCTGTTGATGGCGGGCGATATGCTCTCACCGTTCATCGGGGAAGAGGAGATCGACCCCGAAAGTGACGCTTTCTCGCAGTGGATCATGAACCTCGCGTACGAAGAGTAATTCGGCTGACGACCGAAGTCGACATGGGGTCAGCGCGAATCGGCACGGATCGACGCGACGATTCCCTTATCGCCCTAACTGCTCGTTCAGTCCCCACTCTTCGGCGCGGCGCTCCGCTTCGGCCCGTGCCTGCTCCTGAATCGCGGCGATCTTCTCGTCGTCTTCGAGAAACGCCTCGACCGCACTGGTCGGTTCGTCCTCTCCCTCCTCTCTTTCCAGCCACGCTTCCGGTGCACAGTCGCGCGTCCGCACAGCCAGTTCTGGGTCACCCGCTAATCGCTCCGCAGGCATCCCCGGCGGGATCCGAAGGCCGTCCACGTCGTGAACGTCGTCGAGTTCTGCTGTGGAGAGTCGGTAGAGTTCCACGTTGTAAGGGCCGGGGACTGCGAGGTCGGCCAATGCTTCGGGACCGCCACGGTCGGTTCCGGTGTGATACGCGAGCACCGGCACGCCTGCCTCGAACGTGAGCACCCCCCGTCCGTCTCCGTCGAGGAGGAGCGAATCCTGTGGCTCGAATACGGCGTACCCGGTCAATTCGCGCTCCACGACTGTCGCAAGTGCCGTCGCAGGGTCACTGACGACGCGGGAGCGAACTAGTTCACCACGTGGAAGGTTCATGGCGAATCAGGGATGACGGCACTCCGAAACCGCTCTGCGACGGCCGCCGATTCACCCGCTTGAACGTCGAGCGCGGTGGCCGCGTCACGGTACGCTCGTGCCGCCGCGCTCTCGGGCGCGTGCGCGAGAAGTGGTTTTCCCGCCTGTCGTGCCGCACGCGCCGCGTCGTCGTCGGGAACTGCGGCGAGCGTCGGGCCGTCGAAGTAGCGTTCGCTCTTCTCCGAGACCACCGCCACGTCCTCGTCGTCGTGTACTTTGTTGAACAGGACTCCTGCCGTTCCCGTCCCGTACGACCGGGCGTACTCCTGTACTTTCAACCCGTCGCTCAGCGATGGTATCGTCGGTTGGAGGACGACGACGATTCGGTCGGCGAGGACGACGGGGAGGATGGCGCTCTTGCTGCCGAGGGTCGCGGGCGAATCGAGTAAGAGCACGTCAGTCGCCGCTGCAAGTTCGGCGACGACATCCTGCAAGCGGTCGGGGTCGGCTCGCTCGAAGGCGGACAAACTCGTGCCGCAGGGGACGACCCGCATCCCGAACCGTTCGTAGACGGCGTCTTCGACCGCAGCGTCGCGCTCTTCGACGAGGAGGTCGTGGAGCGTCGTGTCCACGTCGGTGAGTCCCGCGTGAAAGAGCAGGTTTGCCATCCCCGTGTCGGCATCGACGACGGTAACGTCGTACTCTTCGGACAGAGCCATCCCGAGCGAAAGCGTGCTCGTGGTCTTTCCAGTTCCACCTTTGCCGCTCGCGACCGCAAACGCCTCGACCATCGTTCTATATTCGGTTGGTCTTCCGTTAAAAAATCACGCACTTCGCTCGTGAACGATGTCGCCATCGATCGAGTACTAAACTGTTTGGAAGCTTCGGAGATGTACAGAAACCGATATAAACGTCACATGGAGCGTCAGTGGGACCGAAAGGCAAGGAAGCCAGTCAGCCGTGGCGTTTCGTGCTGACCGGCGACAGTGTCGGGATACGCGTCGCAGTGACAGACGACGATGCAGGCAAGGTGTCGCAATGCATCGATGTGCTCTTATGCTGGTTGAGCGGCGATGACCAGTTGGAGAGCCGTTCGTTTGAATCGAACGTTAGTGCGTTTCTCGCGCATCCCAGCATCAACTACAACCCCCATTGTCTAAAAATTTACGATTCTTTTGGGCGTATGTTAAGTGGGTTAGTATCGAGACGAAATTCGATATAGTTTTCAAACAAACATGTATTAGCATACCATATGGAGTCCCCTGACAGCAGGCTGACAACGCCCCCACTCTCACGCGTACTCACTTATCCCGCCCGTGTGAAATTCCTTGCAGTGCTCGCGGATAATCCCGAGGTGAGCTTTAGTGCAACCGAGCTGACAGACCACGCAGGGACTGCACCCAGTACGTGGACGACCCACCGCGACGACCTTCTCGAACTCGAACTGGTAGAAGAGATCGAGACGGACGGCGCATATCCGGAGTACAGACTCGCCTCGACACCCCACGCGCAACTGCTCCAGCGGCTGTCCGAGGATCTGGACGCCGTCCTCTACGAACTGAACGACCCTCTCTCGGACGCGATCGGTGGTTTTGCCCAGTGAGAACATGTGACACTAATTAGTGCTATTCTTAATCTATTTACTATTATTAAATTTAGTTATGAATTATTAAAAAAATTATATTTTATGGTAGTCGCTCTGTTCACTTGCAATGTCACAGAAAGGCAAGCTGTGTGGCAAACTGGCAAAGCACCCACGAATGATCGGCGTCCTGTTCACGCTCAGCGTCGTGCTGATGCAGGCAGGAGCAGTACTCGCACAAAATGGTGCGAATAGCGGACCGTAATTATTCGACACCTGACGAGCGTAGTTCGTCACTCCAATAGAGTTCGCTTCCGACTTCGACAGGGGTAATTGCATCCGAAAGACCGTAATCAAGTTCTTCTGCAGTCAGAGACAGTGTCGTTAACGGTGCAGAGGCGATATACCGTTGGCAAGACCAATCTCGGTGGAGGTTTACGTGAGTACCGAAGCCGTGCAGGTCGTTTGGATACGTGTCGATTTCGACCTCGAATCGGTCATCACCTGTTCGCTCGACCGTGAGATGATGCGGAATTCCACTCTCACTCTGTACGAGCGTCGTCCCACCATCCCCGAGCACCGTATACTGGTAGCCGTGCATAGAGTGGCGCTGGGCGATAGACAAGCCCGTACGGAGTGAAAACCCGCAGTTCAGGAGCCGAGCCAGCGTCTTCCCGAGTTCGGTCGCCATCGGGTTGCCGACCGGCGAGAGTGTGGCGACACCACCGCGACTTCCCTTCTTGACGAGTTCGTGACCCTGTTCGTACGATGCACAGGCGTTCAGGAGGAACGCCTTCACGTTGACCTCGTCCAGTGAGCGGGCGTCGAGCGAGCCATCGGTACAGAGGAATCCCTGGTCGTCGATGTGACCGATGTAGTGGAGGAGGTCGGCCTGTCTGGCGAGCAGGTCGGTCAGTTCGTCACACGACAGGTCGTAGTGCGCTGTGACGTCGAAATCGAGCATCTCACGCACGCCGTAGAGCTCTCGGACGACGTCCTCCCCCTGCATCTGTTCGTCGTTACAGACGACGTGGATGTCGATGGTATCGGACGACGGAACACGGTCGATGCGTCGTCGAAGCGCACTCAGATCGAGTTTGTTGACCTTCAGTGGGTAGCCTGGCCCGACCCACGCCTGTTCGATGACGTTCGCCATCGAATCGACCTGAAAGATGTCGCCACGGTCGATCGAGTCCCAACTACTCGTTCCGCGTACCAGCGCGTCCGACGGTGGTGAGCGGAAGAACTCGGCCTGTGCCTCGGACATCGGTGAAACCGATTCCGGAGTCGGGCGTTCTGGAATACGAACGAGTGCGAGATCCCTGGCGAGGTACGGTGCATACTCGACGTTCTCGACCGTCGGCGTGACGTCGACCCCAAGTCGCCAGTTCGGGATATGAGGTTCGAGCGTCTCGAATGGTACCGAGAGGTGGGTTTCGAGGCGTTCCGGCAGTGACGTGTCGTACAGCACCGCGAAATCTATGTCCACGAGGGGTTCGACCTGGTTGCGCTCGTGAAGGTCGACCTTGTAGTAGCCCTCGGTTCTCGTGAGGCAGTCGAGGAAGAACGTCTGTCGAAGGACGCGACGAACCGTCGATTCGTACCCACCTCCCCCGTCGAGCGGGTACTCGAACTCGCCCGCCACGAGCCGTGGGTCGGTTCCCGGCACGACCGCTGCGCCGAGATAGTAGGCGAGCGATACCACGGGATAGACGTGCTCTCGGTCGGGTGGGACGACGAGTTCGACACCCGTCTCGGGACGTTCCATGCCGACAGGGGCCGAAAACGACTCACCGCGCTCGATAAGCGGTGGATGACCACGAAGCGTTGGAAACGACCGCTCGGGACTCGTCGTCTTCAGTGCCGACCCGAACAGCGATACGCCACGCATCACGTCGCGCACGTCGTCGGAGACGGTTATCGTTCCCGCCGGACGGTCGTGATAGGAGCGTGCCCCTACACGAACCGTCCGGCGTTCGTCGAAGTGAAACACGACCGAGGAGTCGGTGTGTTCGAGCTGGATACGACTCTCGATGGCGAGATAGAGTTTCATCGGAGCCGTACTCAACTCGACGAGATATGCGCCGGTGTCGAGGGTTCGGTCACCACCGTCTGACGTTTCGGTGACCATCGTCCCGTCCTGTCGTCGAATCGTGACCGGAACCAGTTTCGGGACTTCGAGCGTCGTCGTTTCGATGGCGACGGCAGCGTCGACGGGAAAGTAAAACGACGCCGTATCGACGGATGTCGGTCGAACCGAACTGGGCGTAAACAGGGCGAATCGGACGTTCTCGATGGGATCGTGGATATCGAGACCAGTTCGGTCTGGATGCCGCCGAAACTCCATACGAGAGTAATGTGAGTCGGCTATGATAATTCTACCCAGTGAGTCGTCTCACCGAGCGTGGAAACATGCCACCGCTGTTGTGCTCGACCAGGTCGCTTGCGGAGTTCGATACGCGCGTCGAACAGCGGTGAAAGCTCGTCCACGAGTGGATCATCATCTGGCACACGAAGATGATAATGAGCCATCCCACAGACCCCACGAACGATTGCAGTGATGCTCCGGAGGAACTGATTGCGTGAGACGAGCTCGTCGTCTCCGGCGAGCACCTCGATCGAGTCGATGCCGAGTCGGAGTTCGGCGGGGTCGAATCCGCCGACCTCGTCGTCGAAGTGACCGATAGCCGAAATCAGTTCCGAACGGAGTGTCCGTCGGTCGAACTCCGGTTGGGCGGTGCTCGCGGTTGGCTCCGTCGCCGTTGCCCGGCTGTCGATGCGGTGATCGATGATGCGGGTGTTCGGGACGTCCGGTGAAACCGGAAGATGTTCGTCCGCATCGAGCGCAGTCGGATCGGTGAGTGCGAGGATTCGGGTTCGTCGCCCCTGTCCGAAGAGCGTCCGGCTGAACGTCGCGCTCGTCTCCTTTGGCACGGCTCCAGTGACGAGGAGATTGCTGCCGTGGGATTTCAACCCAGCGAGCCACTGGGTGAACGTCACGTCCATCTCGGTCGAACCCTCGCCCGACCGACTCCGAAATTCGAGGCGAGAAGCCATTGTTAAGGCGAACGTCCTGCACTAAAATAAGGGTTCGGGTCAGTTCAGTGAATCGAACAAGTCACTTCCGGACATCTTCTCGTCGTCGTCTTCATCGACGGAAATCGTTGTCGATATATTGATACTCGTCGGCTATCCCGGTCGAGAATCGAGCCGAGTAGTTACAACGAGCTATCCGGCTACCACGTGATGATGTTCGATTCGAGATCGCGGGGGAAGTAGGTCAACATCTCCGTCCCATCCTCTGTGATGGCGACGGTGTCGGAGTGACGGTACCCGTAGGTGTCGGTGTAAAGTCCCGGTTCGATAGTGTAAACGTGGCCGGGTTCCATCTCGGCGTCACCCTCGTCCACGTGTTCTCCCCATCCCCGGTCGATGTACGGCGGTTCGTGCCCACCCATCCCGATGTTGTGACCGACGTGGTGCTGTGCGAGGTCGGTGACGCCCTGCTCTTCGAAGTAGTCCCACACCTGTTGGTCGACGTACGACAGGGAGACACCCGGCCCCAGCGCATCGATGGCGATGGTCTGTGCTTCGAGCATCAACTCGAAGTAGTGCTCCTGTTCGTCCGTCGGGTCGCCGACGAACATCGTGCGTTCCAACTCGGAGTAGTAACCATCGACGTTCGCAGTCGCTCCCGTGACGAGTACATCACCCTCCTCGATCCGGCGGTTTGCGGTGTGCCCATGCGGGAGGGCCGTCTGCGGCCCGGTGATGTACCCCGCGTGTGCAGGGCCGTCCGCTCGCGTGCGCGCGACGTACCTATCACCTAATGTGTCTAGCATGGCGCGCGAAGCGTCCATCGATGCCCGCTGGCTGACGGTTGCCGGGTGGGAACCGGGTTCGGTGTAATCGGCGAGATACTGGTGGGCGAGGTTCCCCCACTTCGCCGACTCGCGGATGAGCGCGACTTCGGCTTCCGTCTTCGCCCAGCGCATCCGACTCACCCAGTCCTGGGATTCCACTTTGACGAATTCCGAGAGCGCGGGGCCGTCGTAGCCCATCGTCCCCGGCGCACCGTCGGCGTCTGCCACAACCGTCTCCACGTCGAGACCGGAAAGCATCTCCACGGCGACCTGGATCGGCTTTCCGCCGGGGTAGTCGAAGTAGTGATGTACCGCATCGATGCGCGGATTCGGCTGGACGCGCTCGACTTCCAGTCGCGGTACCGTGATCTCGATCCGGTCGTCTGTCACGGCGAGGACGACGGGGCGTTCGGTCTGGATGTGATCGAAACCGGTGAGATACTCGATGCTCGTCGCACCGAACCAGACGCCAGCGTCCGCATCCTGTTCACGTATCTTCTCGCGCACATCGGCGAGACGGGTTTCGAACTCCGAATCGGGAACTCGTGTCGACATACAGTAGCGTTTGCAAGTCTGGCGTAAAAGCGTTCACGTGGCGGAAATGTATCCCGGGCGTCGTGGTCGAACACCCGCCGAGTTAGGGTATCACGTCCACGCGCGCACCACCAGTCGAACTGTCGATAGTGATCACATTCGAAACCGCGGTGCTCCGGGCGTATGAAATCGTAATACGTCCATAATTCGAGAGGAAGTTGGGTCTCTTTTGCGCTCGATTCAGGCGCCCTCACAGGGTGAAGTTCGCGTTTACAGATCGAGTTTCAATGGATGGCCGGAACCCGAGAATCACCACCGATGATGCGCTCGAACGATTTCAGGAAAACGACGACCGCTGTGAACCGTTTACAGTTCCAGAGATTGCCGAGATGCTGAACTGCCATCGGACCACTGCCAGAGATAAACTGGAGGATCTGGTCTTCGTAGGTGACCTCGACAGCAAGAAGACAGGTGCGAAGGGTGGTGTGTACTGGATGCTCTGTGAAGATAGCTCGTAAATCGTCGGACTCTCGTAATCGCTTCGCTCGTTCGTACAGTATCGAAAGAAGAGTCCGCCCTCCCCGATTTGAACGGGGGACAAGTCGATCTACAGTCGACTGCTCTACCAGTCTGAGCTAAGGGCGGGCACGCACTCACACCTATCCCGCTAGCGGACTTAAGAATTATTATTCGGGGCCACGCATTGGGAAGACAGAAAGGTTAAAGTATGATTGACTGTGTGTTTCGGGACACGAACATAGATCGGTGGCCGACATGAGTAAGATAACATTTCGCGCGGACGACGACCTCGTCGAGCGGATAGAATCGCTCGACGCCTCCAAGAGTGAGGTGATGCGCGAGGCACTCCGCGAGTATCTCGACGGCCACACCGCGAGTGCGGAGCGCGCCGAGGGAACCCTTGACGCGGCTGTCGCAGAGCACGTGGACGCGCTCATCGACCAGCGACTCGGCACGCGCGGGGGCAATCGCGCGCAAGACATCAACGTAAACGTCACCGTCGAAGGATCTGGCGAGGTTCGTGCGGCTGAGAACGTGCCCGAGCCGGACGACGTCTCAGAAACGAGCCGTGCCGCGCGTCGGACAACCGCCGACACACCTCAGAAAACGAACACGTGCGGACAGTGTGGCGAATCGCTCGATTCGGGACACGTCTACTGCCCGAACTGCGGTGAGAAGGCGACCCACCGTGTGTTCTGTGATTGTGGCGACGAACTTCGCTCGGACTGGGCGTTCTGCCCCGGATGCGGTCGAAGGACGCCTTCCGCAGACGTTTTAGATTCCTCGTAAAACGCTTGTTTTACAAACGCCGTTAAGTATAAATACCGTGGCTTTGTGAATACTTTTACGTAAGACGAATGTCTTACGCCAAGAACCAAACGGTCGAATTGTGGAGCCTCGACCACCGCAACGGCGTAAGACAGACGATGCGGGGCCGCCGCGTGTCGTCTTACCGATAAAAGGGGAAGCTAACTATGGAGCGCGTGACACTACGAATCCCAAAACAGCAGATCGAAGAAGTCGAACAGATGGTCGAAACCGGCGAGTTCCCGAACCGGAGCGAAGCCATCCGGGCTGCCGTCCGTGACATGCTCAACGAGCACGACGGTACGGGAACTGAGACCACGAACAAACGCACGTGGGCGAAGGTGTAAACGATGCAGGACATCGTTCAGGAAGCACTAGAGAACGCCGAATCGGAACAACGTGAGATGGACGCCGCGACGGCGAGCGACGAGTTCGGCGACCCCCGAATCGTCATCGTCGGCTGTGGTGGCGCAGGGAACAACACCATCAACCGGCTGTACAACATCGGTGTCGATGGAGCTGACACGGTCGCTATCAACACCGACAAACAACACCTGAAGATGATCGAGGCCGACACGAAGATCCTCGTCGGGAAGTCCCTGACGTCTGGCCTCGGTGCTGGCGGTGACCCACAGATGGGAGAGCGTGCCACGGAGATGGCACAGGGAACCGTCAAGGAAGTGCTCGGTGACGCCGACCTCGTCTTCGTGACCGCAGGTATGGGCGGCGGAACGGGCACTGGTGCGGCACCGGTCGTCTCGAAGATCGCCAAAGACCAGGGTGCGATCGTCGTGGGCATGGTCTCGACGCCGTTCAACGTCGAGCGCGCACGCACGGTGAAAGCGGAAGAAGGTCTCGAAAACCTTCGTAACGAGGCCGATTCCATCATCGTCCTCGACAACAACCGCCTGCTCGATTACGTCCCGAACCTGCCGATCGGCAAAGCGTTCTCGGTGATGGACCAGATCATCGCCGAGACGGTAAAAGGTATCTCGGAGACGATCACCCAGCCGAGCCTCATCAATCTCGACTACGCCGACATGACGTCCATCATGAATCAGGGCGGCGTCGCGGTGATGCTGGTCGGCGAGACGCAGGACAAGAACAAGACCGAAGAAGTGGTACGCGACGCGATGAACCACCCACTCCTCGACGTCGACTATCGCGGTGCGTCGGGCGGACTCGTCCACATCACGGGTGGGCCTGACCTCACGCTCAAAGAGGCAGAGGGGATCGCAGCGAACATCACCGAACGCCTCGATGCGAGCGCAAACGTCATCTGGGGCGCACGCATCCAGGAGAACTACAAGAGCAAGGTTCGCGTCATGGCGATCATGACCGGCGTCCAGAGCGCCCAGGTGCTCGGCCCGACGACGCAGAAACAGGCAGACCGCTCGCGCGAGAAGATGCGCGACGTCGACACACAGTCGTACGACGCCAGCAACAACGTCGACAGCGTTCAGGGTAGAACCTTCGGTACGCAGAGCGACGGTGGACGTGACGAAGTCGAGAAGAACAACGGTCTCGACGTCATCCGATAGACGGTCGAGATTCGCTGTATTACGATCTATATTTTCGCAACCAACCGAACGAGAGACATCATTCGAACGCGAGAAGATGGAATTTGCGTCTCCCGGTCTGTGCCACGACGTAGAGAACGCCGTCGTCTAACACGGGGCCGGGACCGACGCGACCGTGAAACGATCTTTCGAATCGCTTCGCCGGTCCAGTTCCCGGTATGCGTAACGACGGGGTCGGGTCGAACGCGTACAATTTGTCGCCCCCGACGAACAGGGTGTCGCGTCCGAGGGCGGGAGCAGTCCACCGCCAATCGCCAGTGTCGTATTTCCACACCTGCTCGCCGTCGTCCGGGTCGATGGCGTGCAATCCACCTGTTCCGCTCGCGTAGAGATGCTTTTTGACCGCCAGTCCCCCACTAGCCCACCCTGTCTCTGCCTTCCAGTCGATGTTCAGGCGCGGTTGATTTTCGAGCGTGATTCCGTACGTATTCCCGTCGAGACAGTTGACGTAGACGCCTTCGGTGTCGGCAGTTGGCGAAGTCTGCGGTTTCGAGGGAAGGTTCCACTCACCTGCACCAGTGCCGTCCGGTGAGAGCAAATACAGTTTTCCGGCCTCCGTGGCAACTGCGACGTAGTAGCCGAGATAAATCGCCGGCGAACCGAGTAGGTTTCCGAGCAGCCGGCGCGACCACTCAACTTCACCCGTAAACGAACTCACTCGGTGGATCGTCTCTCCAGCAGGGACGTAGAGCCATTCAGGGTCGTACATCGAGGGCGTCCGAACGAACCCGTTCTCGCCGAGTGTTTTCTCCCACTTCGTCTCACCGGTTTTCGAATCGAGCGCGAGTAATCGGTTGCTGACGCCTGCATACACGAGATCACCACGAACGAGTGGTGTGGTTTTCACGTTCGCCCTCGTCCACAGTTCGGAGCCATCCGCCGCGTCGTAAACTCGCAGTTCTCTCGGAGTCGGTTGATATACATGCCCGTCTGCGACGAGTGGTTCGTGATACGCTATCTGTGGAACCTCGACTCGCCACCGTTCAGTCACGCCATCGACCGGAGCCTTTCCGTCGGCGACTCCGCGGGTGTTGCTGGCGTTACAGCCGAAACTCGACCACTCGCCGGTAGCCCCAAAGACGTGCTTGCCGGGGTTTATCGACTGCATCGAACCGGATTTCGGCGGGTCGTCCGCCATCGTCGTACACCCGGAGATTACAGAGCTGGTTGCACCGAGAACCGAGAGAAATCGTCGTCGTGAGGGCATATCTGCCGTGTCGATACAGCAGATGATAAGTTTTCTTCACGGGCGTTTTTGGTCACGAATCCTGTCCGGCTCGGTCGAGTCAGACCGCGTGAATCGCATCCACCAGTGAACATTTCCGACAGAGGTCGCGCGTCGTGGATGCCCCACAGCGTTCGCATTCACCGAGTTCTCGTTTTCCTTCGCCAGCACCGAACTCGTCAGCGGCGAGCGCAGCGAGTTCTTCGTATCCCGCCATGATGGAGTGACGGGTTCCGGGATGGTTCTCTTCGAGCGACAGCATCAACTGCTGAATCTCTCCGCGATAGGCTTCGCTGGAGTGCGGGCATTCGGTGATGTGAGCTGGGATGTTTTCGAGGTGCGCGTAGAGTGCGACTTCCTTCTCGGGAACGTCGCGGAGAGGTTTCGCACGCGGGACGAACGCATCCTGATCGCTTCTCGTCTGCGGGGAACTCCCGTTCCCTTCGTTCGTGGAGCGTGATTCGTGCTCCTCGAACCCGCCGAGACTCGCGTCGAAGTGTTTGGCGATCTGGGCGACGTCGCCTTCGAGGAAGTTCATCAGCGCAGTTTCGGCCTCGTCGTCGAGGTTGTGGCCCGTGAGTAGCTTGTCTGCACCGAACTCTTCGGCGTATTTCGAGAGCAGATCGCGTCGGAACACCCCACAGTAGGCGCAGGCCGCCATGTTCTCGGGATCTTTCTCGACCACGTCGTCCATCCGAACGTCGAACTCGTCCTCGTAGGTGACGACCTCGTGGCGGATGTCGAGCTCGTCGGTGAGTTCGAGGCAGGCGTCCAGACTCTTGTCGCGGTACTCTTCGATCCCCTCGTGGATCGTCAGCGCAACGAGTTCGACGCGAGGGTCGTTGGCGAACGTGTCGTGGAGAATCTGGGTGAGGACGACGCTGTCTTTCCCACCGGAGAGACCGATGAGCCACGTCTGGGGATTCTCGGGCGTGGCAGATGCAGGGAGCAGATTGTCGTCCCGGATTCGTCGCCGAACGCGCTTTTCGACCGACCGACAGAAGTGGTCGTCACAGAGGTGAAGCCCCGAGTACGCAGCATGCATGACGGCATCCCGGTCGCACTTGTCGCAGTCCATTACGTGTCGCTTGTCCCGCAGGCCGTTTCACGGTTTCGCTCCGGTGTAAATCGAATATCGCTATAGCAAATTCATCATTTGTAATGATACTGTCCATACGGGCTGTCCGGATTCGGCGCTCGTATCGACCAGACCTGATATATCAGAAATATTGATTAAAATGATGATGTATCTTCGACTGCGATCTCCCTCCTCCCGGCCCAGTGGTCGCCTCTTTTCGGCCAGTTCGTGGGAGTCGATTCAACGGAGGCCGGAGGGACGTAAGGGGTACTTGATTCTCGGTAGAGACCACCTGAAGGGTGCGGAACGAATACTATCTAACTGATAGGTATCGGGCAGTATGGTCAACTTAACGAACTAATAATAAACCTCGTAGTGGCCGTGGATTAACTTCATGGGTAGATTTGCCGATGGAACGAGAGCGTTCGTTTCTCAAACTAACTGGCGTCGCTCTCGGAGCGATTGGAGTTGCAGGAACTGCGACCTCCGACACGAGCACGACACACCGTGGCTGGTCGACGTTTCAATACGACACCGGTAATACAGGATATAGTCCGGTCGGGAACGACCCAGGTTCCGGGACGTGGATCGATTGGAGCGCACAGTTGAGCGAGAGACGACTCCACGCACCGACCGTGGTAGACGGCACTGCTTACGTCGTCGACACCGAAGGGCTACTGACCGCGTTCGACACGGACGCCCGGAAGACACGGTGGACGGTCGAACTCGGCGGCCAGGAGTACGCCCCGACTGTCGTCGACGATACCATCTACGTCACGGGGTCGGACGTGTTCGCCCTCTCGGCCACGGATGGAAGCGAACGGTGGCGATTCGAGTTGGATGTCGCCGAATCGTCTCCGGTGACGGCCACCGACGAAACGCTCTTCTTCAAGACGAGCGACGTGAACGGGCAAGGGACGTGTTGGGCGTTAGACGCGAAAACCGGAGAGGAACGCTGGCACCTCGGCGTCCCTAGCGGGAAAGAAGGGAGAACCCCGAGCGCCGAGAACGTTCCTCCGGCGGTCGTAGACGGAGTCGCATATTTCGCCGACAAAGAGACCGTCTACGCGATCGACGCTGAGAGCGGAACCCCGAGGTGGCAGGCAGACGCCGATGGGTTCATCGACCACGCACCGACCGTCGCCGACGGCACTGTTTACATCTGTGGGGAAAGCGTGTACGCCCTCTCGGCAGCCGATGGTAGCACGGCGTGGACAGCCACCGTCGGTGATTCCGCTCGACTCACCCAGTCACCCGCGATCGCAGACGAATCCCTCGTCGTCGCGGATGGGAGCCGTGCGCGCGTCTGGGCGCTCGCTCCCGACGACGGGACGCTCCAGTGGACGTTCGACGACGGAGAAGGAACCGCAGGAACGCCAACGATCGCCGGAGCAGTCTACGTTCCGCTTTCCGGTGACGGCGACGGACTGATCGCACTCGATTCGACGACCGGCGAGGAACGCTGGCGTGCACCGATCCGGAATCTCGGCAACTCGTGGCTCCCGTCCGCTGTCGACGACGCGATCTACATCACCGATCGCGAAGGATTCCTCTATGCCCTGACCGAACCCGACTGGTTGAAATGGCGAGTGGAAACGACTGGTTCGCTGGCAGTCGGCCAGCACGTCTGCGTATCGGACGGCGATCTGCAGGCATTCGACCCGGAGACGGGGTCGAAACAGTGGACGGCAGCCGCTGGGACGTCGCCGACCGTCGGAGACTGGCTCTACGTGACGGATGGGTCGGCGGTGGTCACCTATACCCCGGACGGGAGCGAACGGTGGCGAGCCGAGTGCGATGGGGATGTCCTCACTGACCCAGTGGTCACGAGTGAGCGCGTCTTCGTCGGTGGCGATGGCTGGGTCAGTTCGTTCGACGCGAAGACGGGCGAGCACTGCTGGACGTACCGGGGCGATTGCGACGGACTGGGAACGATCGATGCTCTCGCCGTACACGAGGAGTGGGCGTTCGCGGTGGTAGACGGCCGAGTGGTCGCGATCGATACCTGTGGAGAGATGTGGTCGGCAGGAACCGATGGCTGTGGCGTCGCCGTGGACGATGCAGTGTACGTCGGAACCGAGTCGAACGAGGTCGTCGCATACGATTTCGACGGAAGCGAAGCGTGGCGTGTCGAACTCGACCACGGGGAGTCGGTGTCGAGTCTCGTTGCCGAGGAGGGGGTGTACGCAGTAACGACGAAACCGACGAGCATGGGAACCGACAGCCGAGACTGGCTCGTATCGATAGACAGCGGCGATATCGCGTGGTCGTTCCAGCCGAAATTCCTCCCGTTCGGCACGCTCTGTGACCCGGTCGTCGCGGACGGGACAGTCTACGTCGGAGCGAGCGACCGTCGGGTGTACGCCCTCTCCGCGACCGAGGGAAGCGAACTCCGACGGTTCGAAACGGGTGGCGAAGTTACGAGTGTCGCGGTCGGCAACCGGGTGTATGCGTCGAGTGACGCAGTGTACGCCTTCCGATAGAACACCCATTTCGTGTCGTGTGAACGATGCAGTCCTACTCTCGGGAGAGCGTACACGAGTACCGGCCATCGAGGACGGATTCGTATTCGATATCCGCCCGATGATAGACGGTAGCAGGGATGGCGATGTCCGCGAGAAAGAGTTCGCCGGGAACGTCGGCAAGTCCGGTCTTCGGGAGTGCGAGCGTAAGCGTTCGGTCGGGAGTGACGACGACACCCGGCATCTCCCCAGTCGAGGCGTTCACCCCCGATGGTACGTCGAGTGAAAGGACTCTGTCTGCCTCTTCGGTCGCCTGTACGAGTTCCGCAACACGACCGCGCGGCGACCCATCGAGACCGTACCCGAGCACGGCGTCGACGGCGAGCGAGATATCCATCGGCGGCTCCTCCATGACGGGAACGTCCATCGAGTCGAGGATTCGATACTGGGTACGAGTCACACCCGTCAGTTCGTCGGCGTCACGGTCGAGGACGACACGTACCGAAACGCCGTGGTTTGCTAGATGTCGGGCCGAACAGAGACCACCACCGCCGTTTCCACCACCACCCGCGAACACGACGATCCCCACAGCCGATAGGTCGCGGGCGTGCCGGGCGAGCGTCCGACCCGCGTTCTCCATCATCGATAGCAACGGCAAACCGACGTCCTCGACCGCTACCCGGTCTATCTCACGCATCTCGTCCGCAGTGACTGCTGGTACCGAATCACCCCGGTCGGTTCGAAATTCGACCATGGTGGTTCGACGGTACCGTCCGATAGAAATCTCGCGGTCGTGGGAGACTGAGAACACCGCTGCGGAGACAGGTGTGAGATATGGAACCGGCGAGGGTTTCTCGATTCTTCGGGCTTAAGCATGGTAGAAAAGTATGTTAGTCGATGTCACACATCGAACTACACACCAACCCTGAAGTACACCAGCCAGTCGTTGTCGAGGGGTTGCCGGGGGTGGGTCTCGTGGGAAAGCTCGCGACCGACCACGTCATCTCGGAACTCGACATGCGCTACGTCGGCTATCTCACCTGTCCCGGTCTCCCCCAGGTCGTGACCTACGATGCGGGCGACCGAACGCTTCGCCCGCCGGTACGTTTGTACGCCGAAGCGGACGACGACGTACTCGCGCTCCAGAGCGATGTACCGGTCTCCCCCTCGGCAGTATCTGATTTCGCACACTGTCTCACGGGATGGATAGCGGAGCAGAACGCTCTCCCGTTGTACTTCAGCGGATGGCCCACCGAAGTGGGCGACGGACGGGCGCTCTGGGGCGTCGCCACAGGCGATGGCGGCCGACTCCTGGACGAACGGTCCACCGAACCACCGGCAGAGGACGGTATCTGGAGCGGCCAGACCGGTGCACTCCTCAATCGCGCACAGGAGACGAATCTGACCGCGCTCGGGTTCATCACCGAAGCCGACCCGCAGTTTCCAGACCCGGTCGCAGCCTGTGTTCTCATCAATCAGGCGATCAACCCCATCGCAGGGGTAGAGATCGACGACTCGGCACTCCGTCAGCACGCCGAAGAGATTCGAGAGGAGAAAGCACAGTTCGCACACCAGATGGGAGAGACCGACGGTGACGACAGTTCACGCGCCGAACCGCTTCGGATGTTCCAGTGAGTTTCACGAGGTGGTCGAACGACTCTGAACGACCATCGTCACGAACGCCTCCATCGACTGGTCGGTGTTCCATCGGACTTATCCACGCCAAACTCGAACCGGGAACTGATGGAGCGAAGTGCGGCAATCGAACGCGTCGAGGAGATCGTCGAGACGGTCGAAAACGATACCATGCCTGTTCCTGTCCGTGAGATCTGGGTGTACGGTGACGTGGCACTCGGTCTCGATCCCATCGACCGACTCGACGTGTACGTGACGAAAGACATCCTGCTCCGAGGGGACAGCGCCGATCGCGAAACCGAGTTCGTGGACACTCACGGCGTGAAAGGTATCGGGAAGACCGTTCGCGCGGCGTGGGGCGACGAACACCCCGAGTTGATCCGGGCGAACGACAACGGCTACGCAGCCCCCGAGAAGTGTCTGGCGGCCCACCTCCTCCCCGAGGACGAACCGGTGCATCTCGAAGTCTGCAATTCGAGTTTCGAAGACAACGTCACGCAGCGACTCAAAGGCGCGATCACACGAAACGCCTACGAGCAGATCCTCGACCCGCGTGGCGTCTGTCTCTGGGTCGACGGGCACCGAAGCGACGAAGCCTTTCGGAAGTTGCACGCCAGCGAGTTCGCCTTCCCGACGCTTCCCGACGCGCTGGAGATGCTCGGAATGGACGAAGAGAAGACAGGAAAAGCGGCGGAAGCCGTCGAATCCTACCGACGACGGCAGGAAGGCACGACGGTTCGCGGTGACGTAGTGTAGCGGTCGATCTGCGAACAGGCGGCACGCTGTTCACGCGGGGGATTGCCGCACAACAGCCCAGACCCCCCGCGCGGTGATTCTCAGGTCACGTCGGGTCTGGCTGCGTTTCGGTATATAAATTCTCGGTCGCGTCGCCATCTCTCGAATCACCTTCGAAACGTTACTTCTGGAACACGTCTTCGAAACGCTACTTCTCGAATCCGTCCTCGAATCGGAACGTCCCGTCTCGCTGAACGACTTCGCCATCGACCTCGATGAACGAATCCTCGCTCATATCGACGATCATGTCGAGATGCGTTGCGCTCTCGTTGTACGGTTGACCCTCCGGCACCGTCTCACCGATCGCCCGTCCGATAGCGAGGTGGACGGTGTCGCCCATCTTCTCGTCGAACAGCATGTTGTAGGTGAATCGGTCGATGTCGCGGTTCATCCCGATGCCGAGTTCACCCAGTTTGCGAGCGCCCTCGTCTGTATCGAGAACGCCCGTGAGGATTTCCTCGTTCTTTTCGGCACCGTGTTCGACCACCTCACCGCCCTCGAATCGGAGCCACGCACCTTCGATCTCTCTCCCCTGCCGGATGAGCGGTTTGTCGAATAGCACGGTTCCCTCTACCGAATCAGGAACCGGTGCGGTGAACACCTCGCCACCGGGCAGGTTCTTCTCGCCGTAATCGTTCACGGGTTTCATCCCCTCCACACTCATCCGGATGTCCGTGGTGTCACCGGAAACGATATGAACCTCGTCGGCCGGGTCTAAGATCTCGACCATCTGCTGTTGGAACGCACGCTGTTCGTCCCAGTCTTTGTTCACTGCACCGTAGACGAACTCCTCGTAAGCTTCGGTGCTCATCTCGGCGAGTTGGGCTTCGCCGGGTGCGGGGAACTGCGTGCCGACCCAGCGTTTGCCCATTCGCTCCTGTTGAATCGGTGCGTTGGCGCTCGCGTAAGCGGCGGTCTTCTCCGGTGGCACGTCGCTCGTCTCCGCCGTATTCTTCGACCCTTTGACGATGATGACGACATCTGTCTCCTCCATCTTCGCCAGCGAGTGCTCGTGGAGGTCGAAATCGGCGGTCTCACAGTTTCGGAGGAACGCCCGGTCTGCCCGCGAACTCCGCATCGAAAGCGTGGGTTTCGCACCGCGCTCACCGAGCTTTTCGTAGAGTGCGACCACGAGGTCTTCCGCGACTGCGGGTGCAGCGACCTGTACCGAATCACCCGGTTCGACCGTCACGGAATGGTCGACGATTATCTCTGCGTGCTCGTGGATTCGTGGATCCATATCGTATCCCTGAACCGTTCTCGTGATAACGGTTTGCAGTCTCCCGTTTTACCGACGAGAATGAACGACCAGAAAGCGTATCTATCAGCGGTTCTCAGTCGAGCGCGTGCCATCTCACATTCTTTCCAGGCGGACAGTTCTGCTTGGTTGTCTCTCCCTCTGTGCGGGGTGTTCGTATGGGATCGGCTAGGAGGGTCTCCGTATCGGCGGAATCGTCCTCATCAATCGGGATTCGGAAACACATACGCTTTCGGTACGGCTTCGTCGTGACGGGTCACTCGTTCACGATGAGACGTACGAGCTAGGAACCGATGCTGAATCGGCTGGTCACAGTATCGACGCAACGTGGCCTTCTTCGCCAGCAGTGTACGAAATCGAGGTCGCAGTCGATGGCGGGTCGTCGGAAACGGTCGAATACACGAGCGACGACGCGAACGGTGACTGTACCATCGTCTATATCGAGACGCGACCAGGAACGCTGTACATCGGAAGCCACGAGTCGGCCGAGGAGTCGATCGACTGTTAGCACTCGTCTTCGACGAGAATCACCGAATACCCCCTCACCACGGCGTGTGGGTACGTATCTCGGACCACCGTATTGTGTGCGTCGTTCGTTTCTCGGTTCACACTTTCCCAGTCGTGACGTAGAACGGAACGACCTCGGCCCGCCGATACTCGTCCGCTTGCATCTGGTCGATAACGGCACGGCCCATCTCACGCCAGTCGGTACGCAGTCGGTCGTACTCGTTCGGGTCGAGTGGCCCGACCAGCATGTCGTGCCTGTCCGCCAGCGCCCCCGCTGTCGCTTTCCGTTTCGCGTCTTCGAGGTCGCGTTCCGAGTACGGCGGTTCGACCGTCTTCGCGTGGTGGTGCGTGCGGGTCGAAACGTCGTCGAGTCCGGCGGCGTGGAAGGCGTCTCTCGTTCCCTCTCCACCGAGCGTCACGTCGGTGTTCACGCCCGCGACGTACGCTTCACGCGCGCGTCGGGAGAGTTCACTCTCCTGCGAAACGGTCGACTCGACGGACACAGCCGAGTTGTCCGGTTCGATGGCTGCCACGAGGCCAGAGGAGACGCGTGTGAACTCCTCCACCGTTCGCTCCGGGTCGGGGAGATTGATGAGGAGAGCCTGACAGACGACGAGGTCGAAACTGTCGTCCGGAAACGGAAGTCGGTTGGCATCGCCCGCGACCACCGGGACGTGTTCTCGTGCGACCGCGAGCAGTCGTGGGTCTGCATCGACGCCGATTACGTCTCCGGATGTCTCTGTTGCGAGGACACGCGCGAGTTCACCTGTGCCACAACCAACATCGAGTACGCGCTGGCGGGTGTCGAGTTTGAGGTCGCGGAGTGCCTCGCGGGACTCCCAGAGGCCCTCTCGCGTCTGTTGGAGGTAGTCGGCAGTGAACTCTCGCACAGTCTTATCTCGTCACTTCGAGCAGTGGCACAAAAAGCGGGGCGGTTCCGGTCGACGAGCAGGGTGATTTTGATCGGCCGTCGGGCTATCCTACTCGGCCACCTACCGTCATACCAAGGTTGATACCTACCAGCGAACCTACGGTGAGACAGTGTCGTCATCACGTACCGATTTCCTCTCCGGCGTTCGAGTCGCCCTCCCGATACTGCTTGGTGTCGTCCCGTTCGGAATGGTCGCTGGCGTCGCCGCGGTGAACGCGGGCATCCCCGCGATACAGGCGATGGCGATGTCGGTTATCATCTTCGCAGGCGCGTCCCAACTGGCCGCCGCGGATCTCATCGGACGAACTGCACCCGTGGCGGTCGTCGTTCTGACCGTCCTCATCATCAACCTCCGGATGATGATGTACAGTGCGTCCATCGCGCCCTACTTCAAACGCCAGTCGGCGCGGTGGAAGGCGGGACTCGCGTATCTGCTCACCGATCAGGCCTACGCCGTCTCCGTACTGGAGTTCGAACACGACGAGACGACGAGTCGGCGGTGGTACTACCTCGGTATCGCAACCCCTCTCTGGGTGACGTGGCAGATCGCCACCGTCGCCGGTATCTTCCTCGGAACGACCGTCCCCGCAGGCTGGCGACTCGAATTCGCGGTTCCACTGGTCTTCCTCGCGGTGCTCGTCCCGAGCGTCACCGACCGTGCGACCACCGTTGCAGCAATCGTCGGTGGGACGATCGCCGTCGCCGCCAACGGACTGCCGTTCAATCTCGGACTCGTCACCGCCGCGGTCGTCGGTATCCTCGCTGGTATGTTGTTCGAGGAGGTGGCCTGAATGGTACAGACTGAGTTCGGGACAGGAACCCTGTGGCTCATCATCATCGCGGCGGGTATCGGAACCTACGCGATTCGACTGTCGTTCATCATCTTCTTCGGGCGACTCGACGACATCCCGGAGCGCGTCGAACAGGCGCTTCGATTCGTCCCTGCCGCGGTTCTCTCGGCACTGGTCGTCCCCCAACTCGTCTACGTCGATGGATCGCTCACCCTCTCGGCGGACAACGCACGCCTGTTCGCGGGCACGCTCGCCGTACTGGTCGCGTGGAAGACGGAGGACATCTTGGCGACGCTGGCCGCCGGGATGGGTGCGATATGGTTGTTCAGTTTCCTATTGCCGTAGGAATCGGCCGATCTGGGGTGTTCAGATCTCGTCTCGCCGAGTCACCGGCCACGCAGAACCGTCGCTGCGACCGCGACGACGACACAGACGATGGCGAGACCTGTGACGACCGGATTCCCTGTCGAATCGAATCGCCAGCCGAAGAGGGTGTAGCCGACGAGACCGACGAGGAAGGCAAGAAAACCGACAAGTTGGAAGGGTCTGGACTGGAAGCGCATATCGGGGGGTTTCAGCCGGGTATCAAAAAGATTCGGAGGTTGGAGTGGTGGCTCAGCAGTCGCCGTTATCGTGGATCTCTTTCACGCGCTCGATGTTCCACGCGAAGCCCTTGCCGTTCTCGGTCGGAGTTTCGAGGACGAGAGGAACGTCTTCGAGTTCGGGATGGTTGATGAGCGCGTCCATCCCCTCCTCACCGATGAGGCCCTTGCCGATGTGGGCGTGTTCGTCCTTGTTCGTTCCGCACTCGTGTTTCGAGTCGTTCAGGTGGATACACTGAAGGTGGTCGAGTCCGACCACGTCGTCGAACTCATCGACGGCATCCTCGACACCGTCGCGGGTGGAAAGGTCGTACCCCGCCGCGAAGGCGTGTGCCGTGTCGAGACACACGTCGAGATCTTGCTCCGACCGGGAGAGCACTTCGGCCAGGTGTTCGAAGTCGCCGCCGAGTTTCGTTCCACTTCCGGCGTCGCTCTCGACGAGAACGGTCACACCGTCGGGGATGTCGAGTTCGTCGAGCGCACTGGCGGCGTTGTCGAGACCGCCCTCGACGCCAGCACCGGTGTGCGCGCCGAGATGGACGTTCACGTATTCGACGCCGAGTTTGTCCGCGGCGTCGACCTCGGTTTGCATGCTGGCGATGGATTTCGCTCGAAGGTCGTCTTTCGGCGTACAGAGGTTGACGAGGTACGAAGAGTGGATGACCCACGGGCCATCGAGTTTCTCCTC
Organism: Haladaptatus rarus; assembly: GCF_054177585.1. Lineage (NCBI taxonomy): Archaea > Methanobacteriati > Methanobacteriota > Halobacteria > Halobacteriales > Haladaptataceae > Haladaptatus > Haladaptatus rarus. The sequence continues at coordinate 105,625 of NZ_JBPEHG010000002.1, read as the reverse complement.
GGTTTCGGCTCTGAACAGCTCCGCCTCCTCGTCGCCGATATCGGGGTCTTTCCACACCTGCGGCGAGGTTGTGAATATCTGTCCACAGTTGCCGCCGAAGGCGACCTGTCGGTAGACAGCGTCGGCGATATTCCCGTGTGGGGGCTTCGACTCGTCGCTGGAGACTCTCGAACGGGAGATGGAAACGTGTGCTCCGACTCGCATGTTCGCTGGGTAGTAATCCGGGGGTCAAAGGTACTTCGAAGCGCGTGTCTTGACCGAATCGTTAAATCAGAAGACTGAGAGAACAGGATGATGACCAATTCAGACGAACTGTCGGTCGGGGACAGCGCACCCGAGTTCAGCGCCCCACTCGTTACCCCCGACGGAGAGGTCGTGGAAACGCCCCTGTCCGCATTCCTCGAAGACTGTCCGGTGTTGCTCTCGTTCTACACGAACGATTTCAGCCCGGACTGTATCGACGAGTGGTGTTCGTTCCGCGATTACGACTGGTTCGCCAGTGGCGAGCAGGTGCAGGTCGTCGGCGTCAGCAAATCCCGTCCGACGACACACCGAAGATTCATCGACTATCTCGACCTCCAGTTTCCACTATACAGTGACCGCGACCTCGCCATCGCCTCGTCGTTCGGCGTGAAGTATCGCGCGTTCAAGATCATGAAACGAGCCAGGCGGTCGTGCTTTCTCATCGGCCAGGACGGAGAGATTCGATACGTTTGGATCGGTAGTCATCCAATCGATCCGTCGAGGGATACACCACCACTGACGGAGATACACGCCGCTATCGAAGCGGAGTTCGGCCCGGAACCCGAGACGTTCGGGTTGGGATGAGATTCAGGCAGTCGGATCGTCGCGCTTTTTCGTCCACGATTCACTTGCGAACTTCGCGTCCGCGTGTTCACGCGCACGAGCTACCTCTGCGTCCGTCCACGATCCTTCCTCGGCATCTGCCCAGTCGTGAAGCGCGTTCTCGACCGCAGTGACGGCTTCGTCGCGGTCGATACTCACCTGTTCGTTTATCGTCGTCACGCGGTCGGCGAACTCACTGGGCGTCGTTTCGGGGTCGGCGAACGTCGAGAGGTGGCGATCTGCATCGAGTGCGAACTTCAACGACCCGTGCTGGATGACGGCATCTTTCCGCCGGTACTGGGCGTTTCCGCTTATCTTCCGACCGTTCGCCACGATATCGTGGGCTGGGTGGAGTTCCCGCAGATAACACGCCGGTTCGTAGAGCACGGGTAGCGTTTCGTCCGTGAACTGGGCGTCGACCCCCATGCGCTCGAAGGCGTCGAAGACAGGGTCACAGAGCAGTTCGTACGTCTCCATCAGATCGCCAGGAAGTTCCTCGGCGGGAGCGACGATTGAATAGGAGATGTCACCGAAGTTGTCGTGATAGATGCCGCCACCGCCGGTCGGTCGTCGAGTGACGGTGATACCTTCGCGTTCGCAGAAGTCCCAATCGACCGTCTCGGGGTCTTGTCGATAGCCCAGCGATAGCGTACTCGGCTCCCAACGATAGACGCGGAGGGTACGCGGGCCGCCCTCGGCGGCGGTTTCGGCCGCGATCTCGTCCAGTGCCATGTTCAGTGGGCCGTCCCACGACTCCTCTCGAATCAGTCGCCACTCCCTGTCCGCCAGCGTCATGACTCGGAGTTAGGAGGGGTCGGGGAAATCGATTGCGGACGAGGGATCTCCGAGACCGTGGAGCGGCGATGGCGATTCAGCGTTCGAACGTCCCCGTGAACACGTCTTCTGCGATTCGAACATCGTCGAGGGCGTCGTCCAGGTCGCGATGGGGAACGCCCGGTTCCACGTCCAGCATCTCCGAGAGCGCGATCAGTCGGAACCGGTACTCGTGTGGGCCGTGACCCTCCGGCGGGCACGGTCCGCGATAGCCCAGTTCACCGAAGTCGTTTCGTCCCTGGTACGCACCGTCGAGCGTGCCGACCGTCTCGGTTTGCGGGATACCTTCGTGTATCTCGACCGTGTCAGGCGGCAGGTTCCAGAGGAGCCAGTGGGTGAACGTCGTGGCTGGTGCATCCGGATCGTCTACGATGACCGCAAGCGACTCGGTCTCGTCGGGGACGTCGCCGATGGTCAACTCCGGGGACACGTCCGCTCCCTCGCAGGTGAACTTCTCGGGAATCGAACCGCCGTGGGTGAACGCCGACGTGCGAAGTGAGAGGTCGGTCATACGAAGCAGTTCGACACCGATTTCAATAGACGTGACGGCCTCTGTGAGGGGATGGCGGCGAAGATGGCGCATTCACATCGTCGAAAGAGGAATCTGCCGCAGTAATCACCCGGTGGTCTGACCTGGAACGAAGACGACGTCCACGACGACGTCTTGTCCCGTCTCTCTGGTCATTCTGTCGTCGATTCGCCGTGCCACGTCGGGTGGAATCTCTTCGTTCGGGCGGTGTGCCGCGACGACGTTGACTTGGGCGGGCCTATCAAGTAGCACGTCGTCCACGTCGTATTCGACGCTGACAGACTCGGCTTTCATCGCACCGAACTGGCCGTCGTCGTCGAACATCGCATCGACTTCGACTTCCGCCACCTGCTCGACGTTTCCGACCTGAAAGGACGCCCACGTGACGGCACCGAGGGCGATGGATAGCAGAGCGATACCGAGAACGATGGTGCCGATACGGACCCGGACTATCCGACGAGCCTCCTCGGCGTGTTCTCCTCTTTCGGGGCGGTATCCGGCGACCCAGAACAGGATGAGTGCCGAGAGATTGATGGCGAGCAGGTTCACGAGGACGAGCACGCCAGCAGCGACGGTGACGCCGGGGTATCCCCACGCCAAACCGAGCCCGGAGGTCGCAGCAGGCGGGATGAGTGCCACCGCGATGGCGACGCCGACCAGAGCCGACCCGGCCCCTCGCATGATGCTCACGGCACCAGCGATACCCGAACCTAGTGCCAGAAAGAGTGAGAGGAAACTTGGCGTCGTCCGCTCTCCGACTTGCGGAATCGTCCGGATGTCGATGGGCGGCAAGAGGACGGACTCTTTCAAGAACAGTCCGAAGACGGCGGCAGTGGCGATTGCTGCGAGGAGACCGGTTACCTGCAGCATCACACCTCGGGACGTCATATCGGAGTTTGCGAGCACCGCCCCGACGCTGGCGGAGATCGCGGGACCCATCAGTGGGGCGATGACCATCGCGCCGATGATGGTCGCGGACGAATCGAGCAACAGGCCGGTCGTCGCGATGAGCGTGCTCACGATGAGGAAGATGAAGAACGTCGAGGCCGCGGGCGCGAGGTCTTCGGCCCGCGCAACGAGTTCGTCACGCGAGATGCGATAGCCGCCGTATCGCTCCTTCAGTGCCCCGAGTTTCTCGGAGACGACCGTCTCCGTTGGCATGACGATGGTGTAGGAGTCCTCCTTGATGCCCGCCGCGTACAGCCGGTCGAGGACGGGTTCGACACCGGTTTCGGGAACCGGAAACGAGACCAGAGCCTCGAAGTTGCCGCGACCCGTCTCCTCCCAAACGGCATAATCGATCCCCTCGTCGTCGAGGACAGAGAGCACCTCCGCCCGACCCCCCTCTGGAATGAGCACCTGAACGAGACGCATGGGGGCTGCTACGTGTTTGGAGAATATAATATATAAGAAACTATAATTAACATATCATTTCTGATTTGATATTACGGTTGGTCACGACGATTCGACAGTCGTTTCGTACTGTCGTGAGAGTGCTCCGTCATGGACGACTCCCAGACAGGCCTCCTCCACCACGTCGAACTGTACGCCTCCGATTTCGAGACGTCGGCCTCGTTCTGGGAGTGGTTGCTCGGCGAACTCGGCTACTCTGTCTACCAGGACTGGGACGATGGTCGGTCGTGGAAGCGCGGAGCGACCTACATCGTCCTCGTACAGGCCGACGAGGAGTATCTGGACGTCCCCTACCACCGCTGTCGGCCGGGGCTGAACCACCTCGCCTTCCACGCCGAGTCGCGCGAGCACGTAAACGAGATAACCGAGAAGTTGCGAGAGCGGGACGTCCCGATTCTCTACGAAGACGACCACCCCCACGCTGGCGGTGAGGGCCACTATGCGGTCTACTTCGAAGACCCAGACCGGATGAAAGTCGAACTCGTCGCACCGGAGTGACGGCGTGGGAATTCTCCGTCTGCTACTCATGATATCGCTGGACGGTTTTTGAAAGCCCTCGCGTGCTCTCGGTGATTGGTCGGTGTGCGCTTTCGGCGGTTGATCGGCCAGCCGATACTGGGTTGCTGTCATGGAATCTAAATCCTATCCGATGCCGTACTGGCTAAGCAGTTCGAGGCCGCCGAACTCGAAGAGAAAGTAGTAGAGCTGGACGAAACCAGCCACGACGAGCACCGCGCCAGCGACTCGCGTCAGTCTGCCCGACTGCCGAGAGAGACGGCGAACGAGCGTATCACGACCGAGGGCTGCGAGGAGGGTGACGGCGACCATCAACAGGCTCATCCCGCCAGCGTACGCGCCGAGGGTCATCACTGCGGCGACCGAACCGGCGGAGAGGGCGCTCAACGCGACGGCGATGAAGACGGGAGCGGTACATCCCGCCGCCGCCACGGCGTAGACGACGCCGAACAGCACGAACCCGGTCGCAGACCGTCGGCGTTCGGGAAGCGGAACGTGGAACGTCACCGACTTCCCCGCGAGCATCACGGAACCCAATACGACGAGTATCGCCCCTACCACGAGTTCGAGGATGGTCACACTCGCGAGTGCGCGCGTGCCGACCACCACCGCGATGCCGAGGAGTGCCGCGTACACGACGAAGAAGCCGATGCTGGCGAGCAGCCCGACGATGCTAGCCCGCCGGATTCGGACGTGTCGGGGAACGCTCTCCGCATCCTCCTCACGACCGAGGTAGTAGGCGACGTAGCCCGGCAGAAGTGGGTACGCACACGGGGCGAAGAACGTCACGACGCCTGCGCCGAAGGCGAACACGATGCGGGGAGTTTCGAACTCGATCATCCTCTCACGGCTTCGATCTCGCTGACGATGGTGTCGGTTGCGGCCAGTCCGACGTGTCGCCAGTGCTCCGTTCCATCGGGTGCGAGCAGAAGAAGCGTCGGTAACCGTTTCGCATCGTACTGCGTCGCCGCTTCGAGATCGGGGTCGATCGCAACCGGCCACGTCGCGTCGTACTCCTTCCAGAACGACCGGACGGCCTCACGATCTGTCTCGGACGTTATCGAGAGCAGATAGAACGACTTGGAATCGAAACGCTCGCGCACTGCTCGGAGGTGTTTCATCTGTGGGCCACAGGGTGCACACCACGTCGCAAAGAAATCGAGCAACACCGTTTTCTCCGGAGGCCGAACCCGGACGGAACCTCCCGGTGACCCCGCGACTGACAGGGTTTCCAGTTCGCTCGTTCCGGACTGACTGCCGAGACATCCCGCGAGGACGCCCACCCCGAGGACACTCGCCCCCTGTGTACCTATCCGTAGGAACGCCCGACGGGTGTACCTGTCCATACTCGACGTTCGCTTCGAAACCAGTTATCGGCGCGGGGGTCGTGCGAATCACTCACACACTCGCCAGTGGACTAAGCCCATCTGCGACAACCGACGACTATGGAGCGACGTGCGTTTCTGGCGACACTCGCCACCACCACGGTCGGCGGACTCGGTGGCTGTCTCGGCGGTGTGGAGCACCGCGGCGACCTGTTCGGAAAGGGCGAATCAGGAGGGGATACAGAACGACCACCGACCGCACCGCGCATCGACGACCTACCGGTACCGAAGAAGGAACTGAACCGCGGCGCGTTACGGGACGCGATTCCGGCCATCACGGAGCCTGCGTTCGGCTCCGACTGGGAGGGTGTCACGGTCGAAGTCACGAACGAGTTCGGGACGTACACGGCCCATCCACGACTCGCTGACAACGACGAGGTTATCGGCATCGAACGGGCCGGACAGGCCCGCGCGTACCCACTCCGGGTGCTGAACTGGCACGAGGTCGTCAACGATTCGCTCGGCGGCCCACTGCTCGTCACCTACTGTCCGCTCTGTGGCAGTGGCGTCGCCGCAATCCGCGCACCGCGCGGCGAGAAGACCGTGTTCGGCGTCTCCGGCTTGCTGTGGAACGCGAACCTCGTGCTGTACGACCGGACGACTGATAGCCTCTGGTCGCAACTCGCTGCGACCGCTATTCGTGGCCCTGCAATTGGCGAGACGCTTGAACTCGTCCCATCGACGCTGACGACGTTGAAGGCGTGGCGCGCTGAACACCCCGATACGAAGGTACTACTCCCGCCACCTCGATCGAACACGGTCGTCGGTCGAGAGCATGGGATGCGCGACTACTCGCTCGACCCCTACGGTGGGTACCGAACGAACGAACAGATCGGATTCGATGGAGGGTCGTTCGAGGACGACCGTCTTCACCCGAAAACGCAGGTACTCGGCATCGTCGCAGGCGGGGAGGCACGAGCATATCCCCTGCCGACGGTGCGTCGCACGGGAGTCGTCAACGACAGGGTCGGAGGCAAACCCGTCGTCGTCGCAAGCGCCCCTGGTGAGGCACTGGTCGCCCACTATCGACGGGTAGACGGAACCACCCTCCGGTTCGAGGCCGACGGGCGAAAATACCTGCGAGCAGGCGGCTCGCGCTGGCGACGAACCACCGGCAGAGCCGTCGATGGCCCACATGAAGGGACGAAACTCGACCGGGCCACCGACGTGCCGCCGTTGTTCTGGTTCGCGTGGCTCGACGCCCATCCGAAGACGAGTGTGTGCGAACGGTGATACGGGAGAGTGTGAATCGTCTCGGGGTCAAGCCCCAGGGCATTCTCCTAGACCGCCTGTAAACGATGGCTTTGCGGTCGTGACCTCGAACCGCCCGACCGCGCGCGGATTAAGTGCGTCGGAAGCCGACACAAGGACATGAACCGTCGGCAGTTTCTCGCCGTCGTGGGTAGCAGTGGAGTAGCCGGTTGTTTCGGCCGCCCCCCAGAAAGCGAGACTGGCGAGACGACGACATCCACGAGCGATACGGCCACGACTAACGCGAACACTACGAGCGGTTCGAACACCACGATCGACAGCAGTCTCGCCGCACAGGGATTTCCAGCGACGATCTGCGAGGAAGAGCCACCGGGTGGATTTCAGGCCGTCGACGAACCTGCGTTCGCCAGCGATTGGTCGGGTCGGGAGATTTCGAAGCGGTACGGGGCGCTGAGCGCCGAAACCGTCGTCGTCGGGGTCAAGAACGGACAGGAGGTTCGAGCCTATCCCCTCTCCGTGCTCCGGTGGCACGAAGCAGTCAACGACACGTTCGGCGGGCCTCTGCTCGTCACTTACTGTACTATCTGTCAGAGTGGACTCGTCGCTGACCGGTTAGTCGCTGACGAACCGACCGTCTTCAGTGTGACCGGACTCCTGTGGCAGGCCCCCGGTCTCAGAGCGGGGGCGAGCGAACAGGAAGGGAAGGTCTTCGGCGCGACCCCGAAAAACGAGCCGGCCAGCGTCCGGAACTCGGGGAACCTCGTGCTGGCCGACGAGACAACCGGCAGCTACTGGAGCCAGATACTTGCCGAAGCAATCTGTGGCCCACGAACCGGCGACGAACTGTCGATTCGCCCTTCGGCACTTGCCACATGGGATGAATGGCGATTCGAGCATCCGAAGACAGAGGTGCTGTTGCCACCACCACACTCGGGGACGCTGCCGAAGTGAGAGTGAGGGGTGTCTATCGACTCGTCATCGCTGTTGGACGAATGTCTCGATGCGGTTCATCGCTTCGCGGAGGTCGCTCATCCCCGTCGCGTAAGAGACGCGCAGGTGGCTCTCACCGCCAGCGCCGAAGACGCTTCCCGGCACGACCGCGACACCCTGTTCTCGAAGGAGATCTTCGGCGAACGCCTCGTCGTCGCCGTCGCAGGCGGGGAAGGCGTAGAACGCACCTTTCGCCTCGAAGCAGTCGAGACCCATCTCCTCGAAGCGCGAGAGCACGAATCTGCGACGGCGGTTGTACTCGTCTCGCATCTCCGTGACCGCATCTTCACAACTACGGAGGGCTTCCAGTGCGGCGTACTGTGCGGTCACTGGAGCCGAAAGCATCGAGTACTGGTGGATTCGATTCATCGCGTCGATAGCCTCCTTCGGGCCGAGCGCGTAGCCCAGGCGGAGTCCGGTCATCGCATACGCTTTCGAGAAGCCGTTGAACACGACCGTCCGTTCGCGCATCCTAGGGAACGTCGCAATCGATGTGTGGTCACCCTCGTAGGTGAGCGCGGCGTAAATCTCGTCGGAGAGGACGAACAGGTCGTGGTCTCGGGCGAACGCCGCGATCTCTCCGAGTTCGTCGTCGGTTATCGTCGCACCGGTGGGGTTGTTGGGATAGCACAGCACGAGGGCTTCGGCCTCGTCTGCGCCTGCATCCGCCAACGCCTCGTAGGTGAGCACGAAATCGTTGGCCGCGTGGGTCGGTACCCGAACTGGTTCGCCACCCGAGAAGACGATGCCCGGAACGTAGGAGATGTACGACGGTTGGTGAACTGCGACGCGGTCGCCGGGGTCGACCAACGCTCGCATCGAGAGGTCGACGGCCTCGCTCGCACCTGCGGTCACCAGAATCTCGTCGTCCGGGTCGTAGTCGAGGTCGTACCGCTCGACGTGGGACGAGATGGCTTCTCGCAGGTCGCGCCGCCCGCGATTAGCGGTGTAGGACGTTCGTCCCTGCTCCAGTGCGTCGATCGCGGCGGTGCGCGCGGCCCACGGTGCGGAGAAATCCGGCTCTCCAACGCCGAGGGAGATGATGTCGTCTCGCTCCTCCGCGAGTTCGAAGAAGCGCCGGATACCCGACGGTGGAACTCGTTCGACGCGGTCGGCTGGGTTCATGGCGAGATAGAGAGGCGGTCGTCTTCGTCGTGGTCGTCGAACTCGATGCCCCGCTTCTTGTACGTCTCCATTACGAAGTGGGTCACCGTCTGGGTCACCTCGGGGATCGGAGCGATCTGCTCGGAGACGAAGTTCGAGACGTCGTGCATCGACTCACCTTCGACATAGATTGCGAAGTCGTAGTCGCCGCTGACCAATCGAAGCGACGTCACCTCCGGGAACTTCGCTATTCGGCGGGCAATCTCTTCGTACCCCGTTTCGCGGTCGAGTTCGACGTTGAGTTCGACCTCTGCCTCGACGTGTTCGTCCGAGAGCTGGTTCCAGTCGACGACAGCGTGATAGCCGCGAACGACACCGTCCGATTCGAGTTCGGCGACGAGCGACTCGACCTCCGACTCCGACAATCCTGTCTGCCGGGCGAGGTCGGCGGTGCTCTCACGGGCGTTCGAAAGCAGGACGTTCAGTAGTTCCCGTTTCGAGTCCATGAATCCCCTTGCTGGCGGGGACACAAGTAACTACTCGCACCTGCCAAACCTGCGTCAAAACGGTCTGCGAACAAAAACGGAGCGCGGGACGATCGATCGTGCAAAATCAGAGGCGAAACGGCGGCTTCTCCCTTCGAGACGGTCAAAAACGAGATATCAGTCGTGCATCGTCTGTCGTCTGGGAAGGAGATTTCGTATAGCAGAATGGAATTTATGAAGTGGTGGGGTAGCTGAGAACGCGACTGGAGAGACAGGTCCGAAACAGCGTCTTCCGGGCGCAGAGCCGGGAATTAAGCCATATCACCGACACGTCGACTCGATCTCGAACAGGATAGTGAAATCAGTAGGACCAGGATATTTTATTACATTGACTTTGCCACGGTATTGAAGTATGTCGAGCTGTAAAATCCGCTGGTGATACGATGAGTTGGCAAGACCTCGTCTTCCTCGCTGGAAACGTGTTCTCACTCGTCGTACTCGTGCCGACCCTCCGCGACGAGATGGCGACGATTCCGCTTGGAACTGCCCTCCCGTCGGCAGTCATCGGGTTGATCTACGGGACGGCGTTCGCCACCCTCGGAATGTCACTCTCCGCGCTCGGAGCAGTTCTTACGGGACTCATGTGGAGTGCAATCGCTCTCGTTCGGTCGCCGAACCCGCTCAGCAACTCATCGAACAAGACGCCGGGGTCGCATCCCTCCCCTCGATCGCCGGGCACGCCCAACGAGTAGTATCTCTTCCATAGCCATCGTTCTGTAGCAGGATTCGAAGCGTACGGACAGTGCCGACACCAGTCGTTGTCGCAAATGCCTTACGCCGCGGCCAGCTAGAAGTCGATGATGGTTCGGAACGTCGCGCCAGAGATGGCTGAGCTGGAGCCGGAAGACTTCTATCTCCTCTCCGGTGTCGAGCAAGGGATGCGCTTCAGCGAGTGGGTACAGAAGGAGAAGATTCCGAAGTTCTCCCGGCTGACCAGCGAGGAAGTCGATTATCGGATCGACCGCTGTCTCGACCGGGGGCTGCTCCAGCGCAAGACCATCCAGTACGAAGGCTACACCCTCACGTTCGAGGGGTACGACGCACTGGCCCTTCGGGCGTTCGCCGAACGCGATTCGATCCAGGGCGTCGGCTCGCCGCTCGGTGTGGGCAAAGAAAGCGACGTGTATGAGGTACAGTCGTTCCGCCCGCTCGCGTTGAAATACCACCGTGAGGGGTACACCAACTTCCGCGAAGTGATGAAAGAACGCGATTACACGTCTGACCACGAACACGTCTCGTGGCTCTACACGGCACGGAAAGCCGCCGAGCGAGAACACAGCGTCCTCGAAACGCTCTATCCGGACGTGAGCGTCCCCCGACCTATCGACTACAACCGCCACGCGATCGTGATGGAGAAGGTCGATGGTGTCGAACTCGCGCGTGCGAAGTTCGAAGACGAGCAGGTCGTCCCGGTGCTAGACCTCGTACTCCGCGAGATGAGCGAGGCTTACGCGCGCGGGTATGTACATGCTGACATGAGCGAGTACAACGTGTTCGTCAGCAGCGAGGGTATCACGATCTTCGATTGGCCGCAGGCGGTTCCCACCGACCACCAGAACGCGGCGGAGTTCCTGGAACGCGACGTTCGCAACGTGGTGGGCTACTTCCGCCGGAAGTACCCTCGACTCGTCGGTGACGTGGACGTGTCTGGTCTCGCGCGCGCCATCGCGAACGAGGAGTTCGAGTCGGTGCGCGACCACTCAGAGGACGAGTGACACGACCGCGAGTACGACGAAGATGATGACCAGCCACTTGGCGATGTCCATCGACAACCCCGCGACGCCACCCGCGCCGAGCGCCCCGGCGAGGATGGCGAGGACGAAGAACGCGACCGCCAGTTCGAGGATCGCCATCAGTCGATCACCCCATCGATTTCGTATCGGAGTACGAAGTTCATGAGGACAAAAACGCTTCCAAGCACCTTTTTCTCGTGGCACGAACTAGCAAGCCGTTTATCGTCGTTGCTCGTCTCTAAGGCTTTAGTACGTTGATTTCGACGTTCGAATAGTATTTGACCTGTTGAGATACATTAAATAATTTAATTTGTTGTCAGAATATTAATCGAGTATGTCGAAACAAGACATCTCGACGTACCTCGAACAGCACCCACGAATGATCGGCGTCCTCTTTGCGGCTAGTCTGTTGTTGATGCAGGCCGGGAACGTGGTGGCTTCCATCCAAGCACACGATGGCCCTTAAAGAGAGTCAAGATAAATATCGGTACTCCAACTCATTTCACCGTTAACCTCTACGGGATGTGACTCGATGTCTAAATATTTGTTCAATTCATCGGAAGATATTTCGATAGCTCTTGATTCACCAGGAACCAAATAGCGGCTATTGTCATTCACAGCATTTGGGGAAAATGTAGAACCGATTTGATATTTAGGCGACGCATACGTGTAAGCCCGTATTTTCCAAGAATTTTCCGGCGATAATTTCGTCACATGTGGCGATCCATTCTCACCCTGTACTAACCTTTGACTCCCATTTCCGAGTGTGATGTACTGATACCCAGACACAGTTTCCCGCCGCGCCAAAGACAACGCAGTTCGCAGTGGAAACCCACAGTTGAGCAGACGAGCGAATGTCCTTCCAACCCGAGTCGCGGTGTCGTTCGCCACGTCTGCCAACGTCACGACACCCGCGATGCTTCCCTTCTCGACCAGCGCACTCCCTTGGTCGTACGACTGACAGGCGTTCAAGAAGAACGCGGTGACGGCCACCTCGTCGAGTGTTCGGGCATCGAGCGAGCCGTCGGAGCACTGGAATCCCTGTTCGTCCACGTGGCCGATGTAGTGGAGCAGGTCGGTGGAGCATTCGAATCGCTCGCGGAGTTCGTCGGTCGTGAGGTCGTATTCGATGGTTACGTCGTACTCCAAGAGGCCGCGGAATCCGTAGAGTTCGTCCACGACCTCGGCCTCCATCGCTTCGTCGTTGCAGACCACACGAACGTCGATGCGAGGTTTGTTCGGGGCGGAGTAGTCGAATCGACGTTTGAGGGCGTCGATGGATAGTTTGTTCGCGCCAAGGGGATAGCCGTCGCCGACCCACGCGTGTTCGGTCGTCTGCACTGGATTCGGCCTGACGATGTCTGCCTCGTCCGGCGTTTCGTCACCGCCACGAGTCAGACCTACGGAAACCGGCGTCGGCTCCGATTCGTCGGAGAAGCCACTGCGATAGAAGTCGCCGAGCAGTTCGGGTTGCGAAATGGCCTGCTTCGCTGGCGAGGCTGGAGCACTCCGAACGAGCGAGAGGTCGTACGCCAGGAACGGAAGCACCTCCACGTTCTTCGGTATCGGCGTGATGTCGGTCGTGAGACTCCACTGCGGAACGTACTTGGCGATGGTTTCGAACGGCACCGAGAGATACGCGGCCAATTGCTCGGGAAGGGTCGCATCGTAGAGCGCCGCGAAATCGATGTCGACGAGTGGTTCGACCTGTGCTCGCTCGTAGAGATCAACCTGGATGAGACCGTCGACTCGCGTGAGACAGTCGAAGAAGACGACCTGCCGGAGAACGCGGTTGATGGTCTCCTCGTAGGTGCCGTCTTCTTCCAGTGAGTACTCGAACCCATCGGCGACCAATCGAGGGTTGCGTCCGCGAACGACCTCCGCGCCGAGGTAGTAGGCCAACGACGACGCGGAGTAGACCGCCTCGTTCGTCATCGGCAGTCCGATTCGAACGCCAGTATCCGGCGGGCCGATCACGTCCGGCACGTCGAACTCGTCGCCGACTTCGATGAGTGGTGGCTGCCCGCGAAGTGTCGGATACGACCGTTCAGGAGAGGTCGTCTTGAGCGCTGAGCCGAACGTCGATACTGCCCGCATCGCTTCTTCGACACTCCCGGTTACGGTGATGGTTCCGGCAGGCTGCTCGTGGTACGAACGCGCCCCGATTCGGATGCGCGTCGTCTCTTCGAAGGTGATACGAACCGACGTTCCATCCCGACTGAACGATACAGTAGAATCGACTGCCACGTACAGTTTGATGGGTGTGCTGCTGAGTTCGAGGAACCGAACGCCCCCCGGCAGCGAAACGTCCTCGGCGTTTGGGTTGTACTCCGTCTCGAACTCCCCAGACTCCGAATAGACGAATACGCTCGCCAGCTTAGGAAACACTATCTTGTCGGTCTCGACGGTCACCGCCGAATCGACGGGATAGTAGAACGGCCTGGTGTCTGCCGGCGTCGGCTCGTCCCCACGAGACGTGTACAGTTCGAACCGAACCTTCTCAATGGGGTCGTAGATCTCGACGCCGTCTCGCTCGGCCAACGAATCGAACAGTGGTTCCACGGATTCGAGTGTTTCAAACTACAGATACTTATAGCTCTACCCACACGGTTGTCAGATCGAGTGCCGGGACGTGCCAGCGATGATCGGGATTGAGACCATCGCGCTGGCGGAGTTCGATACGTGCGTCGAAGAGCGGAGACAGCTCCTACACCGTCTCGGCGTCGTCCGGCATCGAGAGGTGGTAGTGCCCCATGCCGTGGACACCCTTCATCAGCGCACCGACCGACCGAAGGAATCGCTTGACAGCGACAAGTTCGTGCTCGTCCACGAGGTAGTTCAGCGAGTTGATACCGAGCCGAATCGCGGCGGGTTCGACGCCACCCGCCGCGTCATCGTAGAATCCGATCGCTGTGACTATCTCTTCGCGTAGTTCACGTATTCCGTTCTGTCCGTCCAGCGGCGGAAGTTCGGTGTCGGCCCCTGTCGCAGACTGGGGCACGGCGCGCCGTCTGTTTCCTCGGTCGATCAACCAGACGCTATCGTCGTCACAGCCGACACCACTTTGGAAATGGTCGTCTGCCGTATCGACGCCCGCATCCGTGAGCGCGAGAACGCGCTTTCGGTCGTGGGCTTCGTCGCCGAAGAGCGTCTGCGATGCCCGATTCGCCACACCTTGTGACACCTCGCCTGTCACTAGAAGATTACTTCCGCGCTGTCGGAGGGTTCCGAGATGACTCTGGAACGCGCTCACGTCCCCTGTGTCCCGGAGTAACTCTCGACAGTCGTTCATTTTAATCTGTATTCTACGTAATCTGATAAAACTGCTTTGGTTATCCCACATCGAAGACGAAGACCTTAAACCCGCGAACCGGAAATTAGTCGATAACTCGCTGGACGACGGGCACCAGTGGGCACCTGCGAACGCAGGCCGGAATGTGGCGTGCGCGGTTCTCCAAACCGCGAGGAGGCGGCCTCACCGCCGATTACGCTGAACCACTCGACGCCCGTGGTGATAGACCATGGCAAAAAGTTTCTATTCCCATATCCGAGACGCATGGCAAGACCCGGACGACGGCAAACTCGCCGAACTCCAATGGCAACGAAAACAGGACTGGCGCAAAGAGGGCGCGATCGAGCGAATCGACCGCCCGACCCGACTCGACCGCGCCCGCTCGCTCGGCTACAAAGCGAAGCAGGGCATCGTCGTCGTGCGTTCGAGTGTCCGCAAGGGTGGCGCACGCAAACAGCGACACAAGGCAGGTCGCCGTACCAAGCGCCAGGGTGTCAACCGCCTCGGTCGGCGTAAGAACATCCAGCGCATCGCCGAGGAGCGTGTGAGTAAGAAGTACCCGAACCTTCGCGTACTCAACTCCTACTGGGTCGGCGAAGACGGGAGCCAGAAGTGGCACGAGGTCATCCTCGTAGACCCCGAACACCCCGCCATCCAGAACGACGACGACCTGAACTGGATCTGTGACGACACGCACCGAGGCCGCGCCCAGCGCGGTCTCACGAGCGCGGGCCAGAGCAACCGTGGCCTCCAGCAGCGCGGCAAAGGCACGGAGCACACCCGCCCGAGCAACTCGAAAGGCAAAGGCCGCGGCAAGTAACGTCTCTCGCAGATTTTTCGGTGACCTGATTCGATAGCGGTCGCTATTTTTCAAAAGTTCTAATTCGACAGTTTGAGCGCCCAATAGGCCGAGTCGCGTCTTTGTGACTGCATATCGATAAACCGACAGGTGCGATATGAAATCGGGAGTAAGTCGTCAGTACAAGAGGAGGGGGTAGGATTCGTCAGTGAGAGGCCAGTGGCGGGTCGAACCGCCGTCATTCGGTGCTACTGCTGGCACCACTTGTCGCGGCGTCGTCCTCGTCCTGGGAAGTGTTTTCGTTGACGGTGTCGGGATTCGTCCCGATGGACTCACCCATCGAGACGGTCGGTGTGAGTGGCTCACCGTGGAGCAGTTGAGGGAGGACGATACGGACCGTTTCGAGCATCAAGATGAACACGATCGGTAGCAGGAAGAAGCCGTACCAGCCGAACAACACCGGGCCGAGCAGGTAGGCGAACATCATCATCACCATGTCGAGTTGACGCCCGGTCATGTACGGCTGAACGAACGTCTGCGGGAAGATGTCGAGGGCGATGAAGTAGACGACGAGGACGGCTCCGACGAACGCGAAGTGGTTACCTCCGGCGTTCATCGCCTGGAATCCGAGGTAGCCGACGACAGGGAGATAGATGAGTTTCCCGACGACGACGGGAACCAGACTAGCGACGCCGGTCAGAAACGCGAGCACGAAGACCATGGGGATGGCGAGTCCGCCCGGTGCGAGGAGATTCGTCCCCGAGTACGCAATCAGCGCGATGAGGGACATGACGATGACGAACAGGAAGTTCCCGAAGAAGACGGATTCGAGGTCTTCGTCGACGGCGGAAGCGTACGCGTAGGCCGTCGTTTCTCGCCCGCCGAACAGCTGTGTCAGGCCATCTTCGATGTTGTTGTCGTTCTTGAGCAGGAAGTAGGAGATCGTCAGCGACAGTCCCAGCAGCAGGAGACCACCGATGAGCGCTGAAGCCGCCTTCATCCCGGTTTCAAGCAGTTGAGCGGGGTTCGTCACGAACTGCCGTGGGTTCTGCATTGCAGAGAGCAGTGTTCGACGCTGTTCGTTCGACAGTGCACCGAGAAAGCTTCCCGGAAGCGGAACACCACTCGTACTACCGAGCAGCTGTTGAGCCTGGTGAACCACCTGGATGCCAGCGTAGAGGGTGAGCAAGACGACCGGAAGGAGAACGACCACGAGGGTCAGTGTGGCCACGATTCCGTCCGAGTCGGTGAGAGGACTGAGCCGCCGGTATATCGGTCGCGTGGCGTAGTAGCCAAACACACCGAGCACGATCATTCCGACGAACGAGTAGGCGATGAACGCCGCCGCGATGCCGAGTGCGAGAACGAACAGCCACCAGCCGATACGAGAACGGTTTTCGAAAGGTGAGGATGGGATATCGGTCACTTCTTTTCGAATAGTGGTCTCTCCCTCGAAACGGTTGTGGCTGCATTCTGCGAGCGGATGGTCGAGTTGGTCGTGCACGACCAACTCGACGACTGTGGTCTGGAGAGGTCGTCCGTGGTGCTTCTGCGTTACTCGACCGTCTCGAGTTCCACTGCGACCTCCACGTCACCGCCCAGTTCGACGCCGACCTCGAACGGCCCCCATTCGAACTCGAACTCGGCCAGTTCCGCGTCGATTCGCCACTCCAATTCGTTAATGTCTTCTTCCCCCACCTGTACTTTCATGGTGACCGACAGAAGTACGGCGGCCTCCCTGAAATCTCTTCGTGCCGCCAGCCGCGGACGATCGACGGTTACCGGTCAGTTCCACGGTGCCGTCTCGAAATCGACCTGTCGACTCGTTTGGTCGATGCTGTCGATCCGTTCGATGTCCTCGTCGGGAAGCGACAGTCGTCGTGCCTCGAAATTCTCGCGAAGATGCGCTTCCGAGGAGGATTTCGGGATGACGACACAGTCTTTCGACAGCAACCACGCGAGGCTGACCTGCGCCGGGGTTGCTCCGTGCTTGGCGGCGATATCGACTACCTCCGGCACCTCGGTCACCGTTCCCTTCGCCAGCGACGAGTAGGCGACTAATCGATGGCCGTGTTCGTGGGCGTACTCTCGAAGTTCCCCCTGTTGGAGAAGCGGGTGGCATTCGACCTGATGGGCGAACAGTGGTGCGTCGAGCTGTTCGAGCGCGGTTTCGAGCAGTGGCGGTGTGAAGTTCGAAAGCCCGACGTGGCGAATCAGACCGCGCTCGTACAGTTCGTCGAACGCCGCAAGCGTCTCCTCGGGGTCGTAGGCTCGTATCGGCCAGTGGACATACAGGAGGTCGAGCACGTCGACGCCCAATCTGTCGCAGCTCTCCTGTGCGTGTGTTAGCACGTCGTCGTACCCGAGATTGCTCGAATGGATCTTCGTCGCAAGGAACACGTCGTCGCGGGTGCAGTCAGCCGCCGCGATCCCCTCGCCGACTGCGACTTCGTTCTCGTACATCTCGGCGGTATCGACGTGGCGATAGCCGATATTCAGCGCGGTTTCGACGCTCGCTTTGCAGACATCTGGGTCGGTGTTCTCGTATGTTCCGATGCCGATTTTGGGGGTTGTTTCGAATGACATGTGTATCTACTCCGTGGTCGTGATCGGACTGCTGCGGAGGTATCAGCTGTGGCGATAGATTACAGCATGTCGACAGTAAAAGCCTCGCTGAAACGCATTATTGTAATCTGCTTGTTAGTTTGTCTCGTCGGTCATGCAGAATCGGTAGAGTCGGGCGTACACCAGAGCACCACGCCGTCGTGCGCCTCGGTCGGGTTCACGAACTCGTATCGGTCAGCTTCGACGCGCCGGACGATGTGGTTGGCGACGAAGTAGCTGACCTTCGCCGACCCATCGGCGTGGACGCTGGATGCAGTCGTCGTCCCGTCTCCACGGTGTTTCCCGTAGCCGAAGTCGACGATAACGTGGACAACGAATCCGCCGTCGACGCGGTTCACGTCGGCGACAGAGAGCCCCGTGATATCGACGTACGTGAGCGTGGCGAATCGACTGCCTTCGGTTCGGAGGATCTCGTTGGTCTTGTACGCTCGCTCGGTCGCTTTCACGAACGTGACAACTGGTTCGCGTGCGAGTCGTTCCGGCGGTTCGGGGTACGACTTCGGGGCGACACGATCGCTCGTCGTGATGGTTGTCATCTTCGGCGGCGTCGGCGTGGTCGGCTGGTCGCAACGTCGCCACTCGTCGGCGGTGGTCGTGGACTGGGTCGGCTGGTGCGACGGAGTCGTCTCGGCCGCCGTGTCCGTTTCGGTCGGCTGCGTACTTGTCCCGCCGACAGATCGGGACGGCGACACATCGCCGAGGCAGCCAGTAGCGAACACGAGCGACCCCGACGTCATTGTCATGAGGAGGGTGCGTCGGGAAACGCGAGAGGCGGGCGGTGACATACCATCGGCTAACCTTTGTCTTCGTAAATATTTTCTGTGGCTTGACAGCTGTGGGAGAACGGATTGCGTGGCCGACTACTCCTCGCGCTCGCCGACCTTCACCAACTGCTTGCCGATGTTCTCCCCTTCGAACAGCCCCAAGAACGCATCAGGGGCGTTTTCCAAGCCCTCGGTCACAGTTTCTCGATACGCCACGTCGTCCGACGAAACCCACTCGGCTAACTGTCGCGTCGCCTGCTCGAATCGAGGTGCGAAATCGCTGACGAGGAAGCCCTGCACGCGCGCGCGTGTCTCGATGAGTGTCCCGAGTTTGCGTGGCCCGGTCGGAATCGACTCCTCGTTGTAGAGTGCGATCTGCCCGCAGATGGCCACCCGCGCGTCCACGTTCAGCTTCGAGAAGACGGCGTCGGTTATCTCGCCACCGACGTTGTCGAAGTAGACGTCCACGCCATCGGGTGCGGCATCGTTCAGGGCCGCCCCGTAGTCGTCCGTCTGCTTGTAGTTGATTCCCACGTCGAAGCCACACTCGTCTTCGAGGAACGCGACCTTCTCGTCCGACCCCGCGAATCCGGCGACACGCGCACCAGATAGCCTCGCTATCTGGCCTGCGACCGACCCCACCGCACCCGCCGCGCCGGAGACGACGACGGTGTCGCCCGCTTCCGGTTCGGCCACCTCTCGCATCCCAAAGTAGGCGGTTCGGCCGGGCATCCCGAGGACGCCGAGAGCGGTAGAGACGGGAGCGAAGTCTGGGTTCACGCGCTGGAGGGAACTACCGGGTGCGCTCACGTAGTCGGCCCACTGGAGGTTTCCGGCGACCACGTCGCCCTCTTCGAAGCCCGCACCGTTGGATTCGACAACCTCAGCGACGACACCACCCTGTAGCGGGTCTCCGACGTCCCACGGCTCGGCGTACGATTCTCGCGCGCGCATTCGCCCGCGCATGTACGGATCGACCGAGAGGTACAGCGTCCGAACGAGTGCTTCGCCCGGCCCCGGTTCTGGAACGCCCTCTTCGACCAACTCGAACGTATCGCGGTCGGGTGTTCCCTCCGGGCGCTTCGACAGCAGGAACTTCCGGTTGGTAGCCATACGCGGGCGTACACGCGGAGAGACCAAGGGCACTGTGGTAGGAGAGAAATATGGCAGGAGGGAACTGGGACAAGAGGGCGCTGCGGGAATCGTTGCAAGAGGGACTGAGGATTGCGGTAGGGGAGAACTGTAGCAGGTCACGCACCTTCGACAGCCTCGAACCACGGGTTTATTGCCCGATGTGACCAACGAACGGACATGAGCGGCCTCTCGCTCGACCCGACACAGCTCGACCGCTACTCCCGGCACATCATCATGGACGAAGTGGGGCCGGAGGGCCAGCAGGCGCTCCTGGATTCCTCCGTCCTCGTCGTCGGTGCAGGTGGTCTCGGCGCACCGGTCATCGAGTACCTCGCGGCGGCGGGTGTCGGAACGCTCGGCATCGCGGACGACGACGTGGTAGAGCGAAACAACCTCCAGCGACAGGTCATCCACGGGGACGACGACGTGGGGCGACCCAAAGTCGAGAGCGCGGCGGAGTTCGTCACAGGCTTGAATCCCGACCTGACCGTCGAGACGCACGAACTGCGGGTCGAACCGGAGAACGCCGAAGAACTCGTCACGGACTACGATTTCGTCGTGGACGCCACCGACAACTTCCGGACGCGCTACCTCGTCAACGACGTGTGTACGCTCACCGAGACGCCGTTCTCCCACGGCGCGATCTACAAGTTCGAAGGACAGGTGACGACGTTCACGACGGATGGCCCGTGCTACCGGTGTCTGTTCCCCGAAGCGCCACCCGAAGGGATGGTCGCGGATTGCGCGACGACGGGTGTCCTCGGCGTGCTTCCGGGTACGGTCGGCTGCATCCAGGCAACGGAGACAGTGAAGTACCTCATCGGGATCGGCGAAGTGCTGGATGGTCGGATGCTCTTCTACGACGCGATGGACATGACCTTCGAAGAGGTGGAGTACCGACAGAATCCGGAGTGTCCAGTGTGCGGCGAGGATCCCATCGACTCCATCGGTGAGGTGGAGTACACCGACGAATCGTGCGCAGTGCGGGCGGATTGAGTTCACTGGGCGAAACGATTGAGAACTGGTACCATAGGACATCCTGTTATCGATTCTCGCGTTTCGAGAACGGTTCTCAGCCGATGGAATTCACCTTCTCTTTATATGGGGTCAGCAGTCGTCTTTCAAAATGTAGGTGAAGAACGATGGCAACTAAACAAATCAACACCGAGGCAAACACGTTCGAAAGCAGGCTGGGCGGCCTAACCGTCCGCGGTGAGGCTCACAGCCTCAGTGCGTGGTTCGTCCTCGCACTCCGGCTCATGATGGGCTACGCCTTCCTCCACGCTGGCTGGGTGAAAGTGATGGAGAGTGGCTGGAGTGCGACCGGCTACCTGACCAACGCGGTGCCGGAAGCCAGCCCGCTGTACGGCACGTTCCAGTGGATGGGTACGACTGCCTGGTTCGCTGACTTCCTCGCCATCGCCATCCCGTGGGGCGAGCTCCTCATCGGCCTCGCCCTGCTCGTGGGTGCCTTCGTCCGCCTCGCGGCGTTCTGGGGCGCGTTCATGATGCTGATGTTCTACTTCAGCAACTGGGAGATCGAACACGGCATCATCAACGGCGACTTCGCGTACATGCTCGTGTTCCTCGCCATCGGGGCGTTCGGTGCAGGCCACATCCTCGGTCTGGACAGCCTCATCGAACGCATCGATGTCCGCGGACAGGCACTGGTCGAACGCTACCCGGTGCTCCGCTACATCCTCGGCTAAGGCCGATTTTTTCGGTACTGATCGTCTCATTCGACGCAGATTCGTTTTTTCGGAACTCGACTTCGAGAGAGTCATCGAACGACGGGCTCGACGACAGTATCGAGATGCCGATGAAGAAGGTCATGATGGGATATCTACGACAAGGGTGATGGAGTGTCCAGGACGAGATCACTGATGAGGATTCCTGAAACACCTGGTTGCCATGTCATAACTATCCACGATTTCGATGAGCACGACTGGGGCGATTCCCACGTTTCGAGAACGGTTCTCATCACACAGGAAACACCTTCTCTTTATATAGGAACTGCAGTCGTCTCTAAAATTGTAGGTGAATAACGATGGCAAGCAAAGAAATCAACACTGGATCGAACACGTTCGAAAGCAAGCTGGGCGGCCTAACCGTCCGCGGTGAGGCTCACAGCCTCAGTGCGTGGTTCGTCCTCGCACTCCGGCTCATGATGGGCTACGCGTTCTTCCACGCTGGCTGGGTGAAAGTTGCGGAGGGCGGATTCAGCGCGACCGGCTACCTGACCAACGCGGTGCCGGAAGCCAGCCCGCTGTACGGCACGTTCCAGTGGATGGGCACGACTGCCTGGTTCGCTGACTTCCTCGCCATCGCCGTCCCGTGGGGCGAACTCCTCATCGGATTGGCGCTCATCGTCGGCGCGTTCGTTCGCTTCGCGGCGTTCTGGGGCGCGTTTATGATGCTGATGTTCTACTTCAGCAACTGGGAGATCGAACACGGCATCATCAACGGCGACTTCGCGTACATGCTCGTGTTCCTCGCCGTCGCAGCCTTCGGTGCAGGCCACATCCTCGGTCTGGACAGCCTCATCGAACGCTACGAAGTCGGTGGCGAAGCACTGGTCGAACGCTACCCGGTGCTCCGCTACATCCTCGGATAACGCTGGATTTTCTGCTTTTTCGAAGACTACGAGTACTTTTTTGACGAGAGATAACATCGGCAGCTACGAAACGGAGACGTCGAACGCTGGCGAGACGATTACCAGGACGACATCGACGGTGCGATGCGCTACCGGACGATGGTCGAAGTCGAGTCGAAACATACCGAATTTCGGCGTCGGCACTGCCGTTCGAGATGGGACGATTCAGCGGCATGACAGTCCCAGGCAGAATCAGTGAGTACATGATGGCGGAATCGTTAGAGGCAAACATGGACTCGAACGTGGGGGCGTGGAGTAGCCGAGCACTCGTCGCGCTGACCGTTTTCGGGTCGGTTCCTGTCGTTTCTGCACACGGCGGGGGTCACTCACAGCCGTATCCGCAGTGGCTCGCGCTCGTCGTCCTCCTCGCGGGGGTCGGAATCGTCGCGGGGAGTGTCCTTCTCGGTCGCACCGCGTGGGAACACCGTCGGACGCTCGCACTTTGGGGCGTCTTCGGAGGGCTGTTCGTCGCTGCCGCCGGAGCAGTCGGACTCGTGCAGTTGTCGCCAGTCGAGACGCTTCGGGCGTCGCAGGCACCCCTCAGCAGGGAGTGGTATCAACCACTGACGCTGGCAGCCGGGACGATAATCGCGGTCGGGAGCTTCGTCGCTGGTCGCCTGAAGTGGCCCGAGCGCCCACGCTACGCCGGACTCGGGATGGCGCTCGGTGCGTGGATCGCGTATCCGGCGGTGATGGACGCATTCGGTGCGCGAACTCACCCACTCGGATATCTGCTCGTCTTCGGCCTGCCGCTGGGCGTGGGCTACGTCCTCTGGCGCGATGCATCCGAACCTCTCTCGTTGGTCGTCAGCGACCGCCCTGCTCGCTGGTTCGGAGTCGGAACGGGCGTCCTCGCTGGACTGTTCTTCGCCTTCTCGATGGGGATGCTCACCTTCGTTCCGGAGCACGGCGTCGGTGTGCCTGAAGGAGCGTTCGTCACGACGATTCCAGTCGCCAATCCGCTGGTCTACTGGACTGCCGTGGAGTTCAGCATCCCGCAGATCCCGCTCGCTGGCGTGTTCTCGCTCGGCATGTTGATACAGATCGGAGTGGTCGCCGTGCTCGTCGGACTGAACGGTACAGTCATCGCGTACCAGTGGCAGGGTGGCACGCGAACCGGCACCAGCGAAGTCACCTCCGGGACGGCAGCCGTCGCCGCACCCAACGCCTGCTGTTGCTGTGGTCCCATCATCTCGGAACTCGCCGTGGTGTCGGTCGGTCCGTCTGCTGCAGCCCCCCTCTACTGGCTGTTCATCGATCTGGCGTCGCCGGTGGGGGCGCTCTTCTTCGTCACCAGCATCGTCCTCCTGGCCGGGAATCTGGTCTGGTTCGGCGTGCAAAACGAGTAACGACGCCTACTCCTTCGTATCGTACTCCCATCGGTCACAGATCGCAGACCACACCGACTTTCGGACTGCGTGAACCGTGAGCAGTCGCAGTGCCAGTGATGGATGACGAGGGAGTAGCGACAGCGTCTTCACCGCGTGTCGGTCGATATCTTCGATGTCGATCCCGGATGCAACAGTCACCATCTCCGAGAGGAGGTCGTTTCGACCCTCCGCGAGGACTGTCGTGGTGAGCGACGAGAGGAGATATTCGAAGCGCATCTCTCGGTGGAGACGGCGTGGATACGCCGCGAGGTTGCCAGCCGTGACACACTCCGCGAGTAGGTTCGCGGAGTGGATGGCCTGTGAGATTCCCTTTCCCGTGAAGCGGTTGGCGATGCCAGCAGCGTCACCGACGCGAACGACATCGAGTTCGGGTAGGTAGATCTGGTCGGGATCGAGACTCGGCCCGCGTGGGATGATCGCGACGTTCGTCCGGCTTCGGTCGGGGGCGGGCCACCCGTTTCGCTCGCAGGCGGACTGGAACGCACCGAAGTAGTCGTCAGGAACGTCGCGTTCGTGCCAGCCGACGCCGACGTTCGCACGATTCTCGGTCTTCGGAAACGCCCACTCGTAGCCGAGATAGTCCGCGAAAACGATCCTGCCGTGAGGATAGAGGTCGGAGAAATCACCCGTCACGTCTGCATTGAGCGCAGTCATCCGCCCGGTGTACTCGTCGGTAGTTCCGCGAACCTTACTCGCCAGCGATGGTTGGCCGGTCGCGTCCACCACGAGATCGTGTGTTCGACCGAACTCTCGGAACTCGGCCTTCGACACGCCGTGGCCGTCCTCGACGGTCACACCTCTCGCTTCCAGTCGCTCGGCCCAACTTCGTTCGACCACGTTCCGGTCGGTGATGTACCCATCCCGGGACGGGAAGATTCCCGGCTCGCCGAGATTGTCACCGACGCGAACCGCCACTTCGAAGGCCGGGACACGATTCAGGAACCCGTTCTCGGTCGTCGTATCGAGTGGGATGGCGGAGACGGTAGTCATCGCTTCGCCACAGTTGACTCGCTTCCGGTCGTATCGCTGGCGTTCGTAGAGCGTCACATCGTAGCCGATACGATCCAGCGCGTGGGCTGCGGCGAGCCCGCCCATCGCACCACCCACGACGACAGCGGTATTCCGGGGGCCGGGACACATCGAGTTCCGGGGTCGCATCGAATTGGATACACAGCGACGGGAGAAAAGTTACTCGGCCAACAGGTCGTCGACGAGGCGCGTGAACCGATCCACCATGCGCTCCGGAAGCGACGGCGTGACGACAGCCAGGAGACGGGCCGTCTCCTCGGGGCGAGTCGGAACGAGCCTCACGCGATTCTTCTCGTCACGTCGCTTTTCGACGAGATCTTGTTTGACGAGGTGGTCGACGTGCCATTCGAGCGTGCTCCGAGCGATGCCGAGTTCGTCCGCGAGCGTCGCAGGACGAGCCGACTCGTGTTCTAGCAGCGATACGAGCACGTCGCGGGCGGTTTCGCGGCGGAGCAGGGCGAGCGCCGACCGTTGCCATTCGTCGTACTCCGGCGGGTAGTAGTGGGTCTTACCGTACAGGTGCTCGCTCGTGAGTCGGTTATCGGCGAGCAAGTCCCGGAGGTGGTACTGGACTTGACCGGGGGCGAACCCAGACCGTCGGACGAGGTCGTTGAAGTGGACGCCGGGGCGTGATTCGACGCATCGTTCGATCCGGCTCCGTGTCTCTGTCATCGCGTCTCCACCCTCCGCGTGTAGTACACCGCGCCGACGAGCAGGGCGATGACGACCACGTCCAGCGCGTGTTCCGCGAGGTGGTGTGCCCCCCCTGCGAGGTAGTTCGCGGTCGTCAGCCCACCGACGAGTGCCCGCCCCGCCAGTGCTGCGAACGCCAGCGTCACCAGCAGATAGGGGAGTGTGCGTCGCTGTCGAAACGCCACCAACGAGAGCGCGAGAACGAGCACCGACCCCAGTGCGGCCAACGAGATGACTGCTGGAAGGAGCAGATTGCCATCGGACGCGAGGGCGTGAAGCGGGAGGGCCACGAGAGCCATCTATCACCGTTTCGTGCTCGACGTATCTCAGTCGTTCGGTTTACCCACTACGAGTCGCCGAAGTCGAACTGGTACGAGACGCTCGATAGAACGCGGAGCATCGAACGATGCAGACGCGGTCATAAACCGGAAGACATCGCTTCGAGTGACGCACTTTTGCCACTCCAACCACAAAGAAAGCGTATGAGTGCAACCGACGAAGACACGTTGACGATTTTTTCGGACTACGTCTGCCCGTTCTGTTACCTTGGCCGTCACTCCCTGAAACAGTACCAGGAATCGAGGGACGAAGAACTCGACATCGATTGGCATCCGTTCGACCTCCGTTCGGGGAAACGTGGGCCCGACGGCGAGATAAACCACGACGTGGACGACGGAAAAGACGAGGAGTACTTCGAACGAGCGCGTGAGAACGTCCGGCGATTGCAGGAGCGGTACGACGTGGAGATGGAACAGGAGATAGCTACGGACGTCGATTCACTGCCAGCACAGATCGCGTCCTACTACATCAAAGAGCACTACGACGACGAGACGTGGCTCGAATTCGACGAAGCCATCTTCGCGGCGCTGTGGCAAGGGGGTGAGGACATCGGGGACGAAGAGCTATTGGTGGACATCGCAGAAGAAGCCGGTATCGACGGCGACGAGATTCGGTCTGCCCTCGACGATGAGACGCTCCGCGAGGAGGTCGAAGAGAGATTCGCAGAAGCGCAGCAGCGTGGTGTGACGGGTGTCCCGACGTTCGCCTACGATGGGCATGCGGCACGTGGGGCGGTTCCGCCGGAACAGTTGGAGCGACTCGTCGAAGGAGTCTAACG
Source organism: Haladaptatus rarus (assembly GCF_054177585.1). Classification (NCBI taxonomy): domain Archaea; kingdom Methanobacteriati; phylum Methanobacteriota; class Halobacteria; order Halobacteriales; family Haladaptataceae; genus Haladaptatus; species Haladaptatus rarus. The sequence continues at coordinate 79,021 of NZ_JBPEHG010000002.1, read as the reverse complement.
AAGATCAGCGGTCCTGTTTCTCGGTCGATTAGTTGTAACATTGATGATACTTGGTGGGGCGAGCATCAGCCGCGGTGTGGGCAAACCGAGGACACAGTAGACAGGTTTATGCTACGGATAGTGGACGCAACAGCAGATGCGTATCATTCGATCTCGTACCACCACCCACCCTCATAGAACGTTACGCGACGTTATTTATGGATGCAAACATTGTATCTTATTGGCGAAAAAGCATAATTATCCCACAAACCAAGCGTATCTATGACTTCTGAGGGGATTACGCGTGCGAGGGTGCTCGCGGCCATCACCGCAACCGAGGTGATGCATGAACCCGTAACCGCGAGCGAAGTCGCGGAGACATTACGATGCTCCCGACAGCGAGTTTCGAAGGCACTCCACAAACTCGCCGAACAGGGTCAGGTTTACACCAAGATGGTTGGCGCTCAGATCCGCGTCTGGTGGGTCGCCCCCACTTTATCCGCTCATACCGAGTCCGACCAGGAACGCGCTGGGAATCTGCCACTAAGCGCCCAACTCCCCGATACGACTCCCATCGGCGTTGCTATGTTCACCCCCGAAGGAACGCTTTGTCATGTGAACGACCGGGCGAAAACCCTCCTTGGCATCGCCGACGATAGAGAGATGAAAGCGACCGCATTCGATCGGCCAGTCTACGACAGTGATGGGACACTTCTTCCTCCAGAACAACTTCCGCTTGCCCGCGCCGCAAGAACCGATGAACCAGTGTTCGCCCAAGAGGTTCAGGTCGAAACACCTGCTGGGTATCGCCGCTGGCTTTCGGTGAACGGTACACTCGGATTCACCGACAATGAAGGTAGTGAGCAGGTGCTCATCGTCGTCCAGGACATCACGAAGCACAAAGCACGAATCAACCAACTCGAACAGCAGCGTGAGCGATTAGAGTCCGAACTCCGAACCGAGAAAGAGCATTTTCGCGTGGCATTGGCGAACTCGCCGCTCGTCGCGTTCAGATTAGATACGAACCTCCGCTATACGTGGATCGGCAATCCCCACGAAGATTTTGAGGAGGTAGACGTCCTCGGAAAACGCGACGACGAACTATTACCACCGGACGCAGCAGAGACCATCATGGCACCGAAGCGAGAAGCATTGGAGACCGGCGAGCGCGTCCGCGAGGAGGTGACCTACGAGTTGCCGAGTGGTTTGGTGTCGTACGACCTCACGGTCGAACCGCTCCGCGACGAGTCTGGGGAGATCGTCGGCCTCACCTCTGCTTCACTGGACATCACCGAGCGCATGAGGCACGAGCGGAAACTCGAAGAGACGGTCGGGAAACTAGAACAGGCCAATGAACGTCTAGACAGTTTTGCGAGTATGCTCGCCCACGAACTCAGGAACCCAGTTGCCATCGGCCAGATGTACTGTTACGAGCTTCCGGACGACGTCGACCCGGAAGTGGTCGAGTACATCACGGAGGCGTTCGACCGTATCGAGGATATGATCGACATCATGCTGGTGGTGACGCAAGGGCGAGCGGCCGTTGGCGAGCGCCAGTCGGTGCAACTGACAAACGCAGTCGAGGCTGCATGGGATTCGATCGACACCGATGATGCGACGCTATCGGCGAATATCGATGTTACGATACAGGCGGACGGGACGTACATCTGGCATCTCTTCCGGAATCTGTTCGAGAATGCGATCGAACACGGTGGGAGCGATGTTACCGTCGAAGTCGGTGAGTTACCCACTGGATTTTACGTAGCCGACGATGGTTCTGGAATCCCAGCAGAGAACCGAGAGACGGTGTTCGAAGTGGGATACACGTCGGCAGCCGAGTACGGCGGAACGGGATTAGGGTTAGCGTTTGTCCGGGAGATCACCAAAGTGTATGACTGGGAGTGTACGATAACGGAGAGTGCCTCCGGCGGGGCACGCTTCGAGTTCAAAGACGTTCGGTGACGAGCTGGAAGGTACCGTTTTGGAGCATGTTCGAACAACGACAAAGACCGCTAAAACCCCGGCAACGAGGGGTTACCGGTGAGTGAGAAAAGGGAATGGAGTCGGCTCAGTTTCCATTCCCTGTACCTATAGACCGACGTTCGATTCCGGGCGCTTATTGCCCCGCACGCACTGGGTTTCTCGCATGGACGCGGCGCTCGGGGCACCCGAAAAGATGGCCGAAAACAGCGACGAGCTGACGCCGATGATGCGCCAGTATTTCGAGCTGTGTCGGCAGTACGAAGACTCGCTGGTGCTGTTTCAGGTAGGCGACTTCTACGAGACGTTCTGCGAGGCGGCGGAACGAACCTCCCGTCTCCTGGAGATCACACTCACGAAACGCGAGGACAGCACCGGGACGTACCCGATGTCGGGAATCCCCATCGACAACGCCGAATCGTACATCGAGACGCTCCTCGACGCAGGGTATCGCGTCGCCGTCGCAGATCAGGTTCAAGACCCCGACGAGGCTTCCGGCGTAGTCGAACGAGCCGTCACGCGAGTCGTCACGCCGGGGACGCTCACCGAGGACGAACTGCTACACACCGACGACAACAACTTCGTCGCGAGCCTCACCCACGACGACGGGTACGGGCTGGCCGTCCTCGACGTTTCGACCGGCGACTTCTACGCGACGACGGTCGAAACCGAGAGCGAAGTCCGTGACGAAGTTGGTCGCTTCGCACCCGCAGAGGCCATCGTCGCGCCCGACGCACCCCGGACGCCCTTCGACGCCGATTGCATGGTCTCGAATCACGACGAATCGGCCTTCGAAATCGACAGCGCGGGCGACCTCGTCGCGGAGTACTTCGGTCCGCCCGAGCGACTGCTCGCCACCGACGCAGAGGTTCGAGCGTGTGGTGCGCTCCTCGCGTACGCCGAGTACGTCCGTGGCGGTGAGGAAGGCCATCTCGACTATCTCAACCACCTCACTCGATACGATCCCCGGTCGTACATGCTGCTCGACGCCGTCGCACTCGCGAGCCTCGAACTGTTCGAACCGCGAGCGGTTCATGGACAGGAAGACGCGACGCTCGTCGGCGTACTCGACGAAACCGCCTGTGCGCTCGGTAGCCGAAAACTGAAAGATTGGCTTCGCAGGCCCCTGCTCGAACCCGACCGAATCGAAGCGCGACTCGACGCCGTCGACGAGTGGACGACGCGCGTGCTTGCACGCGAAGAGATTCACGACCTCCTCCGAGACGTGTACGACATCGAGCGCCTCATCTCCCGCGTCGCGCGTGGCCGGGCGAACGCCCGCGACCTGCGTTCGCTGAAGGAGACGCTCGACGTGGTGCCGGACGTTGCCGAGGCAATGACCGACGTAGAGTCACCGAAGCTGACGACCCTCCGAGATAACCTCGACGAGATGGCCGACGTTCGTGACCGAATCGGACGAGCCATCTGCGACGAACCACCTATCGAAGTCACCGAAGGCGGAGTCATCAAGTCGGGCTACGACGACGAACTCGACCAACTTCGTGAGACAGAACGGTCGGGCAAAGCGTGGATCGAAGACCTCGAAGCGAGCGAACGCGAGCGAACGGGGATCGGCTCGCTCAAAGTTGGCTACAACCAGGTGCACGGATACTACATCGAGGTGACGGACCCCAACCTCGACAAAGTGCCCGAAGATTACACGCGACGACAGACGCTCAAGAACTCCGAGCGATTCTACACGCCGGAACTCAAAGAGCGCGAGGACGAGATCGTTCGGGCCGAACAGCGCGCCGACGACCTCGAATACGACCTGTTCCGCGAGGTACGCGACGCCGTCGCCGAGGAGTCCGAGCGAGTGCAGGCGCTCGCCGACACGCTGGCCGAACTCGACGTACTCGTCTCGCTCGCCGAAGTCGCCGCCAAGCACGGTTACTCGCGCCCCGAGGTCGGCGGCGAGGGAATCGACGTTCAGAATGGCCGACACCCGGTTGTCGAACGAACCGAAACGTCGTTCGTCCCGAACGATACCCACCTCGACAGCGATACCCTGGCGGTCATCACCGGCCCGAACATGTCGGGGAAATCGACGTACATGCGCCAGGTCGCGCTCATCACCCTGCTCGCACAGGTCGGCAGTTTCGTCCCCGCCGACGAGGCCCGGATTGGACTGGTCGACCGCATCTTCACCCGTGTCGGGGCGAGCGACGACATCGCTGGCGGGCGCTCGACGTTCATGGTCGAGATGACCGAACTCGCGGATATCCTCCGGAATGCAACACCACAGTCGCTCATCCTACTGGACGAGGTCGGTCGTGGTACGAGTACGACCGACGGCTTCGCTATCGCGCGGGCAGTGACCGAGTACGTCCACGACGAGATCGAGGCGAAGACGCTGTTCGCCACGCACCACCACGACCTCACGGCTGTCGCCGACAGCCTTCCCGATGCCATCAACTTGCACTTCGGAGCGACCGAACACGACGGCGAGGTCGTCTTCGAGCATAGCGTCGCATCCGGGGCGACGACCGCCTCTTACGGGGTCGAAGTCGCACAGCTCGCAGGCGTCCCGGACGACGTTATCCAGCGGTCGAAGAAACTGCTCGACGACGAACGACGGACGGACGAGATGAAGGGAGAGACGGACGACGAGATGGGGCAAGGGACGGACGACGAACTGGAGAGTGATTCGGTTGGCGAGGAACTGGCCTCGCCAGTATCCGCCGCATCTGAAGACGCACTCGCCGAACTCCGACAGACGAACGTCGCCGACACGACGCCGCTCGAAGCACTCCAGTTACTCGACCGGCTGAAGCGGTCGCTCGATTAGGGTTCGAGCGAGACGAACTCCAACCCGCTTTCTGCGAGCATGTTCCGAGCGCGCTCGGTCACCGATGGAGCGACCAGCACGCCGCGTATCTCCGCCCCGGCATGGAGGTCTCGTCGAAGCGCGTCCATGTATCGTCGAAGTTGCCCGACGGCGTCCGGCCCGACGCGCCTGCGCTTGAGCTCCACGACCATCGTCGTTCCGGAGGCGTCTTTTCCGTAGATATCGATAGCCCCGGCAGTCGTCTGGCGCTCCGTCGCCAGCGGCGTGAACCCCTTCTCCACGAGGTCCGGGTCGTCCAGGATACGCTGGCGGAGATCCTCTTCGGTGCCAGCGAGCGAGAGTTCCTTCGCGTCGGTCACGTCGAACGCCGACACCTGGGCCACGTGCTCGAAATGAACCGCCAGCGATTCGTCCGGGTTCGGTCGCCGACTTCTAACGAGGAGTCGCCCGTCGTTCAGTTCAGGGTCGAAGATTCCGCCCGGCGGTTGCCAGTTGACCGGCTTCTGACCCTCCTCGGTGTGAACGAGCGTGGTTCCATCGGGTTTGAGCACGAGGAGACGGTCGCCCGGCCCGAGATAGCTCTCTGCGCGCCCGTCGTACTCGACGGTGCAGCGACCGAACAGCGTTACGAGGTCGCCGCGTTCGAGCGCCGCCTCGACGTGAACCAGCGCCTCACGATGCGTCGGTGTCAGAAGCGTGGAGGGGTCGTTCCTCCCATCCGTCTGCGTCACTACCACTCGGTAGTTGGCGACCGGATAAAAACCGACCGCCCTCAGGTCATCGATATCACCTCCCGACGGTCACCTGCCCACTCGGTGACCCTGGCATCGAGATACTCTGTCGCCTGTTCCTCGTCGAGAGCGCCACGACGAACCATATCCCTGACCACTGCTCGCGTCGCGCGAAACCATCGTCGGACGTGCGCTGCGTCTCGGTCATCGTAGACGGAGACGAGAACGCCCGCGTCAGTATCTACATCTACGTCTGTACCAGTATCCACGTCGATATCAGTGTCTACGCCGATGACAGCGTCGCCGTCTATCGCAGAACCGAACCAGAGCGGGAGATACGCAGTGACGACCCACGCGAGGGAGACGAAGTAGAACGCCTCGAACTGCTGGTAGTCGAAGGTTGCGGCCTCCTCGAACGAAAGCCCGGTCGCTCGTGGCGTGGGTTCGACGGCGGGCGTCCATCTGTCGTCAATACCGCCAGCGAAGGGGGTCTTCGGCGTGATTCGATGACGGAGAGCGATAGATGTCGCTCCCCAGTGTGCATAGTGGCGGTCGAAGCGTCCATCGGGTCGCTCGTAGGCGACGAGTGCTCGATGTCCCACGGGTAGGCCGCAGTGGTTCCGTCATCGTATAAGAAGATACGTGAGAAAGGACGCGACCGACGAGGACTCTGGTGGAGGGGTTCAGTCCAGCACTTCCGAGGCGTTATCCCGAGGCCGATACCCGAGTGCTCGTTCGGTCTGCAGGATCGAGAGAAATCGTTCGTCGTTGCGTGAGATGGCGTGAGCGGTGACGGCAGTGTCGGGGAGCGATGCAGTCGCAGCAGCACGTACTACGTCGCGGCAGTCGCGGGGGCTGAGCCACATCGCTCGGGCGAAATGGGCGTGTTCGGCAGATTCGTCCTGCTCCGCTCGGAGGTCCTCTTCCGAGAGGAGCCAGCCGATTCGGAGGTTGACGACCTCGATGCCGTGGCGGTCGGCGTAGTAGGTACCGAGGGCCTCGCCGGTCACCTTGCTCACGCCGTAGTAGGAGTCCGGACGTGGCGGGTCGTCCGGATAGACGGGATGAGCCCCGTCGGTGACCATCGTCTCCGTCTCGGATGGGTCGGCAGCGTTGTACATCCCGACCGCGTGGTTCGACGAGGCGAAGACGACTCGCTGGAGGTCGTGTTCGCGTGCGGCCTCGAAGACGTTGTGCGTCCCTTCGATGTTCACGTCCACCGTGCTCCGCCAGTCGGCCTCCGGTGACGGATTCGCGGCGAGATGGACGACGACGTCGTGGCCTTCGAGCACGTCGGCGAGGGCCTCGTCGTCGGTGACGTCGCACACTTCGCCGTCGATGTCGTCGTGCTCCCTGTGGGTGATTGGCGTCACGTCGTACTCTTCGAGCGCCGCCAATGACTCGCGCCCAACGTTGCCTGCCGCACCCGTCACTGCTATCCGTGTCATGTCGGCGAGATGGGCGTCCTGCGACGTATAGCTCCCGGCCAGCGAACTCCCCACCGACCGAACCACCACCGATTAGTGCCACTGGCAGATAGTTCGGGTATGACCGACCTCGGGAAGGTAGACCGCGACTTCTTCGACGAGCACATCTATCCCTACCTCGGCGCGGAGCGCGACGACGTAACACTCGGCCCGAAACACGGGGTGGATTTTGGGGTCATCGAGATTGGTTCGGTGGGCCACGATGTCAATGGAGTCGGCCAGCAAGTCGTCGCTCTCGCCACCGACCCCATCTCGATCCTCCCAGAACTCGGCTTCGAGCGCGCGGCGTGGTTCGCCTTCCACGTCGTGATGAGCGACGTGGCGGTGAGCGGCTTGCGCCCCACCCACCTTGCAGTCGATTTCAACCTGCCGCCGGAGATCACGGACGAGGAGTTCGCTACCGTCTGGAAGACGTTCGACCGTGAGGCCCGAGAACTGGGCGTCAGCATCGTAACCGGCCACACGGCCCGCTACACGGGATGTCAGTACCCGTGGGTTGGCGGGGCGACGACGCTCGCGGTCGGCAACCGCGAGAATCTCGTACGACCGGACGGCGCGCGTCCCGGCGACCGCGTCATAGTCACGAAAGGGCCGGGCGTCGAGGCGGCGGGATTTCTCGTCACGCTGTTCGAGGAACACGTCGAACTCCCGCAGGAGGACATCGACGCGGCGAAAGACCGGTTCTACGACATGAGTCCGGTCGAGGATGCGCTCATCGTGGCGGAGGCGGGGCCGGTGACCGCGATGCACGACGCCACGGAGTGTGGAATCCACGGCGCGCTGGTCGAGATGGCCCGTGCGGCAAGCGTTCGATTCGACGTGTCCCACGACGACGTACCCGTCCTGCCGGGCGTGCTGGAAGCCTGCGAGTTCTTCGACATCGACCCATGGGAATCGACGACGGAGGGAACGCTGGTTCTGACCGTCGAATCAGCGGGCGCAGGCGACGTGCTCGCTGCACTGGACGACGCCGGAATCCCGGCGGCCGAAATGGGTACGGTAACCGAGGGCGATGGAGTCTACGTCGATGGAAGTCGAATCGAGCATCCCGACGTCGACCCCTCGTGGCAGGTGTTCGCCGAGTACGCCGACCGGGAGTGAACACCACTGGTAAATACTACAGAGTTATAACACCGACGTATGAGCAACCTCGGCAAAGTAGACAGAGCGTTCTTCGAGGAGTACATCTACCCGCACCTCGGCGCAGAGCGCGACGACGTGGCGCTCGGGCCACAGCATGGCGTCGATTACGGGATATTCGAGGTCGGCGAACATGCCGTCGTGACGGCGACCGATCCCATCTTCGTCATGCCGTCGCTCGGCTTCGAGCGCGCGGCGTGGTTCGCCTTCCACATCATCATGAGCGACGTAGCGGTGAGTGGCGTCCAGCCGACTCACCTCTCGGTCGATTTCAACCTGCCGCCGGAGATCACGGACGAGGAGTTCGAGACCATCTGGAAGACGTTCGACCGCGAGGCCCGCGAGTTGGGCGTCAGCGTCGTCACCGGCCACACCGCACGATACGCTGGCTGTAGCTACCCCATGGTCGGCGGTGCGACCGCGATGGCGGTCGGTGACCCCACCGCGGTCGTTCGACCGGACGGGGCACGACCCGGCGACCGCGTCCTCATCACGAAAGGGCCGGCGGTGGAGGCGACCGGCTTGCTCTCCATCCGCTTCGAGGAACTGCTCGACCTTCCGGACGAGACGGTCGAAGCGGCGAAAGACCGCTTCTACGACATGAGTCCCGTCGAAGACGCGCTCGTGGCTGCAAATGCCGGGAACGTTTCGGCCATGCACGATGCGACCGAAGGCGGCGTTCACGGTGCACTGGTCGAGATGGCCCGCGCAGGCGGCGTCCAGCTCGACGTGTCCCACGACGACGTGCCCGTCCTGCCGGGCGTGCTGGAAGCCTGCGAGTTCTTCGACATGGATCCGTGGTCGGCGATCAGCGAAGGTACCCTCCTGCTCTCGGTCGCATCCGATGACGCTGACGATGTCATCGCGGCACTGGACGACGCCGATATCCCTGCGGCAGACATCGGCGAGGTTCGTGAGGGAGACGGTGTGACCGTCGATGGCGAGCGAATCGAGCATCCGGAGATCGACCCATTCTGGGGAACCTTCGAGGAGTTCATGGGGCGATTGGAATGACGCGAAATCCCGCACCCGTCGAACCGCCGGTCGCATTGACCATCGCGGGAAGCGACTCCGGTGGCGGCGCAGGTATCCAGGCCGACCTGAAGACGATGGAAGCCCACGGCGCGTTCGGTACGAGCGTCGTGACGAGTATCACGGCCCAGAACACGCGCAGCGTCGAACGAGCGTTCACGCTCCCTGTCGAGGAGATCGAAGCCCAGTGTTCCGCCGTCCTCTCGGATTTCGACGTTCGAGCCGTCAAGACCGGGATGCTCGCGGAGGCTCCGGTCGTGCGAAGCGTCACGGAACAGGTCGCACCGCTGGACGTGTCGGTCGTCGTCGACCCCGTGATGGTCGCTACGTCGGGTGACCGACTGTTGGACGACGAGGGCGAAGAGGCGTACGAATCGCTCCTCGACCACGCGACGCTCGTCACGCCCAACACCGACGAGGCAGAAGTGTTGACGGGCGTGTTGCCCGAAGACGAGGAAAGTTCCCGAAAAGCGGGCGAAGCGTTGCTCGAACTGGGTGCCGACGCCGCACTCCTGAAGGGTGGGCACGTCCCCGGCGAGAGGGTACAGGACGTGCTGGTGACCGACGAGGGTGTCGAAACCTTCGTTCACGAACGGATCGAGACCGACGCGACGCACGGGTCGGGCTGCACCATATCGAGTGCTATCGCCGCCCAACTCGCACACGGCGAGGATCTCCGTGACGCGGTCGCTGGGGCGACGACGTTCATGGAACGCGCGGTGCGCTATCCACTCGACGTCGGTGAGGGGCCGGGGTCGGTTCACCACCTCGTCGGCCTCCGAGAGCTGGCAGACCGCCACCCCACCGCAGAAGCGGTCGAGGAGGTCGTCCGGTCGTTCGTCGAGCGAGACGTGAGCGTGCTCGTTCCCGAGGTCGGCATGAACGTCGTCGGGGCGACACGGTACGCCGAGCGAGTCGGCGAAACCGCCGCCGTCGAAGGGCGGATCACGCGCACCATGTCGGGCGTGAACCCGAATCGTGGCGTTCGCTTCGGCGCGTCGAGTCACGTCGCCCGATTCCTGCTTTCGGCGCGCGAGTTCGACGCCGACCTCCGATTCGCCGTCAACTGCCGGTTCGACAGCGACGTGGAAGATGCACTGTCGGCGCTCAGCGGCGAGATCGTCGAGTTCGACCGAGGAGCAGAACCCGAGGACGTGAAAGCGCACGAAGGAAGCACGATGCAGTGGGGTGCCCGCCGGGCGTTCGAGTCGGTGGGCGAGACCCCAGTGGCCATCATCGACCGTGGCGAAGTCGGCAAAGAAGCCATCGTGAAGCTGATTGCAGCAGATACGGGGGCGCTGAAGCGACGGACGTTCGCGGTGCTCTCTGCGTTGGAGTCGTAGTCAGGCGTCGTTCGAATCGCCCATCCAGTTGTAGCAGCGGAACGTCTCGCGGTCGGTCGTCAGCATCTCGATGGGGATGAATCCCTTCCCACCGCGAGCACCGACTTTCGGCTTGTCGGGGTCGTCCGCGACGAACATCGGTTTCGCCCGGAGTTTGAACGTCACTTCGAAGTCGCCGACGCCGTCTTCGCCGGGGTCGAACGACATCTGCACGCCGGACGCGCCGACGCCGAAGGTGACGTGACCCCCGGGCGATTCGACTGCAACGTCGTGGCTTGCCATCCCGCCAGCGAGGTCGGAGAACCAGTCGGCCATCTCCTCGCGGTCGAGGTCGGTTTCGAGGTCGAACGACCCATCGTCCCCGATATCACCCTCCTCGAAGACGAACTCCGGATACTGGAGGTCTTCGGGTGAGAGAGCGTGGTCGTGGTCACCGTCGGCAGAACTCTCCTCGTGGTCGTCCCCCGCGGTTTCGTGGTCGGCGCACGCTTCACACTCGTCGGTCATAGTTCGGACACGAATCCGAGAACACATTACGCTATCGAGAACAGAACGGACGGCGAACGATCTTCAGAAAAGCGTCGATTTTGATCGTTTACGATGCGATCATCGAGCGACAGCTTTCGGCACACTCTTCCAGCACGTCGGCACAAGCCTGACAGTGGTCGTGGTCGTGGCGCGAGCACTCCTCGGCACACTCCTCGCACGCACCAGCACAGGCTTCCGCGAGTTCGACGCTGTAGTTCGAGTTACGCGCCATGAATCGGGCGTGCTGGGTGGCGATGTCGGCCACGTCGCGGCAGAGGCGGATACACCGCGCCATGTCGCCATCTTCGTCGAGACACTCGTCGGCACACCACTCACAGACCTGTGCGGCCTCGAAGCAGTTGTCGATACAGTCCGACTGTTCGTCGTTAAGGTGGTCTATCTGGGTGACTGCCATGTGGTGAGAAACGAGGGTATCGGCGGTCGGTATTCTGGTTGCTTACGCAACTGATTTTTCAGACCCAGTGACGAACACGCCGAGACCGACGACGAACGTCACGAGCGAGAGGAAACCGACCGCGAGGTGCCAACCGGCCAGCCAGTACGGTAGTTCGACCACGTGGCGGGCACTGGCGAGCAGGTAGCTGAAAACGGGGAGTTTCGTCGCACCCTCTCCGACTGCGACACCCGAATCGTAGGCTGCTCCGGCGGGATACTCGCCGGGAACGCGGTCTGCCTCGTAGGGAACCGTCGGAACGCGAGCACTCCAGACCATCGCCCCGGACTCGTTCAGTTCAACGACGCGATTGTTCCGACTGTCGGTGATGAGTGTGTGGCCGTTAGGGAGGCGGTCGGCATCACGAGGCCAGTCGAACTCGATGCCGCCCGCACCTTCGGCCTGCCACGCGACCGTCCACTCGCTATCGCCATCGTCGTCGTCTCTACTGTCCTTCCGATGGAGTTCGACCACCCGGTCGTTCTCACTGTCGGCGACGAGGATGGCGTTCTCCGAGAGCCACTGGGGATTGTGCTGTTTGTTCAACACGCTCGGGTCACCATCCTCGTTGACGACTTCGACGACGCCCTTTCCGCGTTCGACGACGACGAGCTGGTTGGCGTTTCGAACACTGACGAGATAGCGCCCGTCACCGATTCTATCTACGTCGTTGATGTGGAGCCAATCGGTCGTCGTGGGGTCTGTCGGTGCGTCGTAGAACTCGCTCGCGTTCCACTGCCACGTGACGCTCCCGTTCCGCGCGACGGTGAACACTCGTTCTCTGTCCATATCCGCGACGAGCAGTTCGCCGGAGGGCAGGAACTCGGCATCGTGAACCTCGCTGTTCAGACTTGTTCGGACGGGGAACGACCACTCGTAGACGACGTGTGGTGTGGGGGTTGGATCGATGACACGAACACCCGTTCGCTCGCACGGTGAGTCGTAGGGGCCACAGTCACTGTAGCCTCGGGCCATGAACGAGGCGAGGATAGAACCGTTTGGAAGTTCGGAGACGTCGTGATAGCTCGCCGCCTTGCCGTAGTCCCACTGCTTTCGTCCGTCGACACCGATCACGGCGACGCGACCGTTCGTCGTCGTCGATTGGACGCCGACGACGGTTTCGTTGCCTGCACCACGAACCGATGTCTCCGAGATGGGCGGGGCGACCGCCGCACTGATGACGAGCACGAGCGCGAAACCAGTGACAGCGAACGTCATCAGACCGATGCCGATACCGCGCTGCGACTGCGGAACGACGAACCGAGGACCCACGGAAACCACGTGGATGCGGTGAAGTCTGCGAACGGTAAAACCGTGCTGGCCGCGATAGACCACATTCGCCAGCGCGAATCCACACCGTTTTATCCGCGCTCGAACTCACTCCGCACATGATTTCGGTTGCCCGTCTCCGGAGGTGTCCGCCGTGAGTGAGGGCGGCATCGTCGGGGAGTTTCTCTCGCTCAAATCCGAGACGGACGCGGACGTGTTGACGATGCAGGTCGGCGATTTCTACGAGTTCTTCGCCGACGACGCCGAGTTGGTCGGCGACGTGCTCGATCTGAACGTGTCACAGAAATCGAGCCACGGGAGTAGCTATCCGATGGCTGGCGTCCCGCTCTCGGAACTCACCCCGTATCTGAAGCAACTGGTCGAACGCGGCTACCGCGTCGCCGTCGCCGACCAGCACGAGACCGAGAACGGGCACGCCCGCGAGATCTCGCGGGTCGTGACGCCGGGAACCCTCCTGGAAACCAGTTCCGCGGACGCCCAGTATCTCGCGGGTGTCGTCCGCGTCGAGGATGGCTACGGACTCGCCTTTGCGGACGTGACGACGGGACGGTTCCTGGTCACCGCGGTCTCCGGCCCGGACGCCGACGAGCGCGCACTGACGGAGCTGTATCGGTTCGACCCCGCCGAGGTACTGCCCGGCCCAGAAGTTCGAAACGACGATTCGTTCCTCGAACGAGTGCGCGAACGTACCGACGCCTCCCTGTCGGTTCACGACGCGAACGCCTTCGCACCGGGGAAGGCGACCCATCGAACCCGCGAACAGTTCGGCAAGGAGACGCTGGTGAGTCTCGGACTGGACTCGGGCGAGGGGGCGGAGGTTCGTGCGGCAGGGGCCGTACTCTCCTACGTCGAGGAGACGGGGGCGGGCGTCCTCGGGTCGATGACGCGCCTGCAATCGTACCACACCGACGACCACGTCGAACTCGACGCGACGACCCAGCGGAACCTCGAGCTCACCGAGACGATGCACGGCGACCGGAAGGGATCGCTGTTCGAGACGATCGACCACACACGGACGAGTGCGGGTCGTCGCCTGCTGAAAGAGTGGCTCCAGCGTCCGCGGCGGTCGCTCGACCTGCTTCGTGAACGCCAGTCAAACGTTGCCGCATTCGCGGAGTCGGCGCTGGCCCGCGAGGAGATTCGAGAGACGCTATCAGAGGCGTACGACCTCGAACGACTGGCGAGCAAGGCGGCGTCGGGAAGCGCGGACGCACACGACTTGCTCCGGGTTCGAGACAGTCTCGCCGTCCTCCCGAAGGTCGCGGATTCCATCACCAACGCGCCCTCGCTGTCGAGTTCGCCACTCGCGGAACTCGTGGCTCGACCGGACAGGGCGCAGGCGGAGCGACTCCGTGAGGAGTTGGCCGACGCACTGGCGGACGACCCACCGAACACCGTCACGCAAGGCGGTCTGTTTCGCCGGGGTTACAACGAGCGACTCGACGAGATCATCGACCAGCACGAGACGAATCTGGAGTGGTTCGACACGCTCGCAGGGCGCGAGAAGTCCCGGACGGGCATCACCCATCTGCAGGTCGACCGCAACAAGACGGACGGTTACTACCTGCAGGTCGGCAAGTCGGAGACCGGCAAGGTTCCCGAGGAGTACGAGGCGATAAAGACGCTGAAGAACTCGGAGCGGTACGTCACCGAAGAACTCCGGGAGCGAGAACGCGAGATACTGCGTCTCGAAGAACAGCGAGGCGAGATGGAGTACGAATTGTTCCAGCGGCTCCGAGCGCGCGTGGCAGAACACGCGGAACTCCTACAGGACGTCGGTCGCACGTTGGCCGAACTCGACGTGCTGGCGAGTCTGGCGGTTCACGCCGTCGAAAACGGATGGGTACGGCCGGAACTCACCGAGTCGGGACTGGACATCCAGCAGGGCCGCCATCCGGTCGTGGAGCAGACGACCGAGTTCGTCCCGAACGACGTGCGGATAGACGACGACCGCGAGTTCCTCATCGTCACCGGGCCGAACATGTCGGGGAAATCGACGTACATGCGGCAGGTCGCCCTCATCACCCTGCTCGCACAGGTCGGCAGTTTCGTCCCCGCACGCGAAGCGCGCGTGGGACTCGTCGATGGCATCTTCACCCGCGTCGGTGCCCTCGACGAGTTGGCACAGGGGCGCTCGACGTTCATGGTCGAGATGCAGGAGTTGAGCAACATCCTCCACTCGGCGACCGAGGATTCGCTCGTCATCTTGGACGAGGTGGGGCGCGGAACCGCGACCTACGACGGGATCTCCATCGCGTGGGCGGCGACGGAGTATCTGCACAACGAGGTGCGGGCGAAGACGCTCTTTGCGACCCACTACCACGAGTTGACGACGCTCGCGGAACATTTGGGGCGCGTCGAGAACGTCCACGTCGCGGCAGATGAACGAGATGGCGACGTGACGTTTCTCCGCACGGTCGAGGAGGGACCGACCAACCGCTCCTACGGTATCCACGTCGCGGATCTAGCGGGCGTACCGATGCCGGTCGTCGAGCGTTCGCGGGACGTGCTCGACAAACTGCGGAAGGAGAAGGCGATCGAGGCGCGGGGTTCGGGAACGGGCGAGTCGGTACAAGCAGTCTTCGACCTCGGGTCGGGGAGTTTCCAGGGGAGTGCGTCTGCCGATGGCAGTACGCCGGCGGAAGCAAGTGGAACGTCGGACACGGCGGCGGCCGATGGAATCGATTCCGACTCGCTCGACCCCGAAACCGAAGCCGTGCTGGACGAACTCGCCGGGACTGAGGTGGCAGACGTGTCGCCGATAGAGCTGATGTCGAAGGTACAGGAGTGGCAGAAGCGTCTAGAGGAAGAACGGTAAAATAACGAACGTTTCCACTCGCATCGTCGTTTCTCTCCGGGCAAATTTTCCCCGGTTGTCTTTTGCCGTCAGCCCACGAAGCAGGGGTATGCAGCGCCGACGCTTCCTTACGGCCACTGTCGCTGGACTCTCGGCAACACTAGCTGGGTGTGGTGGGTCAGGGTCTTCCCCGACCGATTCGAACACGGACGGCACTACTGGAGCGAGCGGAACGCAAGCATCGAAGACGACCGACGGGACGACCGGAGAGACGGCACCCGATTCGGTCGGTCTACAGACGCTGGCAAGTGGGCTACAAGCACCGATAGCCATCGCCTTCGCACCCGACGCCGACCGTCGCTACATCGCCGACCAGGACGGCCGCATCTACGTTCACGAGTCAGGAGGCCTCCGCGACGACCTGTTCCTCGACCTGCGCGATACAGTCGAATTCGGTGGCGAAAAGGGACTGCTGGGAATGGCGCTCCACCCCGATTTCGCCACGAATCGGCGGCTGTTCGTCCGCTACAGCGGCCCGCGACGTTCCGGAACCCCCGCCGGATTCAGCCACACGTTCGTCCTCGCTGAGTTCAAGGCGACCGAAAACGGCAAGCGGGTGAAACGGGATAGCGAACGCTCCGTCCTGGAGATTCCAGAACCGCAGAGCAACCACAACGCGGGGGACATCAAATTCGGGAACGACGGCTATCTCTACGTGGCTGTCGGCGATGGCGGTGCTGGCGGCGACCAGGGCACGGGCCACGTCGCCGACTGGTACGACGCCCTCGATGGGGGGAACGGACAGGACGTGACCGAAAACCTCCGAGGGAGCATCCTCCGTATCGATGTCGACGGTCGGGCTGACGGCAAGGGCTACGCCATCCCCGACGACAACCCACTGGTCGGGACGAACGGTCTCGACGAACACTACGCGTGGGGATTCCGGAACCCGTGGCGGATGTCGTTCGACGACGGAACCCTCTTCGTCGGCGACGTCGGCCAGAGTCGATTCGAGGAGGTGAGCATCGTCGAGAAAGGGGGCAACTACGGCTGGAACGTGAAAGAAGGAACACACTGCTACGGGGCGGACGACTGCCCGGACGAGACTCCGGGGAACGTTCGGGGTGGCGAACGTCTCGTCGATCCGATCGTCGAGTATCCACACTCGGGCGCGTCGGTCAGTGGGATATCGGTCATCGGCGGCTACGTCTATCGCGGTTCGGCACTGTCGGGGATGGACGGAACCTACGTCTTCGGCGACCTGCAAGCAAACGGGCGGTTGTTCGCCGCGACTCCCCCCGACGATGGCGGGATGTGGCCGACGCGAGTGATCACGGTGGCCGGTGACGGGAGCGCGAAACTCGAACAACTCCTCTCGTTTGGCCGCGACGGTTCCGGAGAGCTATACGTACTTGGTATTGGCGAGAGCGGTGGCGGGGTTCACCGTCTCGTCCCGGCCAAGTGATTTCGGTGAAGAAAGTCCGGGGGTTTCGTCACCGGACAAAGAACGTTTCGAGACCGAATCCCGACGCGACCAACAGCCGCGATGACGATTCTCGACTGCCAAACATCAATTTTCAGATGCGTTGAAATCAAACGCATATATCTTCCCATTATTTTCATCGGCGTATAACGGAAGCAGGATATATTTCGAATTGATGCGATTGTATTAATGTATGGAGAGAAGAAGCTTCGTCTCGGCAGCAGGGACGCTCGGTGCACTGTTACTGGGAAGCGAATCGGTCGGCGCGAGCCAGAGTCACGATACGCCCCAGGGGAGAGAAACTGGACGACCGACACCAAAGACGAAGACCGTCATCCACCTTTCGAGCGGTGACGCGATGGACAAGAAACACGCGTTACTCAACGCGAAGAACCTCCTCGAAGATGAGACCGTCCCCGTCAACGACCTCGTCTTCCTGGCGAACGGGAAGGGCGTACTCGTGTACACGCCGCCCACCGACGACAATGAGTTCGCCGACATCATCGAGATGCTCCAGGAGCAGGGAGTGACCTTCCGAGCGTGTGAGAACGCGATGGAACACCTCGGTCTCACGGAAGACGACCTGCTTCCGGGTGTCGAGCCAGTGCCGTCTGGCGTCGGTGAACTCACTCGACTCCAGCAACTGAGCTACGGGTACATCAAGTCGCCATAACCGTCATCTCAGCCGGCGGTCGAGTCGCCCGACTCAGTCGGGTCGTTCTGAGGCTGCGAACTTTTCTCGAACCGAAAACGGCCGAGCGAACACTCGAATATTTTTGTGATCGCTTCATGATTGTTGCACACGTACGACGAAGTGATGCAGACCACACCCGACCATCATGTCTCGGCACGCGACGAGCATATCCACACGACCTGGAGCCGTAACCACGAGCCAGTCCGAACGGTCGAGTCCGGCGATGTCGTTACCTTCGACTGCCGCGACGCGACGAACGAACGACTCGACGCGAATGCGACCGTGGCCGACGTGTATTCAATGGCAGACGATTCCACCGGCCATCCGTTGACTGGGCCGGTCTCCATGGCCAGTGCACAGCCGGGAGACGTACTGGCGGTCGAACTCCTCGATTTCGAGCACGACGGCGTCGGCTTTTCGTACTTCTATCCGGGCGACGAGGGGTGGGGTCTGCTTTCGGAGGATTTCCCCGACCCTGGTCTCCACGTCTGGGAGCTAGAGGACGATGTCGGCACGTTCGTCGACGGCATCGAAGTTCCGCTCGACCCGTTTCCCGGTAATCTCGGCGTCGCACCTGCCACTGGGGGAGAACACAGCACGACACCACCGCGTCGGGTCGGTGGCAATCTCGACGTGAAACATCTCACGGCCGGGTCGACGCTGTACCTGCCGGTCGAGGTTGACGGAGCACTGTTCAGCATCGGCGACTGCCACGCAGCGCAGGGTGACGGCGAAGTCTGTGTCACGGGCATCGAAGCATCGA
This sequence comes from Haladaptatus rarus, assembly GCF_054177585.1. Taxonomy (NCBI): domain Archaea; kingdom Methanobacteriati; phylum Methanobacteriota; class Halobacteria; order Halobacteriales; family Haladaptataceae; genus Haladaptatus; species Haladaptatus rarus. The sequence goes on along the minus strand of NZ_JBPEHG010000002.1, from coordinate 60,532 downwards.
TGACGGTGACAACTCGGCTCCGACTCCTCCCTGACCGAACCATCGAACAGCCACAATTCGAGACGGCAGGCCCGTTCTCGACTGACGGCGACCGTATGTACGCGACCACCGGCATCAGCGACGATCTGATGGATGCGACGAAGAAAGCGGTCAGACACATGATCACGCATCTCCACGAACAGCATGAGTTGACGCGTACGGAGGCGTATCTACTGTGTTCGGCGATAGTGGATCTGAAGATCAACGAAGTCGTCGACAAACCGAACTGGGTCGTCTCGGCGTACGTTCCGCAGTCGATCTTTCCAGAGCGGAACAATCGATAACCAAACCTGAGGGGGAACGGCGTGACCATTCCGGAGCGGAACGATGTGACCGTCGAGTGTGATAACTACTCGACCGTATCACTTGCCATCGGTGTCACCCACCAGCGACGACCAGGAGCGCAGTCGCTCCGATAGCTATCAGGGCCGTCGTTACGGTCGTCCACCCATCGATGGGGCTTCTCGAAGAACCCCACACCCAGACTACGACGAGCGTGGCGACCGTGAGACCCGCACCGAGCCAGGGAGAGACGCCGAGTTCCGCCGCGACGATGGCCTCGTCCTGTCGTCCTAGCCAGGATGGGCTTGCAACTGCGATGAGATACGGCACTCCTCGGTAGAGGAGCGGGACGAGCAAGAATGGATAGATACGTTCATCTCCCGACCGACGGAGCCAGACCGCAGCGACCATCGCCTGTCCAACCGTCACCAGCGGTCCAGCTAGGGCGACGATCGCCAGATGCCACGGCGAACCGTACACTCCCTCGATGGGACAGCTCCCGTTCAGGGACATCACCATCCGATTTCCGAGAAGTTCGCCGACGGTGGTATGTGCCAGTTCGTGGAGCACCATCGTCGAGAGGACGGCGGCGAGCGTCGCCAACAGATATGGGACGCCAAGGCGACTGATCGTCCGCCGGAATCGGTGTGGGTTCGGTACATCATCGGACAGTCCGAACGAAGTGCTATCGGTCACGGCAACCACACGTCCAGTACTCGACAGCCGACATTATGCGAGCGGTCTTTTCTCGGATACTGGGAAGCACTGAATCTTAGTCAGAAATCGCTCCAGTTGGCTTCGGTCTCGGCACAGTCTATCACGAATGGTCGAGATCTGTGCAACGAATATTTGCGGCGATAGTCGAAGACACTCGAAAGTGACCGTTCTGGGAGTGCCAGACCGGTTTTCGTGCTGCTATGGTACGAATCTGGAGATGCTTGGCCACCCATAGTCGACACATATCGAATCGTCTCGGGGGGTTCTCATCGATGAAAACCGCCGTTTCGAGAGGCCGGGCGACATAGAGAGACCCTCTCGTTCCACAAGAGGACGCCTATCGACCCACAAGCGAACGTATATATTCGATACTGACTGTGGAACTGCAGTTCGTTGCCCCCTGCTATCGAGGGTCTTCTGTGATCGAGACGGCGACACGGTGGCCGGGGTACGACCAATCATGTCAGACAAGAAATTCGAGTTTTCACGACGGAAAGCGCTGCTCGGTCTCGGCACCATCGGTGCCGGTGCCGCATTCGGCGGTGCAGGGACGATGGCGTTCCTGAACGACCCCGAGACGATCAAGAACAACACGGTAACTGCCGGGAACCTCGATCTGAAGATCGACTGGGAGGAACACTACAACGGCGAGATCATCGAAACACAGCCGCCGATCGACAACCCCGGCCCTATCTTCATGCTCGACGACGTGAAGCCGGGCGACTACGGCGAGGCGACCATCAGCCTGCACGTGTACGACAATCCGGCGTATATCTGGCTGGCCGGCGAGTTGACGGAGAGTGCGGAGAACGGTCAGCGCGAACCCGAACTGGAGACGGAGGGCGAGGACACCGACGGGATGGGTGAACTCGCGGACGCTATCCACGCACGCCTGTGGTACGATGACGACTGCGACAATAAGTTCGACCGCGTCGCAGGTGGACAGGAGCTGGAGGTCGCACTCGTAAGCGACGTCTCCGGGTCGATGAGAGGGAGCAATCTGACCGCGCTCAAGACCGCGGCGACGAACTTCGTCGACAACTTCAGTTCGCCGGACGAGGGAGCGGCCATCTCCTTTGCATCCACTGCTGGTGTCGATCAGGAACTCACGACGGACTACTCGGCTATCAAATCCGCAATCAGTGGGTATTCGGCGGGCGGCGGGACGGACATCTCCGCAGGCATCGATGCCGCAAGGAACGAACTCCTCAACGGGACGAACGCGACGGCGAGTGCCACGAAGGTGATGGTGCTCCTGAGCGACGGACAGAGCAACGAGGCGGCCGCCAAGAACTCTGCATCGACTGCGAAAGGTGACGGTATCCGCATCATCACCGTCGCGCTCGGGTCGGGGGCGGACACGACGCTCATGGAGGAGATCGCCAGTTCACCCGACGACGCATACGTCGGTGGCGTCGACGACCTCGGAACGATCTACTCCACCATCGCGACGAGCATCTTCACCGGCGAACAGGTCATCACGGAAGGCTCACTCACGGAAGTGCTCGCCTATCTGAACGACGGTATCCTGCTCGACGGCGACCGAAGCACGGAGGAGGCGGACTGCTACTCCGCGAACACGAAACACTGCCTCGGCTTCGAATGGTGGCTGCCCAAAGAGGTCGATAACGAAGTGCAGTCCGACAGCGCGAAGTTCGACTTTGACTTCTACGCCGAGCAGTGCCGCCACAACCCGGAGCCGATGAATCCGTGGAGTAACAGCGCCTGAACGAGAGCGAGCACAGCGAAACGAACGACCGCAACGCAACGAAAACGACCGACCGCTCCGCACCAGGAGGCGCGTCATCGATTTTTTGGGAACTCACCCACCATCGACAGGGTCTCCCACCGCCAACAGGGGCTGCCATCGTTAACGGGAGCACCCATCGCCAACAGGAGCGGGGAGCAACAGACAGTCGGAGAGCGTCGCTCCGGACGACGAGAAATCAAGATGGAACTTCCTGCACGGGGCGCGACCTACTGTACGATGTCGATATCGTCAGCCTCGCCCGCGACCGTCCAGTCGTCGTCACCGAGGCTGTAGTGGCGAACTTCAGGGGTCGTCCACTCACCTTCGACGCACTCCGCGCTGACCTCGCACCGCCGGATCGCTTCGTGTCTCGGTTCGATCTCCAGTCGGAATCGGTCGTCAGGCATGTAGTCGATGGGACTCGCGGGCCCTTCGAACGTCGTCCCGTCAGTGAGTTCGATCCTGACGTGATTGCCCAGAGTTACGACTTCCAGTGTTTCGGTGAACGATTCCATGTAGGATGTTCACACGGGTGGTACCGGTGTAAGCATTGTGGCTCGCATCGGCACAGGTTCATGGAACGGTCGTTGAAGCGGACTCGTCCGAAACCTGCGGAAGAGAGCCGAAACCGGGGTCCAAGCCGACACTAGAAATGCTTCTTTACGATTCCATCACCGCATTCCCAGAGATTCAGCCGATGTGTGAGAGCGTGTTTCGGGTGTCACATCCCCAGACCACCCATGCCGCCCATACCGCCCATGCCGCCCATACCGCCAGGAGCGCCGCCCATCTCCGGTTCCTCTTCGCCCTCGCTCTTGCCGAGGTCGCCTGCCGAGATCACGTCGTCGATCCGCAAGAGAAGTTCCGCGGCGTCGGCCGCACTCTGGATGGCCTGGGTTTTCACGCGCAGGGGTTCGACCACGCCCGCGTCGAGCATGTCGGTCACGTCGCCCGTTTCGGCGTCGAGTCCTGCCGCATCTTCCCCTGCATCGTGGCGGCTTCGGAGGTCGGTCAATGCGTCGATGGGGCCGACACCTGCGTTCTCGGCGAGCGTGCGCGGGATCGCCTCCATCGCGTCGGCGAAGGCTTCGACCGCGAGTTGCTCCCGGCCACCGACGCCATCGGCGTAGTCACGCAGAGCCAGTGCGAGTTCCGTCTCGGGTGCCCCGCCGCCGGGGAGGACGTTGCCCTCGAGGAGGGTGACCCGGACGACCCCGAGGCTGTCCTCGACGGCGCGTTCGACCTCCTCCACGACGTGTTCGGTTCCGCCTCGCAGGAGGAGGGTGACGCTCTTGGGATTCTCGCAGTCCTCCACGAAAAGCATCGTGTCACCCGCCACTGAACGTTCTTCGACCAATCCAGCCTCGCCGAGGTCGGCAGGGTCGATGTCGTCGAGGCCGGAGACGACCCGCCCACCCGTCGCGCGCGCGAGATATTTCATATCGCTCGCTTTCGCCCGACGGACGGCGAGGATGCCCTCCTGTGCGAGGAAGTGCTGGGCCATGTCGTCGATCCCCTTCTGGCAGAAGACGACGTTCGCGCCGCTTTCTACGATTCGGTCGACCATCTCGCGCAGTTGTGCCTCTTCGCGTTCGAGGAACGTGGTCAGTTGGTCGGGGCTGGTGACACTGACCTCCGTGTCCGTCTCCGTCTCGCGCACTTCGATCGCCGAGTCTACGAGTGCTATCTTCGCGTCCTCGACGCGCCACGGCATGTTGTCGTCCACACGCTCTTTGTCCACGACGACGCCCTCCACGAGTTCGGAGTCAGAGATGCCACCGCCGACGACCGTCTCGACCGAGACGTTCGAGAGGTCGATCCCCTCTTCGTCCTCGTCTCTGATCGACCGTACCGCCTGGACGACGAGTTCTGAGAGCGCCTCTCTCGCCGCTTCCGCACCTTTTCCTGTCATCGCGGTCTGGGCGATCTCGCTCAGCAGGTCGGTCTCCTCGACCGGGTGGGACTTCGATTCGAGCACGCGGGATGCTTCCTCGCTGGCGAGTCGGTAGCCTCGCGCGAGTGTCGTCGGGTGGACGTTCTGGTCGAGCAGGTCTTCCGCGCGTTTCAGCAGCTCCCCCGCGAGGATGACCGCGGTGGTCGTTCCGTCTCCCGTCTCGTCCTCCTGGGTCTCGGCGACCTCGACCACCATCGTCGCCGCCGGGTGCTCGATGTCCATCTCTTTCAGGATGGTGACGCCGTCGTTGGTGACGACGACGTCGCCCATCGAATCGACGAGCATCTTGTCCATCCCCCGCGGGCCGAGCGTGGTACGAACGGCTTCGGCGACCGCTTTCGCCGCGGTGACGTTCATCTCTCGAGCGTCACGACCGCTGGTTCGCTGTGCATCCTCTCCGAGTATCAAGATCGGTCCCGATCCGAGTTGGTTCGCCATGGTATCCCCAACCACGGTACGACAGCATCCACAAAAGAACTAATCCCGCCACGCCCACCATTCGATCCGCTCCATCCCTGTGATTCGATTCCGCCACACCCGCCATTTGACTCTCCACGGGCACGATTCGGTTCACCACAGCCGCGGCGAAACGCACATTGGCGCGCCCTGAGAACGTCGCGGCATGATCGGCAAACTCGACCCCGAGGCGCTTGCGATGGTCGTCTCACGCACGGGTGCGGAAGACGACGACGTGCTGGTCGGCCCCGAGTACGGTGAGGACGCCGCCGCGATTCGGGTGGACGACCGAATCCTGGTCGTCAGTTCCGATCCGCTCTCGCTGGCACGGGAGCGACTCGGAACCCTCGCGGTAAGTGTCGCCTGCAACGACGTGGCCGCTTCCGGTGCCGACCCACGCTGGCTGACGAACGTCGTCTTCCTCCCGGACGACGATTCGGAGACGCTGGACGTGGTGACTGGCCAGATAGACGATGCCGCAACGAACCTCGGGGTCGCCATCGTCGGCGGTCACTCCGAGTACGCTCCCGACCTCCCACGTCCGACGGTCACGATGACCTGCATGGGGCTGGCCGACGAGTTCGTCCCGACCGGCGGCGCGGGACCGGGCGACCGCCTCGTTCTCACGAAGGGTGCCGGAATCGAAGGGACGGCCATCCTCGCGACAGATTTCCGTGACCAGGTCGGCGCTGCCGCAGAAGGAGGCGAATCGTTCTTCGAGGAGATCAACGTCGTCGAGGACGCCCGTATCCTCCGCGAGTACGCGACCGCCATGCACGACCCGACAGAGGGCGGCGTCGTGACCGGCCTGCTGGAGATGGCCGAAGCGTCGGGAGTTCGGTTGGAAGTAGAGCGTGCCGACGTGCCAGTTCGGGACGTGACTCGGGGTTGCTGCGACGCGGTTGGTGTCGACCCCCTCCAGATCTTCGGGTCGGGTGCCCTCCTCGCGGCGGTTCCACAGGAATCGGTAGCGGAGGTGCTCGAAGCACTCAGTGCGGCAGGGATTTCGGCAGCGGAGATCGGGCAGGTGAGTGATGAAATTGGTGACGGTGACGGTGACGAGGATGACGATACCGGAGAACTCGTGTTGGATGGCGCGGTCATTTCGGAACCCCCGCGCGACGACCTGTACGATCTCTGGGAATAGCGACGAGCAACACACAGCGCAAGCGAACATCCGACGGACGACCAGTCGAGCGAATACACGAAGCTTGAAGAAGCCGGAACGAAACGGTTCGAGAGATGACCGACGGCGAGACGAACATCCGCCCGCTTTCTGAGACGACCGTCCAGCGAATCGCGGCAGGGGAGGTAGTCGAGCGACCGGCCTCCGTGGTGAAGGAACTGGTCGAGAACAGCCTCGACGCGGACGCGTCGCGTATCTCGGTTCGCATCGACGGCGGCGGAACGGAGAATATCACCATCACCGACGACGGCGTCGGGATGAGCGAAGCAGACGTGCAGGTCGCCGTCGAAGAGCACACGACGAGCAAGATTCGGGATATCGACGACCTCGAATCGGGCGTCACGACGCTCGGATTCCGCGGCGAGGCCCTGTACACCATCGGGGCAGTGTCGCGGATGACCATCCGGACGAAATCCCGAGGAGGTGCGCGAGGCACCGAACTCCGACTCGTCGGTGGCGAGGTCGAGGAAGTCGGGCCAGCGGGCTGTCCGGAGGGGACGACAGTCGAGGTCGCGGATCTCTTCTTCAACACCCCGGCGCGCGAGAAGTACCTGAAGACCGACGCGACCGAGTTCTCGCACGTCAATCGTGTCGTCACGCAGTACGCGCTGGCGAATCCCAACGTGGCGTTCTCACTGGAACACGACGGACGCGAGGTGTTCTCGACGACAGGGCAGGGAGACCTCCGATCGACGATATTGTCAGTGTACGGACGCAAGGTCGCTACCGCGATGATCGCCGTCGATGGGTCGAGAGAAGTCGACGTCACGGGCTACGTCAGCCACCCCGAGACGACCCGGAGCACCCGCGAATACGTCGCCACCTACGTCAACGGTCGGTACGTCCGGTCCGCGGTCGTCCGCGAGGCCGTCCTCTCGGCCTACGGCAATCAGCTCGCGCCCGACCGCTATCCCTTCGCCGTCCTCTTTCTCGACGTTCCTGGCGACTCGGTTGACGTCAATGTCCACCCCCGGAAGATGGAAGTCCGTTTCGGGGACGAGGGCAGGGTTCGCCAGAGCGTCCGAAACGCGGTAGAAGACGCGCTCCTCGACGAGGGACTCATCAGGTCGTCCGCCCCGCGTGGTCGCTCCGCACCTGCTGAAACCGACGTGACGCCCGAAGCGGTGCAGTCGGAACTCGACGCCACGACAGACTCGGGTAGTTCGAACGACACCGAGAATACCTCGGCTTCTCCTCCCTCTCCTTCTCAGACTGCCGAGACGAGCGAGCAGACCCATCGTACGAGTGGCTCTGAGTCGCGCGCGAGCAGTTCGAATCCGAACGCGAACACCCCGACAAGTTCGATAGGTTCGGCACGTTCGACGAGTTCGAACGGTCAGGATTCGACTGAGACGAAACACCTGACGAAAAGCCGGCAGACGCCAGACAGCCAGACTGAAGGACGACAGACAGCGAACCAACCTGCGACGGAGCGACCAACGACAGGCCGACCAGCGACGAACCGACCGGCAACCAACTCCGCGACCAGCGACGCCGACACGAAACCCGAGCCACCCCGCGAACCGGAGCGGAAGTTCCGCGCGCCGACCGAAGCCGGGACGCTGGTGGACTCGCCCGACGAAGACGCAGTGCCGAACCGAGAGGAGTTCGACCGCCTGCCACCGATGCGCGTCCTCGGGCAACTGCACGACACGTACGTCGTCGCCGAGACGCCGGACGGGTTGGTGCTCGTCGACCAGCACGCTGCGGACGAGCGCGTGAACTACGAACGACTCTGCGAGCAGTTCGCTGGCGACACGACGACACAGGTGCTCGCCTCGTCAGTCGAACTCGAACTGACGGCGGCGGAGGCGGCGCTGTTCGACGAGTACCAGGAGGCGCTGGCGCGGTTGGGATTCCACGCCGCGCTCACAGGAGAACGGACGGTCGAGGTGACGACGGTTCCCACCGTACTCAGCGAAACGCTTGCGCCCGACCTACTGCGGGACGTGCTGAGCGAATTCGTCTCGACCGACCCGGATGAACGAGACAGAACTTCGGCGGAGGCGGTGGCCGACGCGCTCATCTCCGATTTGGCGTGTTATCCCTCCGTCACCGGCAACACATCGCTTCGGGAGGGTGACATGGTACAGCTTCTCTCGGCACTGGACGACTGCGAGAACCCCTACGCCTGCCCACACGGGCGACCGGTCGTCATCGAGCTCAACGGACAGGAGATCGAAGACCGGTTCGAGCGGGATTATCCGGGGCACGCCGGTCGGCGGGCAGAATGAATCGATGGAAGGAGATGATTGAAGGACAAGTAGTATCTGGAACTGGTAAGGAGAAAGTTCTTATCGGCTGGCCGAATCAAGCCAGAGTATGGCACGCGGGACGAGTCAGGGAGGAGGACTCATCGGCGCGATACGATTCGACATACAACAGTTACACACAGGGTGGATGTCGCTGTTCTTTCCACGACAGTGACAGAACTCCCACTCCGTGCTCGGGAAGTGGACACCCCAGAGCACGTCGGGAAAGATGGCATATCGTGTGTGGGGTGGAGTAGGGGCGTTCGTCGTCGCCCTACTCTACCCGTTCGTCCTGTTCGGGTTCGCGGCGCGCTACTACACGAGTCGCATCGACCGAACGGCGGCGAGTCTCGGAGTGCTGGGCGTCATGCTGCTGTCGGTGGTCGTGTGGGGCGGTCTGGCAGCACTGGCGCGGATACGCTTCACGCAAGAGGGATTCCTGGCGGTTCTCGCCGCCGGGGGCGTCGCCACCGTCGCGGCAGTGCTGGCGTACCTCACTAGCAAGTACGGCGGTCGGATAACCACGGTGCTGTTCGCCTACCCGTTCGGCATGACGGCGCTGTTCTTGCCACCCGTCGTCGCGGCGCTGTACTCGCCGACGATTTCGGCGGTCGTGTTTCCGAATAGCGAGTCCATCGCGGTGTGGTTGCTCGACAACGTCCTCGCCTACGGAAACGTGAACGACTACCTCCGAACACGGTACGACCTCGAAGGACTCGCCTACGTCGGTATGTGGTTCGGCATCGCGGTTCCACTCGACTGGGTGCTGGGTGTTCTGGTGACGCTGGCGAATCTCATGCGCCCGAAATCGGAGTAACGCTTTTAATCGCGTCGGCTAACCCTCTCGTATGAAGTTCGACGAAGTCACGACAGCAGTCGCGTTCCTCGTCCTCCTGGCAGTCGTGCTCGGCGGGACGCTGACGAGTGGCATGCCACAGACGATATCGATGATGGTCAGCGGCGGACTGGTCGTCTTCGGCGCACTCGTGTTGGCGCTGGGGGTAAAACACGGTGAGTATCGGGCGACGAAGTAATCACTCGACGCGACCGACCGCGAGGATGTGATTCGACAGGTCGGCGATGGTCGGGTCTTCGCGGAGCGTTCGGACGATTTCAGCGACCCTCTCCTGTGCATTCTCGTCAACCTCTTCCAGTGTCGTCCCGAAGTTGGAGGCCGGGCCTTCGAGTCCGGCGACGACCTCGACCGCAACGCCGTGGTCAGTCAGCAGGTGGCGGAGTTCGTCGGCGGGGAAGAAGTGACACTCGACGAAGGCCGGATCGTCGCCCTCGTACTTCTCGGCGAGTTCGGGCGAGTACGTACCCGTCTCGATGAATTCGGGGAGTTGTCGAACCCCCGCCTCGAAGTGGGGTGCACTCTTGATGAGGTTCTGGACGACCGCGACGAACCCCATCACGGAGACGAAGGCGGGGGCACCCGACCTAGTCACGCGATGGAGTTCACGGACCGCCTCGCGGCGTTCGTCGGCGTCGATGACGTGCGAGAGCGGCCCGCCGAGACAGAGGGTGGCGTCGAAGCTGTCGTTTTAGGAAGGTCGCGGATGTCGCCCTGCTGGACGGTAACACGGTCTTCAAGGCCGTGCTCCGCAACGCGCTCTCTGGCGATGGCGACCTGTTCCGCCGAGAGGTCGAGCAGTGTTACGTCGTATCCCTGCTCTGCCAGCCAGACCGAATACCGACCCGCAGCCCCGCCAGCGTCCAGCACCCTCCCCGACGCCGGGAGATACTGGTCGAGATAGTCGGTCGTGCTCTCGAACTCCAGCGAGTTCTTGAACGTTGCTTCGAGGCGCCCCCACTCGCCCTCGGCGAGACGGTCGTAGTAGTTCGCCGGGTCGGTCTTCGCTAACGGGCCGTCGTCTGACATCTTCACCCGACGATACCGGAAGTACGCTAAAATCCTTTCTCGAAACATGCTAGCAAACCGCACCACCTGCCGAACAGCGACCGAGTGAAACGAGGGAGATAGGTAGACCGACCGCCAGAGAATCCGTGAACCGACACCGGCAACTGGAATCAGCGGGTGACACAACCACCAGAGATCAGCCCACTCTCCGCGAGCGAGGAACGTAGTGACGAGCGAGCGGGCCGACGACTGAGCGGAACGGTAGTGGAGTGAAGAAGGAGTGCTTTTGGTCTAGCTTTTACAGGGAACCCGCGAGCACGGCGATGGTGGTCATCGCCGTGCTCGCCTGTGACCGTCGTAAAAGGTGGTAGCTAAAAGGTCGTTTTTACATGTAACCGAGATCGCGCAGACGCTCCATCAGGTCTTCTTTGTCCTGGGCGCGGCCTGCACGCTCGGTCGTGTTCGCCATGTCCTGCAACCATGCAGGGTCTTCGTCGCTCTTCTCGGTGCTGATCTCGCTGCCGAGCGAGCGGAACCCTTCGAAGTACTTGGGCGAGACTGGGATGTCATCCTGCGTGAGCCCGTTCGGAAGGTCGTCGTAGGACTCCGGGACGTACCCATCGTCGGGGTAGTCCTCGACGGTGTCCGGCACGACGAAGTGCCAGAAGGCGTCCCAGACGGCTGCCTCGTCGAACTGGAGGATGGGCTGGATGCGGTCGTGGGGTGGGTAGATCTCGGGATCGTGGCGCGGGCTGAAGAACGTCTCGTCGGCGCGGGCTTCCTGCTCGTCCCAGCGGACGCCGGAGATGACGCCGTCCACGTCGTACTCTTCGAGCGCGTCGTTCAGTGCGACCGTCTTCAGCAAGTGGTTGCCGACGTAGGTGTCGAGCAGGAACGGGAACGTGTCCTCTTCGTATTCGAGGAGGTTCCGCACGTGGTGCTGGTTGTGCTCCGAGAGGTCGGCGATGTCGATGTCGTCGCCCGGTTCGAGACCGTGCTCGTCCACGTATCCGCCGACGTCCTCGTTGCGGGCGTAGATGACGTCCAGATCCCACTCATCGGCCCAGCGATCCACGAAGTCGTGGATATCCTGGAAGTGCTGGAAGTGGTCGATGAACACCGCGGGCGGGACTTCGAGGTCGTGACGCTCCGCGACCTCTTTGATGAAGTACAGCGTGAGCGTGGAGTCTTTCCCGCCAGTCCACATGACGACAGGGTTCTCGTACTTCTCGAGACCCTCTCGCGTGACGTCGATCGCTTTCTCGATCTTGTCTTCGAGCGATGGGTAATCTTCAGGGTCTTCGCCTTCGCCGTCCGTGTAATCTACATCGAGGTAGTCTGGGAACTCGTCTGGCATGACTCGTAATTACATATAATTAGGCGGCTAAAGTGCTTTTCGGCTCACCGTGAACAATCATTTCAATTCTACACGTGGTGCAGTTCGAATTTCGAACTGCCGTCGGAGAAAAACTGTGTGGTTCGAACTCGATAGGTGCGAAAGCGTCGTAAAGCAGCGAGTTAGGAGATGAACTTGTTGTCGCGCCAGTTCACGCCACTGGACGAGGAACTCTCCTTTCGCGGCCCCTCTACCACTTCGATGGAGGCGGGGCGGTCGTCCCCGTCCACGATGCGGGTCGCTTCCAGACCGCCCTCAACTTCAGAGATGGCGGTGAGTGTGCCTTTCTCGGCTTGGCGGGCGAGCGAACAGAGCACCTCGAACATCGGGTACTGGAGCGCGGTGTTCTGGAGCACCGTCTCGCGGTCGCCCTTGAACGCGGCCATCTCGATGAGTTCGCCCGTCGGCTCTTCTTCGTCTTCGTCGTACTCTTCGCCCCATCGCGGAGCGTTGCGACGTGCTTCCTCCTCTTCGGTGAAGACGCGCGTCTCGGAGACGCTCGCTTTCAGCTGAGCAGTGGGGGTGTACTTGCTGATGCTTTCGTCCGTCGAGACAGCACTGATGATAAGCGTGTTGTTACGGCGAGTGATATCGATGCTGTCGATCCCCTCCGGTAGATGGGGGTCGCTTTCGAAGTAGTCGTAGACGGTCTCAAGCGGCAGTTCGAGCGTCGAGTGCAGTCGGTATACCTGGCTCATTTGTGGTCGGTGGTTCCGTCTCCCGTCGGTTGTCCAATTACTCCTACGCGCCCCGAACTTATAGGGTCTACTCTTTCGGTTGCAGATGTCGCCACTGAAACGACCCTACTCGGTTCGGAGTGTGGCTTCTAGTTCATCGCGCTCTTCCATCTCCGCCAGCACGTCGCTCCCGCCGATGAATTCGCCGTTGACGAACGTCTGTGGAATCGTCTCCCACCCGCTGTGGGCCGAGAGCGACTCGCGGTAGGCGTCCAGGTTGTCGAGGACGTCTACCGTCTCGAACTCGTCGCCACGGTGTTTGCCGATGAGTTCCATCGCGCGCTGGGAGTAGCCACACTGAGGCATCATCGGCGTCCCTTTCATGAACAGGACGACCGATTCGTCTTCGAGCGCCGAATCGACTCGCTCTTTTACTTCGTCGGAAGAGAGCTGTTCGCCGGGTGTGAATGTCATACGTTTGCGTTGGAACCGACGCCGCAAAGAAGTTGCGACCGAGTCTCGAACCGGTCGTCCAATCGCAACCGCGCTCGTTATTCGTTCAGCCGCCGGACGGATCGCTCGATCTCGTGTACCTGTTCGGATTGCTGTTCGGCGGCGACGGCGATATCCCGAATCTCGGTCGTTATCTGCCCTGCCTTCCCGGACACTTCATCTACCATCGCAGCGATCTTTTCCGCGCTCGCGGCCTGGTCGTCCGTCGCATCCGCGACCTCCTCGATACCGTCGGCGGTCGCGCGCACGGCTTCGACGATATCCTCCAGTTGGTCAAGCGACGACTCGATGTGGTCGATACCCTGTTCGATCCGTTCGTCGGTTTCGCGCAGGCTCTCGACCGTCTCGTCGGTGTTCGTCTGCATCTCGTCGATCATCCCCTCGATGCCCCCCGCCTGCGTCTTCGACTCCTCGGCGAGGTCTTTTATCTCGTCACCAACGACCGCGAATCCGTTGCCCGCCTCGCCCGCACGAGCGGCCTCGATATTGGCGTTCAGTGCGAGCAGGTTCGTCTGGTTCGCGATCTCGTTGATGACCTCGACGACCTCGTCGACCTCGCTCGCGGTCGACTGGAGGGCGTCCATGTCTGCCGTGACCTGATGGCTCGCGTCGTCGATGTCCTGCATGACCTCGATGGCGTCTTGCGCTGCCGTCTGGCCCGTCATAGCGAGTCTGTCTGCCTCTTTGCTTTCGCGCTTGACTTCGCTGGCACTGGCGGCGATCTCCTCGACCGTCGCACTCATGCTCGACACCTCGGCGGCGACCTCCTCCATGTCCTCGGACTGTTCGTCGGAGAGTTCGGTTATCTCCTCCGTAGCGCCCGTTACCCCTGCCGTCGTCTCGCGGAGTTCAGCGACCGACGTGCCGATTCGTTTCGTCGCCTCGGAACGCCGCTCTAGTTCCGTTTCCATCTGGTTGCTGTAGGAGTCGATGTACGTGTCCATCGCCACCTGCTGGTCGATGTTGATGAGACGGAGAACGGACATGGTGCGCTCGACGACCTCCTCGACGGCGAGTTCGACCGCATTGTCGGAGTTTCGATAGGTTTCCGTCACGTCATGCTCGACATCTCCGACAGTCGCTCGGCGTCCGTCCGGTCGAATCCGGTGTACCCCTTGCGCCAGTGGATCTCTTCCTGGTCGATACAGATATTTTCGAGCAGTTCCTGATCATCGACCTGCGATGCCAACTCCCCTTTAGATTCAGACATGAACGGTCCGACACAACAAATAGATAAAATTTTATCCCCAACGACCTTCGAGAATGCTGTTAGATTTATAAAACAGCTGTATGTTCTAAATCAGGTAGGTGACTCTGTACGAGTCGTGTCGGGAGGGAGTAAATACGACGATCGGCGAAACTACTCCTCGCTTCCGACGCCGATGACCTGCACCAGCGAATAGACGGGGACGCCGTTCAGTTCTTCGGTTCCTTGCTTGTCGGCGAGGACGATGCAGGCGACCGGTTCACCGCCACGGTCTTCGATGGCCTCGATGGTCTCGGTCATCGTCGTCCCACTCGTGATGGTGTCGTCGACGACGTAACACTCGCGGTCACGGATCTGCGCGAAGTTGCGCGAGAAACTGCCGCCGTGCTCGTCGATGTCACCTTCTTCCCACTGGTGCTTTCGTGGGGCGTACGTTCCGAGGTCGGTGTCGAGTTCGCGCGCCACCACCGTCGCCAGCGGCGCCCCTGCTTTCTCGATACCGATGGTCAGATCGACTTCTTCGCCGTGTTTCGACAGCAGGTCGGCCATCGCCGCGCCGACGTAGGAGAGTCGGGCACTGTCGCGCCCGATGGCGCTCCAATCGACGTGGATGTCCTGCGGGCCGCCCGTGGGTTTGGGGGCTGTTGCGCTGCCACTGCGCTCGACCAGCCAACTGGCCGTCTCGCGCGACACGTTCAGTTCGTCCGCGATCTCGCCTTTCGAGAGGCCACGCTCCGCGAGTTCCGCCGCACTTTCGATGAGGTCGTCTACGTTCTTCATTGGGTGTGGAATTTTACCGCCGTCTTTATTGTCGTTTCGTCGTCCGCGAAGGCGTCCTCGAAATTCGACACGTCGAAGATGCCCGTGACGAGGTCGTCCAGCAGCCAGTCGGGGAGTCCGGCGAGCGTTTCGACCGCCGACTCGAAGTGCCGGTAGCCGGAGTTAACGCTCCCGACCAGCGCCTTGTTGCCCATCACGAGTTCCCGGTGAAGCGCACCGCCATCGACCTCGAACGTCCACGAATCCGGGACCCCGAGCAGTGCCGCGACACCGTTCGGGGCGAGTGCGTCGATAGATTCGAAGGCGTGTTTCGCGTACCCCGTCGCCTCGTAGACGAAGTCCATCGATTCGTAGGTGTCCGGAATCTCGGACACGGGCGTCTCGCGCGAGTCGATGTACGTCGCTCCCAACGCCTCGATGATGTCGATGGTCGGATCCGGGCGGTCGCGCCGCCCGAGACAGTAGGTTCGCTCGAACGAATCACCGAGCATGGCTAACGTGAGCAGTCCGAGACTGCCGTTTCCGAGGACGAGCGCGTTCTCCGGTTGCCAGTCGAACGACGACCGCGACGCGCGGGCCAACTCGATCGCCTTCTCGGAGATGCTGATCGGTTCGACCAGAAAGCCACATTCGGCGAGGTCGTCCAGAATGGGCACCAGGAACTCGGCCGGGCTGGTGAAGTACTCGCTCATGAAACCGTGTGCACCCGAGATGCCACGCTCGGCAGTTTCGTCTGCCGGTGCCATGTCGGGTTCGCCGTGTTCGAAGAACTCCGTCGGGCCGTTCGGAAGTGGCCTTCGAACCGTCGGGGCGACTACGTCACCCGGTTCGAAAGCGGTTCCGTTCGGGTCTTCGACGACGCCGACCGCCTCGTGGCCGAGGACGAGATGGTCGTCGCCTGCCGGAAAACCGCCGTGGTGTCCGGCGATGACCTCGTGGTCGGTGCCGTCGACGCCGACCGCGAGCGTCCGCACCAACACCTCTCCCGAATCCGGTTCCGGTCGAGGTTTCACCAGTATCTCGGGGGTATCGGCCCCACGTGGAAGTGCGACTGCGTCCATACGAGACCATTGACACTGCTAGCTCAAAAGATTTATTCTTTACCGAGTAAATACTTTGTATCGCTGTTTCCGTCAGCCGTCTCCCTGTTGCCACAACACCTGTTGTCGTTCGCGTCGTGGCTCAGCGTATGCGCGCTGCAAGACTCCACGAGTACACTGACGAGATGGGTGATGCGCTCTCGATCGACGAGGTAGACCGACCAACGGCGACGGAAGGCGACCACGTCGTCGTCGAGATAGAGGGTGCGGGCTGGTGCCAGACCGACAACCACGCTATCGAGGGCATGTGGGAAGAGCCGATGAACCAGTCGCTCCCGATGACGCTCGGCCACGAGAACGCCGGAATCGTTGCCGAGACGGGCGACGACGTGACGCTCGTCTCGGAGGGTGACGCCGTCATCTGCCACCCGGCGATGACCTGCGGTATCTGCCGGGCCTGTCGTCTCGGGCATGACATGCACTGCGAGAACCTCGCATTCCCCGGTCTCTCGACCGACGGCGGGTTCGCGGAGTATCTCCAGACGAACGAACGCGCCGTGATTCCGCTTCCCGACGGGGTCGATCCAGCAGAGATCGCACCACACGCCGATGCCGGAATCACGGCTTACCACGCGGTGAAGAAGGCGGCCCGCGAACTGAACCCCGGCGACCACGCCGTCGTCGTCGGTGTCGGTGGTCTCGGCCACATCGGCCTGCAAGCCCTGCGGGCGATGAGCGCGGCAGAGATCACGGCCGTCGAAGTGAAAGACGAAGCACTGTCTCTCGCGCACGACCTCGGTGCCCACCACACCGTGAACTCGCGGGACGAGAACGTGGCGGACGAAGTGGACGCCATCACGGACGGGTCCGGCGTCCAGCAGATCCTCGACTTCGTGGGTTCGGATGGGACGCTCGACTACGCGCCGAATCTGCTCGCGGCGGGCGGCGACCATCACGTCGTCGGCTACGGCGGCCACATCCACGAGCCAGCACAGGCGCTCGTCAACGGCGATTTCGACTACCGAGGGACGCTCGTCGGCAACTACACCGAACTCCAGGAACTCATGGCACTCGTGGCCGGCGGCGACGTGGACCTTCGCACCTCGCGGTACGAGTTGGACGAGATCAACGACGTGGCAGAAAAGTTAGAGCACGGAGAGATCGAAGGCCGGGCCGTCATCACCCCGTGAAAGATCTCGGTCGTCGGAGCGAATCGCGGTCGTCACGGCTCGACGGGAACGCTTCGAATTCGGTTCACTCCCGAATCGGCACTCGTTCGCCGGTTTCGGCGGACTCGTAGATGGCGCCGATGGCTCGCATATCCACCAGTCCGTGTTCGCCATCGGGTTCCGGGTCACGACCTGCGAGCAGGCAATCCGCGAAGTAGTCGAACTCCGCCGCCACCTCGTCCACCGGTTCGACCGTAAAGTCCGCTTTCGCATCGCCGCGTTCGACCGTCAACTGGGCTTCGCCGAAGAACGCCGGGTCGAGTGTCAGTCTCCCCTCGGTTCCCGTGACGGTGAAGCGACTCCGGCGCTGGGCCAACTGGCTGGCGGTACAGGCCGCCGTAACGTCGTTCTCGAACTCGACTTCGAACGAGACGTGCTGGTCGACGTCCGTGAAGGCCTCGTGTGGACTCGCGATGGTTCCCTGTGCGCTCACGGGGTCTGAGCCGAGGACGAACCGGGCCGTGTTGAGCGAGTAGATGCCGAGGTCGATGAGGCAGACCCCCCGGCGAGGTCAGCGTCCAGTCGCCACTGGTTCGGGTCGGGTGAGATGGTCTCGAAGACGTTCTGGCACATCGTCCCCTCGACGAGTGCGGGATTCCCGACGAATCCTTCTCGAACGAGTTCACGGAACCGCCGCACTGCGGGATTGGTGTGCATCCGGTAGCCGACCATCAGGGTGACTCCGGCGTCGTCGCACGCATCGACCAGTCGCTCGGCACGCTCGACCGTCGCCTCCATCGGTTTTTCACAGAGCACGGCTTTCCCGAGGTCTGCCGCCGTCTCCACGAAATCGAGGTGGGTCGCGTTCGGCGTGGCGACGTAGACGGCGTCGTAGTCCTCGACTCCGTTCCCCTCGTGGAATTCGTCGTAGGTGAGCGCGCTGTCTGCATCCGTCTCGTCGCGGACGCGCATCGCCTTCTCCGGGTTACCGCTGACGACCGCCCCGATTTCACAGAGGTCGCTCTCCGCGATGGCGGGGATGACGGCGGTTTCCGTGAACCAGCCGATACCGACCAGCGCGACCCGGATTCGTTCGTCCGGGTCGATGACGGTCTGCCAGTCGCGCCGGACGAACTCGGAGAGATGATCTGCGAGTTGCATCTGTGTTCTGGACGACGGGCGTGATTCGGTTAGAAGTTAGGGCAGAGATCGCTCGGGAAAACGCGAGCAACGATCACCGATTTCGTAGTTCCGTACGGAGGTCGTCCAGGGTCATGTCCTTCATCGACAGCAAGACGAGCAGGTGGTAGACGATGTCGGCGCTCTCGTGGGCGATCTCGTCGTAGTCGTCGTCCTTCGCGGCCAGCACGAGTTCGGTCGTCTCCTCACCCAGTTTTTCGAGGACGGCGTTCTGGCCCTTCTCGTGGGTGAACAGCGATGTGGTGTAGGAGTCCTCGGGAAGCGTCTCCTTGCGGTCTTCGATGAGGGCGAAGAGGTCGTCCAGAACGTCGCTCATGGACCGATCTGGGCGACTTCCCGGATATCCTGAAGTTCGTCGAACTGCGCGCGTTCCTGCCGTCCGTGTTCGAACACCTCTTCTGCGACTTCGATGGGTGCGTTCGTTCGAGATGCCAGCGCCAGCGAGTCACTGGGTCGGGCGTCAACGACCTCGTGCCCACGCGGCGTCTGGATGTGCAGGTCGGCGATGTACGTGTTGTCCTGAAGTTCGCTGACGACCACGCGGTCGATCCGTCCCCCCAGTTCTTCCACGACGTCGAGCAGCAGGTCGTGGGTCAGCGGTCGACCGATATCCTCGGCTTCCATCCCACGAGCGATGCTGATGCCTTCCTCGAATCGAATGAAGATAGGGAGGACGCTGTCACCATCGTCCGGCGTGAGTACGACCACGGGCAGTGGGCCGTCGCCGGTCGCGGCGACACGCACCGCGTCGATTGATACGTTCATACCAGAACCGAAGTGTCCCAGTGCCAAAAACTTGCTTACCGCCTCGCGTATCGGCCTCGCGATAGCTGTTTTCCGGTCGTTTTTCGGCACGCATAGACGTTGTCCCGTCTCGAAGTATCATGTTTCTTTTAGGTATTCGATCCGTCCTCAGACAGTACATTCCAGTACGAATCAGGAGGTATCAGTACACGGCGACTGATCAGTACATTCCAGTACAAAACAGTACATCACGGCGGCGGTGGCGGCGTCTCTTACTCCGCTTGCTCGAAGCGGTGCCGATACACCGTCGCGTTGTCGTCCCACTCGAAGTGTTCGTGGGCCTGGTCGAGTCGCTCCCTGTACTCCTCTAGATTCGCCGACCCCTCGGCCTGCGCGTCTTCGTCGGTCAGATCACCCAACTTCCGCTCGGTCACTTCGACCACCTCGAACGTCTCGCCGTCGATGTCGAAGGTGTCGCCTTCATCGGCATACTGGTCGCCGCGATGCAACTGCGATACGCGTCCCGATGCGACCGCCTGTCGGATGTGCTCTGCCGGAAGTACCGTACTGGCGTCGATCTCGGCCATGGTGGTCGTTCGACCTGCGAGCGGAAAACAGCTAGCTTTTCAGCAGTGAGCCGAGCACCCCACCGAGCGCGCTGTCGAGCGCCATGATGAACGCGACGATGACGGCTGCGACGAATAGGCCGACGCCGCCGAACAGCGAGCCGACCGGGCCGCCCGCCAGTCCACCGAGGATGGTTCCGGCGAGGCCGAGGAAGAGGGCGACGACGAGACCGCCGAGCGACCCGGCGAGCAAGCCGTGCCAGAATCCCCGACCCAATCCCCCACCTGCGACGTAGCCCGCAGCGAATCCGCCGATGAGCCCGGCACCGATGTGGCCGATTCCGGGGACGGCGAAGGCGACGATTCCCGCGAGAACCGAGACGACGAACCCGACCAAGACTGCGTACCAATCGGTCATGCCACGAGAATAAGGGACGAACCGGCAAAAGCATCCCGCCGAGAGAGGTCGAACGACGCTATGAACGCCCTTTTAAGGGGGGAGGCCATACGGATGACCATGATTTTCGAGACCCTCCCGACGACGCCCACGTCGGAGGAACTCATCGACAAGGCGTTCTCGCGGGCTGCACGGGCGGGCCGGGCCAAGAGCGGTGTGCAGGCCCAACAGTCCATGCTCCAGACCGCTTCGAACGTCCTCTCGGACAACCTCCAGAACGTGGTCACGTCGTGGCCCGACTTCCGAGAGGTCGACCCCTTCTACTACGAACTCGCCGACGCTGTGGTGGACGTAGACGAAGTGCGAAAGAGCCTCTCCGAGATCCAGTGGGCCTCCCGGAAGACGAAAGAGATCGGACGCGAGTATCAAGGGAAACTTCGTGGCGACATCGACTACGCCCGTAAAGTTCGAAAACAGGGGTTCGCCCGCCTCGCGGACGTGGTCGAAGAGGTCGAAGACGACCTCGACCGGGTCGGCGCGGCGCGAAACGACCTTCGTGTCCTCCCCGACATCGACCCCGACGACCCCACCGTCGTCGTCGCGGGCTACCCCAACGTCGGCAAGTCCTCGTTCGTCAACAGCGTGACCCACGCACGCAACGAGATCGCGGAGTACCCATTCACGACCAAGGGTGTCCGGGTCGGCCACTTCGAGCGCGACCACATCCGCTACCAGATCGTGGACACACCGGGACTCCTCGACCGTCCTGCCGACGAGCGAAACGCCATCGAATCACAGGCCGTCTCTGCGCTCACTCACCTCGCCGACTGTATCCTGTTCATCGTCGATGCGAGCGCCTACTGCGGTTTCCCGCTCGACGCACAGCTCGAACTCAGAGATTCCGTCGAGGAGCAGTTCGACGACGTGCCCGTCCTCACTATCTGCAACAAATCCGACCTCTCGACCGACGTGGAGGCAGACCTGTTCATGAGCATCGAGGAGGACGACAACGTCACGGAAACGCTCGACGCCGCCGTCGAAGCCATCGGCTACGAACCCGAACTGCCGTTCGACGGATAGCAGCCCGAACCGTTACCGCTCTCCCGACCGCGCTTCGTAGGTTACCACCACCTGTACCGCGACCGTCACCGGGCCGGATTCCACCTCCGTCTTCCCGCCAGCATCCGCAACTGTCGTCGCCCGAGTCTCGACTGGAACGAACGACGAGTCCACTGTCGAGACGGTTCTGACGCCCGTGACCGTCAGATTCTCAGCTCCGGCGATGCTCTCTGCGTCGGTTCGTGCGCTCTGCATCGCTCGCTGGAGTGCGCGCGCTCGCAGTTCGTCGCGCCGGGCCTCCGAGAGCGTGAACGCCACTCCATCGACCTCGTTCGCACCGTTTTTCACCGCCGTGTCGATGACGCTCCCCACGCGATCGGTGTCGTTCAACGTGATCTCGAACGTGTGAATCCCCCGAAAGTCTGCCGGGGCACCTTCTTCGTCGCGGTCTTGGCGAATATCGAATGCGACGGTTCGAATCTGCTCGTCGCTGACGTCGATCTGGCGGAGTGCCTCCCGCAGCCGCGAGACGTTCTTGGCGAGTCGCGTTCGAACCATCTCGGCATCGTCTCCAGACTGGACGACTGCGACTCGTAAGAGCGCTTGGTCCGGTTCTGCCTCGGCTTCTCCGACTGCCGAGACGCGAATCGTGGTGGTCGCCGTATTCACCGTGTTCTCGGTCGTCGTTTCGTTCTCTGCTTGTGTCACACCACCGGCAGTCCCCCCTCCTACGGAAGCGAGCAGGACAGCAACCCCCAGTGCTGCGATGAGTGCGAGTCGCATGGCGACAGAAGTACACCGCCGAGTGACAAATAGCTCAGGCTGAAACTTCGTCAGTCTCGACGTACCGAACCTGCACCCAGACTTCTTGCCCAGTTCGGCGCTCGATCCGATTCTGTAGCTGACTCGCGAGTCTGGGATAGCGGCTGTCCG
The DNA here is from genome assembly GCF_054177585.1 of Haladaptatus rarus. Taxonomy (NCBI): domain Archaea; kingdom Methanobacteriati; phylum Methanobacteriota; class Halobacteria; order Halobacteriales; family Haladaptataceae; genus Haladaptatus; species Haladaptatus rarus. Next base: position 38,354 of record NZ_JBPEHG010000002.1, on the reverse strand, counting down.
CCGGTCGCCCTACGGTTACGACGACTCTGTCAGGTTGTCTGAACGGGAGGCTGCGAGCGTATGTGCTTTGTCCCATCGGGAGACCACTTCGATACTGAACCTGAACGTCGATCCGCTCTGCTTGCTGGTACTGAGATTCGGAGAGGACGTTCCCGACCGCACGATTGGTCTGTTCCTCGAACTGAGCACTCTGGTAGGACGAGTACGTGACACCTCCGAGGAAGAGGGAGAGCACGGCGATAGCGAAGACGAGAATACCGATTCTGCGGTACATCTCGGTCTGCGAACGCTCCAATTTGAACCAGCTTTTCGGTTGATAGCCCATGTACTGGAGCGTCACGATGGCCGAGAGGTTGATAGACAGGACGTTCACCAACACGAGAACGCCAGCAGCGAGCGCGATGGTCGGTTGTCCCCACGCGATGCCGATACCGACTGCTGCGGCGGGCGGGATGAGTGCCGCCGCAATCATGACGCCGACGAGCGCGACCGACACGCCTGCCGCGAGGCTGACGACCCCAGCCGACCCGGCACCGAGGGCAACGATGAGCGAGAGGAAATCGGGCGTCAGTCGCCCGCTTATCTGCGAGATCGACGTTACATCGGTGTTCGGCGGGAAGAGGTAGAGATACCGGACGACGAGAGCGAAGATGGTCGAGCTGATGATAGCGATGACGCCACCGAGCACCTGTAGTTTCACGCCGCGACGAAACAGATCCTGATCGTTGAGGACGGTGCCGACACCTGCCGAGAGCGCAGGGCCGACCAACGGTGCGATGACCATCGAACCGACGACGACGGCAGGCGAATCGATGAGCAGTCCTGCCGTCGCAACGACAGCACTCACGACAGTCATGAAGACGAACGTCCGAAACCGGGGGGACAGCTCTCGCGCCTGCATGAGGATCTCGTCGCGGGCGATACGGTCGCCACCGTTCTCCGCGTCGTATCGCTTCGACAGTTCCTCGAACTCGCGGGAAGTGTCGGTTTCGGCGTCGATGATGATGGCGTGTGCGTCGTCGCTCAATCCCGCCTCGTAGAGTTTGTCGATGACGGACTGTACCGCGTTCTGCGGGAGGGGGAACGTCGCAATCGCGGTGTACTTTCGACTGCCCGTTTCGTCGGTGAGAAAGTAGTCGACACCCTCGGCTTCGAGCGCCTGAACGACGGCTTTGCGCTTGCCCGTCGGGATAGAAACCTGTACAAGTCGCACGTTTTACGGTGGGAGGTGGAGTGTGATATAATCGCTGGGTCGAAGAACGATACGGTGGACCGCGAAGCACGTCGGTTAAGCGTCGGCGATGGTAAGCGACGGTATGTTCGAGAATCGGCCAAACCGGAGCGCAGAGATCGTGTTCGTCGGACGGTCCAACGTCGGCAAATCCACACTGATGCGCGAACTGACGGGCCACCGCTTCGAGACTGGCGGAAAGCCCGGTGTCACGCGCAAACCGAACCACTTCGATTGGTCGAGCGAGGATTTCATGCTCAGCGACCTGCCGGGGTTCGGGTTCATGTCCGGCGTTCCCGAAGAGCGGCGTGAACAGATCAAGACCGATATCGTCCAGTACGTCGAAGAACACGCGGACGACATCCTCCTCGGCATTCTCGTCGTGGACGGCAAGAGCGTCGTCGATATCATCGACCGCTACTCCGGCGAGGACGAGATTCCACACGACGTGGAGATGTTCTACTTCCTCCAGGACGTGGGCATCCCGGTCGTCGTCGCGGTGAACAAGATGGACAAGGTGGACGACAAAGACGAGCGACTGGACGACCTCTGTGACCGCCTCGGCCTGCATCCACCGTGGCGGCAGTGGCAGGACACCATCGCCCCCATCAGCGCGAAACGCGGGAACATCGAGTCGCTGAACGAGGCCGTCAAGACCCACCTGCACGAGGAGAAGCGTGACGACCTGCTGAAGTTCTTCTCGTAGAGTGGGTGTTTGCGGTTCTCGTTCGTTTCTCTCGGGCATCGACGGTTCTGGTCGCTCGATCGTTTATAAATGTTCGTGCGACGAGTAGGTCACAGTAACCCCCGTTGCCCCGCTCACGCCGGTTCGACCACTCCCGATTCTTCGAACCAGATAACCCTTTCAGTCCACCAGGATGTAGAAGGGATGGACAGGGGCGCTTTCGTGACAGAGCGGTGTGGTCGCCCAGCGGTTGATCGGCCTTTCGTCGCGGTGTCGCGTGCGAGCAACGCGCGCGAGGGACGCCCACAGGGAGAAGGCTGGGGAAGGACGAGATGCGGTGACTGTTGCGTGGCGGTTACGTCGTCTGGGTATCCTCGTGAGTGACGATGGAGCGGGCGAAGGTTCGTCGTACTAAAATGTACTGGAATATACTGAAATGTACTACTCGACGGAACCGTCGAGACGCGAACGACGAACGAACGACCCGAACTTTATCCCGGAAAACGACCCACTTCTGAGCATGGAACGCTACGACGCCCTCTATCGCCTCTACGACGAGTTCGATACGAAGACCCTCAGAGCGTATCAGGACTTCGTGAACCTCTTTCCGCCGGTCGATTCGCGGGTCGCACTGGAACACTGGCAATCGGTCAGCGAAGAACTCGACACCAAGAAAGACGAGATTCGCGGGGGGTTCGAGGCAGGCGAGACCTACGCCGACATCGCCGCGCACGCCACGCGCGACCAGTCGTTTACCGCGCTCGACCTCTACTCGAAGTACGGACGGGCGGTGAACGCGCTGGTGTTGGACGTGGACGAGACCCTCCGCTCTGCGGGCGGGACGGACAACGAGATTCCCCGTGAGACGCTCCACCTACTCACCGAATTCCACGAGAAGGGCGTCCCTATCGTCGTCTGCACCGGACAAACTCTGGAGAACGTCAAGGGATTCGCCATCCAGGGACTCGGCAACGAGATCGTCCACTCCGGGAACCTGAGTATCGTCTACGAAGCAGGAACAGGAGTGTTCACGCCCGGCCACGGCGCGGAGACGAAGCGCCTGCTCTACGAGGAGTTGGACGACGAGATCCGCACGGTCTTCGATACGGTTCGCTCGCAGGTGCTCTCGGCCGCCCCCGACGAACTCCGGCGATGCACCCATCTCCAGGGCAACGAGTTCAACGTCACGATGAAGCCGAACTTCGAGACGGGAAGCACGCGGGCGGTCGAGGTTATCGACGACGCACTGGTCTACCTGCTCGACCTGCTCGGCGAGACGGTGGCCGACGACGGAAGCGACTGGGCGCGCGCCTACTACGCCGATAGCGACCCCGAGATTCGCGGCGTGCTGGAAGAACACGGCGAGACCCCCGACCACGACGTTGCGGAGATTCCGGCGGACGTGCAGGACACCTTCGAGCGGATCGACGTGGCCTACTACGAGGGAGACGCCGCCGAGATCGGCAGCCGAGAGTTGAACAAGGTGGTCGGCGTGGAGGCTGCACTGGCGGTACTCGGCGTCGACGACCCTTTCACGCTGGTGATGGGCGACAGCAAGAGCGACCTGCGCGTGATGCGATGGGTAGCGGAGAACGACACCGGCATCGCCGCCGCCCCCGAGCACTCCTCCCGCGACGTGTTAGACCACGTCGTCCGCACCGACGAACTCATCTTCGACCGCGGGAAGGCAAGCGACGTACTTCGGACGGTGTACGCACTGAATCGGCTGGCGCGACTGGGGTAGAATGACGCGCCTCGGGTGGGATGGCACGACCGGGTAGCACCTGTCGTCGCACGATTCGAACTGCCTTGCCATCGCAACCAAAGCGACCTTTCGCCCGACCGCCGAACCGGCAGGTGTGCAACAATGCCCAGTCTGCGGAACTGATCTCTACGAGAACCGCGAATCGGAGTTCGTCACCCGCCATATCGGTCAACAGTACCGGTTCTGCTCGGAAGACCATCGAGAGCAGTTCGAACGTGCGCCGGGCGAGCACGCTACCGGTTAGCCGTACCGGTAGACGAAACCGGCGACCGAAAGCGGGACGGTGGCGAGCCAGAGAAAAAGACGGACGGCGAGCAGTTGCACCGACGAGAGCGGGTCGGATATCCACGAGTCCTGGACGACGTAGTATCGTCCATCGTGACGGACGATACGGTGCTGACCGTCGACTTCGTGGGACGAGACCGCGTGACCGCCCTCGATAGCCTTCTGTATCGATTTATCGTGTCCCGAGACTGACGGAAGCGGTGAGTATGCGATATCCGAGAGGACAGCCGTTTTGGACACCCTTCGAGACGAGAGATACACCGTTCCGTTCTGCTCCTGGACGGTCGGTTCGAAGTATCCATCACGGGTAGCGACGTACTGATAATCCGCGTACAACTCCGTGTCTTCAGCGTTGAGGGCTATCGGTTCGTTCCTCGCTTGCAGTTCGATTCCACAGGTGCGGGATTTCTCGAGGATACACCGACGAACGGACGGATGTGCATCGATGTAGTGGCGTGCATTCGATTCGTTCAACTCGACGGCCCGATACTCGTACCGCGGTTCGTCGGCGTGCGGAAACAGCCAGAGCGTGTTCGCGGCGAACGCGAGTGCCAGCGCGAAACAGAGCAGGCCCACGAGTCGCCTGTTCACGAGAACACCTCTCGTCCGGGAACCATGCCGACAGAATTGCCAGTAACCGTTATATGTTTTATGATGGTCAAGAAGGGAAGGAAACGAGGTGGGAGGGAGAATCGAGGTGAGAGAAAGAACCGAGAAATCCGAAGGCCTGCTCAGGCGTTCGGCTGGACGCGCACAGTGTCGCCCGCTTCGAGCGGACTACGAACCGAGAGCGGTTCCACGTCGTGGTCGGATTCGCGGAGAACCTTGGTGTCCGAACGGAGGCCGAGACCGTCGACGATTCCGGCGCGAACCTGTGGGCCGTACTGCTCGCCGAGTTTGTTCACGACGTCTTCGACCGTCGCCTCCTCGGGGACTGCAACACGGGCGTCGCGGGTTCCAGTTCGCGCGACCAGCGTGCCAGAGAGTTTGACTGTGACGTTCATACTCGTACGTACGAAGCAGGGGAACAAAAAGTTTACTCACTATTGAAAAAGTCCTGCTGTGGGCAAAACTGCTTATTGGTTCGAACCACGACCATCCCACCATGGCGCACGCACCCGAACCGGGTTCGGACGACCCGCTCTCGCTCCACGGGGTCATCCCACCCACGATAACGGCGTTCCACGAGGACGAATCGGTCGACTACGAATCAACGGCTGCCCACGCAAAATTCGTCGTCGAAGGCGGCGCACACGGCGTCTTTCCCCTCGGGACGAACGGGGAGTTTCCACTCCTGACGGGCGAAGAACGCCAAGGTGTGGTCGAAGCGGTCACCGACGCCGTCAGCGACGTCCCCGTCATCGCGGGTGTGGGTGCACCTAGCACGCGCGAGACCGTCGCCCACGCCGAACACGCCGAATCGGTGGGCGCGGATGGCATCGTCGTCGTCACGCCGTACTACTTCCCGCTCGACCACGACGCCGCCGTCACCCACTATCGGCGCGTCTGCGATGCGGTCGACCTGCCGGTGTACGTCTACCACATCCCGAGCAAGACCGGTAACGCGCTGTCGCTCGACACCCTCGGCGACCTCGCCGCCATCCCGAATCTCGCGGGACTCAAGGATTCGAGCAAGGACGTTCCGTGGCTCGCGCAGGCCATCGCCACCTATCCCGAACTCACCTTCCTCGCGGGGTCCGACTCCCTGCTCTTCCCCGGACTGGAGATCGGTTGTACCGGCATGGTCAGCGCGGTCGCAAACGCCTTTCCGGAACTGGTCGTCGACCTCTACGACGCCTACGACGCTGGCGACGAAGAGCACGCCCAGGAACTCCAGAGCGAGGTGTTCGCGGTGCGAGATGCCCTCAAAGGTGGTTCGTACATGGCTGGCGTGAAGAGCGCCCTCGATCTGCGGGACATCGACTTCTCACCTGGCCCGCTCCGGAGCCCTCTCCGAAAGATGAACGACGCAGACCGTGCGGCGCTCGAATCCGACCTTCGAGCACTCGATCTACTCTAAATTTTCTCGGTGACGTGTCGTTCGTTGGCGATAGCATATAACAGGGAGGACGGCGTGCATGAGCGCATGGAGGTTTCGCGCGCTCTTGCGGTCGTCCTCGTGGTCATCTGCGTTCTCGGTGGTATCGCTCCCACTGCAACTGCACGCCCGACCGCCCCGACTATCGATTCCTGCACGACGATCACGGAACCCGGACACTACGTCCTCGGAAGCGACATCCACAACGGGAAGACGCGAATCTCGACCGGTTGTGTCGTCGTTCAAGCCGACGACGTCGTGCTCGACGGTCGCGGGCACACGCTCGACGGATTCGGCGTCAGCGATACGAGCGGTATCCTCGTCGAAAACGCCTCCGACGTAACCGTCAGGAACGTCCACGTGAAAGACTGGAATCGCGGTATCGCGGTCAGAGATTCGAACGACGTAACGATACAGGGCGTACGGGCTTCGCGGAACGCCATCGGCATCGACGTTCGGAACTCGAACGCTCGACTGGTCGGCAACACCGTGACGAAGGATCTGCAGGGCATCGTCCTCGCCGATCCGTGGGACGACGACCTCCAGAACAACGATATCCAGAACAACCACGCGCTCGACGTTCACGCACCCATCTCGGTCGTCGACGTATTCGGCTTCCGACTCACGCTCGGTCCGCCGCTCGACCCCGACGGGGACGGTCGCTACGAGGACGTGACCGGCAACGGCCACACCGGATTGTGGGATGCGGTAGCGTTCCCGGTCGTCGTGGTGACGGACAGCCTCGGGATCGGAGACGTTCCAGCAGAACAGCAAAGAGCCCTCGATTTCGACGGTGACGGTGCACTCGACCACGGCGACGTGTTGTCCTACGCGGGACTCACGAACACGGCCTGATGTCGCCCGCCACCGAATTCACGAACGCCGCTCGATCTCTTTTGCCCACGCTGGCCACTCTTGGCGCTCCTCTCCATCGAAATCGGCGTGGCCGGACATCGATTTGATGGCACTGGCGTCGTCGGTGCTCCAGACTGCCCCATCCTCGTGGAAGACGCCGTTCAGGACACCGCGCCTGCGCTGCACGAGCGCGTACGCGGGTTGGAGCATAAGTGACCAGAAGAAGTTCCCGACGCCAGCGTCGCGGATGACTGGCGCGAGCGATGCGTAGTTCGGACTCGCCTGTTCCGGTGAGATATCTGCATTGCCCCAACCGAAGTTGGCGACCCGTTGCCACTCGGTCAGCCAGACGGGCATGCTGATACTCTGCTGGAGTTCGACCGCCTGTTGGAGCAGATTACGGTAGATGCCCCGCGAGTCCGGATAGTTGTAGTGAAACTGCACCACGTCGATTCCCCAATCGACGTAGTCGGCGACGTTCGCCAGACTCGTCGAACCGACCGTCAGCGGGACGCTTCCACGGTTCTCGCGGATGACGCGGAACATCTCTCGGGCGAACCGCTTCTTCCACGATTTCCATCCCGGTTCGTTCATCACTTCGATGGCGAGCAGCCGTTCGTCGTCCCCGTAGCGATCCATCACCCACCGGGAGAACCGCCTTGGGGCATCCCACTGATCTCGGTTCTTCATCACGTCCTCGCTCGGCGAGAAGACGCCCGTGGCCGTCCACGGGTCGGTATTGTGGAGGTTCTTCTCCGTCGGCTTGCGCCCCACACCCTCGAAGATGCCCAGTAGAACGTCGATTCCGTGTGACTCCGCCGTCGAGAGGAAGTGGTCTATCGACCGTTGGAGTCCCTCCGGGTCTTCGAGCCACGCCTCGTAACTGAGCCACGTTCGGAGGGCGTTCAGATTCAGGCGGGACGCAAAGCCCATATCGCGCTCCGTGACACCTCGCTCGTAGGTGTGCCACATCTGGAAGAAGTTGAACGCACGCGCTGGAATGTACATCGCACCCCGGACATCGACCGGCGGGTCTTCGGCGAACGCCGTACAGCCAGCGAGCGGAACAGCAGAAGCGACACCTGCGGCGAGAAACCTTCGTCTCGTGCACCGACCGTCCATAGCGTCGCTAACGACGCCGACCTACCTCAAACTGATGGCACGCTCGAATTGGTACTTGCGAAAGACGTTTTATTTCCGCAGAATATTTCGAAAATCTCAAATCAACCGTTCGCAACTGTCTGCAACGTCTTAGGCTGCATCTGGGAAAAGTGAATGATTCTCTCATTTTATATCAAACACCCATTTGGCTGGAACCGTGACGCGAAAGACGAATCGAAGACAGTTCATGCGGCTCACTGGCGGTGCAGCACTTCTCGGAATCGCAGGCACTGCGAGTGCGAATCACACGACGAGCGACCCCGTTTCTGGCGCACCGGTACCCAACGACCCCGGTCAGTTCACGTACGCGACGATGGGTGCTGGCGACAACCCAACCGCGACGCTCTACGGGAACTTCAAATGCCCGTACACGAAGGATTTCGTCCTCAACAATCTCGAAGACGTGATCGAGAAGTTCGTCGAACCCGGACGCCTCGACCTTCGATACCGGGCATTGGCATACGAACCACCAGGTCAGTCTTCACACGGCTCTTCGTACTACTACATCTCGGACAGCGACCCGCGAATCTCGGAGTGTGCGATGGGTGCGTGGAACGCCGAACCGAACGAGTACTGGGCATTCTTCCGCGATATGTTCGAAGATCTGGTGTCCGGCACCGTCACCTACGAGGACATGCGGACACGAATGGCCCAGTCCGATCTCGAAGAACGAGACACGGCCATCGCGTGGGCGAAAGACGGCCGGTACGAAGATCCCGTGTATCAGACGCGCTACGCCGCTGGCGACGACGGTGTGACGTTCACACCGACGTTCGAACTGAACGGCGAGACGACAGCACCACACCACGACACTCAGGATCTTCTGAACTGGATCGAGAATCACCTGCCCGAAAACAGTACCAGTAGCGTTGTAGGTGAATCCGGGTCGGTGTCGGCCCAACAGGGCGGCGAAGACGAGTGGTTCGGTGTCAGTCTCTCGAAATCGTACGACTCGCCGACGGTCATCGCCAAATCGCTGACGTACAACGGAAGTCATCCGACGCACGTTCGGCTGAAGAACGTCGGCAGCGACCACTTCGCCTACCAGCTCGAAGAGTGGGATTACAAAGACGGCTGGCACGCGAAAGAGCGATTGGGATACGCGGTTCTCGAATCCGGCACGCACTCGCTCGATGGCCTGAACGCAGAGGCGGGCCAGATGACGACCGACAACACCTTCCAGTCGATCAGCTTCGACCAGTCGTTCTCCTCGACACCGGTCGTCTTCAGTCAGCCCCAGACGTACAACGGCTCCCACGCAGTGGTGACACGCCACCGAAGCGTCTCGTCGAACGGGATGGACGTCCGACTGCAAGAACAGGACAGCTACGGCTGGCACGCGAACGAATCGGTGGGTTATCTCGCCGTCGAACCGGGGCGCGGTACGCTCGATGGGGCAGCGTTCGAAGCGGGCCGGACACCGGACACGGTCACCGAAGACTGGCACTGGGTCTCGTTCGACCGATCGTACACCGACCCGCAGTTCGTGGCAGACATCCAGACGTACCACGGGAAGGATACGGCAGAGATCCGCTATCGGAATCTCTCGTCGTCGGGCGTCGAGGTTCGCATCGAGGAAGAGCGGAGTGACGATAGCGAGGTCAACCACACGACCGAGTCTGTCGGCTACCTCGTGACCGAAGGCGCGTAACCTCCACAGTGCCAATTTGTAGACAATTCTCCGAATCGAGAGCGTCTTAGACACTGCTTAATCGTCCCCTGAACCGGTGATTCAACGCGGGCGTGCAGTTGAACATTCGTCGGTGTACAGAACGGAACGGTCTGCCTATCCCACCGTGCTACTCGTTAACTGGTCAATAGTAAGGGGGAGGGAAATCGAAGGGTTTGACGAGATGCCTGACCAGCAGACCGCACCCCGGGTCGTTGGCTACTATCGCCGCGGTCGGTACGAGCTTCGAACGGAAGATTCCATCCACGCGTGGATCAGTGCGGAAAAACCGGTAGACGTTCTCCAGTAAGTGGAGTACCACGTTCGCGCCCCCTTGTAAGAACAGTCGCTACCAGTCGAACTTTTACTACGGACAGAGTAGTCGGAAGCATGGGACGCGAGTACGCGACACTGCACGACCCCAATGCAGAGTACACGATGCGTGACCTTTCAGCCGAGACGATGGGTGTCACGGGCGAACGAAGCGGCGTACGCGACATCGAGATAACGGACGTACAGACGACAATGGTGGACGGGAACTTCCCGTGGACGCTCGTCCGCATCTACACCGACGCCGGAATCGTCGGGACGGGCGAAGCCTACTGGGGCGCAGGTGTCCCCGAACTCATCGAGCGGATGAAGCCGTTCCTCGTCGGCGAGAACCCGCTGGACATCGACCGCCTGTTCGAACATCTCGTCCAGAAGATGTCGGGCGAAGGCTCCATTGAGGGTGTCACGGTGACGGCCATCTCGGGGATCGACGTCGCCCTCCACGACCTCGCGGGCAAAGTTCTCGACGTACCTGCCTACCAACTGCTCGGGGGGAAGTACCGAGACGAAATTCGGGTGTACTGCGATTGCCACGCCGGAGAGGAGGCAGACCCCGAGTCGAATGCCGATGAAGCAGAGCGCGTGGTCGAAGAGTTGGGCTACGACGCCCTGAAGTTCGACCTCGACGTTCCATCGGGTCACGAGAAAGACCGGGCGAACCGCCATCTCCGGAATCCGGAGATCGAGCACAAGGTCGAGATCGTAGAAGCGGTCACCGAACGCGTCGGCGACCGCGCAGACGTGTCGTTCGACTGCCACTGGACGTTCTCCGCCGGGAGCGCGAAGCGACTGGCCCACCAACTCGAAGACTACGACGTGTGGTGGCTCGAAGACCCGGTTCCGCCGGAGAATCACGACGTTCAGCGCGAAGTGACCGAGAACACGACGACGCCCATCGCGGCAGGCGAGAACGTCTACCGCAAGCACGGCCATCGAAGACTCCTCGAAAAGCAGGCCGTGGACATCATCGCGCCCGACATGCCCAAGGTCGGCGGCATGCGCGAAACGCGGAAGATCGCCGACCTCGCGGACACCTACTACATCCCGGTCGCCATGCACAACGTCGCCTCCCCCGTCGCCACGATGGGGAGCGCTCACGTCGGCACCGCCATCCCGAACGCGCTGGCGGTGGAGTACCACTCCTACCAACTCGGCTGGTGGGAAGACCTCGTCGAGGAGACCGTCATCGAAGAGGGTTACATCGAGATTCCCGAAAAGCCGGGACTCGGTGTGACGCTCGATATGGATGTCGTGGCGGAGCATATGGTCGAAGGTGAGGAGTTGTTCGACGAAGCGTGAACTTCGTCAACCTATGAAATTTCGAATCTTCTAATTAGAGAGGGTGATACGACGATTCAAACGTTTTCTTCGAATCGCGTATTCCACACGACAAACAGAAAATATCCATCGTCTACCCTCGCCTCTTACCCCATCGATAGACGAATTACGCATCCGTACTAAATACCCCGACACATTATGGAATCGTCAACTACCGAAACTGTTTTTTATAGTGTTCCGACACAAAGCTTATTCGACGATAATAACTCTAAATTGGACATGGCGAGAACACACCGACGGGAGTTTCTCAAAGCGGTCGGTATCCTCGGTGCGACAGCCACGGTCGGAGCCGAGTTCGCACACACCGTGACGGGTACCGGCGAATCCACTGGGCCGTGGACGACGTTCCGCGGAAACGCCGGACGGACAGGGGCGACCACCGATAGCGGACCCGGTTCGAACGTGACCACCGACTGGTCGTTCGATATGGGCGGTGAAATGTACGGCGTCGAACCGGTCGTCGGGGACGGTACGCTGTACCTGGCCGTGACCACGGCCAACTCCCCTTCGGTCAATGAGGGGTACGTCGCCGCATACGACCCGACGACGGGTGACGAACGCTGGAAACGGGACGACATCTCTGCCCCGGCGACGCCGACTGTCGGTAATGGCACCGTCTACTTCGACACGGGAGGTTCCGAGTTCGCCGGTTCGACTGGATTCTTCGCGGTCGATAGCGAGACTGGCGAGACGAAGTGGCACAAAGAGCCCTCGTCCGGTGTGGGCGACCCGTTGGTCGCGGACGGTCGATTGTACTCCAAGATAGCGGGGAACGCCTGCGAACTCGACCCCGAAACGGGGGAGGACGTCTGGAAGACCGACGATATCAGCGGAGGTGCGTGCTACGCCGAAGGAACGCTCTTCTACGGCGGGGGTGTCGCCCTGAGCGCCGACGACGGTTCTGTCCGCTGGGACATATCTGGGGACGACGACGAACTACAGACGGTCGCCGACGGGCTGGTGTTCGGCGTCGTGAACGAGAGCGGCGGCGACGCAGTCGTCAAGGCGCGGTCGACTGCCGACGGGGCGGTTCAGTGGTCGTACTCCCTCGGAAACGAGCGCTACTGGTGGGCAGACCGACTGACGGTCGCTGGAGGGCGTGTCTTCTTCCGAATCAACAGCACGATACGGGCACTCGACGCGACGACGGGGGAGGAAGCGTGGACCTACGAGGCGGATGCAGAACTCGCAGGTGCCCTGACGGTGGCAGACGGCACCCTCCTTACCGGTGGCCGGACGAACCCTGAGTCCGATTCGGGAGACGCCATCGTCGTCGCCATCGATGCGGCGTCGGGCGAGCACAGGTGGGACTACATCTTCGGAAGCTGGGAGTTCGAAGATTACGGTCCCGCCGCCAACACGCCCGTCGTCGCCGACGGAAGAGTGTTCACCGCCACGTTCCCAAAAGGGTCGACCATCGACTGGGAGTACACCGAGTACGGCGATTTCCACGTTCTCCGCGCCGACGAAACGACGGAGACGACCACAGAAACAACGAGCGAAGAGACGACCACAGAAACAACGAGCGAAGAGACGACCACAGAAACAACGAGCGAAGAGACGACCACAGAAACAACGAGCGAAGAGACGACCACGAAGACGACTACAGAAGCGACAGACACCACCGAGACGACGAAAACAGCCACCGAGACGACGACGGCGACTACGAAAAGCTCCGAGAAATCCACCGAGAGAACGACAACAGTGACGACTTGGACGGAAGCGCCAGGAACGAACACGACGGAGACGACAGGGTCGGCAGGCGGCGAGATGGGAACCACCACGACCGCGACTGACGGCCAACCGGGATTCGGTATCCTCACTACGGTCGGCGGACTCGCAGGCGTGGGTGCGTACCTCCGAAATCGTCTCGAAGACGACTGACCTCCGCTCTCGGGGTTCCTCGTTCGTCGCGGTACGCAGGCCGAATTCGATAGTTCAGGCTCGCAACTGCTCGCCGCCCGTTTTTCTGAAGACGGCAGCGACCGCACAGACGGTGAACAGCCACACCGCCACGATTTCGAGAGAGGTCGCCCGACCGGCGGTCAACCCGGTTCCGAGGAGGAGATGAATCCCGACTGAGAGCAAGAAGACGAGAAAGCCGAAGTGCCAGACGCCATCGACGGACAGCGCCGGGTTCTGCAAGAGGAGTACGTACGCGATAGCGCCAGGGAGTCCGATGTAGCCGACGAACCATGTCGGATTCGTCGCGCCGAGGACGTCCGCCAGTGGACCGAGGAGCGTCACGAGCGCCAGTTGTAGCGCCACCGTGACGCTGATGACGTGGAAACCATTGACCATGATGTCGATTAACGATGCTGGATGATAACTGTAATCAAATCGAAACCACCCGACGGAACGGAACCACTCGACGGAACGGAGAGTCTGGTTTACGCCTTTTCGTCGAGTATCGCGTTCGCCTCTTCGATGCTGCTCGCAACTTCGGTGGTACGCTCTTTGGAAGCAGATTGTTGGTCGGGGTAGAGCTGCCGCTGTAAAAGCGTAGCGGGCAAGGGTGACGCGTTCGCGTCACCCGACATGTTCCCATTTGACTTGCTGAACTCAGAGGCGAGCGCCGCGAACCTGCTGGAGCAGGTTCGCTGGCGCGATGGCCTCCAGTACCCACGCTGCCGGTCCGAGTCGGCGATCAATTACGGCAGCTATCGAGATTATCAACGGTATCTCTGTAAGGATTGGGACCGCACGTTCAACGACAAGACCGGCGTCGATCTTCGCGCGCGAAGATCGGCCGTCAATCGGCTCCTGTTCGCATTCTACTCGTTGCTCCGGTTCAACACGAGTATTCGCCAGCTAGACGCTGAACTCGGCGTTTCCCACCGATCGCTTCGCCAGAACGCTCGACGCGCCTTCTCTCAATCTCGTTGGCTCCATCGAGCTTGACGAAGTCTATGTGACTGCAGGGGTGAAAGGCCGCAAGCGCGATTCCTGATCGCGCTTGCGCAGCCTCTCGAAAGGTGGCCGAGGGAACTATGCTACGGAGAAGCCACCAGTATTCACGCTCGTTGATCGCGGCAGCGATCAGCGATATCTCGTGCCCGCGAAATCCGCAAACGAATCGACCGTGCGACTCCTCCTCGGCGACCACAAGGAGGAGTCGCTCACCGTCTACCTTGACGGATTTCGAGCATACGATCCACTCGAAGACGACGAGAACTACCGGCGAGAAGCAGTCATTCAGGCGAGGGCGAATACGTCGATGGAGACGCCCATGTGAATACCTGCGAGAGCCACGCGTCGGTGGTGCGACGGTGGCTCTCGCCACATCGCGGTGTCTCCAGGGATAAGCTCACGCCGTATCTCAGGGCCTTCCAGCTCCGCCGACAAATCTTACGCAAACCCGATCGAGAAGCTCTCAAAGAAATCGTCCGAACCGTTCTCTGACTCACCAACAACGTGCTTCACAAGAGTGTTAGTAAATTGTATCCACGACCAACGATTCGGGACATTCAGTCTGTCAGATCGTTCGCTTCGTCTCGATCCTGATACGGTGGTACCGAGATATCCTGTTCGATCATGTGGTCGATTCGGGCTTGCGTGACTTCCTTAGCGCACTCCTCGGTTTCTGAAGTACGCCCACGACACGGACGGATTCGCCGTCGGGTCACTCAAACTCTCAGATGAGCGGGAACGTCTGGAACGCGGGCAACGAAAACTCTCGCGGAAAGAACACGGCTCGAACAATTGGGAAAACAACGTCGTCGTATTGCGGAATGCCATCAGCGCATCAAGCGTAAGCGGCGTGACCTTCTCCATCGGCTCTCAGCGTACTACGCCCAAGAGTACGACCTCATGGCAGTCGAAGACCTCGACGTGAAGGGGATGCTCGAATCACCGAAGAACAGTCGCAACATGGCATCGGCGGCATGGCACACCTTCCGACGGATACTTGAATACAAGTGTGAACGCGGAGGCACGCACTTCGTGGCGGTTGAACCCCAAAGGGACGATCAAGGAGTGTGTCAAGTGTGGCGTTGAGACGGCCAAACCGCTGTGGATGCGCAAACATTCCTATCCTGCGTGCAGCTTCGAAGCGGATCGGGATGCGAACGCGGCGTGGACCGTTCTTTCTCGCGGCCTTAACGAGCTAGGAGTGGTTCACTCCGAAGAAACGCCTGTGGAGCTGCGCTTCCTACGGGAACCACTTCGGTTCCTGCAAAGCGCGTCCTCGAAGCAGGAACTGCTCTTTCAACGCACGAAGCGTAAGGTGAGGTAGTTCACGTCCTGTTCGGCTATATCAATTTGATAGTAATGAAACAGTTATACAATGAGTCGAAATTATAGAATTTGAATAGCGAATGTGTGGGTATTATAGTGCTTGATATTTCATTATCATCGTATATGCCGGGCTCAAATGCATCCCGTCGGAAGTTTTTAAAAACAACTGGTGTAGTAGCAACTGCAGCCGCTCTGGGTAGCACTCGCGGAAGTGCTGCAGAAATGCCTGCTGCGCCGATACCCGATGACACTGACTCACTCACGTACGCAACCATGGGGACTAACAAAGACAACCCTACGGCGACGGTTTATGGCAACTTTAAGTGTCCCTACACACAGGAATTTGTGCGTGGAGGTTATCTTGAAGCCGTGCTAAACGAGTATGTGACCTCTGGGGACCTAAACCTTCGGTTCCGGGCACTCGCGTACCAGCCACCTGGAACTACTTCCCATGGTACTTCAGACGTTTATATTTCCGAGAGCGATCCGCATATTTCGGAAGCTGCAATGGGTGTATGGGACGTTTCCCCTGATGACTACTGGGAATTCTTCAACTACATGTTCTCAGATCTCATCTCGGGGAGTGTTTCATTCAGTGAGATGGCAAGCCGAATGCAGTCCAGTGATGTGGATGACATCAGCACGATTATCGAACACGCCGAGTCCGGCAAGTACATGGACGCCGTCAGACAAAGCCGCTATCCAGCTGGCGAATATGGCGTTAGCTTCACCCCGACACTTGTCATGAACGGCGAAACCACCGCACCCCACCACGATGTCGACGAGCTGCTAAACTGGCTCAGCCACCATATCTCGAAGTCTTCGGATACGACCAGTGATGAGACGAACTCCGATACGTCAAGCGAGGACAGCACCAAAGATAGCAGCTCAACAGACTCAACCAGCGACGAAGATAGCAGCTCAACAGACTCAACCAGCGACGAAGATAGCAGCTCAACAGACTCAACCAGCGACGAAGATAGCAGCTCAACAGACTCAACCAGTGACGGAGCCTCTGGACAATCAATAGATTCCTCAGAGTCTGAAGACATGAGTACATCAGGTAACGAATACATATGCTCGTCGAACTCATCTACTGATCAGTCGAGCTCGTCTCTTGATGAATCAAGCTCGGTCAAAGAGGAGTGGACCTGGGTCGCGGTATAGATTAGCTGAAATTCCTTCTTTGGGCGGGCAATTCATATGGAACGACCAGAGCGTGTGCAACCTGTGGCGTCACGATAGACAAGCCGTTATGGGTCCGCAAGCATTCCTGTCCTGCGTGTGGGTTCGAAGTGAATTGAAACGCGAATGCGGCGTGGAACATTCTATCTCACAGCCCCACAGAGGATGGAGCGGGACGCACCGAATCACCACCTGCGGAGACTGTCTTCTCGGTAGCTGCCTCAGAATCTGCAAAGCGTGGCGTCAAACCGGGAAGCCCCACCCTCAATCGTAAGCCATCAAACAGGCAGTAGGGTGGGGTAGTTCGCACACGGTCAATGTGGTGAAACCCTGGGTGGATATTTGGAAGCCGTTTCAGAGCACAAAGCTCGCGAGCAGCCAGAAAAACACAAGGATGGCAACCCAGGCGAGCAGCTGGAACAATATAAACGCACGAAGCCGGAATGATGATCGTTTGTGTGTCACTACACCATCTCTACGGTGTTACCACTCTTAAATATGCAATTCATATTCATAAGAGTTAGGCTAGTAAGGAGTGTTTGCTGCTTCGAAAGGGGATATTGACTAAGTGAAAGAGACTCTAATAATAGATTGCACTCACAGTAGCACCAAGCTACTGGGGAGTATAGCAAGCCTGATTCCACCGGCGCCGAAAGCTCTGGTACTGGGCTGGCCTTCCAGTTATATCAACCAACTTTCCACGAAAGTTCCAGTTGTGGTTCAGGCAGCTGTTATTTCACCCGTGAGTCGCAAGTGTTCACAGATTTTCGTCCGTCGCTAGCAGTCCCCTCGTCTGTGAATATGCACTCCAATCCACTCCTTTGCAACACCAAATATTGATACAGCGTTCTCAAGAGCGACGCTCTCGTATGCGAACGAGACGCAAGCGTCTCGTTAACGCCGTTATGCATCTGTCGGACATGTCACGGTTGCGGCCATCGTAACCGCCTTCCGGGCACAAGCTTGACCGGTGGGACTCGGATCGAGTTCGACAACGTAGCAGAGCTGTCGACCGAGAGCACCACACTCTGACATTCCTCGAGGACTCGAACCGAGTCGTCTAGAAGACGGGGCTAAAATAGGTCTCGTCGTTTTGCACCGTCATCTCCGGCACTGCCTGCAGTGCCTCACTCGACTGGGTAAGGTTGGGATCGTATTCGGCGATAAAACTCATCTATCCTCTTGTAGACTGCATGTGAAGATAACATCCCGCCCAACCACGAACGACCGTCAAAAATATTATCATCTATTTCAATAATCATGGATTATAATTTATAATATTCTTTTACGAGTTCCGCTTTCGCCTACTGTGGTAACGGTTTGTACTCGCTCATACCGTTGACGAGAGAGAAGCCGGGTTCGAGTTCATCGATTGCGGCGATCAACTGGCTCGACACTTCTTTTGCCCCATATATTTTATCTAAAATAATATAAAATTTAGCTATTAATTATTATGTTATATTATCCTTTATAATTAATTATTATAGCTTATTTAATAGCCATCGGACGAAACTGGAGCTAATTCTCTCACACCGCCGCAGGGTTAACCTTCCGTCCGACCCATAACAAACTCCCGACGAGCAAGATCAGCGCGAGGGGGACGAGCGCCGAGAACGCAGTCAGGAGGATTCCCGACGCCTGAACGCCGAGAACGATGAGCACGACCGGACCACAGCAGGCCGCACCCGAGAGGAGTGCCGGTATCCCGGCGAAGATACCCGACGACCCCGAGATCCCGCACGCTTTCGGCTGTCGCCACGCGAGATAGGTCACCGCGAGGTTCACCCCCACCAGGGTCGCGAGTATCCATCCTAACAGGAGATTCAGCGGCGAGACGAGCAAGGTTGCGACGCCGGCGTCGAGGCGAGCGACCGGTTCCCACGAGAGCGACCCGACGGGTTCGAACGCCCGCGAGAGCGGGTCGCTCACGACGAGCAGTCCGAACTCGCCGCTCCCGGCCGTGAGGTGACCGATGGCGAAGAGGTAGGCGGCCAGATAGCCGACAGTCACTCCCACGAACACGAACAGAGCGTCCGTTCTGTGGAGCGTCGCCCTGACCGCGAATCCGGTTCGAGCGAGCGTCTCACCTCCCCATCCCCGGTGAATCGACTCAGTCATGAACACTCGTCTCCGGGTAGAATCCTGCCCATGCGAACCACATCGCGTCGAAGGCGTACTGGCGGTCGAGCGGGAGTTCTTCGGGTGCGTGAGCCGTTCCGTCCGGACCGACTGCCCGCCCGTCACGCGACTCGAAGGTCTTCTTCTCCGGGTTACGGTAGACGTACGCCGTGTCGAGCGATGGGTCGTAGACGGCGAGCAGTGGCGTTCCCGCGAGTCTTCCGGTTACGATGCCCTTCTTCCGGAGTGTGTCTTTCGGGAACGCGGCGGCCCCTTCGGACGTGCGAACCCCGACGACGACGCTCTTCGTGGGGAGACGGTCGTCGGATTCGAGTGGGGGAAACAGGGGCGCTCCGCCGGCGTAGTAGCCGCCCCGAGGGGTGTACGACCCGTAGGGGTCGCGGTCGTAATCGCGGACGTAGCCGGTGTCCTCGGAGAGGACGCGGGTATCGGGGTGTGCGTCCCGCCACCTGCCCCACGTCGTCCAGACGAGTCGGAACTCGCGGAGCGAGCGACCTTCGAAGGTACCGGAGATGGCCGTCCCGAGCATCTGGGGCCACCTGCTGTCGGTCTTCCGGTCGTACATCACGAGGTTGTCGTTTAACAGTCGCCCCGAGACGCCGAAGGTTATCTCCCCGCGTTCGAAACCCATCGCGGTTCCCGTCAGGGGACAGTAGGAGACGGTGACCGGTTTCCCGCCGAGCGCGTCGTTCGTAATCTCGTGCCAGACGAGGATTTCCTGCGGGTAGGCTTTCACGTCCCCGTCGCGGGCGATGCCGAACACGACGCTATCCGCAGAGAGGCGGTCGTTCGCCTTCTTCGCGTTCGTGAACGACGGTTCGTCGATGGAGGGGATACCGTCCTTGGGCGGGCCGCCGGAGACGACCTCTTCTCGGAGTTTCTTCATCGAGTACTGGACGGTGAGCGGATTCGCTGCGAGTGGTAGACCCTTCATCGTCGGGCCGGTCGTGGACGGGGTGGTGGTCTGCGTCTGCTGCTGGTCCGCACTGCCTCGACCAAAGTCGGAGCCGAGACAACCAGTGAGCGCCGCTATCCCCCCTGCGGCGGTCGTCGCTAGAAATCTGCGCCGAGCTTGCTGTGTCATGTTCTGTCATAGCACCAGATGGCGGTTAACAGTTATACGAGTGTGCAACCGGCCTGCACACCCCGTCAGGTCAGCGGATTGCGTCAGGTCAACAGATCGGCTTCGGGTCGAGTCCCATCCCGGTCAGTGTGTCCGCGTAGTCGTCATAGGCGACCTGGATGGTTTCTTCGGCCACGTCGTGCGCTCGCTCCCAATCTTCCTCGCTCTCACACCACTCGGCGAGCATCGAGACGCCGTCTGCAACGTTCTCGTTCGTTTCGGCGCGCAGGTCGCGGAACAGGTTCGCCCGCCGTTCGGCGGCCCTGTTGACGAAGAAGTTCACCACCTGGAGGAGCGTCCGGTCGCCGACGAGCGACCGCCCGACGAGTCCACCCGCCCGTGAGACATCGTCGTCGAGTTCGCGGAGGAAAGCGTGCATCGGGTCGGGGTCGGCGGCTTCGAACTCGTCTCCCTCCTCGACCACTCGCCGGTGGTGGTCTCGCTCTTGGTCGGCCAGTCGCTCGAAGGCGTCGTTCGACTCGGCCCACGCAGAGAACGTCTCGGCGGCGGTGTGCTCACTTTTCGCCGCCGCCGAGAGCACCGTCTCCGGTTCGAGGTCTGCTCCGGTGAGCGCGACGAGTAGCTGTTGGGAGCCGAGACGGTCGAGTTCGGTCGTTTTCGCATCTCGTACCGAGTCGGCGAAGTCGTCTGCGTCCATAGCAGCGAGACGACGACACGCGACAAAACGTTTGGGCGACTCCTTTTCTCCTCGGGTTACGTAGTCAGCACATGGCCGATGCCCTCTCCGCCCGCGAACTGTACGACCGCCTCCAGCGCGGTGACCAGGTGACGGTGCTCGACGTTCGCAACCGCGACGAGTTCGAGACGTGGCACATCGACGCGCCGAAGACGGTACAGACGCCCTACGCCGAGTTCGTGAGCGCGAAGGTGCGCGACGAGGTTCCCGAACTCGCGGAGTCACTCGATTTGGACGACGGGGGCGAACCGGTCGTCGCGGTGTGTCCTCGAGGCGAAGCGAGCGAACAGGTCGCGGAACTGCTCCGAGCGGCGGGCATCGATGCGATGAATCTGGACGACGGGATGGAGGGCTGGGCGCGGGTGTACGTGGCACGCGAAATCGGTGGGAGTGAGGGAGACGAGGAAACCGTCGTCCAGTACGACCGCCCCTCCAGTGGCTGCCTGTCGTATCTCGTCGTCTCGGACGACGAGGCCGCAGTCATCGACCCGCTCCGTGCGTTCGCCGACCGATACGCCGAGGACGCGGAGGAACACGGCGCAGATCTCCGTTACGCCATCGACACGCACGTTCACGCCGACCACGTCAGCGGAATCCGCGAGGTTGCCGAGGTGACCGGCGCAGAACCAGTTCTGCCGACGGGCACGAGAGAACGCGGTCTCGCGTTCGACGCGACCCTGGTGAACGACGGTGACGAACTCGCTGTTGGGGAGGCCACGCTGACCGCCATCCACGCGCCTGGCCACACCAGCGAGATGACGCTGTTCCGACTCGGAGCCACCCTGTTCAGTGCGGACACGCTGTTTTTGGATGGTATCGGGCGGCCTGATCTTGAGCACGAGGCGCGTCGCGTCTCGGAACGAGCGAGCGGGGAGGGTGAGACTCCTGCGGAGTCTCCGAGCGGTGAAACCGCGAGCAACGACCCGCGAGCCGGTGCAGACGGTGCATCGGCACTCGCTGACGACCTCTACGACACGCTCCACGACCGCGTGCTCGCGCTCCCCGACTCGACGCTCGTCGCGCCGGGGCACGTCCACGCCGAGACGCCGCGGGCGGACGATGGCACCTTCACTGCGCGGTTGGCGACGGTACGCGAATCGGTTCCCCTGCTCGAACTTGACCGCGAACGGTTCGTCGAACGTGTCGCTAGCGAGTTACCGCCCCGCCCCGCGAACTACGAGGAGATCGTGGCGGTGAACCTCGGCGAGACGAGTGTCGAAGAAGAAACGGCGTTCGAACTGGAACTCGGGCCGAACAACTGCGCCGTTTAAGCGCGGTCGGTCTCCTCGTCGACGTCGACGTGTCGCCCGTCGGCCCGGTCTTCGTCGTCTCCCTCGTTTTCGTCAGGGATGCCTTCGGCGTCGGACTGTTCGAGTTCCGCCGAGTCCATCTCCTCGTCCACGCGGTCGAGTTCGGCTTCGATCTCCTGTTCGCGCTCTTCTTTCATCTGTCGCTCGCGGTCACGGTTATCTTCAGCCATCGTTCCGATGGGAAATAGTGTCGTCCAGTACTTTGGTGTGGTGGCTTACCGACCTCTCAGGACGACGTTCAGCGTAGCTCCGACCAACAGGAGGATGCCCGCGAAGTAGAGCCACGTGAGGAAGATGATGACCGTCCCGAGGATTCCGGCGAACCCGTACTTGCTCGACCCGCTCATGAACAGCTGGAAGCCGAACTGGAGGACGAGCCAGCCGACGGCGGCGAAGAGCGTTCCAGGTAACGCTTCTCGAATCGACACGTCCACAGGCGGGAGCACGTAGTACAGCGGGAGGAAGACGAGCACGAGTCCCACCAGGAGGAGGGAACTGATGGCGACGTTGAGGAACGGTATCCACGCGAGAATCGGCGTCCCGAGCACGGCACCGACGGCGATCATCAGTGCGACGCCGAGAACCACCGCGATGAGGGTCACGATACCCTTCTTCAGCTGTTCGACGATCCCGACGTCGGGAAACGTCTCGTACACCTCTTCGAAGGCGACGACGAGCCCGCGGAACAGTTTCAGACTACTCCAGAGGAGGACGACGAGGCTCGCCACAGATGCGCCGGCACTGCCGGACGAGTTCTTCAACGTCCGGTTCAACAGTGCCTTGCCCTCTTCGGAGAGGAACTGTCCTGCTCGGGTGACGAGCGTATTGGCGAACGCCTCGCCGCCGACGAGTGTGCCGACCGCCAGCGCGAGCAAGACGAGGGGGAACAGCGAGACGAAGGCGTAGTATGCGAAACTCGCCGCGAGGAACGTGACGTTTCTCTCCTGGACGACATCGACCACCGACCGCGCCGTCGAGGTGACGCTCATGGGAGAAGGACGTGCTCCGGGGTAAAGTTTGATTCGGCTGTTTTCGTTGCAGTGTGTAGCGACGAGCGTGCGAAGAAAAGGAGCTGACTTCGACATCGCTCCCGATTCCGGCAGAACCGACCGTCCCCGGAACTGGTTTGTCGGCTCGTTTCCACGAACCGATATGGAACTCGACCCGACGGAGGTGCGGTCGCTCTATCGGACGCTGGCGGGTGCCGTCGTCCCACGGCCGATCGCGTGGGTGAGCACCCGGAGTCCGGACGGTGTGGACAATCTCGCACCGTACAGTTTCTTCAACGTGGTGAGCGTCGCGCCGCCGGTCGTGATGTTCGCCCCGGTCGATGGCGAAGATGGACTGAAAGACACGCCTGCCAACGTTCGGGAGACGGAGGAGTTCGTCGTCAACGTCGTGACCGAACCGCTCGCAGAGGCTATGAACGAGACGAGTGCGACACTTTCGCACGGTGAGAGCGAGTTCGACCACGCCGGACTCGACCGTGCCGAATCGACGACGGTCGACGCGCCGCGCGTCGCGGATTCGCCGGTCGCGTTCGAGTGCTCGCTGTACGAGATGGTCTCTATCGGCGCGTCCACGATGGTTCTCGGTGAGGTCGAGTGGGTTCACATCGCAGACGAGGTGACGACCGACGGGAAGGTCGACGTGGAGAAGATAGATGCTGTCGGTCGCCTATCAGGAATCTTATATACGAAGACGCAAGAGCGATTTTCGATGGAGCGACCACCATGACCGAAGGAGATACCATCGACGAATCCGACACGCCGGTCACCGTAAACCGCCTCGAAGCCGACCTCCGAGAGTTGGGCCTCGCGGCGGGTGACACCGTGCTGGTTCACTCTTCTCTCTCGTCGCTCGGGTGGGTCTGTGGCGGTGCACCAGCGGTCGTGGACGCACTTCTTTCGGTCGTCACCGAGAACGGGACGGTCGTGATGCCGACCCACACGGCGGGCCACTCCGACCCGGAGGACTGGCAGAACCCACCGGTTCCCGACGATTGGGTGGACGACATCCGGGCGACGATGCCGCCGTTCCGCCCCGACGTGACGCCGACGCGCGGAATGGGTGCGATTCCGGAGTGTTTCCGCTCCTATCCCGGCGTCATTCGGAGCCAGCACCCGCACTACTCCTTTGCGGCGTGGGGTTCGGACGCGGAATCGATCGTCGCCGACCACGAGTACGATTTCGGACTCGGTGAATCGTCACCGCTCGCAGGAGTGTACGACAGAGATGGAAGGGTTCTCCAGTTGGGGACGAGCTACGAGACCAACACGTCGCTCCATCTCGCCGAATATCGCGGCGATTTCGAGAAGGAGATCGTCACGGACGGAGCGCCGGTGTTGGAGGAGGGCGAACGCGAGTGGATAACGCTCGAAGCACCGGAGATAGACGACGACGATTTCGAGGAGGTCGGCGGAGCGTTCGAGCGCGAGTGCCCGGACGCAGTCGCTCGTGGACGAGTAGGGGACGCTGATTCGACGATCGTGAGTCAGCGAGAACTGGTCGATTTCGCCAGTGAGTGGTTCGGGAGAAATCGGTAGTCGACGTTTCGACTGGCAGTTAGTCGTCTGTCAGTCGTCGTCTGCCGCCGCTGTATCGGCGTCCATCGCTTCGACGTCCGCCTCGATGCTCGGCGGGTACTTGCCGCGGTCGAGGACGAGATCGCTCTGCGGGCGAGCCATGCACGTGAGGGCGTACTGTTCGGCCTCTTCTTCGGTCAGGCCGCGGGCCGCCGGTTGGGTGACCTCGCCTTCGACGATCTCTGCGGAACAGGCGAGACACATGCCGACGCGGCAGGAGTACTCCTGTGCGATGCCCTCCTCGATGCAGCGGCTGAGGATGGTCTGTTTGTCCGAGACCTCGATGGACTCGCCCGTCCCGACGAATTCGACGGTGTGATCGGTCATATCCCGGCGTACGAACGACCCGGCCAAAACTCTTTATGCACGCTGTCAGGTGTTCTGCGTCGTCTTCGAGGGGACACAATAGTGGATAAAGAGTTTTCTCGGTTCCCTCACGTAGCGAAATGCATGACTGAACAGTACGACATGGTCGTCGTCGGCGCGGGAACCTCCGGGTGTTACGCCGCGGCGACTGTCGCCCACGAGGGGTACAACGTCGCAGTCGTCGAGCGAAAGTCGGAGGAAGAAGCGGGACACATCGCCTGCGGCGATGCGCTGAAGGGAGCCGACGCCTTCCCTGAGGCCATTCCGAAGGAGAAGATACAGGCCGCGTTCACGAACACCGACGTCGACCACGGTCGATTCGAGATACCGAAAGAGGACACCGTGCTGGAGATTCCGGTGCCCGGCGAACTCGCGGTTATCGACCGCTGGGAGTACGGACGCCGCATCATCAACGGCGCGAAAGAGGCGGGTGCCGAGTTCCACTACGACACCGTCGTTCAGGACGTTACCCAGGCCGACGACGGGCGCGTCACGGGCGTTCGCGCGAAACGCGACGGAAGCGTGGTGGAGTACGAATCGGAGATTCTCGTCGATGCCGCTGGATCGCTCTCGTTGCTTCAGGACAAGACGGATTTCTCGGATTCGACGTTCGACACGAACGTCACCTACTCGCAGTTCTGTTCTGCCTACCGTGAGATCGTCCACGTCGAGGAGCCGGTTCCGTGGGACGACGCTCTCGTGTTCAAACCGACCGACCGCGCCGCGGGCTACCTCTGGTACTTCCCACGGACGAGCACCGAGATCAACGCCGGACTCGGCTTCCAGATGAACGAAGAGCCGATGAAGCTGGTCGAAGACCTGAAACGCGACCTGCGAAACCGTCCCGAGTTCCACGGTGCCACCGTCGAGGACAAACTCGGTGCGGCGCTGCCGACGCGGCGACCCTACGACTCCGCCGTCGCCCCCGGCTACATGGCCGTCGGTGACGCTGCTGGGCACGTCAATCCAACGACCGGCGGCGGCATCGCGGGCGCGGCCTACGCGGGCAAGTACGCGGGCGAGCAGGCCATGGAGGCGCTGGAGCAAGGCGACGTGAGCGAACAGACGCTCTGGCGGTACAACCAGCGCGTCATGGAGCACTTCGGCTCGCGCTACGCCGGGCTGGACATCTACAACGTCTTCACGACCGCCGTGGAGGTAGACGACCTGATGGGGATGCTCGGGGCGCTTCCGACCGAGAAGCTCTCGGAGGCGCTCTACTCGGGCAGCGCGAACATCGGCTGGCGGCTCAAACTCCAGACCGCCATCGATGCCCGCGACCACTGGCGACTCATCTACGACCTCTACAAGACGAAGAAACTGGCCGACCAGATCATCGACCACTACGACCACTATCCGACCGACCCGCGCGGCCTTCCTGCCTGGCAAGAGGCCCGTGACGACCTGATGGACCAGGTGTACGCGACGACCGGTGCAGCACCGAAGTACTGACGCTCTGTTGCGCTTTCTCGATAGTACATTTCGATACGTTCTTATCGATAGTACATTTCAGTACGTTTCAGTACATTCGATTGGCAGTGGTTCAGAAACGGCGAGTTCAGAACGGCGGTTTCGTCGAGATGGCTCTTTTGACGACGATCTGGGTATCAGAGTTATCATTGCAAGAGAGACCAAGCGAGACAGAAGATCACGCACCGACCACTTCTCACTCACGTCGCTACAGTTCTTTCTGGTAGACGTACTCCGTGGCATCGAACGAATCCACGTAACGCTCCTCGATGCGGTCGAAGCTACGCGATTCGTAGAATCCGACGCCGACCTCGTTGTCGGCGAAGACGTTCAATCGGAGACGCTCGATGCCGCGGTCACGCAGACGACCCTCGACACGGTCGAGCAGGCGCGTTCCGAGGCCCGACCCCCACTCGTCCGGGATGACGTAGATCCGAACGAGCAGGTAGGTGTCTGGCTCGTCCGGCAGGGGCGCGGCGTGAGCGAACCCGACGAGCGAAGCTCCCGCCCCGTCTACGACGGAGAACTCGTGGTCGTCGGGGACGATGCTGTCGCGGAGGCTATCGATGTCGTACCACTCGTCGATGGTCTCGTCTACGGTGTCAGCCCCGATGATGTCGTCGTAGGCGGCGTGCCACGACTCGCGGGAGACGCGCTGGATCGCAGTCGCGTCGTCCGGGACGGCGGCGCGGATGGTGTACTCAGTCACGGAGAAGCGTTCGGTGCTAATTGTCAAAAATATATCCACCATTCGACGCCAGCGTGAGGATATCTATCATAGTAAATACATTTAAACCACGAACGGACCAACGTGGGGGCATGGCCGCTATCCAAACGAAGGCCCTGACGAAGCGATTCGGCGACGTGGTCGCCGTCTCGGATCTCGACCTGACGGTCAAAGCGGGCGAGATCTTCGGCTTTCTCGGGCCGAACGGCTCGGGCAAATCGACGACCATCAACATGCTCCTCGATTACGTCCGCCCGACCACCGGCACCGCGACGGTGCTCGGCTACGACGCCCAGGCGGAGACACAGGCGATCCACCAGCGCATCGGCATCCTCCCCGACGCGTTCGACCTCTACGGTCGGCTCTCCGGCCAGAAACACATCCAGTTCGCCATCGACTCCAAACAGACCGCCGACGACGTCAGTGACATCTTGGAGCGCGTCGGCCTCTCCCCAGAGGATGCCGCCCGCCCGGCGGGCGATTACTCGAAAGGGATGCGCCAGCGCCTCGCGCTCGGGATGGCACTGGTCGGTGACCCCGACCTGCTCATCTTAGACGAGCCCTCCTCGGGTCTCGACCCGAACGGCGTGCGCGAGATGCGCGAGATCATCCGCGCCGAGGCCGAGCGTGGGACGGCCGTCTTCTTCTCCAGTCACATCCTCAGTCAGGTCGAAGCCGTGTGTGACCGCGTCGCCATCATGAACCGGGGCGAACTCGTCACCGTCGACACCATCGACGGCCTCCGCGAGGCCACCGGGTCTGGCGCGACCATGGAACTGACCGTGGACAGCGTCCCGGAGATGGCACTGGCAGACATCGACGGCGTGACGGGTGCGACGGTCGACGGCCACCGAATCACGGTGGCATATACAGATTCGAGCGCGAAAGCGAAGGTCATCAATCACGTCGAGGAGGCCGGTGTGACCGTCACCGACATCACGACCAGAGAGTCCTCGCTCGAAGACCTCTTCTCCGCCTACACGACCGATGCCGGCGACCAGCGGCTCGACGAGACGACGGACGATACCGAGTCGGAACAGGAGGTGCAAGCATGAGCTGGGCGGTCGTCGCCCGCAAGGACTTCGAGGATGCGGCGCGCTCGAAGATGCTCTGGGCCATCACCGCCCTGTTCGTCCTAACGACTGCCGGTGGGATGTATGCGGCTGGCGTCATCCTCGACCAGCAGAAAGCCAGTCAGGCACTGCAGTGGCTCAGCGCGCCAGCAGCGATGATAATTCCACTCGCCGCCCTTGTCGTCGCGTACCTCGCCATCGCTGGTGAACGCGAGACCGGCAGCATCAAGATACTGCTCGGATTGCCACACACCCGATTGGACGTGGTGCTCGGCAAACTCCTCGGGCGCGCGACCGTCGTCGCAGTGGCGACCGTCATCGCGTTCCTCGCAGGAGCGGTCGTACTCCTCGTCCAGTACGGTTCATTTCCGGTCGTCGAATTCACTCTGGTCGGCCTGAACACCCTGTTCTTCGGACTGGTGTTCGTCGGTATCGCCGTCGGCTTCTCGGCGATGATGGCGACACGAGGGCGGGCGATGGCTGGTGCGATCGGGCTGTTTTTCATCTTCCAACTCATCTGGGACTTCGTCCCGCTTGGCGTCTACTACGTCGTCAAAGGTGGAATTCCGACCGCCACGAGCGGGCTTCCGGCGTGGTACTTCTTCGTCCAGATGATAAACCCGAAGAACGCCTACTCGACGCTCTCGACGTATCTGATGAACCCTGACACTACGACCCAGTTCGAGATGATGCTCGGTGGTGACGTTCCCTTCTACCTCCAGGACTGGTTCCTGGTTGTCATCCTCACTGTGTGGCTGGTCATCCCGGTCGTCCTCGGCTACTGGCGGTTTCGAAGCGTCGACCTGAGCTAAGTTCAGGGAGGCTCCGGCTACGTTCTGGAGCGTTTCAGCTACGTTCCAACTAGATCACGCCCGTTCTCTCCGCCGCTTCGATGGCGGCGGCTTCACTCATTCCGTTCCCGAGGATCGTGTAGCGGTCGCGCATCTCGTGGGCCGTCGTGAGCGATTCGACGACCGTCTCGGCGTCGATACCGAGTTCGTCCGCCGTCGTCGGTGCGCCGATAGTTGCGAGCGCGTCACGGATGCCGCGCCAGTCGCCACCGTGGAGGTATTCGGTGATGATGGAGCCGACGCCCACCTGATGGCCGTGGAGCGCGTCACCGGGAGCGAGTCGGTCGAGTCGGTGCGAGAAGAGGTGCTCCGCGCCGCTGGCCGGGCGGGACGACTCGGCGATGCTCATCGCCACGCCGGAGGAGACGAGCGCCTTGGTGACGACCCACGCCGACTCTTCGAGGCCAGGTTTGATGGAGTCGGCGTTGTCCACCAGCATCTCGGCGGTCATCTCCGAGAGTGCAGCCGCGTACTCGGAGAATTCGACGTTCTGGAGCCGGTTCGCGAGTCGCCAGTCCTTGACGGCTGTGTAGTTGCTGATGATATCGGCACACCCCGCCGTGGTGAGCCGCCAGGGTGCATCCGCGAGGATCTCCGTATCGGCGACCACCGCGAGCGGCGGTTCTGCGGCCACGCTGTGCCGGGTGTCTTTCTCCGGTACTGAGCCGCGGCCACTGACGATACCGTCGTGACTCGCCGCGGTCGGGATCGAAACGAAGCCGTATCCCAACTCGTCGCTCGCCATCTTGGCGATGTCGATGGCCTTCCCGCCGCCGACGCCGACGAGATAGCCAGCATCGACTTCGCGGGCGACTTCGATGACTCGCTGTACCGATGCGAAACTCGCTTCCTCGACGATGACGGTCTCGACGTCGATTCCTGCGTCTTCGAACTGGGCCGCGACGCGCGTACCCGCCACCTCGTTGGGCGTCGGACTCGTTACGAGCAGAGGCATCCCGTCGAGGTGCAGTTCGGAGATGGCCGCCACCGTCTCCGCGAGAACCCCGTGGCCCACCAGGACGTTCCGCGGGAGACGAATCCACGTAGATTTCTCGAACATACCTCTCATTCGTTTGGGGGGCATCAAACCAGTTCCGCTCCCATGACAGGGACGGGTTTTCGTTTCGGTTGGTTCGGTACTCGGAGTCGTCGTTCGTGTCCTTTTAAGCAGTACATTTCAGTACGGATTAGTTGTTCTCGGTACATTCGCCGGGACGGGTGTGAAGTGGTGTTCTGAGGATCGAGTTACTGCAGTAGCGATGTTCCCGAAAGTCCCCGGTCGCTCTCGTTACACTAACTCTGACAGCACCGACGTAACGGAGTCCCCGAAAGCCCTCGCTCGAGGGCCGAGTATCGCAACGAAGTGAGAAACGCAGGCGGTTGGGGAGGACGAGGTGCGGCGGCGGTGGCTGTTGCGATGCGGGATGGGACTGAAAGGGGCCGGGCGCTTCGATCTTGCCCAGACGAAGTAAGCACTGGAGGGAGCGACCAGTGGGAGCGACCGAAGCGCGCAGCGAGGGTCTCGTGAACGAATGTGAACGAGAGCCAGCAAGAGCTTCGCTCTTGCGCAGCCCGGCAGGTCGAGCGACCAGGGGCTTTCGAGGACACGGTTACCCCGTTGTCAGCATCATTCCGAAGAGGAGAACTAGCGACTTTCGAGGATAGCACAACTGCGAGAATTCGACATCAAGTCACGAACTGGTCTCGGAGACGAGTACCAGTCGTCCAAATCAGCCTCCAAACTCTTCAGATCGTCTCCAGTACGCCCAATACTTTCTCCTCGTTCTCGCGTCCGGGGTCGTGATCGCTGCCGTCGCGGTCGCTCTCCAGATGTTCGTCGACGGTTCGGGCCATCGCCTCTGCGACCGGCGTCGATTCCCAACCGAGAGACGCCAGTTTGTTCGTATCGAGGACGTGCGGGTAGTCCCGATAGAGGATGTAATCGTCCACCGAGAGGCCCGCGGTCGAGAGTTCGCGGTCGCTTGCGTGGACGAGTTCGACGGTGGTTTCGAGGGCGTCCGCGATGAGTTCGATCATCTCGTCCATCGTGACGAGCTGTCGGTCGCCCACGTTGTACGATTCGCCGGGTTCGCCGCGCTCTGCGACGATCCGGAGGGCGCTCGCCACGTCCTCGACGTAGGCGCGGTGCCAGAGGTTCTGGCCGTCGTCGGGGACGAGCAATCGGTCGAAATCGTTCACCCGGTCGAGCCAGAAGTCGAGGCGCTCAGTGTAGTCGTACGGCCCGTAGACGATACAGGGGCGGACGCTCATCGCGTTCACGCCGCGCTCTGCGGCCTCGAAGACAGCGCGGTCGCCCTCCGCCTTTCGCGGGCCGTAGGAGTCGTGCGAATCGTCGGTTGCCTGTTCGGGCGTGCAGGCACAGAGTTCCGTCTCGTTCTCGCGTTTGGGGATCACTTCCTCGCCGTAGGCGCTCCCGCTGGAGATGTAGACGTAGCCGTCCACGTCGGCGAATATCTCCGTCGCGGCGCGCACGTCGCGGGGTTCGTACGCCACGCAGTCGATGACGATGTCGGGTTCGACCTCCATCGCCGCCCGTTCGAGTGCGCTGTCGTTCGTCCGGTCGCCCTCGAAGTGGGTGACATCGACGGTCTCCGCGAAGGGATTCTCGTGGTTCCCCCGGTTGAAGATCGTCACCTCGTAGTCGTTGTCCAGCAGGTCTGTCACGAGGTGGCGACCGATGAATCGCGTCCCCCCGATGACGAGTGCAGTATCCATACAGGGAGACGAGAGCGATGTGGGAAAACGCTACCGAAGACGGTGAATGGGCCACTACAATGTTTATCCGTCGCGCCACAGTAGACCAAGTATGCAGGTACGCGAAGCCCGAACCGAAGACATCGCAGGAATCCGAGACGTGGCAAAAGAGTCGCTCCGGTCGTCGTACAGTCACTTCCTGGACGAAGAGATCATCGAACACGCCGTCGAGGAGTGGTACTCCGAGGAGAAACTCGAATCTGAACTCCAGAGCCGTGGGCTGATGCTGCTCGTCGCACTCGAAGGCGGTGACGTGATCGGCTTCACCCAGAGCGACATGCTCCCCGACGTTCCGGAAGGCAACATCCTCTGGTTGCACGTTGACCCCGACCGCCGCGGAGAAGGCATCGGAACCTCACTGCTCGGTCGGACGCTAGAAGAACTCAGGGAACACGACGTCGAAACACCGGTCGGTCTCGTGCTCGCCGACAACGAGGAAGGCAACCAGTTCTACAGGGAACACGGGTTCGAGAAGGTCAGCGAGCACACCGCTGAGATCGCCGACCAGACGTACACCGAGAACGTCTACACGGAGACCGACAGCACGGTGCTCGAACCGCGTGAGTTCGAAGGTCGAACCCTCTACATCAACCGCGCGGAGAGCAGTCGCGGGTCGAAGGCACCGTTCTTCGTCGCGTTCACCGACGAAGCCGCCGAGAACCGGTACGGCTACTTCTGCTCGAACTGCGAGTCGTTCGACAACTCGATGGACAGCATGGAGCGCATCGAATGTAACAACTGTGGAAACAAGCGCAAAGCAGTGCGGTGGGACGCGGCGTACCTCTGAACTGCCGATACCATCTCGGTCACCCGACGCGGTCTCGGACACGATATCGACTTCTGACGCTGTTTTTCAGTCGTCTGACACCACTTCGAAACCGGACGACTGCCCACCGGTCGAAACCGAACTGGGCGGTGACGTGCGAACGTCCTCGCGGCCTTCGACGATGGCCTGCCGATAGGCGTCGGGCATGACCTTCACGAACCGACCTTTCGCCGTCTCCCAGCGTTCCAGCAACGACCGCGCTCTTTCGCTTCCGGTCGAAGCGAGGTGGTTCTCGATCAACCGGCGAAGGATTACTTCGTCACGGTCGTCGAGTTCGTCCGAGAGCGTCACCGTCTCGGCGTTCACGTTCTCACCGAAATCGCCCGCACCGTCCTCACCGGAGGACTCGGTGAGGACGTATGCCACGCCACCGGTCATCCCGGCGGCGAAGTTCTCGCCCGTCTCACCCAGGACGGCCACGACGCCACCGGTCATGTACTCACAACCGTGGTCGCCGACGCCTTCGACGACCGCTTTCGCCCCGCTGTTGCGGACACCGAATCGTTCGCCGGCGACGCCGTTGACGTAGGCTTCGCCCGCCGTCGCACCATAGAGTGCGACGTTGCCGACGAGGACGTTCTGGGCATCGTATCCGGCGACGTCGGGCGTCCGGACGACGACGCGACCGCCCGAGAGGCCCTTCCCGACGTAGTCGTTGGCCGCCCCGGTCAGGAACAGATCGACGCCGGACTGACAGAACGCACCGAAGCTCTGGCCTGCGGTGCCCTCGAACCGACACGTGACGGTTCCGTCCGGCAGTCCCGAGGTTCCGTGCTTCGCGGAAATGCGTCCCGAGAGCAGTGCACCGACGGCCCGGTCGCGGTTCGAGATCGACCGTTTGAGTTCGACCGCCTGCTCGTCGTCAAGTGCGGGGGCTGCCGCTTCGAGCAGTTCGTGGTCGAGATGGTCTTCCAGTTCGTGATCTTGTGCTCGGGTCTTGGTTCGACCATCGGCATCGATGTCGGCAGCGGTGTCGGCGGGGATTGGGGTGTCGGCGGGAACGGGAGTTGCGAGCACCGCCGAGAGATCGAGATGCCGAGCCTGGGGATGGGAGGTCTCGCGCTGGCGTAGCGCGTCCACGCGCCCGACCATCTCCTCGACCGTCTCGAAGCCGAGTTCGGCCATGTACTCGCGGAGTTCCTGCGCGATGAACGTCATGTAATTCACGACGTGGTCGGGTTCGCCGGGGAATCGCGCCCGGAGGTCTTCGTCCTGCGTGGCGATGCCGACCGGACAGGTGTTCTCGTGGCACTGGCGGGCCATCACACAACCGCTGGTGACGAGGCTCGCCGTCCCGAAGATGTACTCCTCGGCCCCGAGCAGGGCGGCGACTGCCACGTCCCGACCGGTCTTCAAGCCGCCATCGACGCTGACCCGGATGCGCGAGCGAAGTCCGGTCTGGCGGAGCATCTGGTTCGCCTCGGCGAGGCCGAGTTCCCACGGCAGGCCAGCGTTCTTGATAGACGTTCGTGGACTCGCGCCGGTTCCACCCGAGTGGCCCGAGATGTGGACGACGTCTGCGTTGGCCTTGGCGACACCCGCAGCGATGGTACCGATGCCCGCCTCCGAGACGAGTTTCACGTTGATGTCGGCCCCGTCGCTGGCCGCCTTGAGGTCGTAGACGAGCTGTTTCAGATCCTCGATGCTGTAGATGTCGTGCTGTGGCGGCGGCGAGATGAGACCGACGCCGGGCGTCGCGTGGCGAACGTGAGCGATCGTCTCGTTCACCTTCGACCCCGGCAGGTGACCGCCTTCACCGGGTTTCGACCCCTGAGCCATCTTTATCTGGAGTTCGTCGGCCGCCTGAAGGTAGCGGCTCGTGACGCCGAATCGGCCACTGGCGACCTGCTTGACCGAGCACTCGCGCTCGGTGTCGAATCGCTCGGGGGGCGACCCACCTTCACCCGTGTTCGCCTTCCCGCCGATCCGGTTCATGGCGATGGCGTTGTTCTCGTGGGCTTCGGGCGACAGCGAGCCGAGACTCATCGCTGCCGTCGAGAAGCGTTTCACGATCTCCTCGACCGGTTCGACCTCGTCGATGGGAATCGACTCGCGTCCATCGGTGTCGAAATCCAGGAGGCCGCGAAGGGTCTGGAGCTGTTCTTGCTGGTCGTTTATCGCGCTGGCGAACTCTCGGTACTCATCGTCGCTTCCCTGCCTGACCGCGCGCTGGAGCGCCCCAACGGTCTTCGGATTCCACTGGTGATGGATGCCGTTCGAGCGATGTTCGAACTCTCCCTGTCGGTCGAGTTTCGATTCCGCTTCGAACGCGGCTTCGTGGCGCGCGAGCACGTCCTCTTCGATCTCTTCGATACCGATTCCCTCGGTGCGGTTCTCGGTGCCGTCGAAGTACTCCGCGACGAACTCGCTGTCCAGCCCGACCGCCTCGAAGATCTGTGCGCCGCGATAGCTCTCGACCGTCGAGATGCCCATCTTCGCCATCGTCTTCAGCAGGCCCGTCTCCAGCGCAGAGATGTACGCCTCGGTGGCCTCTGATTCCGCTGCGCCATCCGGCCCCGCGACGAGGTCGGCGATGGTCTGGTAGGCGAGGTAGGGGTTGACCGCACCCGCACCGTAGCCGACGAGCGTGGCGAGATGGTGGACGGTTCGAGGGTCGCCGGATTCGACCACGAGGCCGGTTCGAGTGCGAAGTCCTTCGCGGACGAGATGGTGATGAACCGCCCCCGTCGCCAACAGTGACGGGATCGGAACGCGGTCGTCGGTGGTCTTTCGATCGGAGAGGACGATTATCTCGGTACCATCCTCGACTGCAGTGCGAACTTCGTCCCGAACCCGTTCGACGGCATCCCGGAGATCGGTGTCGGGGTCGAAGGTGATGTCCACGACCTCGGTCGGGAGGTCGGCCCGGTCTTTCACCGCCGCCATCGTCGCATCGGTCACGACAGGCGAGTCGAGGACGAGTTGTCTGGCGTGCGCGGGCGACTCGGAGAGGAGGTTGCGCTGGCGACCGAGGCGGGTTTCGAGGCTCGTCACCAGCTCCTCCCGGATGTAGTCGAGCGGCGGGTTCGTCACCTGCGCGAACAGCTGTTTGAAGTAGGAAAACAGGGGGCGGTCGAACTCCGAGAGCACGGAGAGTGGCGTGTCGTCACCCATCGAACCGACCGGGTCTTTCCCCTGGTTCGCCATCGGTTCGAGGAGTTGGTTCAGTTCGTCGTGAGTGTATCCCCAGACTGCTTGCTGTGCGCGGAGTGTCTCGACAGAATCACCGGGCGTCGGGTCGGTGAGGTCGGGTAATCGTACCTGTTCCTGTTCCACCCACTCGGCGTACTTCTCGTCGGTCAGGTCGTCGAAGACCGCGTCATCGGAGACGACACCACCGGCGTCCGGGTCGGCCAGGAAGAGTTGACCCGGTTGGAGCCGTCCTCGTTCGACGATCCGGTCGTCGGGGATGTCGAGCGCACCGGCCTCACTCGCCATGACGAGTCGGTCGTCCGCCGTAACGTCGTATCGACAGGGCCGCAGTCCGTTGCGGTCGAGCACTGCGCCGACGCGCTCCCCGTCCGTCGCGGCGACGAGCGCGGGGCCGTCCCACGGCTCGACCAGCGAGGCGTGGAAATCGTACCACGCGTGTCGGTCGCCGTCGGTGCGCTCGCGCCACGCTTCCGGCACGAGCATCCGGAGGGCGTGTGGCAGGTCACGACCATCCTGTAAGAGGAGTTCGAGGACGTTGTCGAGGCTGGCGGTGTCACTCTGGTCGGCGTGCGTGATCGGCGTGATGCGGTCGACTGCCTCGCCGAGGCGGTCGCTTTCGAGGTCTGTCTCGCGCGCGGCCATCCAGTTGACGTTCCCCCGGATGGTGTTGATCTCGCCGTTGTGGATGACGCGCCGGTAGGGGTGGGCGAGATGCCACGCACCGAGCGTGTTGGTCGAGAATCGGGCGTGAACCATGGCGAGCGTTGACTCGAATCGCTCGTCGGTGAGGTCGGGATAGTACTGCGGCAGTTGCTCGCCCGTCAACAGTCCCTTGTAGACCAGCGTCTTTCGGTCGAGCGAGCAGACGTAGAGTGTGCCGTCGCTCGTCTCGTCGTCTCGCGTCTCGACCTCTTTTTCGAGTGCGCGCCGGGCGACGTACAGCGTTCGGTCGAACTCGTCGATCGACTGGTCGGACGACGGTCGGACGAAACACTGAGCGACTTCGGGTTCGGAGTCGAGCGCCGTCTCGCCGAGGTCGGCGTTCTCGGTCGGAACTGCCCGCCAGTGGAAGACGGTCAACCCCTCTCGTTCGAAGACCGCTTCGACGGTTCGCTGCAGGCGTCGTCGCGCGCGGTCGTCGCGTGGGAGGAACAGTTGCCCGACGGCGTACGTCTCGGGGAGGTCTCGGTTTAGCTCCGCCGCGAAGAACGAATCCGGGCGCTGGACGAGGATTCCGGCACCGTCTCCGGTGTTCGTTTCCGCGCCCGTGGTTCCGCGGTGTTCGAGGTTGGCGAGAAGGGAGAGTCCCTCCGAGACGATATCGTGGCTTGCGTCGGCGTCGAGATCCATGACGATACCGACGCCACAGTTCGACCGCTGGTCAGTCGGGTCGGCGAGTCCGTGAGTCATTGTCTGACTGCATGGGGAACCGATATAAGAGCGTACTCCTGAAGGACTAAGTGAATGCTATTGTCAATATCATCACCTTATATAGTGTATGATCGTGGGAGAAAGTCGTATAGAAGCAGATGATGTCAAAAGAAGTCCCCAGCAGTGTTCCGATTGCCACTCATCTTCGGAGCTGGGTCGACGTTCGTCGGAAAAGCTGATTCGTCAGTCGTTCTCGATAAGCGCTTCGAGGTCGTCCTCGTCGTAGTTGACGAGGAGGCGGGATTCGTCTTTGAACGTTCGCAGTACGACCTGCGTCGAGGAATGTTCGACACCCTCGGTGTGGATGATGCTGTCGATGTACTCTTGCAGGTGGTCGTGGTCGCGCAGGTGAGCGATGATGGTGAACGACTTGTCGCCGAGCATGAAGTAGACGGTCTGAACACCTGAGATGTCACAGAGCGCGTCACCGACATCTTCGTAATCTGGCCCGTAATCACTCCGAATCTCGGTGATCGCCGTGAGTTCGAGACCGAGTTCGCGCGCGTCGAGCTTGGAGATGGTTCCGGAGAGAATCCCCTGCTTGCGATACTTGTCGAGGCGGTAGTACACCGTCGAGGTACTGATACCGAGCTCGTCGCTTACCTCATCTACGTCGATGTCGCCTTCTCGGTCGAGCCATCGAAGGATCTTGAAGTCTTTTTCGTCAAGATTGACGCTTGCCATATCTAACCAACCGTAGCCAGGTTTCTAAAACTTTGCTAAGAATTCGGGGGTTGGATAAATCTAGATCCTACGGATTGCAAGAGCTGTAGATTGAGTAGATTGTACCAATATTCCTCATTAGCTTGTATGAAAAACACATTCGAACCCTCAAATAGTTTTCTTTTTACAACCGTAATTGAAATTCGTTATCATACATTTCTATCGGATCATAGCTCAACCATCACAATTCTTTCATTTATGGTTCTCGGGCACTGTCTAGTTAGGCCAGTTTAAGAAGCGAGCAGTTCCGTGGTTTTGGTGTTCATGCTCAACCAAGAACTGCTCAGTGAAACGTTAGAGACGGCGAATCTTGAATGTTGGGAGAAC